>NZ_AUGQ01000011.1 GCF_000422745.1 Microbacterium gubbeenense DSM 15944
CGTCGCCGCCTACCGGCACAAGAAGCCGGGCACGGGGAAGAAGATCTTCACGCGCGTCATCGCCCAGCTCGCCGGCGGCATCCCACAGGATCTGCCCGAGTTGATCACCCTCGGGCGGACGATCAAGCGGCGCGCGGGCGACATCCTCGCGTTCTTCGACCATCCCGGCACGAGCAATGGGCCGTCCGAGGCGATCAACGGCAGGCTCGAGCATCTCCGCGGCACCGCCCTGGGCTTCAGGAACCTGACCCACTACATCGCGAGGAGCTTGCTCGAGACCGGCGGGTTCAGGCCGCTACTACACCCTCAAACACGATGAGCCCCTTCACCCCCTCGAAGCGGTGCTCCTCGTCGATCAGCACCCGCTTGCCCTCGGCCATAACGGCGTCGTTGGCGGTGTCCCAGGCCACCCCGAGCCCCTCGGCGACCCGAGCCACGGTCAGGTGCTGGACCACGATCCCTTCCAGCGCCCACCGCAGAGCGCGCCGAGACAACTTGGCCCGGGGCTCGGCCGCGGCGGTGGTGTCCTGGCGCCACACATACCCGCAGCCGCTGCAGCGGTAACGGCGCACGACGACCTCCAGCGTCGTGGGCCGCCAGCCCAGTGGTTCGTGGGCAAGCCGTCGGACCACGGTGTCACGTGGTCTCCCTTCGCAGCCGCAGCGCCGGCACCACTGGTCGGGCTCGACCACCTGACAGGCCAATACGGCACGATCCGGCTCGAGTCGCTGCCCGGTGACAACGAGGCCGAGTTCGTCGAGGCGGCAGAAGGCAGTCAGGTCGGGGCTGGCGAACGCATCAGCGCGCCCGCCGACGGTAGCGTCGTGCACGTCGAGGTCTTTCGGGCTGAGTGTGTAGGAGCTCTCATCCTCGGGAGACCTCGACCCTCACCCCGACACCGACGCGCCGGCCCGCCGCGCGACGTGCGCTACACCCTCATCTGGGAAGAGCCCTGAATCATCGAGGCATTGACAACGTACTGAACGAGTGTTTAATGTGTTGAACATGCGTTCAGTTAATGTCGACGACCTGACCACTCGGGCCCGGATCCGCAATTCGGCCATCGAGCTGATCGGCGCGCACGGCTTCGACCGGGCGAGCATGCGAATGATCGCGCAGGCCGCGGAGGTGAGTCCGGCACTCGTCGTTCACCACTTCGGAGACAAGGACGGCCTGCGGGCGGCGTGCAATGCGCATGTCGCTGCGATGTTCACAGTCGAGCGCGAGGGGGCGGATGGGGCACAAATCACCATCCAGGCCATTCAGACGGCGCTGGGCGATCTCGACGCCTACGGACCCGCGCTCAACTACCTCGCGCGGATGCTGTCCGATGGCAGCTCGCGCTCGGCGGATGATCTGTTCGACGGCATCCTTCAGGGCACGCTCCAATCGGTTCGAGAGCAAGAGCAATCCGGAGTGATCCATCCGCAGAGCGACCCGGCGGGCACCGCGCTGATCCTCACGCTCTTCGGCCTCGCGCCCATCGTCCTGGCTCGCCATTTCTCACGGTCCCTCGGCGTGCAAGAGCTCACGCCCGCGGCCATCGCACGCATCACCGTCCCGCTGCTGGAACTGTTCACACACGGCTTCTACGCAGACGATTCGATCTTGAACGCGGCGAAGACCGCGATGGAGAACGAGGAGCAGCCATGACAACGCCTCCGATCATCCACTGCGACAAGCTGACCAAGAGATTCGGCAGCTTCACCGCCGTGCATGACCTCGAGCTCGACCTTTTGCCGGGAACCGTGCTCGGCTTCCTCGGTCCGAACGGGGCGGGTAAGAGCACCACGATTCGTATGATGCTCGGGCTTTCGAAGCCGACGTCGGGCACGGTGCGTCTCTTCGGTGAGGATCCGTTGCGCGGTCGAGCGGTGCGCGCGCGGGTCGGATACTCGCCGGGAGAGCTCCGCTTGGACGACCGACTGACCGTGGCCGCGACGCTGAGAAGCTGGGCGCGACTCCGCGGCGGCGTCGATGAGGCGTTCCGCGATCGCCTCATCGATCGGCTCGGGGTGCAGGTGGATCGGCACGTGCGCGGCCTCTCGACCGGGAATCGCCGCAAGGTCGCACTCGTCGGCGCGCTGATGTCGCGCCCGGAACTGCTGATTCTCGATGAGCCCACGAACGGGCTCGATCCGCTCGTGCAGCACGAGTTCATGTGCATCCTCGAAGAGGTCACGGCATCTGGCACGAGCGTGCTCCTGTCGTCGCACATTCTCAGTGAGGTCGAACGCATTGCCGACCGAATCGTCGTCATCCGGGCGGGTGCGGTCGTGGCGGATGGGGCCACCGACGAACTGCGCAGGGGTGCGTCTCAGGAGTACAGGGCCGTGTTCACGGACACCGCACCCGCACCATCCGCACTGGAGTCGCTCTCTGGGTCGCGATCGGTCGATTCTCCTCAAGCCGGTGAGCTGAGGGTCCAGTGGGCGGGACCGCCGCGCGAGCTCCTGCGGAAACTCAGCGAGTACGACCTCGAGTCGCTCACGGCGCCCGAGCCCGACCTGGGAACGGCGTTCATGTCGTACTACCGCAACGATCACAGTCCTGAGCTGTCGGAGAGGGGCGCATGGTGAACGCAGAACTTCTCAACCGAGGCCTCGGCGCACAGCGCCGCGGTGCTCTCGTCTGGGCGATCGCCCTGGTCGGCCTCACGGCGTCGGTGCTGGCGGTCTGGCCGGCGATGAGCGAGTCCGACTCCCTCGACTCGCTCGCCTCGGGCATGTCGCCGGAACTGGTCTCGGCGCTCGGTCTCGAAGCGTTGTCATCCCCCGCGGGATTCCTCAACGGCAACCTTTATGCGATCTTCCTTCCGCTGCTCTTCGCGGTGCTCGGCATCATGCACATGAACGCCCTCACTGCGGCAGACGAAGACTCCGGGCGTCTCGAACTGCTGCTCGCCCTCCCCGTCAGTCGCGTCAGCGTCTACCTCAGTCGGTTCGTCGCGGTCGTGCTCGTTCTGGTCGTTGTTGCGCTTCTCGTCGGAGCAACCGTCGCATTCGGGGGAGCGACTCTTGACATGGACCTCGAGGCCGCGGGAGTAGCGGCCGCGACCGTGAGCGTCCTTCTTCTCGCGCTGTTCCATGCCGCTCTCGCGCTGGCTCTGTCGGGCGCCGGACTGCGCGCGGGGGTCGTGGTCTCCGCGTCGTTCGGGGTGCTTGTCGTGGGGTACCTGATCTATGCGCTGCTGCCGATGATCGAGTCTTTCGATGATCTGGCGGCGGCATCGCCCTGGCACTGGGCGCTCGGTGGGCAACCCCTTGAAAGCGGATTCGACGGCACAGGTCTCGCGCTGTTGGGCGGCGGCACCACCGTGCTCGTTCTCGTGGGTCTCGTCGCAGTGCGTGAGCGAACTATCCGAACCGCCTAACGTCGAGCGTGGGCCGCTCGCGCAAAGCCTGCGTGCCATCGCGGCGGAGATCGGCGTGAGCCACACTGCCACGCGCCATCATGTCGGTTCGAACGCCGGGCTGCTCCCCGCGATCGCGCCAGAAGAGTTCGGCATACTGCGATCGCGGCGCGCAGTACCGCTGCGGATGCCGCCGCCACGCTGACAGTCGGCGGCGAGACAGCAGGTACGCTCACGCCACGTCATCCTGGCCCGGTCGCCGCGCTCGCGGCTGCAAGTTCCGAAGGCACTGTTCGGAGCGAACTCGCGTTCCCCGTCGATGGAGGTCAGCCGAGCGCGCTTCTCGTCGAGCCGGCGGACGGAGCCGAGGTCGGTCCGACGCTCCGTTGCGATTCCGGAAACGCCGGGCGCGCCGTGACATCCTGAATCTTGTGCAGTTCGCCCCCGTTCAGACTCTCCCGAAACGCTTCGTCGATCGGGGGAACGATGTCTGGCCGGGATTGCTCGTGTGCCTCGGAATCGCGGGCGTCGCGACGGTGATCGGCCGGTTCGTGCCGCTCGTCGGGTCGGCAATTCCCGCCGTGATCCTCGGCGTCGTCATCGCACTGGTGCGCCGGCCCAGCGGTCGTATCGCGCCGGGTGTGACGTATTCGGGCAAGTTCGTGCTGCAGTGCGCGGTCGTGCTGCTCGGATCCCAGCTGTCGCTCACGAGCATCGTGACAGTCGGCGCCGAATCGCTGCCGGTCATGCTCGTCTCGCTCGGGGTGTGCCTGATTGGCGCTTGGCTCATCGGCCGCGCAATGCGGATCGAGCGCGACATCACGACGCTCATCGGCGTCGGCACGGGCATCTGCGGTGCGTCCGCGATCGCCGCCGTCTCACCGATCATCAAGGCACGCAACGCGGACATCTCGTATGCGATCTCGACCGTGTTCCTGTTCAACATTCTCGCCGTCATGATCTTCCCGTTCGTCGGCCACGCGCTCGGCATGACGCCGCACGCGTTCGGGCTGTTCGCCGGAACCGCCGTGAACGACACGAGCTCGGTCGTGGCCGCCGCGAGCGTGTTCAGCGCCTCGGCGCTCGGCTTCGCGGTCGTGGTAAAGCTCGTGCGCACGCTCATGATCATCCCGATCAGCGTGACGCTCGCGGTTGTCGAAGCACGTCGATCCGGTCGGGGCGAACGCATGAGCCTCGCGCGGATCCTCACGCTCGTTCCCTGGTTCCTCATCGGTTTCGTGCTCGTCGCCTGTGTCGCATCGACCGGAGTCATCACGCCCGCAGCCACATCGGTGATCAGCGAGATCAGCGTCTTTCTCGTGGCGACGGCGCTTGCGGGAATCGGGCTGTCGACCGACCTGGCCGCGATCCGCACAGCGGGCCTGCGCCCGCTCGCGCTCGGCGGAATCCTGTCGTTGCTCGTGGCCATGAGCACTCTCAGCATGATGTTCGTGACGGGGCATATCTGACGCAAATACTCCTTGATCTGATCGTAGATATGTTCTAAACTGAAGACATGGCAAAGGCGTCGATATTCGAATCTCTCGCGGATGGTGTGCGCGAGCGAGTATCGGCGGCCGTGCCGGTCGTTGAGAGCCAGACGGCGGCCGTGTCCGCGCTGTCTGATAGCGATCTCGTGGCGACGGCGCAGGATCTCGAGGCGCTGGGGCGCCACGTCGATGCGCTGCGCGTGCGAGTTGCGGGCGAGATCGATGCCCGCTCCGATCGCGAGGGGTCGGGGCGCGCGAACGAGGATCGGCTCTCGGTGCGGTTCGACTGCGCGAACGCGGTCGAGGTGCTCGAGCGGGCGACGCTGGTCTCGGTTCGCGAGGCGCGTTCACGGATCCGCCTCGACCGTCGCACGCGCGAGCGTACGACGCTCACGGGCGTCCAGCGACCGGCGGAGTATCCGGCCGTTGCCGCGGCGCTGCACGACGGCGCGATCGGCGTCGAGACGGCTCACTACCTCACCGACGAGTTCGAGCGTCTCGAGCGTCGTGGGGGAGTGTCCCACGACGAGAAGGAGACGGGCGAGCGCGAGATCATCGAAGCCGCGGTGACGGGGTTCAGTGACGCGGACTGCTCGTCGGACGAGGTGCTGCCGCAGACGTTCGACGAGTTTCGCGTTATGGTCGGCGCCTGGGCCGAGTTCCTGACTCGCGACGGCGTCGAGCCGGATGCTGAGCTCGCGGCCCGCTTTCGTGGGATCCGGCTCGGTCGAGCCCGCGATGGGCTCGTGCCGCTGAGTGGAAGCCTGATGCCCGAGGCGGCGGCCGGTCTGCAACGACTGTTCGACGCGCACCGCGGCTCCTCTCCGAGATTCAGCACGATGCCCGAGCATGCGGCCGAGGGCGACGCGTGGGGCGACGAGATGATCGTCGACCCGCGCACGGTTCCGCAGATCCGGCACGACGTGTTCGTCTCGATGATTCAGACGGCGGCGGCATCGTCCGATGCGCCATCGCTCGGCGGCGCCGCGCCGACGCTCGTCGTGACCGTGAGCGCCGACGATCTAGACGGCGGCGTCGCCGATATTGAGGGAGTCGACATCCCGGTACCGGCGTCGGTCGCGCATCGAATCGCGTGCACCGGCGCGGTGCAGAAGGTGGTGTTCGATCAGGCGGGCCGAATCATCGACCTCGGCGCGCGGGAACGCCTGTTCAGCGCGCATCAGCGTCGAGCGATCGGCGTCCGCGACGGCGGTTGCATCATTCCAGGCTGTTCGATTCCGGCCGCATGGTGCGAGGTCCACCACGTCGACGAACACTCGCACGGCGGTCCGACGCACACCGACAACGGGGTGCTGCTCTGCTGGAGCCACCACCACAATCTGGATCGATCCGAGTGGCAGATCCAGATGCGTGACGGCGTGCCGTTCGTGAAGGCGCCGCGATGGGTCGATCATCGACGAATCTTCCGGCCGGTACGTTCTCGGAACGCCGAACGGGAGCGGATTCGACGACGACGGCGGGAGAAGACTGAGTCGCATCGCGAGGCGCCGGTGCTCGAGGTGTGACCTCAGCTCAGGTCATCTCGGCATGCTCCGCGCACGAAAACGGGCCGCCGCGACGCGATATCTGCGTCCCGGCGGCCCTCTCGTTCGGTCGAGTGTTACTCGTTCCCGATCTTGCCGTCGATGTTGTTGCGGATGTCGGCCGCCTGATCGGCATACTTGCCGTCGCCTACCTTGCCCGCAAGCCCCTCAGCCTTGTCGAGAACCGAGTCGCTGATCTCCTCGGCCTTTTCTGAATTCAGCGCATCCTTTGCGTTGTTCACAAGATCGTCGAAACCCATTGGCGGCCCCTTCCGTGTGCGTAAGGCGGTGCGAGCGCGCCGCTGGCACCAGTGTGCGTCAGAGATGGCACCGTTGTCCAGACCTTTCGCGAGTCAGCGCAGCGACGTGTGGCGCTGCACTGAGCGCGCACCCCACCACGCGAACAGGCACGACGCCGCGACGCTCACGAGCAGAATCCCGAGGCCGAACACCTCCGGCGCCTCGCCCGACGTGCCGCCCGCGACCTCATCGACGAAGGTGCGGAACATGCCCTCCGCAACGAACGAGCCTGCGTCGGGGCCCGTGAGCCGCGCGCCGAGCGGGACAAAGAGCATCGCCGCGAACCCGACGACCGTCACGGCGACGTACATGAGCACGGCGCCGATCACCGGCGCGCCGAAGCCGAGATGGTTGAAGCGCGCGCGTGCGCCGACCGACATGATTCCGGCGCCCACAATCACGAGGTAGACGAGCTGCAGCACGACGCATCCGACGAAGAACCAGGTCATGCTGGCTCCGAGCTGTTCGAGTCCGAGCCGCAGGAACTCGAAGACGTCCTGGCCGACAGACTGCGCGAATACCGCGGCGCACGCGAACAGCCCGAGCGCGGTCAGCACGACCGCCGCGAGCGATGCCGCGATGCCGTACAGCACCTTCGCCGAGAACAGCGCGCGCCCCGTTGCGGGAACGACCATCGTGAAGTAGCCCTCGCGGCCGTACATCGTGCGCCAGTAGTTCTCCGCGAGGATGCCGAGCACGATCGGTGTGAGGGCGATCATGGCGATGATCGCCACCCCCAGACCGATCCCGCCGAGCACCGGTACCTCGAGCACGAGATGACGAGCGATACGGTCGCGACGAGCATCAGAATTCCGACCGTGCTCGAGAGCGATTTCCACGTTGCGCTGAGGTCCTGCGCAAAGATCTTGCGGATCATGATGCATACACCTTTCGGAACAGAGAGTCGAGGCTCGTGCCGTGCTCGTCGCGCAGATCGTCTGCGGCGCCGCTCAGGAGTACTGAGCCGTCCTTGAGGAAGACGACGGCGTCGACGATCTGCTCGACGTCCTGGATCAGGTGGGTCGACACCACGAGCAGTGCGTCGTCGTCGAGGTTTCCGAGAATGCCGCGCAGGATCACGTCCCGCGACGCCGGATCCACGCCGGAGATCGGCTCGTCGAGGAGGTATACGCGCGCCCGGCGCGACATCGCGAGGGAGATCTGCACCTTCTCGCGCATGCCCTTCGACATCTCCTTGAGCGTTCGATCCCAGGGCAGCCCGAAGAAATCAATCATTTCGCGGGCCTTCGCCGCGTCGAAATCGGCGAAGAATCGTTCGAACAGGGCTATCGAGTCGGCTGCGCGGTGCGTATCGGGCAGGAACGAGGCGTCGGGAAGGAAAGAGACGAGCGCCTTCGATTCGGGGCCGGGCACGTGCCCGGCGACGCGCACCGAGCCGTCCCAGTCCGACAGCACGCCCGCGAGGATCTTGAGGAGCGTCGTCTTGCCGGATCCGTTGTCGCCCATGAGACCGACGATGCGGCCCGACGGGAGGCTGAGATCCAGCCCGCGCAGCGCTGCGCGCCCGCGGTAGGCCTTCGTGAGGTTCGTCACCTCGATGGCGGGAATGTTCATCGGTCTTCCTTTCGTGAGTTCCAGCGTTGCGCGAGCAGAGCAGTCGCCTCGTCGAGGCTCATGCCGAGACCCGCCGCGGCGGCGGCGAACCCATCAGCCGTCGTCGCGGCCAGCACGGCGCGCGCCTCGTCGATCGCGGCCGTGGTCCGGGTGACGAAGCGGCCTGCTGTGCGCTCCGTGGTGGTGAGTCCTAAGCGGTCCACTTCAGCGAGCGACTTCTGCACGGTGTTGGGATTCACACCGAGTTCGAGGGCGAGCTCGCGAACGGCCGGGACCTTCTGTCCGGGTCGCCAATCGCCGACGGCGATCCGTCGCCGGAACTCGTCGACGAGCTGCGCCCAGATCGGCCGCGCGTCATCGATCTGCATGGGGAATCCTCCGTATGGGAATCGTGGTGACGTCTGTGTGATTATATTACGACACTAATACAGATGGCAAGGGCGGAATGCCGATCGCCGCGGTGGCGCGAACGCACGTCTCGTCACATTTACAGCTGGGAGGGTGCGACGATTGACGTATGTCCGGTGAGCTCCTCATCCTGATCCTCGTGGTCGTCACAGCGATCGCATTCGACTTCACGAACGGATTCCATGACACCGGCAATGCGATGGCGACGTCCATCGCCACCGGCGCGCTGAAGCCGAAGGTCGCCGTCTCGATCTCGGCTGTGCTCAACCTGATCGGCGCGTTCCTCTCGGTCGAGGTAGCCACGACGATCACCAGAGACGTGCTGATGATTCAGACGGATACGGGGGATCTCGTCGCCGGGCTGAATCCGCAGACCGCGATGATGATCATCTTCGCGGGACTCGTGGGCGGCATCCTCTGGAACATCCTCACGTGGCTGCTCGGCCTGCCGTCCTCCTCCTCGCACGCGCTCTTCGGCGGCCTGATCGGCGCCGGTCTCGCGGGCATCGGGTTCGCCGGCGTCAACTGGGGAGGAATCGCCTCGAAGATCATTGTTCCGGCGTTCTTCTCGCCCGTGATCGCCTGCCTCATCGCGGCGATCGGCACGTGGTGCGTGTACCGCCTCACGCGTCGCGTGGCCACCAAGAGGCGCGAGACCGGCTTCCGCTGGGGTCAGATCGGAACCGCGTCCCTCGTCTCGCTCGCGCACGGCACGGGCGATGCGCAGAAGACGATGGGCGTGATCGCTCTCGCGCTCATCGCACACGGATCCCTGACGACCACGAGCATCGAGGAGCACGGCCTTCCGGTCTGGATCATCTTCGTCTGCGGCCTCGCGATCGCGCTCGGCACCTACCTCGGCGGATGGCGCATCATCCGCACGCTCGGCAAGGGACTCGTCGAGATCGAATCGCCCCAGGGCATGGCCGCCGAGGCGTCATCGGCCGCGATCATCCTCACGTCGTCGTCGATGGGCATGGCGCTGTCGACGACGCACGTCGCGACCGGATCGATTCTGGGATCCGGCGTCGGGCGCCCCGGAGCGACCGTTCGGTGGGGCGTCGCGGGACGCATGGCGTCGGCCTGGCTCATCACGATGCCGGCTGCGGGTATCGTCGGAGCTCTGTGCTTCTTCCTCGAACATGCGATCGGCGGGATCGTGGGAGCGCTCGTCGTGTTCGCACTCCTCGTCGCGGCGGCGCTGTACATGTACCTGCACAGCCGCCGGCAGAAGGTCGACGCGTCGAACGTCAACGCCGACTGGGACGAGGGCACACCGGCGAAGCGTTCCGACAGCGCGACGACGCCCGCTGAGACACAACTCGGAGAATGATCATGAACATCGACTTTGCGGAGATCGGCCTGGC
Source organism: Microbacterium gubbeenense DSM 15944 (assembly GCF_000422745.1). Lineage (GTDB taxonomy): Bacteria > Actinomycetota > Actinomycetes > Actinomycetales > Microbacteriaceae > Microbacterium > Microbacterium gubbeenense. The sequence goes on from NZ_AUGQ01000011.1 coordinate 10,037, forward strand.
GGCAGTCCGCGTGCTGGGCATCGGCCTGGTGTTCGGCGCCGGGCTGCCGGCACTGTTCGCGCTCGGCATGAAGCTCCACGCCGTGGGCGCCGGTACGACCGACGACGGCGTGGTGGCGCGCCGCAACCCGTTCGCGACCGTCGGCGCATATGCCCTCTACGCCGTCGTGATCGCCGCCGTGATCCTCGGCGTGCTGTTCGTGACGCGGCACACACTCGACCATTACTTCGGCCTCACACTGTTCGGATTCTGACATGGCAGAGAACATCATCAGCTCCGTCCTCAACTGGCTGCGTGCGGGATATCCCGAGGGCATCCCGCCGAAGGACTCCTTCCCGCTCATCGCGCTGCTCCGGCGCACGCTGATCGACGAGGACTACGAAGCGATCGTCGCCGAGCTCGCGGCCGACGAGGAGAAGAAGATCCGCGTGCGTCACATCCGGAGCGCGATCGAGCGCGCGACCTCCGAAGATCCCGCCGAAGAGGATGTGCGGGAGGTCGCCGCGCGCCTCGCTGCTGGGGGATGGCCCCTGAGCGGAAAGGCGATGCGCCTCGCCGAGGAGACCGAGACCGACGCGGCGGCGGATGACGCGGACGCGAAGGGTGCGGGAGGGCCGCCGACCCCGTAGTCCTCTGGTTCCGTGCGGTCCTCAACCGCCGAGCGGCTCGCCCCAGGAATCGAGCGACTGGCGAGTATCGATCACGAAGGCCTGCGGGTGATTCGGCAGGTAGCGCACCACCAGGTCCTCGGATCCCGAGACGAACGCGTCGCGGTCCGGGTACGTGACCGGCGAGAAGAACGGCAGGTTGAGCGTGTACCGGTGCCCGTTGTCGGCATCGAAGGTGACGGTCTCGAACGAGCCCATGTCATCCGTCTGGATGGCGACGGCTCTCTCGCCGTGCTCGTAGATGTAGCCGCGCGTGATCGGGCCGAAGATGAGGCTCGCGATCGCGATGACGAAGCCCGAGAACACGACGAGCGCGAGCAGGAAGAAGAACCAGCTCTGCACCTTCGCGGCGACTCTCGAGGCGGCGGGGAACTCGGGCCCGGCCATGCCGCGCTCGACGCGCAGCTGATCGAGCCGTGATCGCTTCGGGACACTCTGTCTGGCGGCGACGACGAGGCCCAGGGCGCTGAACGCCCCGAGGAAGACCATCTCGTACGCGTGCGTGGCGGGGAAGTTCGCGAGCCACACGAGCGAGTCCATGACGTTCATGCGAGGCCCTCCTGTCGCTGGATGGTCATGTGGACGCGCTCGGGATGCGCGGGCTCGTACGTCGCGAACACGGGGGAGCCGACCTGCACGTGCGAGAGCGCATCGGGGTGCACGAAGACGGTCGAGTCGGCTTCGAACGCCGCGGACCCGTCGGCCGGTGTGATGAGCAGGCGGGTCGTGATCTGAACCTGCCCCTCGCGCTGCGCGCCCGTCGGGCGCAGGGCGAGCACGCTCGCGGGCTGAGAGATGCCGCGCGTCCGCGCGGAGATCAGCTCGTCGGCGACGAGCCCGTGGGCGATGCGCCAGCGCAGCATCATCTGCTCGACGCCGTGCGTGCTCGGATCCGCGAGCGCGACGTGATCCGGGTCTCCGGGCCGGAACAGCACGGGCAGCATGCCGCGCGGCTGCACGTGGATGACCTCGGGCGCCGACAGGACCTGCCTGAAGCTCGACACGAACGCTTCGCCCTCCACCGGCTGCACGTCGAGGAAGATCTCGTACTGCGGCACCTCGTTGATCGTCATGCCCGTGCGACGCGTCTCGATGACGGTCGCGGGGGCGAGCTGCTGCGGGCCTCGCGCTGACCTGCGACGGCGGGGCCTCCCGGCGCCCACGAGGACCCCGAACGTCAGAAGTACTCCCCAGGCGACTCCGCCCACGATGAAGAAGACATCGACCGATCCCGTGATGGACGGGATCGGAAGGATCGACGTCGTCTGATCGACGCCGAAGAGCGACTCTGCGATCCGCACGAGGAGCAACGCGCTGAGGACGAGCCAGACGATGCGTATGATCCACGTGAACATGACTTGATCGTACGGCGGCCGGATCGGCTCCCGGTCGCGGGTTCTCGCCGTCGTTCCAGGTTCTGCGGGGTCGCCCGGGTAGCGTAGAGCGCATGCCTGCTGAGGAGCTCCCCGAAGTCGTGCGCCTCGCGCGCGACCTGATCCGCATCGACACCACCAACTACGGCGGCGGTCGCGCGAACGGCGAGCGCGAAGCCGCCCGGTACGTCGGGGCGTTCCTCGAAGGCCTCGGGCTCGAGCCCGAATACTACGAACCGGTGGAGCGCCGGACGAACGTCATGGCGCGCGTCGAGGGCGCCGACCCGTCGAAGCCCGCCCTCGTGCTGCACGGACACCTCGACGTCGTGCCCGCCGTTGCCGCCGACTGGTCGGTGGATCCGTTCGCGGGCGAGATCAGGGACGGCCTGCTCTGGGGCCGCGGCGCGGTCGACATGAAGGACATGGACGCGATGATTCTCGCGTCGGTCGCCGACCTGATCCGCTCGGGCGAGAAGCCGGCGCGCGACCTGATCCTCGTCTTCTTCAGCGACGAGGAGAACGGCGGCGTCGAGGGGTCGGCGCGCGTGGTCAAGGAGCGTCCCGAGTGGTTCCGCGGCGCGACCGAGGCCATCAGCGAGGTCGGCGGCTACTCGATTCCGGTCGGCGACAAGAGCGCCTACCTGCTGCAGGTGGGGGAGAAGGCGCTCATGTGGATCACGCTGCGCGCCCGCGGCCGTGCCGGTCACGGCAGCCGCGTGCACCCCGACAACGCGATCACTCGGCTTGCGCGCGCCGTCGAGAAGATCGGATCCGCGACGTGGCCCGTCGAGCTCACCGACACGACGCGTGCGCTGCTCGACGGGATGACGGGCGTGTGCGGATCCGACAGCGACGACCCGGATGAGATCGCGCGGCTCGCGGGTCCGGCCGAGGCGTTCCTCGCCTCGACGTGGCGCACGACGGCGAACCCGACCGGGCTGACCGCCGGGTACAAGCACAACGTCATCCCCGACGCGGCGAGCGCGACGCTCGACGTGCGGGTTCTGCCGGGCACCGAGGAGCGCGTGCTCGCGGAGCTTTCCGAGCTCGTCGGCGACGACGTCGAGATCGAGATCTTCCACCGCGACATCGGGCTCGAGGCGCCGTTCGAGGGCGCCCTCGTCGAGGCGATGGTCGGCGCACTCGGGGCGCACGACCCCGGGGTTCCCGTGCTGCCGTACCTGCTCGGCGCCGGGACGGACAACAAGGCCCTGTCGACGATCGGCATCACCGGATACGGTTTCGCGCCGCTGCAGCTGCCGCGCGACCTCGACTTCACAGGAATGTTCCACGGCGTCGACGAGCGCGTGCCGACGGCCGCCCTCGAGTTCGGCCAGAAGGTCCTCACGGACCTCATTCGCACCTACTGACCACCAGAAGGATCACGCATGAACATCATCGAGGCGATCATCCTCGGCCTCGTGCAGGGGCTCACGGAGTTCCTGCCGATCTCGTCGAGCGCCCACCTCCGCATCGTCGGCGTGTTCCTGCCGTCGCAGTCGGATCCGGGCGCGACGTTCACTGCGATCACGCAGATCGGCACCGAGATCGCCGTTCTCGTCTACTTCTGGGCGAAGATCGTGCGCATCGTGAAGCGCTGGGCGCTGTCGCTCGCGGGGAAGGTGCCCCGCGACGATCCGGATGCGCGCATGGGCTGGCTCGTGATCGTCGCGTCCGTGCCGATCGGCATCCTCGGCTTCACGCTGCAGGACTATATCCGCGACGTGTTCCGGAACCTCTGGCTCGTCGCCGCCGTGCTGATCATCTTCGGCCTGATCCTCGGGGCGGCCGATCGGTACGGGGCGCGCAAGCGCGACATGGACGAGGTGACGTACCCGCAGGGCATCACGATCGGCGTCGCGCAGGCCCTCGCGCTCGTGCCCGGCGTCTCGCGCTCCGGGGCGACAACGACGGCCGCACGCCTGTTCGGGTTCAAGCGCACGACGGCGGCCGAGTTCTCGTTCCTGATGGCGATTCCGGCGGTCATGGGATCCGGGCTGTTCGAGGTCGTGCACGGGCTCGAGCACAACGACCCCGGCCCCTACGGGTGGAGCGGCGTGATCGTTGCGACGGTCGTCGCGTTTCTCGTCGGCTGGTTCGTCGTGGCCTACCTCATGCGCTACCTCGAGCGCGGCAGCTTCATGCCGTTCGTGATCTACCGGATCCTGCTCGGCGTCGCCATCATGGTGATGCTCGGCTTCGGCGTCCTCACGCCGTTCGCCAATTCCTGACGCGGATCAGCCGCGGCGGCCCTTGCCCGGGCCGCCGTCGCCGCGCAGGTAGCGCTCGAACGCCTGCGCGATCGCGTCGCCGGACGCCTCGGGGGAGTCCCACGTGTCGCGCGTCTCCTCGAGCTGGTGGATGTAGTCGGTCATCTCGTCGTCGTCGGCCGCGGCCGCATCGACGGTGGCCTCCCACGTCGCCGCATCCTTCGGGAGCGATCCGAGGTCGAGCTCGCGGCCCGTCAGATCGCCGAGCTTCTCGAGCAGCGCCAGCGACGCCTTGGGCGACGGCGTCGCGCCCGCGACGTAGTGCGGCACGCTCGCCCAGAGCGAGAGGGTCGGGATCCCCGCGCGCTCCGCGCCGTCGGCGAGCACGCCGAGGATGCCGGTCGGGCCCTCGTAGCGGCTGCGGTCGAGGTCGAGCCCGCCGCGGATCAGCTCGTTCTCACTCGACGCGTGCACCGCGATCGGCCGCGTGTGCGGCACGTCGCTCATCATCGCCCCGACGGTGACGAACGAGGTCACGTCCTCGGCGAGCAGCCCGTCGATGAACTCCGCGGTGAAGCTGCGCCACGCGCGCGCCGGCTCGACGCCGTGCAGCGTCCAGAAGCCCGAGGCGTCGGCCGGGCGCTTGAGCGTCGCCTCCGGCCATTCGAGCTCGCGACGGCCCTCGCCGTCCATGCGCATGAACGGCCGGGTGTACTGATAGTCGAAGAACAGCTCGGGGTCGACCGAGACGACCTCGGTGCTCGGCTGAAGCTGCCTCAGCACGCGCACGCACTGGGACGCGGCCTCTCCGGCGTCGTTCCAGCCGTCGAACGCGGCGACCGCCACGCGCGGTCCGAGAAGCTGCTGTGACTGCTCGTCCATCGGGATCCCTCCTGAAGGTCTTCTTCCAGGCTATCGCTCCGGCGCACAACACTAGGCTGGTGCGGTGACTCTCACCGACTTCGCCCTGCCCAAGGCTGTCCTCTGGGACATGGACGGCACGCTCGTCGATACCGAGCCGTACTGGATCGCCGGCGAGAAGACGCTCGTCGCTCGCTTCGGCCGGATCTGGACCGACGAGGACTCGCTGCAGCTCGTGGGCAACGACCTCGAGGGGTCCGCCGCGGTCCTGCAGTCGGCCGGCGTCGACATGCCCGTGCCCGAGATCGTCGAGCACCTGACCGATCAGGTGCTCGCGCAACTGACCGAGCACGGCGTGCCGTTCCGCCCCGGCGCCAAGGAACTGCTCCTCGCCCTTCGAGACGCCGGCGTGAAGACGGCGATCGTGACGATGTCGCGGCACCGCATGGCCGAGCAGGTCGTCAGCAGCATCGACTTCGACGCGTTCGACGCGATCCTCGGCGGCGACAACGTCGCGCGCCCGAAGCCCTTCCCGGATCCGTACCTCGCCGGCGCCGAGGCGCTCGGCGTCGACATCCGCGACTGCGTCGCGCTCGAAGACTCGCCGACGGGCCTGCGAGCCGCGGTTGCGTCGGGCGCGACGAGCATCGGCATCGAGCACTTCGTGTCGCTGGAGGGCCTCGGTGCGGCGGACGTCTGGAAGACCCTCGCGGGTCGCGGACCGGACGACCTGGCGCGGCTCTGGAATTCAGGCCGCGCGGAGGGCGGCGCGTGAGCGCGGTGAGGGGTCCGTTCGTCTACGGCGACCGCGTGCAGCTGACCGGCCCGAAGGGCAAGCTGCAGACGATCACCCTCGTCGAGGACGGCGAGCTGCACACTCACCTGGGCGTCCTGCGCCACAGCGCGATCGCGGGCGAGCCCGACGGATCCGTTGTGACCAACAGCGAGGGCCACGAGTACCTGTGCCTGCGCCCGCTGCTGCGCGACTTCGTCATGTCGATGCCGCGCGGGGCTGCGATCGTGTACCCGAAGGACGCGGCGCAGATCGTCGCCCAGGCCGACATCTTCCCGGGCGCGGTCGTCGTGGAGGCGGGCGTCGGATCCGGCGCGCTGTCGATGTCGCTCCTGCGAGCGGTCGGCGAGCGCGGCGAGCTGCACTCGTTCGAGCGCCGCGCGGAGTTCGCCGAGGTGGCGCGCGCGAACATCACGACCTTCTTCGGCGGGGTGCCGGATCAGTGGGAGATCCATTTCGGCGACCTCGCGGAGGCGCTCCCGCGCGACATGGCGGACGGATCCGTCGATCGCGTCGTGCTCGACATGCTCGCCCCGTGGGAGGTGCTGCCGGCCGTCAGTGACGCCCTCGCGCCGGGCGGCGTGGTCACCTGCTACGTCGCAACGGCGACCCAGCTCAGCCGCGTCGCGGAGTTCATCCGGGGCCTCGGCTGCTTCACCGAGCCCGAGTCGAGCGAGACGATGGTGCGCGGCTGGCACGTCGACGGGCTCGCGGTGCGGCCCGATCACCGCATGGTCGGACACACGGGCTTCCTGATCTCATCGCGCCGGCTGGCACCCGGATCCCTCGCCCCCGAGGTGAAGCGCCGGGCGTCGAAGCGCAGCTACGGCGACGCCGACGAGAACGAGTGGACCCCGGGATCGGTCGGAGATCGCGAGATCACCGACAAGAACCTGCGCAAGCGCGTGCGCGACGCGGAGAAGGCCGCGGCGGGCGCAGAACGCGCCGCTGCGCTGCGCGGCGACGACCAGGTGGGCGGATCCTCATCCGCATCGGTTTAGACTGTGCCGGTGCGCAAGACGACAGCCGTAGCCAGTGTTCTGGGCCTCGCCGCCCTCGCCCTCGTAGGATGCTCCGCCGCTCCTGAGACTCCGGAGACGTGCGGTCGCGCCGACGACAGCGCGCTGGCGTCGATCGACGTCTCGGGCGACTTCGGCGCCGACATGACGGTCGACGCCCCCGCGGGCTTCCGCTCCGCCGACGTCGCCGTCGGCGACATCGTGGTGGGCGATGGCCCCGTCATCGAGTCGATGAACCAGGGCGTCGCGTTCGACGTCCTCTTCGTCGACCCCGCAACCGGGGCGAAGATTCCGCTGTGGGACGGCCCCGGCAGCATGATGCGCGTCGCGACCCCGACGGCGGTCTCGCAGCAGATGCTCCCCGCCATCGAGGACGCGCTCGCCTGCGCGAGCGAGGGCTCGCGCATCGTCGCATCGCTCGGCGAGGACGGCGTGACCGAGGAATTCGGTGCGCAGCTGCAGAGCGTGCTGCAGCAGGTCGGTCAAGCGGCGGGTGCGGGGGACGCCGAGGCGCCGGATCTTGACAGCGTGCTGCTCGTCATCGACGTGAACCGCGTGCTTCCGGCCGCGGCCGACGGCACCCCCGTGTACAACTCGGCGTTCGGCATGCCGAGCGTCGTGCGCGACACGAACGGCGTTCCCGGAATCACGGTGCCGATCGCGGATGCGCCCACCGAGCAGACGACGCAGACCCTGCTCAAGGGCGACGGCGCGGTGCTCGGTGAGTCCGACGCCGTCACGGTGCAGTACACGAACGTCAGCTGGACGTCGCGTTCGGTCACCACCTCGACATGGGAGAGCGGCGCGCCCGAGACGAGCGCGCTCGCCGACCTTCCCGAGGGCTTCGCGGAGGCGCTCAAGGGCGCCACGGTCGGATCCCAGGTGCTCACGGTCGTGCCGGGCGAGTCCGGCGAGGCGACCGTGTCGGTCATCGACGTGCTCGGAGCGGTCCCCGCCGCCTGAGCCGCACCGTAAGATTGCCGCGTGGCACAGCGGATCCCGCCCGAAGAGCGGCTCATGAATCTCACGGTCGCCCTCCTGGGCACCGAGATCGGGCTGACGCGCGCCGAGATCTTCTCGTCGGTGACCGGCTACGTCGAGCAGGTGAGCGCGGGCTCCGATGAGGCGGCGATGGGCCGCATGTTCGAGCGCGACAAGGAGACGCTCGTCGAGCTCGGCACGCGCATCGAGGTGATCGGCGACGTCGTCAACCCGCGCAACATGCGCGACGCGCGCTATCGCATCCCCCGGGAGGACAACTCCCTGCCCGACGATCTCGAGTTCACACCCGGCGAGCTCGCCGTGCTGAGCCTCGCGGCCGACGCGTGGAGCGAGGCCGCGATGTCGCGCGAGGCGCGCTCGGGGCTGCGCAAGATCCGCGCGCTGGGCTACGACGTCGACGAGCCGATCCTCGGGTTCACGCCGCGCCTCGACGCGCGCGACGAATCGTTCGCCCCGCTCGAGGACGCGATCGCGCGCGGGGCCGAAGTGACGTTCGACTACCTGCGGCCGGGCTCTCAGCGGGTTCGGACCCGGCGCGTGCGCCCGCGCGCGCTCGTGATGTTCGAGTCGCGCTGGCACCTGCGCGGGCGCGACGAGGCGCTGGGGGAGGACCGCACGTTCCTGCTCAGCCGCATCGTGTCGGACGTCCGGACGACCGGCGTGCGGTTCGACCCGGACGACGGCGACCAGAGCGCGGAGCAGACGCTCGAGGGGCTCCGCGCGCTCGCGGATGGGCAGCGCGCGAGGATCGCGGCGGTTCCGGGATCCGAAGCCGCGCTGCGACTCGGCCGGCGATCCCTTGCGGGTCGCGACGCCGACGAGCTCGTGGTGCCGTACGTCGACGCGTACGTGCTCGCCGACGAGATCGCCTCGTACGGGCCCGAGGCGCGCGTGATCGAGCCCCACGAACTGCGCGAACTCGTGCGCGACCGGCTCCGCGCGGTGCGGATCCTGCACTCGCGCCCGGCGGATCTGCGCGACGCAGACGAGGCCGTCGCCGTGCGGCCCGCGCGCCGCCGCAGCACTGACGGGGCCGAGCGAGTGCGCATCTATCTGACCCTCGTGCCGTGGCTGCTGGAGCGCGCGGACGTGACGGTCGCCGACGCGGCCGCGGAGTTCGGCGTCACGCCCGCCGAGCTGCGCAAGATGCTCGCCACGCTGTCGATGGTGGGCGAGCCGACCGCTGGGTTCTACTCGGGCGAGATGTTCGACATCGACTGGGACGCGCTCGACGGGCACGACACCATCCGTTTGACGCACACGGTCGGCGTCGAGCGCGTGCAGCGGTTCACGACGCGCGAGGTCGCCGCCCTCGTCGCCGGCCTGCAGCTCGTCGCCGCCGTGCCGGGAGTCGCGGACGCCGGAACCCTGCGCGACCTGCGGGCGAAGCTCGCGCGCGGCGCGGGGACCGCCGACCGGGCCGATCAGGTGCTCGTCGACGAACCGGTCGACGCCGCGCGCGCCGAGCTCGCCCGTGCCGTTCAGGAGCGCGTCGAGGTGACGTTCGAGTACCGCCGCCCGGGCGGGGAGACCACGACGCGCACGGTGGATCCGTCGGGCCTCCTGATCGCGGGCGGCCAGTGGTACCTGCGGGGCTGGTGCCACCTGCGCGAGGCGACCCGCACGTTCCTCATCGAACGGATCGACGGCCTCGTGGTCACGTCGGTGCCGGCGCGGCACTCGGCCGAACCGCAACCGGGCCTGTTCACGCCGGGAGACGACGACATCGTCGCGACCCTGCGGTTCCCGACGCACGTGCGGCCGCTGATCGCGGGCTTCCTCGAACACGCCGAGCTCGCCGAGCGCGATCACGAGACGTTCGCGCGGATCCCGGTCGCCGATGTCGCGACGCTCCGCCGCCTGGCGGCGCGCGGGGGAGGCGATATCGAGGTGCTCTCGCCGCGCGACGCGAGGGACGCCGCGCGCGACTGGGCGCGATCCGGAGAAGAACATCTCGACGAGTCGCCGGTGTAACGGCCGATCGGCGTTAGACTGACCGAAACGTTCCCCAGAGCTTGGAGTACCTCGTGCACCTCCCCGGTGGAGTTCAGATCCTTCTGATACTCGTCGTCATCCTGCTGATCTTCGGCGCGTCGCGTCTGCCCGCCCTCGCGAAGAGCATGGGACAGTCCGCGCGCGTCTTCAAGAGCGAGATCAAGCAGATGAAGGACGACGGCACGGCGCAGAACGAGGCGGCGGACGAGACGGATGGTTCGTCGACCGCGGCAACATCGACACCGCCCTCTTCTGAGGGCGCGTCTCCTGACACGCCAAAGCAGTAGCTGAGGATGGCAGGCTCCCTCCCGAGCGAGGGTGCCGCAGGCGAGCGCGGCTTGCCGAAGGAACGACGGATGACGCTTGCGGGGCATCTCCGCGAACTTCGGCGTCGGCTCATCATCGCGGCGCTCGCGCTCCTCGCGGGCATGATCGCGTCGGCGTTCCTGACCGACTGGATCATCACCTGGCTCACCTTCCCGATCCAGAAGGTGGCCGAGAACATCGGCGATTCCGACTTCACGCGGCTGACGTTCACGACGGTCACCGGGCCGTTCGACATGCGCTTCCGCATCGCACTGATCGCGGGAATCGTGATCTCCTCGCCCGTGTGGCTCTGGCAGATCTGGCGGTTCATCACCCCCGGTCTCACGCGCCGCGAGTTCTGGTATGCGATCGGGTTCGTCGGCGCGGCGATCCCTTTGTTCCTCGGCGGCGTCGTGCTGGCGCTGTTCCTGCTGCCGAACATCATCACGGTGATGTCGTCGTTCTTCCCGGACGACATCGCTCAGGTCGGCCAGCTGTTCACCGCGATCGAGTACTACAACTTCGTCTTCCGCACGCTCGTGATCGTCGGCATCGGGTTCGTCACTCCGGTGTTCATCGTCGCGCTCAACCTCGCCGGCGTGATCCGCGGCAAGCAGGTCATCCTGGCGTGGCGCTGGGTGCTGATCGTGTGCCTCGTCTTCGGCATGCTCGTCTCGCCGCCGGCCGACGTCATCACCATGGTGCTCGTGGCGAGCATCCTGTTCGTGCTCTACATGCTGGCCGCGCTGCTGTGCGTGCTGTTCGACTGGCGCCGGCGCAAGAAGAACCCCGACCTGTTCGTCGACGTCGACTGAAGAGGGACGCCCGCTCGCGCGGGCGTCCCTCGATCGTCGGTCTCAGTGCTTGTGGGGCTCGCCGAGCTTGAACGCGAGGCGGCCGTGGGCGTACGCGCCGCCGGCCTTGAGCGCCGAGGCGACCCACGCGGCCTCCGCGATCTCGGCCTCGGTCGCGCCCGCCTTCATCGCATTGGCGGTGTGGCCGTCGATGCAGTAGACGCACTGCGTCGTGATCGCCACGGCCACCGCGATCAGCTCGCGGTACTTCAGCGGAACCTCGCGGCCCTCGGGCGCGAACACGGCGCTGTTGAAGTCGTTGAACGCCTTCAGCACGTCGGGCGTGTGCTCCTTGTAGGTCGAGACGTACTGCTTGTCGGACGGGTCGAGATAGTGATCGCTCATGTGGCGATCGTATCGGTGCGCCCGCGGGCCGCGGCGATTCTGCGGGCATCTTTCGCTATGTGACGGACGGTTTCTCCCGCACGGCGGTGCGCGGATAGCGTCGCCGACGAAGGACGAGAATCCGATTGCGAAAGGGGGTGGCGCCGTGACCGAAGAGGGTATCCGGCTTCACTGGTATCTGCCGACAGCGGGAGAATCGCGCGACGTGCAGCGCGGCGGCACGAACGTGCGCACCGTCGATGACGCCGCCCCGCGCTCGCCGTTCCGCGCGCCGACGCTGTCGTACCTGACGCAGGTCGCCCTCGCCGTGGAGGAGGCCGGTTTCGACTCCGTGCTCGTGCCGACGGGCTCGTACTGCGAGGATCCGTGGGTCGTCGCTTCCGCCCTCGCGGCGGTGACGAGGCGCCTGCGCCTGCTCGTCGCGCTGCACCCGCGCACCGCGACCGCCGTCTCGTTCGCGCACCGCGCCGCCAGCCTGCAGCGGCTCAGCGGCGGGCGCCTCGCCCTCAACGTGGTCACGGGCGAGCCCGGCGCGGAGGCCGAACAGCACGGCGACTTCGGCGACAAGGCCGATCAGTACCTGCGCACGGGCGAGTTCCTCGACGCCTACCGTGCGCTCTTCCGCGGCGAGCGGATCGACCGCGACGGCACGCACGTCGCGCTGCGGGGCGCGGACCTCGACCAGGTGCCGTCCGTTGAGATCCCCGAACGGCCCGAGGTGTGGTTCGGCGGCTCGTCGAGCTACGCCGGCGACGTCGCCGCGCGCTACGCGGACGTCTACCTGTCGTGGCTCGAGCCGCTCGACCAGCTGCGCGAGAAGGTCGAGTGGATCCGCTCGCTCGCGGCCGCCCAGGGGCGCGAGGTGCGCTTCGGCGTGCGCGGGTGGATCCTGGCGCGCGACACGCACGAGCAGGCGGAGCGCGACGCGCTCGCTCTGCTCGACGGCATCGACCACGAGCGCCAGGCGGCGCTGCGCGAGCAGCTCCTCGCCCGGCAGTCGGTCGGACAGCAGCGCGGCCAGGCGCTCATCGCGAACGCGAACGTCGACGACCCGACCTCGCTGTGGGTCGCGCCCGGCATCTGGGGCGGCTTCGGGCTGCTCGCGGGCGGCGCCGCGACGGGATTCGTCGGCAGCCACGCCGCCATCGCCGATCGCTTGACGGAACTCGCCGACATCGGCATCCACGACGTGATCGTGTCGGGCTTCCCCAACCTCGAAGAGACGCGGTGGATGGCCGACGGGCTCGCGCCCGAGCTCGCCCGCCGCGGGCTGCTCGACCGCGGCGGCCGTCGGACGTAAGGCCCTTCGGGCACGACACGACCGCGAACCCTTACGACAGGACCCTCCCATGACGTCACGAATCCTCCGCACGGCGACCGCCGCCGCGGTGGCGATCGTCTCCGCGACGCTGCTCGCGGGCTGCGGTGACGCCTCCGGTCCTGCGGCGACGGACACGCCCGCCGAGGGCGGCACCGTCACGTGGGGCGTGAGCATCGAGCCCGACTGCTACGACCCGCACGCCTCGAGCCAGCAGAACGCCTTCCCGATCATCCGCAACTACGCGGAGTCGCTCGTCGGCAAGCAGCTCGATGGCAGCTACGTGCCGTGGCTCGCCGAGTCGTGGGAGATCTCTGACGACGAGACGGTCTACACCTTCCACCTGCGCGACGACGTCACGTTCAGCGACGGCACGAGACTCGACGCCGAGATCGTGAAGACGAACTACGACGCCATCACGGCGGAGGACTCGACGCTGAGCGGCAAGACGTCGTTGAGCTCGTACGCGTCGAGCCGCGTGGTCGACGACCACACGATCGAGATGACGCTGACCGAGCCCGATGCGGCGTTCCTCGACGCCGCGTCCGACGTGTGGACGTCGATCCTCGCCCCCGCGGCGTTCGATCAGGGCGGCGACCACTGCCGCGCCGACGACCCGACGCTCATCACGACGGGTCCGTTCGTCATCGACGAGTGGATCCCGGGCCAGAGCGTGTCGTTCTCCGCGCGGGACGACTACGACTGGGCGCCCGGCTATGCGGCGCACACGGGGCGCGCCCACGTCGACGAGGCGGTCTACCGGTTCCTGCCCGAGGCGACCGTGCGCACGGGAGCGCTGACCGCCGATCAGGTCGACGTCATCGAGAACGTGCAGGTCACCGACACGCAGGTCTTCGAGGACGTGCCCGGGTTCCAGTACCTGCGCGGGCCGTCCACCGGAACGGCGTTCAGCCTCAACGTCAACATCAACCACGCGCCCGCCGACGACGTGCGCGTGCGCCAGGCGCTCCGCGACGGCGTCGACCTCGACGCGATCGTGCGCGGCCAGTACCTCGGCACGGTCGAGCGCGCGTACTCGAGCCTCGGCCCCGACAACGAGTACTTCGACGAGGATCTCGTCGGCGCGTGGGGCAACGACGTCGACGGGGCGAATGCGCTGCTCGACGAGGCCGGCTGGACCGGACGCGACGCGCAGGGCTACCGCACGAAGGACGGCGAGCGGCTGACGATCGAGGTCGGCTATCCCGAGCCGTACGTGCGCGATGAGCGCGACATCCTGCTGCAGGCGATCCAGTCGTCGCTGCGCGACGACATCGGCATGGATCTCGACCTGCAGATCATCACCGCGGCGCAGTACAGCGACGAGAACGCGAAGGGCACGTGGTCGATCTACCCGAACACGCTGCAGACCGCCGACCCGACCACGATGTTCCGCAGCCTGTTTACGAGCGCGGGGTTCCTGTACCTCGACGACCCCGACGCGACCGGTGATCTCGACGATCTCGTGGAGGAGAGCAAGCGCTCGACCGATCCCGCCGCGCGCAAGGCCGTGTTCGACGAGATTCAGGAGTCGGTCGTGTCGGACGCCCGATACATTCCGCTCTTCCACCCCGTGTACACGATCGCGGCGAGCGACCGCGTGGGCGGGCTGGGCTTCGAGGCGAAGACCAACGGACCCGCGAGCTCCTACGACGTGTGGGTCGCCGAATGAGCGCCGTCGCGGTCGAGGCGCCCCGTCGTGCGGGCGTGCACCCGCTGCTCGCGGTGCTTGTGCGCCGCGTGATCTCGGGCGTCATCGTGCTGTGGCTCACGGCGAGCGCGGCGTTCTGGACGCTGCAGCTCGTGCCGGGCTCGCCCATCGACATCCTGGCGGGAGACCTCGCCGACGCCGAGCTGCGCGCCTCGCTCGCCCGCGACTGGGGCCTCGATCAGTCGGCCTGGCAGCAGTACGTCGAGTTCCTCGGCCGCCTCGCGACCGGCGACCTCGGCACGTCCTACGTGCAGCGCCAGCCCGTCACCGCGATCCTCGCCGACCAGCTCGGCTCGACCTTCGTGCTCGCGCTCACGGCCGGCATCCTCGCCGTGATCATCGCCGTGGTGCTCTCGACCGCCTCGGTCGGCCGGGCCCGCGTGCGCCGCGGGGTGCTCTCGACCCTCGAGCTCGTGTTCGTCTCGGTCCCCGTGTTCTGGTCGGGCCTGCTCCTGCTGTTCCTGTTCTCCTTCCAGCTCGGCTGGTTCCCGGCCGCCGGCGCCGGGAGCGTGCGCTCGCTCGTGCTCCCCGCGCTCACCCTCGCTCTGCCGACGGCGGGCCTGCTCAGCCAGGTGCTGCGCGAATCGATGGAGCGCACGCTGACCGAGCCGTTCATCGTGACCGTGCGCTCGCGCGGCGTGCGCGAATCGCTCGTCGTGTGGCGCCACGCGCTGCGCCACGCCGCACTGCCCGGGATGACCGTGATCGGCAGCCTCGTCGGCGGCCTGCTCGGCGGCGCCGTGATCACGGAGACCGTGTTCGGCCGTCCCGGCATCGGATCCATCAGCCTGCAGGCCGTCAGCAACAAGGACGTTCCCGTCGTGATCGGTGTCGTGCTGCTCGCGGCCGCCATCTACGTCGTCGTGTCCACGCTGCTCGACCTGCTCTACACGCTCGCGGATCCGCGGCTGCGAGGAGGCGCGCGATGAGCGTCACGAACCTGGTGCGTCGGCCGAAGGTCGAGATATCCGCGGATGGCGGCCTGAAGCCCCGCGGCGGACGGCCCGCGCCGACGCCGACCGTCATCGCCGCGGCCGCCGTGCTCGCGCTGATCGCGCTCTTCGTCGTGTGGCCCGGGCTGTTCACGGGGTGGGATCCGATCCGCAGCGACGTCGCCAACAGCCTGCGCGGGCCGTCGGGCGAGCACTGGTTCGGAACCGACCGGCTCGGGCGCGACGTGTATTCGCGCGTCGTGCACGGCGCGCGGTACTCGATCCTGATCGGCATCGCGGCCACGGCGATCGGTGTGGTCGGCGGCACGATCCTCGGCATCGGCGCGGGACTGTCCGGCGCGTTCCTGCGCGGCGCGGTGGGGCGGCTGCTCGACGAGGCGCTCACCCGCGTGATCGACGTGTTCTCGTCGCTTCCCGCGATCCTGCTCGCCATGCTCGTCGTGACGTTCACCGGGCCGGGCATCGGCAATATCGCCATCGCGATCGGCATCGCCGGAATGCCGCTGTACGCCCGCGTCGTGCGCAGCCAGACGATGATCGTGACCCGCACCGACTACGTCGCACACTCCGCCGTCTACGGCAGGTCGCGCGCCGCGGTGCTCATCGAGCACGTGCTGCCGAACGCCCTGACCGCGGTGCCGGTGCTCGCGGCGATCGACATCGGAACGTCGATCCTCGCGGTGAGCGGGCTCAGCTTCCTCGGACTCGGGCCACAGCCCCCGACGCCCGAGTGGGGAGTCATGCTCTCCGAGGGCCGCGACATCCTGCGCATCGCGCCGTGGGCGGGACTGTTCCCCGGATTGTTCATCACCGTGACGGTCATCGCCGTCACAATCGTCGGCCGCTGGTTCCAGCACGTCGCGGACAGGAGATTCTCGTGAGCCTCGACCCCCTCGTCGCCGTCGAGAACCTCTCGGTGAGCTTCGGCGCGCCGGTGAAGCGCGCACCGCGCACGACGGTCGTGAGCGGCGTGACGTTCTCGGTCCTGCCCGGACAGTGCGTCGCGATCGTGGGGGAATCGGGATCCGGCAAGTCGGTCACCGCGCGCACCCTCCTCGGGCTCGAGGGCCCGAACGGACGGGTCTCGGCCGACCTGATCGACATCGGCGGGCGCGATGCGCGATCCTTCAGCGAGACCGACTGGCGCCGCGTGCGCGGCGGGCAGATCGGCATGGTGCTGCAGGACGCGCTCGTCTCGCTCGATCCGCTGCGCACGGTCGGCGCCGAGATCGCGGAGGTGCTGCACACCCACCACATCGTGCCGCGCCAGGCGTCGCGCGCCCGCGCGATCGAGCTGCTCGAACAGGTGGGCGTGCCCCGCGCGGACGAGCGCATCGACCAGCACCCGCACGAGCTGTCGGGCGGGCTGCGCCAGCGCGCGCTCATCGCCGCGGCGATCGCGGCGAACCCGCGGCTGATCATCGCGGACGAGCCCACCACGGCGCTCGACGTGACGGTGCAGCGGCAGGTGCTCGACACGCTGCGGCGCCGCGTGGACGCGGGCAGCGGGCTGCTTCTGATCTCGCACGACCTCGCCGTCGTCGCGGGGATCGCCGACCACGTCATCGTGATGAAGGACGGCGTCGTCGTCGAACAGGGCCCGGCGCACGAGGTGCTCGGCGCCCCCACGACCGAGTACACGCGACGGCTGATCGCGGCGGTCCCGTCGGCCGACTCGCGCGGCCTGCGGCTGTCCCGCGCGGACGACGGCGGCAAGGCGGCGCGCGAGCCGCTTCCTCTGCGGACGATCGACCGCGGGGAGATCGTGCTGGAGGCCACGGGGCTGAAGAAGGCGTTCCGGCGCAGCGTCGCGGTCGACGACGTGTCGCTCGACCTCGCGCGGGGCGAGACCCTCGGCATCGTCGGCGAGTCGGGATCCGGCAAGTCGACGGTCGTGAACCTGCTGCTCGGCCTCACGGATCCCGATGCGGGCGAGGTACGGCTCGAGGGCGAGGCGTGGGCGCCGCTGCCCGAACGGGATCGCCGCCGCCGGCGCCGTGCGGTGCAGCTCATCTCGCAGGATCCGCTGAGCTCGTTCGACCCGCGCTGGGACGTCGCGCGCGTGATCGCCGAGTCGACGAGGGCGACGGGGCTCACGGGGCGCGCCGCGCGGGAGCGCGCCGAGTGGCTGCTCGACCGCGTCGGGCTGCCGGCCGCCGTGCTCGAACGCCACCCGCGCTCGCTGTCCGGCGGCCAGCGGCAGCGCGTCGCGATCGCGCGGGCGCTCGCGCCGGATCCGCTCGTGCTCGTGTGCGACGAGCCCACGAGCGCGCTCGACGTCTCGGTGCAGGCGCAGGTGCTTGACCTGCTCGCGGAGATCCAAGCGGAGCGGGGCATGTCGCTCGTGTTCGTCTCGCACGACCTCGGCGTCGTGCATCACGTGGCCGATAGGGTCATCGTCATGAAGGATGCCCGAATCGTCGAGCACGGCGACGTCGACGACGTGTTCCTGCGGCCGCGCGAGGCCTACACCCGTCGGCTCGTCGACGCGCTGCCCGAGGTGGTGGCCTCGTGAGCGCGGTTCTGAGCGCGCTGCGGGGCGTGCTCGGGCCCGACGAGATCCTGCCGGTCGACGACCGATACCAGACGGACGAGACGGGCGTGGCGCCCGCGTCGCCCGCGGCGGCCGTGGTCGCGCCGCGCTCGGTCGCGGCCGTGCAGGCCGTCGCGCGCGTCGCCACGTCCCTCCGCACGCCCATCGTCGTGCGCGGCGCGGGAACAGGCCTGTCCGGGGGCGCCATCGCGACGCCGGGAGGCATCGTGCTCTCGACCGAGCGCCTCGACGCCATCGCGGTCGATCCGGACGACCAGGTCGCCGTCGTCGGACCGGGCGCGATCACGGCCCGGATCGACGCCGCGGCGCGGCAGCACGGCCTCATGTACGCGCCCGATCCGGCCTCGAGCGCGCGCAGCTCGATCGGCGGAAACATCGCCACGGGCGCCGGCGGCCTGCGCTGCGTGAAGTACGGGGTGACGCGCGACGCGGTGCTCGCCCTCGACGTCGTGCTCGCCGACGGCGAGCTGCTCTCGACCGGTCACCGCGCCGTCAAGGGCGTGACCGGGCTCGACCTCACCGCGCTCTTCGTCGGCAGCGAGGGAACCCTCGGCATCGTCGTGGGCGCGACGCTGCGCCTCGTGCCGGCGCCCGCCCGCGAGCGCTCGCTGATCGTGTCGGCGGCGAACCTCGATGAGGCGGGCCGGGCGATCCGCGCGGCGACGGGATCCGGCGTGCGTCCGTCGGGCGTCGAGCTGATCGACCGCGGCGCGCTGCAGAACATCGACGAGAACCTCGGCACCGACCTCGAGCGCCGGCACGGCGACGCCCTCGTGCTCGTGAGCACCGATGGGCCCGGCGCCGACGTCGAGATCGACGAGATCACGCGCGCGCTCGCGGCCGACGGCCTCGCGCCCGAGGTGCTGTCCCCGGAGGACGGGCTGCGATACGCGGAGCTGCGCCGCTCGGGCAGGGGATCGCGGCCCGGCACATGGAAGATCGGCGAGGACATGGCGGTGCCGCGATCGCAGGTCGTGCCCGCGCTCGCCGCGCTGCGCGAGATCGGCGCCGAGTTCGGGGTGTCGACCGAGGTCGTCGCGCACGCCGGCGACGGCAACCTGCACCCCACCGTGTTCACGCCGCAGCAGCCGGGCGAGACCGAGCCCCCGGAGCGGCTCGTGCGGGCGGCCGATGCCCTCGTGCGCCGCGCCCTCGACCTCGGGGGGACGCTGTCCGGCGAGCACGGCATCGGCCGCGCGAAGCGCCCGTGGCTGGCCGACGAGCTGGGCGAGGCGCAGCTCGCGCTGCAGCGCCGCCTCAAGGCCGTGTTCGACCCGCACGGGCTGCTCGCGCCCGACGGCTTCCTCTCCGAGGACCACACGACGACCGTTCTGACGAGACACGAGGTTCCCGCATGACGAACCACACCCTGCAGCTTGCCGACCGCGTGCGCGGCCTTACGGCGCCGACGACCTTCGGGCGGGTGTTGGGCGTGCCGCCTGAGGGATCCGTCGCGCTCACGAGCGGATCGCCGGACGTCGGTCTCCTGCCTGCCGACGAGATCGCTGACGCCACGGCGGCCGTGATCGCGGATCCTGTTCGTCGCGCGCGGGCGCTCGACTACGCGGCGCGACCCGGCAGCCTCGAGCTGCGCGAATGGATCGCGGCTCGCGAGGGCGTCGATCCGTCGCGCGTGTTCATCACGAACGGTGCCCTGCACGCGATCTCGGTGTCGCTGCAGTCCACGGTCAACCCCGGCGACGTGCTCGTCGTGGAGAGCCCGCTGTACCCGCTCGCGCTGTCGGTCGCCCAGCTCACGGGCGCCGTCGTCGAGACGGTGCCGACCGACGCGCACGGGCTCGACGTCGACGCGCTCGAGGCGAAGCTGTCGGCCGGTCTGCGCCCGGCGGCCGTGTACGTCGTGCCCGACTTCCAGAACCCCTCTGGCGCCGTGCTCGCCCCGGAGCGCCGCGTGCGCCTCGTCGAGCTCGCGGAGCGCTACGGCTTCGTCGTCGTCTCCGACAACCCGTACGCGACGCTGCGGTGGGCGGGGGAAGTCATCCCCGACCTCGACCCGGCGAGCGATCGCGTCATCCACGCGAACACGTTCTCGAAGGTGCTCGGGCCGGGGCTGCGCGTGGGCTGGCTCGTGCTGCCCGAGTGGGCGTACCCGGGCGCGGTCGACATCCGCGCGCGCACCGACCAGCACCCGTCGAGCCTCATTCAGGAGATCGTCGCCGAGATCGCGGCGCGCCGCGGCCGGTTCGACGAGATCGCTCGCCGCGCGACCGCCGAGTACGCCGTGCGGGCCGAGGCGCTCATCGGCGGGCTGCGCGACGGCCTCGGCGACGCGATCGACGTGGCAACCCCAGAGGGCGGCCTCTTCGCCTGGGTCAGGCTGAACCGGGTCGGCGCGGACGAGCTCGCCGAGCACCTCGCGAACCGCGGAATCCTCGTGAATCCGGGAAGCCAGTTCTCGCCCGCGGGGACCGCGACGGCCGACACGCTCGCGCGGATCCGCCTGACGTTCGCGCGCCACGACGCCGATACGCTGAGACAGGCCGCGCGATCGATCTCCGAGGCCCATCACGACCTGGAGGCCGCACGCCGATGAGCGTTCAGATCACCCGCACCGACTGGTTCGACGAGCACGTCACCGCGTTCCGCGACCAGATGGACGCCGAGATCCAGCCGCGCTACGCGCACGTGCGCGATCAGGTGCCGCGCGTCGAGGTCGACACCGACACGATCCTCGTCACCCTCATCGCGACGTCCGGCGGCGAGCCCGTCGGCACGGTCGCCCTCAAGCGCACCGGCGACTTCGGCGAGGTCAAGCGGCTCTTCGTGCACGAGCGCGGCCGCCGCCTCGGCGTCGCGGTCGCGCTGATGACCGCGATCGAGCAGGCGGCGAGCGAGGAGGGCTTCCGCGAGCTGTTCCTGCAGACCGGCAGCGAGCAGCCGCAGGCCATGGCGCTGTACGAGCGCGAGGGGTGGATCCCCGTGACCCCGTTCGGCCCGTACGCGGGCGACACGATCCTCAGCCGCTGCTACGTCAAGAACCTCGTGTCGCCGATCGTGGCGGCCGAGGTGCGGCAGGACGGATCCGTTGACGGCGTGCTCTCGACGATCACCGCGCTCGACGAGGCGGGCGCCGACCTCGCGCTCGTCGATGACGGCACGCTCGACGGCGCGGGCGGATCCTCGCTCGACGCGCCGCTCGTCGCGGCCGCGGCCGTCACCGAGGCGCCCCGGATCGCGGTCGCGCCGCGCGTGCGCGTCACGCACACCGAACCGTTCAACGTCGCCAAGGCGATCCAGAGCCTCGACTGGAGCTCGGCCGGCCGCGCCGGCTGGCTCGTCGGCGTCTCGGAGACGGCGGCAGAGGCTTCCGCCGTCGGACGCCGCCCCGCGCCCGAATCCGAGACCGCTTGGGCGGAGGCGGCCGCGGTCATCGACACGTCGCGCCGTCTGTGGGACTCGTGGGAGGACGACGCCGAGATCCGTGATGAGTCGACCGGTCGGTTCATCGACGCCGGCCGCGTGCACTACGTCGACGTCGAGACCGAGTGGTTCAGCGTCAAGGGCCCCTCGATCGTGCCGCGCTCGCCGCAGGGCCAGATCCCCGTGATCGTCGAGGCGGCGCTCGACGATTCATCGCTCGAGGTCGCGGCCGCCGAGGCCGACATCGTGCGCGTTTCGGGTCCGCGCGCGGGGGAGACCGCCCGCCGCGTGCGGGAGCTCGCCGGCGCCCGCCCCGTGCGGGTGCTGGTCGATCTCGATCCCGAGAGCGTGATCGCCGCCCCGCACGCGCGCTCCGACGACGAGCAGTTCGCGGCGTGGGCCGCGTTCGTGCGCGCGGCGTCGGGCGCCGACGGCGTCGTGCTGACCGGATCCGCCGCCGCGAACGCGCGCGCCGCACGCGCGATCGCCGGGGCCCGCGGATCCGCGCGCACGCTGCGCGAGAGAATCGGGCTCGAACGGCCCGCCAGCAGATACGCGGCACCGGAAGGAACGACCCGATGACGAAGCGCCAGGTTCACCTCGGGGCGCACTTCCCGGGCGTCAACGCGACGACGATCTGGACGCGCCCGGAATCGGGCAGCCAGATCGACCCGGCCTCGTTCGCGCACCTCGCCCGCACCGCCGAGCGCGGCTTCATGGACCTCATGTTCCTCGCCGAGGGGCTGCGCCTGCGCGAGCATGCGGGCGAGATCCACGACCTCGACGTCGTCGGCCGCCCCGACACGCTCGTGCAGCTCGCGCAGGTGGCGCGCCAGACCTCGCACATCGGGCTCGTCGCGACGCTCAGCACGACCTTCAACGAGCCGGCGGAGTTCGCGCGCCAGCTCGCAACGCTCGACGCGCTGTCGAACGGGCGCGCCGCGTGGAACCTCGTCACGAGCCACGGCGCCTTCTTCGGGGCGAACTTCCGCCGGGGCGGCTTCCTCGCCGACGACGACCGCTACGCGCGGGCCGAGTCGTTCACCGACGCCGTGTTCGCGCTGTGGGACGCGGCGGGAACGGGCGAAGAGGTGCGCGTGTCGGACGAGTTCTTCGACATCGCCGCCCGGCCGACCGTTCCGCCGACCCCGCAGGGCCGCCCGGTCGTGATGCAGGCCGGTGTGTCGCCCGAGGGGCGCGAGATCGCCGCCCGCTACGCCGACGCGATCTTCTCGCCGTTCGCCGCCGGTCCCGCCGCGGAGGACTTCGCGGCCGATATGCGTCGCCGGCTCACGGCGCACGGCCGCGCGGACGACGCGCTCAAGATCCTGCCCGGCACCGGGTTCGCCCTCGGCGACACGCACGAGGAGGCGCTCGAGCAGGCCGAGCGCGACCGGTGGGATCAGGTGAGCCCCGCGACCGCGGTGCGCCAGATCGAGACGATCTGGGGCCGCCGCTTCGAGGGCTTCGACGCCGAGGGCGCGCTGCCGCCGATCGGCGACGTCGTCGAGGGCGTGGAGCTGTCGGCGGGGCGCGCGAAGGTACACACGGACAATCGCGCGCAGGCGGCCGAGCTCATCGAGCGGGCCGAGGCAGAGGGCCTGACCGCACGTGCCGTCGTGGTCGCGACGACGACGCGTCGCTCGCCGCTGGTGGGAACCGCGTCCGAGGTCGCGCAGATCATCGACGAGTCGGTGCAGGAGCGCCGGAGCGACGGGTTCATGATCATTCCGTCGATCACTCCGACCGGCCTCGATCGCTTCGTCGACGAGGTCGTGCCCGAGCTGCAGAACCGCGGCTCGTACCGCACGGAATGGACGGGCCGCACGCTGCGGGAGAACCTCGGATCCACCGGAGCGTGACCCGCCGTGGTGAGATGGGGGAATGAGCTCCGCGACGCCCGCTGAAAACTACGCCGAGGCGCGCGCCGAGCGCGACTACCCCGAGACGGCGGCGTTCGCTCGCGCGCAGCGCTTCGACCTCGATCCGTTCCAGCTCGAGGGCTGCCGCGCGCTCGAGCGCGGATCGAGCGCGCTCGTGGCCGCCCCGACGGGGGCGGGGAAGACGATCGTCGGCGAGTTCGCGATCCACCTCGCGATGGCCTCCGCGCGCGACAAGGCGTTCTACACGACGCCCATGAAGGCGCTGTCGAACCAGAAGTTCCGCGAGCTGCAGGAGGTGTACGGCGCCGACAACGTCGGCCTGCTCACCGGCGACACGAACATCAACTCGCACGCGCGCGTCGTCGTGATGACGACCGAGGTCCTGCGCAACATGATCTACGCCGGATCGGGCGCCCTCGACGACCTCCGCTACGTCGTCATGGACGAGGTGCACTACCTCGCGGACCGGTTCCGCGGCGCGGTGTGGGAGGAGGTCATCATCCACCTCCCGCAGAGCGTTCGGCTCGTGGGGCTGTCGGCGACGGTGTCGAACGCCGAGGAGTTCGGCGACTGGATCGGCACCGTGCGCGGCGGCACCGAGGTCATCGTCTCGGAGATCCGGCCCGTGCCGCTCGAGCAGCACGTGCTCGCCCGCGGCGAGCTGGTGCCCCTGTTCGACGGCCGCGGCACCGACGTGAACCGCGAGCTCCTGCGCATGGGCCCGGGGCTGAGCTCGGGCGGCGGCGGTCACCACCGCGGCCGGGGGCGGGGAAAGCAGGTCGTCCGGCCGCCGCGCGGGGGCGGACGGCTCGACCGCGCCCGCGCGATCGAGCTGCTGGATCGCCAGCACCTGCTGCCCGCGATCTTCTTCATCTTCAGCCGCGTCGGGTGCGACCAGGCGGTCGTGCAGACGCGGCACGCGGGGATCCGCGTCACGACGCCCGAGGAGCGCAGCGAGATCCGCCGCATCGTGCACGAGCGCACGGCGGCGCTGCAGGACGAGGACCTGGGCGTGCTGGGCTTCTACGAGTGGTCGAGGGACCTCGAGCGCGGCATCGCGGCGCACCACGCGGGCCTCCTCCCGGCGTTCAAGGAGGTCGTTGAGGAGCTCTTCCAGAAGAAGCTCGTGAAGGTCGTCTTCGCGACCGAGACGCTCGCGCTCGGCATCAACATGCCGGCTCGCACGGTCGTGCTCGAGAAGCTCGAGAAGTTCAACGGCGAGACGAGGGCGCCGATCACGTCGGGGGAGTACACGCAGCTGACGGGCCGCGCGGGCCGGCGCGGAATCGATGTCGAGGGACACGCGGTCGTGCACTGGTCGGACGGCATGAACCCCGAGGCGGTGGCCTCGCTCGCCTCGCGCCGCACCTACCCGCTGAACTCGTCGTTCCGGCCGACGTACAACATGGCCGTGAACCTCATCGACCAGTACGGCCGGCCCGCCGCGCGCGACATCCTCGAGTCGTCGTTCGCGCAGTTCCAGGCCGACCGCGCGGTGGTCGACATCGCGCGGGAGGTCAAGCGGGCCGAGGAATCGCTCGACGGGTACCTCGAGGCGATGACCTGCCACCTGGGCGACTTCGCCGAGTATGCGGGGATCCGGCGCGAGCTGAGCGACCTCGAGAAGAAGGCGCGCAAGGACGTCTCGGCGTCGAAGGCGCGCACGGAGCAGCGGCGCCAGAAGATGGCGCGGCTGAAGAAGAACATGCAGCGACACCCCTGCCACCAGTGCGCCGACCGCGAGAAGCACGCGCGCTGGGGCGAGCGGTACTACCACCTGAAGCGGCGCACCGACAAGCTGCGCCGCGAGATCGACACGCGCACGGGCACGGTCGCACGCCAGTTCGACCGGATCGTCGATGTGCTCGTCGTGCTCGACTACGTGGCGATCGAGAAGGGCGAGGCGACCCTGACGGATACGGGCGCCCGCATGAAGCGCATCTACGGCGACCGCGACCTGCTCGTGGCCGAGTCGCTGCGGCAGGAGCTGTGGACGAGCCTCGATCCCGCCTCGCTCGCGGCGCTCGCGTGCTGCCTCGTCTACGAGCCGCGGCGCACTGAGCAGGGCGAGGGCCCGCTGCCGCGCGGACCGTTCCGCGATGCCCTCGACGCGACCGACCGGCTGTGGGCCGATCTCGATGACCTCGAGCAGCAGCACCGGCTGCCCGGCACATCGCCGATCGCGCCGGGCCTGGCGCAGGCGATGCACATGTGGGCGAACGGCCAGCTGCTCGATCGCGTGCTCGGCGCGGCTGACATGGCCGCCGGCGACTTCGTGCGCTGGACGAAGCAGACGATCGACCTGCTCGACCAGATCTCGATGGTCGCCGAGGGCGACCTCTCCCGCACGGCTCGCCGGTCCCTGGACGCGGTGCGCCGAGGAATCGTGGCCTACTCGGCGGTCTGACCCCCCAAACCTTCATTTCTGGCACGTCTCTTCATCTGCCAGATGAAGAGACGTGCCAGAAATGAGGAATAGCATCGGGGGGTGCGCATCGATATCGTGACCATCTTCCCGTCCTTCTTCGATGTCCTCGATGTCTCGCTCATCGGCAAGGCGCGCGAATCCGGAGTGCTCGACCTGCGCGTCAAGGACCTCCGCGATCACGCCCACGATCGCCACCGCACCGTCGACGACACGCCGTACGGCGGCGGGGCCGGCATGGTGATGAAGCCCGAGCCGTGGGGCGAGGCGCTCGACGAGATCCTCGGCGACGACTCGGTGCTCGTCGTACCGACCCCGTCCGGCGAGGTGTTCACCCAGTCCACGGCGCGCGAGCTCGCCGAGGAGAGCCACCTCGTGTTCGCGTGCGGCCGCTACGAGGGCATCGACCAGCGCGTGCTCGACCACTACGCCTCCCGCGGGCGCGTACGGCAGGTGAGCATCGGCGATTACGTGCTCAACGGCGGCGAGGTGGCGTCGATGGCCATGATCGAGGCGATCGGTCGGCTCATCCCCGGCGTCGTCGGCAACCCCGAGAGCCTCGTCGAGGAATCGCACGAGCTCGGCATGCTCGAGTACCCGATCTACACCAAGCCGGCCGAATGGCGCGGCCTCACCGTGCCCGACGTGCTGCTCAGCGGCCACCACGCGAAGATCGCCGACTGGCGCCGCGACCAGTCGCTCGAGCGCACGCGCGAGCGCCGCCCCGACCTGCTGGATCGCCCCGAGTGATCCGCGCCGCCGTCATCACCGTGAGCGACCGCTCCTTCGCGGGGCAGCGCGAGGATCTCGCGGGACCCGCGGCGGTTCAGGCGCTCGCCGACCAGGGATGGCAGGCGGATCTCCGCGTCGTCCCCGACGGATCCGCGAGCGTCTCAGGCGCCATCCGCGCGGCGATCGCATCGGGCGCGCGCCTCGTCGTCACGACGGGAGGTACGGGCATCGCCCCGCGCGATGAGACCCCCGAGGGCACGCGCGAGGTCATCGACCGCGAGATCCCCGGGATCTCGGACGCCCTGCGCGCGCTCGGATCCGAGGCGCCCGGCGCGCTGCTGTCCCGAGGCGTCGCGGGCGCGTCGGGCGATGCGCTCGTCGTGAATCTGCCCGGATCCCCGCGGGCGGTCACCGAGTCGATGCCGCTGATCCTCCGCGTCGCGCCGCAC
Organism: Microbacterium gubbeenense DSM 15944; assembly: GCF_000422745.1. Taxonomy (GTDB): domain Bacteria; phylum Actinomycetota; class Actinomycetes; order Actinomycetales; family Microbacteriaceae; genus Microbacterium; species Microbacterium gubbeenense. The sequence continues at coordinate 36,869 of NZ_AUGQ01000011.1, forward strand.
GCGCTCGCGCAGCTCAGCGGCGAGGATCACGCCTGACGCTCACCCGCCCGCGAACGGCGGCAGCACGTCGATCGTCTCGGATCCGCAGAGCGCGACGTCGTCGTCGTGACGGGATCCGTCGACGAGCACGGCGCAGCGCGGCAGGATGCCGGCAAGACCCGCGTGGTCGGCGACGATGCCGAGGCGGAGCGCGTCGAGCGTCGGCTCCGTGCGCCGCTCGGAGGCGAGGCCGGCGGCCTCCTCAGCGGCCGCGAAGTAGCGAACCGTCGTCATGCGTTCCACCCCTTCGCGAGCGCCGTGACCCGGGATATCGCCCCGGCCGCGTCGCCGTCGCGCCCGGCCGCGAGGCCCGCGAGGAAGGCCGTGAGCGGCGCCGCGGGGCGGGCAACCCCGTGTGCGACGTCGCGGGCGAGGTCGAGCACGAGCGCGATATCGACGTCGGCGGGGCTCAGCCCGAGCTCGGCGCAGGCGGCGCGCGTCCACTCGTCGAGCGCCTCGGGAGGCAGATGCTCGGCCATCAGAACCCCTCTCCGTCGCGGACCCAGTCGCCGCTGCGACCGCCCGTCTTCTTCACGATGCGGGCGCTCTCGATGAGCGCCGTGCGATCGATGCCCTTGACCATGTCGAGCACGGCGAGCGCCGCGACCGTGACGGCCGTGATGGCCTCCATCTCGACCCCCGTGCGGTCGGCGGTCCGGCACGTCGCCTCGATGAAGACGCCGTCGTCGTCGACGCGCAGATCGACGCTCGCCCCGTGCACGCCGATCACGTGCGCGAGCGGCAGGAGCTCGGGCGTGCGCTTCACGGCCTGGATCCCCGCGACGCGCGCCACGGCGAGCACGTCCCCCTTGGGCACGGATCCGTCGCGCAGCGCCGCGATCGTCGAGGCGGCTGCGCGCACGAATCCGCGCGCCGTGGCGGCGCGGACCGTCGGCTGTTTCTGCGTGACGTCGACCATGCGGGCATGGCCGGAGGCATCGAGGTGGGTGAAAGTGCTCATGCGAACAGCATGACATCCACGACGTCGCCCGGCGCGACGAACGCCGTCTCGGCGTCGACGATCGCGTAGGCGTCGGCGAGCCCGAGGCCGCCGGCGAGGTGGGATCCGGAACCCCCCGCGGTCGCGGGGCGCACGCCCGCGCCGTCCCACGCGACGGGGATGACCTGCGTGCGGCCGACGGGCGTGCGCCAGCCCTCGGTCGCCGGGAACCTCCCGCGCGGCCGATCGATCTGGGCGCGCCCCTGGAGCGCGAGCAGTGCGGGCCGCACGAACATCTCGAACGACACCGCGACGCTCACGGGGTTGCCGGGGAGGCCGAAGAACAGCGCGCCGTCTTCCAGCACGCCAAACGCCTGCGGTTTGCCGGGCTGCATCGCGACCCGGTCGAAGCGGATCCGCTTATCGAGCGCGAGCTTGACGGGTTCGTACGCGCCGGCGCTGACGCCGCCCGAGGTGATCACGACGTCGGCCGCCGTGTGCTCCAGCCGCTCGAGCAGCTCTGCGGGATCATCGCCGACGTGCGCTCTGACGACGACCTCGGCGCCGGCCTGGGCGCACAGGCGTTCGAGCAGGGTCGAGTTCGAGTCGGGGATCTCGCTGGCGCCCGGCACGACACCGGGCGCGGTGAGTTCCGCGCCGGTCGAGACGACGGCGACGCGGGGTCGGCGCGCGACCGCGACGGAGGTCACCCCGGAAGCGATGAGCGAGGAGATCTGGAGGGGGCCGAGCGGCCGGCCGGCCGGAAGGGCGATGTCGCCCGCCGCGAGATCCTCCGCGCGACGCCGGATGTGCGCGCCGCGGGCGCGGGGTGCGCGCGTGACGCGGATGGATCCGAGCGAGTCGGCCAGGCCGCCCGCCGTGTCCTCGAACGGCACGATCGCATCGGCTTCTGTCGGTACCGGCGCGCCCGTCATGATCCTCGCCGCGTCTCCCGCGGCGAGGCGGGGATCGTCCGCGGATCCGGCGGGCACGTCCGCGACGACCCGCAGCGTCGCACCACCGGCCTTGACGTCATCGAAGCGCACCGCGAACCCGTCCATCGCCGAGTTGTCGAAGGCGGGGATATCGAGAAGGGAGAGCGCATCGGCGACGAGCGTGCGGCCCTCGGCGCCGGTGACCGGCAGCTCCTCGGAGCCGAGGCGTGAGACGGCCGCGAGGATCCGCTCGCGATGCTCGCCGATCGGGACGAGCGCGCTCATGCGCCCGCGCGATCGCCGGCCGGATCCGCGGATCCGAGCGCGTTCCAGGCCGCGATTCCGCCGGCGAGCGACCGGGTTCTGAGGCCCTCCCGCGCGAGCACGGCCGTCGCGCGCGCCGAACGGACGCCAGCCGCGCAGACGGTGACGATGTCGCGGCCCGCGGCGCGTTCGCTGATCCGCTCGGCAGCCGCGCGCGGGTCGCGCAGGATCTCGGGGAGAGGCAGCGCCATCGCGCCGGTAACGCCCGATCTCTCCCGCTCGCCCGCCGCGCGCACGTCGATGAGGAGCATCGTGTCGGGTATCAGGTCGGCCGCGCGGATCTCGACGGGCTCGGGAGACGCCGCGCCCGGGCGGCCCGAGGATCCCGTGAGCGGCACCTCGCGCGTGGTGCCGCGCAGCGCATCGACGAGGGCGATGCGCCCGACGAGCGGCTCGCCGATACCGGTGATCAGCAGGATCGCCTGCGTCGCCATGATCGATCCGACGTGCATCACGAGCGCGCCGAGCACGCCGACGTCGGCGCAGCTCGGGAGGTCGCCGGCCGACCCGGCGGGGTACAGGTCGCTGAGCCTCGTCGCGGTCGTGCCCGCGGGCGGCGCCGACCAGAAGACCGTGACCTGCGCGTGGAACTCCTGCACGACGCCCCACACGAGGGGCACGCCGAGGCTCTCGCAGGCGGCCGCGACGAGGAGGCGGGTGTCGAACGAGTCGGTGCCGTCGAGCACGAGGTCGGCCCCGCTCAGCACCTCCGCGGCGTTGTCGGCGGTGAGCCTTCTCGCGACGGCCGCGACGGTGCACTCGGGGGCGAGGTCGGCGGCCGCTCGGACCGCGCTGTCGACCTTCGGGGCGTCCACGTCGCGCACGCGGTGGATCACCTGGCGCTGCAGGTTGGAGTGCTCGACCACATCGTCGTCGATGACGGTGATCCTGCCCACGCCCGCGGCGGCGAGCGCGAGGACGGCGGGGGATCCGAGGCCGCCGGCGCCGACGATCGCGACGTGTGCGGCGCGCAGCCGGCGCTGCCCGATCTCGCCGAGCGGATAGAGCGCGGCGTGGCGGGCGGTGCGCGCCGCTTCGGCGCCCGAGAGGCGGTCCGCGGGTGCCACGAGCGGGGGGAGAGACATGATTCGAGAGTACTCACGCGCGAGCCGGCGGGCGCGCAGGGGCTTACGGTGGGGAGATGACAGCCGTCCCGATCGTCCTGGCAGAGCGCGCGGATCTCGCATTCGCCGATGCGCCGGGATCCGGGCCGCTCGTCGACCGGTTCGGGCGCGTGCACCGCGACCTGCGGATCTCGCTCACTGACCGGTGCTCGCTGCGCTGCACCTACTGCATGCCCGAACAGGGCAACGAGTGGCTCGCCCGGCAGAGCATCTTGGGCACCGTCGAGATCGAACGCGTGGCGCGAATCGCCGCGTCGCTCGGCATCTCGACGTTCCGCCTCACGGGCGGCGAGCCGCTGCTCCGGCGCGACCTGGAGGAGGTCATCGGCCGGCTGTCGGCGCTTGAAACCCCCGATGGGCCCGTCGAGATCGCCATGACGACGAACGCGATCGGCCTGGATGAGCGGCTGCCGCGGCTCATCGACGCGGGGCTCGGCCGGCTCAACATCTCGGTCGACACGATCCGCGCCGACCGGTTCTCCGACCTCACGAGGCGCGACCGTCTGGGCGACGTGCTGGCGGGGATCCGCGCCGCATCGGAATCGGCGCTCACGCCGCTGAAGCTCAACGCCGTCGCCATGCGGGGCGTCAACGACGACGAGCTGGCGGATCTCGTGCAGTTCGCGATCGACCACGGCGCCCAGATGCGGTTCATCGAGCAGATGCCGCTTGACGCGGGGCACACGTGGGACCGCGCGCGGATGGTCACGCGGGACGAGATCCTCGAGGCGCTCGCCGAGCGCTGGGAGCTGACGGCGGTTCCCGGCCGGGGCGGCGCCCCCGCCGAATCCTGGCGCCTCGACGGATCCGCGCACACCGTTGGCGTCATCGCATCGGTCACCGCGCCGTTCTGCGGCGCGTGCGATCGGGTGCGCCTGACGGCCGACGGTCAGATGCGCAACTGCCTGTTCTCGAACAGCGAGTTCGACCTCGTGCCGATTCTGCGCGGCGGCGGATCCGATGCCGACATCGAAGACCTGCTGCGGCGCTGCATCTGGAAGAAGCTGCCGGGGCACGCGATCAACGACCCCAGCTTCCTCCAGCCCGCGAGAGGGATGAACGCGATCGGCGGCTAGGCCTGCGACAGGATCAGGGGCCCGTCGGCGGTGATCGCGATCGTGTGCTCGCTGTGCGCGCCGCGGGATCCGTCGGCGCTCTTGAGCGTCCAGCCGTCGCCCTCATCGGTGATGAGCTTGTCGGTCGTCTGCAGGAACCACGGCTCGATCGCGACGACGAGGCCGGGCTTCAGCGGAAAGCCGCGCCCAGCGCGCCCGTTGTTCGGAATGTGCGGGTCGCCGTGCATCGTGCGGCCGACGCCGTGGCCGCCGAAGTCGGTGTTGATCTTCAGGCCCTCGGCGTGCGCGATCTCCGCGATCGCGGCCGAGATGTCGCCGACCTTGCCGCCGGGCTGGGCGGCGGCGATACCCGCCGCGAGGGCGCGCTCGGTCGTGTCGATGAGCCTGAGATCCTCGTCGCGCGGCGTGCCGACGACGAACGAGACGGCGGAGTCGGCGACCCAGCCGTTCACGGACACCGCGAAGTCGAGGGTGACGAGGTCGCCGTCCTGGATGCGGTAGTCGAACGGCTTTCCGTGCAGCACGGCGTCGTTGATCGAGGTGCAGATCACGTAGCCGAACGGGCCGGATCCGAACGAGGGCGCGTAGTCGAGGTAGCAGCTCTCGGCGCCCGCGGCGCGGATCAGCTCGTGGGCGCGACGGTCGATGTCGAGCAGGTTCGTGCCGACCTTCGTCTCACCGCGGAGGGTCTTGAGCGTCTCGGCGACGAATCGGCCAGCAGGCCGCATCTCGTCGATCTCCGCGGGCGTGCGCAACTCGATCATGGAATTCCTTTCGCGTGTCCGACCATTGTCGCGCACCCGCCCGGGTGCGCGCTGATCCCGGCGTTTCGCGTCGGTCGCCGGATGTGGCAGAATAGATCTTCGTGCCGTGATCGGTGCGCCCGTTGGTGCACCAGGTTTCGACTCTGCCACAGGGGAGTCGAGGGAGGATCCGCGAGGATCGCCTCACGAGCACCGCTCTTCTTTCTTCCTTTTCACGCGGCCGACCTGTGGCGACTGCAGAGAGCGATTCATCATGAACATCATCGATGCCGTCGACGCAGCCTCGCTGCGCACCGACATCCCCGCGTTCGGCCCGGGCGACACCGTCAAGGTGCACGTCAACATCATCGAGGGCAGCCGCTCGCGCGTTCAGGTGTTCCAGGGCGTCGTGCTCGGCCGTCAGGGCGCGGGCCTCGGCGAGACCTTCACGGTCCGCAAGGTCAGCTTCCAGGTGGGCGTCGAGCGCATGTTCCCGGTGCACTCGCCCGTCATCGAGAAGATCGAGCGCGTCAGCCGCGGCGACGTGCGCCGCGCGAAGATCTACTACCTGCGCGGTCTCACCGGCAAGAAGGCGAAGATCCGCGAGAAGCGCGACAACGCCTGATCTCCGATCAGATTCATAGAGATCGCCCCGTGACGCCTGCGTCACGGGGCGATCTTCTTGTGGGAACCTGGAGCCGATGACAAGCGAATCACCGACCTCGCCGCCCGCCCGACCGCCTCGGGGCCGGGGTGCGCTGGCGTTCGTGCGCGACGTCATCGTCATCGTCGTCGTCGCGGTGCTCGTCTCGGTGCTCATCAAGGCCTTCGTCGTGCGATCGTTCTACATCCCCTCCGCCTCGATGGAGCAGACGCTGATGGTCGACGACAAGATCCTCGTCGACGAGCTCACGGTCGATTGGACCGGATACGAGCGCGGCGATGTCGTCGTGTTCGAAGATCCGGGCGGGTGGCTGGAGGGCGCCGAGACCGAACCGCCCGGTGGGATCACCGGCGCGATCGACTGGGCGCTAAATGCCGTTGGCCTGTCCGCATCCGACTCCGAGGACCACCTCGTCAAGCGCATCATCGGCATGCCCGGCGACCACGTCCAGTGCTGCAACCAGCTCGGGCAGGTGACGGTGAACGGCGCCGGAATCGACGAGCTCGACTACCTCAACCTGCCGGACGGATCCACGCTCGCCTCGACGCAGGACTTCGACGTGACGGTGCCCGAGGGGGCCGTCTGGGTCATGGGTGACAACCGCAACAGGTCGCGCGACTCGCGGTACCACAACGAGCAGCCCGGCGGCGGCTTCGTGCCGATCGACAAGATCGTCGGGCGGGTCGTGCTGCGCACTTGGCCGCTCGACCGGTTCGGCACGCTCGAACACTCGACGGCCGCCGTGGGCGTTCCGGACGCGGCTCAGTGAGCCCGGTCGCACCCACCCTCGAGCTCGAGACGCGGCTGCTCGACGAGGCGCCATTGCTGTTCGGCCTCGACGAGGTCGGTCGGGGCGCGCTGGCCGGACCGGTAACGGTCGGCGCCGCGGTCATCGACTCCTCGGCGTTGCGAGCCGGCGTGCCCGAGGGGCTGCGCGACTCGAAGCTCGTCACCGAGAAGAGGCGGCCGCAGGTCGCCGAGCGCACGGCCGCCTGGGTGCGCGGCACGGGGCTCGGGTGGGCGACGCCCGGCGAGGTCGACGAGGTCGGCATCATCGGCGCGCTCGGCCTGGCGGCGACCCGCGCGCTCGAGACCCTGCGCTCGCGCGGCTTCGATCCGGCGGAAGGGATCAGCCTGCTCGACGGCAACCACGACTATCTCTCGCGGATCGCGCTGCCGAGCCTCGGGAAGATCGACGTGCGCACCGTCATCAAGGGCGACCGCGACCAGGCCGTCATCTCCGCGGCCTCGATCGCGGCGAAGGTCTCGCGGGATGCCCTGATGGTCGATCTGCACGACCAGCACGAGGCGTACGCGTGGAACCGCAACAAGGGATACGCGAGCGCGGCCCATCGCGCGGCCATCGACGCGCACGGGCTCACGAACCACCATCGGCGGTCGTGGGCGATCGGCCCGGCGCTGACCTGAGGCGAAGCCTCGTAGGATGGAACGACCATGGATGAAGATGCATTTGAGGACTTCGATCGCGAGCTCGAGCTCTCGCTGTATCGCGAGTACCGCGACGTCGTCGGACAGTTCCAGTACGTGGTCGAGACCGAGCGCCGCTTCTACCTTGCCAACGACGTCAACGTCGTTCGGCACGACACCGAGCACGACTTCTACTTCGAGCTCACGATGCGCGACGTATGGGTGTGGGACATCTACCGCGCCGACCGCTTCGTGACGTCGGTGCGGGTGCTCACGTTCAAGGACGTCAACGTCGAAGAGCTCTCGCGGCGCGACTTCGAGCTGCCCGACGACCTGTCGATCGGCAAGCCCTGACGACGCGCTCAGCGCGCTAACATTCGCGGATCTTCCGGATCCGTCCACACCATCCGCGTGATCACGCGGGAGCCCGAAAGCGGGCCCGCGCCGGAAACGGCACGGTGGGGTCATGTCACACAACCTGACCCTCGGGCGCGCGGGGGAAGAACGCGCCGCGGAACACCTCGTGGGCGAGGGCTACGAGATCGTCGATCGCAACTGGCGGTGCTCAGACGGCGAGCTCGACATCGTCGCGGTACGCGGATCCGACATTGCGGTCGTCGAGGTCAAGACCCGGTCGTCCACGCGGTACGGGCACCCTCTCGAGGCGCTGGACGACAGGAAGACCGCCCGGCTGTGGCGGCTCGCCCACATGTGGGCCCGCGCGCATCCGAATCACGCGCGGGGCCGGCGCGTGCGCGTCGACGCGATCGCCATCACCGGCGCCGACCCGGCGCGGGCGAGCATCGAGCACCTGAAGGGCATCGGATGATCGTCGTGCGCACGTGGGCGGTCGCGCTCACGGGGCTCAGCGGCGAACTCATCGAGGTCGAGGCCGACATCACGCAGCATCGGCCGGACTTCCGGCTGATCGGCATGCCCGACAAGGCCCTCGGCGAGGCCGTGCGCCGCGTGATGAACGCGTGCGAGAACAGCGGGCTGTCGCTTCCCGACCGGCGCCTGACGGTGAACCTCTCGCCCGCGAGCCTGCCGAAGCAGGGGTCAGGCTTCGACCTTGCCGTTGCCCTCGCCGCCGTCGCGACCGACGGGCGGCTCGATCCGTCGTCGCTCGCGCGCACGGTGCACATCGGCGAGCTCGGGCTCGACGGCCGCGTCCGGGCCGTCGCGGGGGTGCTGCCCTCGGTCATCGCCGCGGTGTCCGCCGGCCGGGACCGCGTGGTCGTGCCGGCCGATAACGCCGACGAGGCGCGGCTCGTCACGGGCGCGGACGTGATCGCCGTGCGCACGCTCGCCGAGGCCGCCCGCCTGCACGGGGCCGAGGTCGACGATCAGGTGCTGACCGCCGATGAGCCGCCCGAGGCCCGCCCGGAGCCGGCGCCGAGCGAGCCGCCCCCGGGCGACCTCGCGGACGTCGTCGGACAGCCCGAGGCGGTCGAGGCGCTGCTCGTCGCGGCCGCGGGAGGCCATCATCTGCTCATGTCCGGGCCGCCGGGCGCGGGGAAGACGATGCTCGCACGCCGGCTTCCGGGCATCCTCCCGGCGCTCGACGACGAGGCCGCGCTCGAGGTCGCGTCGGTCAGGTCGCTCGCGGGGCGGGCAGTTTCCTCGCTCTCGCGCGTGCCGCCGTTCGAGGCGCCGCACCACTCCGCGACGCTGGCGGCGCTCGTCGGCGGGGGATCCCGCAGGGCGAGCCCCGGCGCGATCGCGCGTGCGTCGCGCGGCGTGCTGTTCATCGACGAGGTCGCCGAGGCGCCGCGCTCGCTGCTCGACGCGCTCCGGCAGCCGCTCGAGCACGGGTCGATCTCCATCCACCGTGTGGGGTTCACCGCGAGCTTCCCGGCGCGGTTCCAGCTCGTGCTGGCCATGAACCCGTGCCCGTGCGGCGAGTTCGGCGTGGTCGGCGGCACCTGCACCTGTTCGCCCGCCGACGTGCGCCGATACGCGGGCAAGATCTCGGGCCCGCTGCGCGACCGGGTCGACATCGACCTGCGGCTGCAGCGGGTCTCGCGGCTCGACGGCGCGACGGGGCGCCGAACCTCGAGCGACGAGGCGCGCTCCCGGGTCGTCGCCGCGCGCGAGCGCGCCGCCGAACGGCTCGCGGATACCCCGTGGCGCACGAACGCCGAGACGACCGGCACGTGGCTGCGCGACGGGCCGTACGCGCTGTCCGGCCCGCCTCGATACTCGCTCGAGTCGGCGCTGAGCCGCGGCGTGCTGACCCTGCGCGCGCACGACCGCGTGCTGCGGGTGGCGTGGACGATCGCCGACTTGGCCGGGCGAGAGACGCCGACGGCGGCGGACGTGGGCCGGGCGCTGTTCCTCAAGAAGGGAGTCACCTCATGACTGATCGCCTCAGGATCGACCGGCTGCTGCCTGCCGAGGTGCGCCGGGCCGCGAGATCGTGGCTCGGACCGGGCGATATCGACGACCGGATCGCGCGCGTCGCCTGGTCGGTGCTCGTCGAGCCGGGCGACGGCATCGCCGGGCAGCTGATCGCGCGCCATGGGCCGGCCGCCGCGCTCGAGGCCATCGCGGGCGCCGATGCGGACTCAGCCGATATCCGTGCCGCCGCCGATCGCTGGCGACCGCGCTGGGACGCGGGTCTTGTCGCGGGGGCGATCGACGCCGCCGCGCGACGTGGGTGCTCGTTCGTCGTCGCGGGAGACGATGGGTGGCCCACGGGGCTCGACGACCTCGGGCCGCACGCTCCGGTGGGGCTCTGGATCCGGGGCGACGCCGCGGTCCTCACGAGCGCATCCGTCGCCATCGTCGGGGCGCGCGCGGCCACGCCTTACGGAGAGCACGTGGCGGGCAGCCTCGCGAGCGACCTTTCAGCCGACGGGTTCACGGTCGTGTCCGGCGCGGCCTACGGGATCGACGGCGCCGCTCACGGGTCCGCGCTCGCCGCGGGCGGGCGCACGGCGGCCTTCGTCGCGGGCGGCGCAGACCGCGTGTATCCGTCCGGGCACGCGAACCTCCTGCAGCAGATCGCCGCGAGCGGCGCGGTCGTCGCGGAGTGTCCGCCCGGCACCACGCCGACGCGCTGGCGATTTCTCGCACGCAATCGGAACATCGCTGCCGCAACTCTCGGCACCGTCGTGGTCGAGGCGGGCGCCCGCAGCGGCAGCATCAACACGGCTGGGCACGCGGGCACCCTCGGCCGGCCCCTCGGCGCAGTGCCGGGACCAGTCACGAGCTCGACGTCGTCCGGGTGCCACCGCTTGCTGCGCGAATACGACGCAGTCTGCGTGACGTGCGCCGCCGACGTGAGAGAGCTCGTCGGCGCGGGCACGGATCCCCAGCCGCTCGTGTACGACTCGCCCGACGCGATCCGGGTCGGCGACGCGCTCAGCCGCCGGCCGCGCACTCTCGACGATCTCGCCCGGCGCAGCGGCCTCGCGCCCGACGACGTGGCCGCCGTGCTCGGGCTGCTCGCGCTCGAGGGGCGGGCCGAAGCCCGCGCCGACGGGTGGGTGGGCGCGTCGTAGTGCCGCGTGGCGATCGGGCAGTGACGGCGATCCGCGCGATGCTGGGGGAGTGAGACTGTCCCAGGCGATCGACGCGTACGCGGCGCATCTCGGCGATGTGCGCCGGCTGTCGCCCGCGACGGTGCGCGCCTACCGTGCCGACCTCGTTGATCTTATGTCGGCGAGCGGCGACATCGACATCCGGGCCGTCGATCTCGGCGGCCTGCGCGACTGGCTGTGGCGCGCGTCGCAGCGCGGAGACGCCCGGTCGACCCTCGCCCGGCGCACGTCGTCGGCGCGGGGCATGTTCTCGTGGGCGCTCGACAACGAGCTGATCGACGTCGATCCGAGCCTGCGGCTGGTGACGCCGAAGAAGCCGCAGACGCTGCCGCGGGTCGCCAGTGCGGAGGGCCTCGACGAGCTGCTCGGTCGGGCACAAGCGGCAGCCTCCGAGGGCGATCCGGTGGCGCTGCGCGACCACGCGATCCTCGAGGCGCTGTACGCGACGGGCATTCGCGTGTCGGAACTGTGCGGGATCGACCTCGACGATCTCGACCTATCGAGCGCGACCGCGGTCGTGATGGGCAAGGGATCGAAACAGCGCGTCGTGCCTTTCGGGGCACCCGCCCGCCGGGCGATCGAGGCCTACCTCGCGCGCGGCCGGGGCGCGCTCGCGGCCCGCGCGGAGACGCCGACACCGGCGGTGTTCCTCGGCGTCCGCGGTGGCCGGGTCGGCCCGCGGACCGTGTACGACCTCGTCGCGCGCAGCATCAGCCCGATCGTGGGACAGTCCGCCGGTCCGCACGCGCTGCGCCATTCCGCCGCGACCCACCTGCTCGACGGCGGGGCCGACCTGCGCGCGGTGCAGGAGCTGCTCGGGCACGCGAGCCTCGGCACGACCCAGGTCTACACCCACGTCTCGAGCGAACGGCTGCGCGCCGCCTACCGCCTCGCGCACCCGCGGGCCTAGCTCGGCCGGGCATCACCCGCAGCACGGCAGCAGAACGGGGCGTTCGAGCGCTCCGAGCAGCGCGAGCGGATTGATGTATTCGCCGTCGAGCCTCGCACCGAGGTGCAGGCCGCCCGCCGGGGTGTGCCCTCCCTCGGCGAGCGTGCCCACGACGGAACCCTGGGCGACGGGGGCACCGGGCGAGAGGTCGCTCTCGACCGGCTCCAGTGTCGAGACGAGTCCGCCGCCGTGATCGATCGTGATCAGCGGTCGGTCCACGACGACGCCGCGGAACGCGATGACGCCGTCGTCCGGCGCGAGGATGTCGTCCCCGGAGACGGCGACGTCGATGCCTCGGTGACCCGGCCCGTACGGATTCTCCGGAGCCTCGAACGCCCTCACGACCTCCGGCACCCCGCCCGGCCAGATCCAGCGCGGCGCCTCGCTCTCGTCGGCCGCGGACGGGGCGCTCTCGCGGGCGGAGGCCGGATCGGCACACGGCGGCACGAGCAGAACCACGGCGAAGACGATGCCGGCGACGGCGAGTGCACGGGCGCGACGGGCGGGGGAGGACGGTCGGATCGGGGAGCGCATAGCGCCAGGAAACCGCATCCGAGAAGACCCCGCTCGGCCGCACCCCGCGATTGGGGACGGATCCGCCGGATCCGCCCGCTGTGAGCGCGCTGACCCGCGCTTTTCTCGCGGATCGGTGCTGTACACTGAAGGTCGCATCCCGCACTGCGGGGTGACTTCGCGTGTCTCAGCGGCTTCGGCCGCGTCGCTTCTTCCACCGGTCCCTCCCCGCGAGGGCGGAAGTGCGTCGGGCACCAGGCTCGCCAGCGGCTCGCTGGCATCTCAACCGAAACCGGCGCGCACTGAGCGCGCCTCGATACAAGGAGTACGACCATGGCCGTCGTCACAATTCGCCAGCTGCTCGACAGCGGCGTCCACTTCGGACACCAGACCCGCCGGTGGAACCCGAAGGTGAAGCGCTTCATCCTCACGGATCGCTCGGGCATCCACATCATCGACCTGCAGCAGTCGCTCGGCTACATCGACAGCGCCTACGACTTCGTCAAGGAGACCGTTGCCCACGGCGGCACGATCCTCTTCGTCGGCACCAAGAAGCAGGCCCAGGAAGTGCTCGCCGAGCAGGCGACGCGCGTCGGTCAGCCCTACGTCAACCAGCGCTGGCTCGGTGGCCTCCTCACCAACTTCCAGACGGTGTCGAAGCGCCTCGCACGCATGAAGGAGCTCGAGGAGCTCGACTTCGACAACCCCTCCGAGTCCGGCTTCACGAAGAAGGAGCTCCTGCTCAAGAAGCGCGAGCTGACCAAGCTGCACAAGTCGCTCGGCGGCATCCGCAACCTCACGAAGACGCCGTCGGCCCTCTGGGTCGTCGACGCCAAGCGCGAGCACCTCGCGATCGACGAGGCGCGCAAGCTGGGCATCCCGGTCATCGGCATCCTCGACACGAACATCGACCCCGACGACCTCGCGTACCCGATCCCGGGCAACGACGACGCGATCCGCTCCGTCGGTCTGCTCACGCGGATCATCGCGGACGCGGCCGCCGATGGCCTGCAGCAGCGCCACAACCCGACCGAGGGCGGCACCGAGGAGCCCCTCGCCGAGTGGGAGCAGGAGCTCCTGACGCAGGGCACCGACGAGGCGCCCGCCGCCGAGGCAGCTGCCGAGAAGGCTGACGCCGAGGCGCCCGCTGCTGAGGCCGCCTCCGAAGAGGCGCCCGCCGCGGACGCGCCCGCAGCCGAGTAATCGAAACCGACATCAAGGGGAACTCACTCATGGCAAAGGTCAGCATCGCCGACATCAAGACGCTGCGCGAGCAGCTCGGCACCGGCATGGTGGACACCAAGAAGGCGCTCGAGGAAGCCGATGGCGACCTCGAGAAGGCCGTCGAGATCCTGCGTCTGCAGGGCGCGAAGGGCAACGCGAAGCGGGCCGACCGCGCCGCGACCGAGGGCCTCGTCGCCGCGGTCGAGAACGCGGGTTCGGCAACGATCATCGAGCTCGCGTGCGAGACCGACTTCGTTGCGAAGAACGAGAAGTTCATCGCCCTCGCCGACAAGGTGCTCGCCGCGGTCGCCGCAGCGGGCGCGAACGGTGTGGACTCGGCCGCTGCGGCCGACGTCGACGGCAAGACCGTCGCCGACACGATCTCCGACGAGGCGGCCGTGCTCGGTGAGAAGATCGAGCTGCGCGGAGCGACGACCCTTACGGGCGACGCGTTCCAGATCTACCTGCACAAGACGAACAAGGACCTGCCCGCGCAGGTCGGCGTCGTCGTCGCCTACACGGGCGCCGACGCGGAGACGGCTCGCTCCATCGCGCAGCACATCTCCTTCGCCGCTCCCGAGTACCTCACGCGCGACGAGGTTCCCACGGAGGTCGTCGACAAGGAGCGTGACATCGTCACCGAGATCTCGCGCAGCGAGGGCAAGCCCGAGGCTGCCCTGCCGAAGATCATCGAGGGTCGTGTCGGCGCGTTCTTCAAGCAGGTCGTGCTGCTCGACCAGCCGTACGCGAAGGACAACAAGCTGTCGATCCAGAAGGTCGCCGACGCCGCGGGGATCACGATCTCCGGCTTCGAGCGCTTCAAGGTCGGCGCGTAAGCACCCGCAGGCCGGTCAAGGGCCCGGAATCCGCGCGAGCGGGTTCCGGGCCCTTTCGCGTTCCCCCGGGCGTCTTCGCAGAAATCCGGCGACCCGACTGCGGTAGCGTTATGGGCACTGCCTGTACGGCGCTCGAGAGGAAGAAATCATCGTGACCAGCACCACCCGCCGCGTACTGCTCAAGCTTTCAGGAGAGGCATTCGGGGGTGGCCAGCTCGGCGTCGCGCCTGACGTCGTCAGCGAGATCGCCCGTGCGATCGCCACGGCCGCGACCGAGGTCGAGATCGCCGTGGTGGTCGGCGGCGGCAACTTCTTCCGCGGCGCGGAGCTGTCCAAGAGCGGCATGGAGCGCGCCCGCGCCGACTACATGGGCATGCTCGGAACCGTGATGAACGCGCTCGCGCTGCAGGACTTCCTCGAGCAGGCGGGCACCGAGACCCGCGTGCAGTCGGCGATCGAGATGCGCCAGGTCGCCGAGCCGTACATCCCGCGCAAGGCCGAGCGCCACCTCGAGAAGGGGCGCGTCGTCATTTTCGGCGCCGGAGCGGGGCTGCCGTACTTCTCAACCGACACCGTCGCGGCGCAGCGCGCGCTGGAGGTGCGCGCCGATGAGGTGCTCGTCGCCAAGAACGGCGTCGACGGCGTGTACTCGGCCGACCCCCGCATCGACCCGACCGCCGTCAAGCTCGACCACGTCTCGTACAACGATGCGCTCGTGGGCGGCCTCAAGGTCGTCGACTCGACCGCGCTCAGCCTCTGCATGGACAACGGCATGGGCATGCGCGTGTTCGGCATGGAGCCCGCCTCGAACATCACGAGCGCGCTGCGCGGCGACAAGATCGGCACGAGCGTCACCATCTGACCGGCGCGCCGCGCCCCGGAGCCCGGGGTGCGGAGCCGCAACCGTAGAATCGTCTACACACCCCGATGAATGGAGTCCCCGTGATCGCCGACGTCCTGTCCGAAGCCACGAGCCGCATGGAGCGCGCCGTCGAATCGGCGAAGGAAGACTTCGCGACCGTCCGCACCGGCCGCGCGAACCCCCAGCTCTTCCAGAAGCTCATCGTCGACTACTACGGTTCTCCGACGCCCCTGCAGCAGCTGGCCGCGCTCGCGAACCCCGAGGCGCGCACGCTTCTCGTGACGCCCTACGACAAGTCGGCCCTCGGCGCGATCGAGCAGGCCATTCGCGACATGCCGAACCTCGGGGCGAACCCGACCAACGACGGCACCATCGTTCGCGTGACGATGCCCGAGCTCACCGAGGAGCGCCGCAAGGAGTACGTCAAGCTCGTCCGCGCCAAGGCCGAGGACGCGCGCGTGCGCGTGCGCGGCGTCCGCCGCCAGGTGAAGGACGACCTGACCGCGCTGAAGGACGAGGTCGGCGAAGACGACGTCGCTCGCGGCGAGAAGGACCTCGACGCGCTGACGAAGAAGCACGTCGACCTGATCGACGAGGCCCTCGCGCGCAAGGAAGCCGAGCTGCTCGAGGTCTGATGATGACGGGCGCAGGCGACGACGATCCTCAGCGGGAGACCCCCGCTGAGGATCCGTCGCGCCCGGAGGCGGGTTCCGCCTCGCTCCAGGCACGGCTGACGACCGCGCGCGACGATTTCGAGAATCGCGTCGATCGCGCTCGCGAACAGATCGACGCGACGAACGCCCGGATCATGAAGCGCACCGGCCGCGACCTCTTCGCGGCGATCGGCGTGGGCGTCATCGCCGGGGCGGCCGTCATCGGGTCTCTGCTGTTCCTGAAGTGGGTCTTCGCGATCCTCGCGCTCGCGATCGCGGGTCTCGGCGTGTTCGAGATCACGCGGGCGCTGCAGGCGCGGGGTCGTCGCATCGACCTCGTGCCGCAGCTGGTCGCCGTGGTCATCATCATCTCGGCCGCGTTCTGGTTCCATTCGGCGGTGCACTGGACGGCGCTGTTCCTCGCGCTCGCGTTCATCGTCGTGTGGCGCGTCGTGGCGCAGATGTCCGGCAGCGACGGGCGCGTGTACGCCTCGATCTTCACCGACATCATCGTCGGCTGCTTCATCTCGATCTACGTGCCGTTCCTCGCGAGCTCTGCGCTCGTGCTGCTGCGCCACGAGGGTGGGGAATGGTGGATCCTCGCGTTCCTCCTCGTCGTCGTGGCCGCCGACACGGGCGCGTACGCGACCGGCCTCGCCTTCGGCCGCCACAAGATGGCGCCGCGGATCAGCCCGGGCAAGACCTGGGAGGGCTTCGCGGGCGGGGCGGTCGTCTCGCTCATCGCGGGCGCGCTGGCGGGCGAGTTCATGCTCGGCATCCCGTGGTGGGCGGGCGCGATCTTCGCCGCGCCGCTCGTGCTGTCGGCCATGATGGGCGACCTCGGCGAATCGATGATCAAGCGCGACCTCGGCATCAAGGACATGAGTTCCTGGCTGCCGGGTCACGGCGGCGTGCTCGACCGGCTCGACAGCATCCTGCCGTCGGCCGTCGTCGCCCTCGCCATGTTCCAACTGTTGGCACCCCTCGGAGCGTCATGACCACTCAGAGCACCGGAGCGCCGTTCGCGCACGCCGCGCGGGGCGTCCGCGGGTACGACGCCCAGGCTGTCGACGCCTTCCTCGAGCGCGCCCGCGTCTCGTTCCAGGGCGGCGGAGGGCTCACGAGCGACGACGTGCGCACGGCGTCCTTCCCTCTGGTCCGCGGCGGGTTCGACGTTCCGAGCGTCGACGCCGCGCTCGCCCGACTCGAGGACGCGATGGCGGCCCGCGAGCGCGATGCGCGGATCCGCGAGACCGGCGCCGGCGCCTGGGTCGCGGGCGCGAAGAGCGAGGCGCAGGAACTGCTCGGGCGCATGTCCCGCCCGGAGGGGCACCGGTTCGACCGCGTGGCGTGGCACCGCTCGGGCTACTCGGTCGTCGAGGTCGACATCGTCGCGACCCGCATTTCTCGTTATTTCGCCGCAGGAGAGCCGATCACGGCCGACCAGGTGCGCTCCGCGGCATTCCACCCGCAGCGCGGCGGCTACCGCGAAGAGCAGGTGGACGCGGCCCTCGATGCGGCCGTGCGCGTGATCCTCGCGGTGCGATAACGACGCCATTCTCAGAATATCGTCCGAATGTCCCAATAGGATGTCACGTTCGGGTAACAGTCAGGTAGACTCACGATCACTGTGACTTCTGAGAACAACGATTCCCGTCCCCAATCTCGTCGAGAGGCCCGCTCGATCGAGCGCTCGGCCATCGCCGAAGGGCGGCGCACGACTCGCTCGCTCGAAGCGGGACGGCGCCATCGTTCGCACCCGACCCCCGTGGCATCGCGCGCGCGTCGTGCGGCCATCGCGGTGGTCGGAGGCGTCGCCGTCGTGGGGTTCCTCGCCGCGACGCTCGCGCCCGTGATCGGATCGCAGGTCGCCGAGGCGAGCCAGGATCCCGCCGCATCGCGGTACGCGACCGCGGCCGATGAGGCGCAGCTGTTCGCCGCGGCGAACGCCGGCAGCCTGAACGCGCTCGGCACCGTGTCCTACGAGGCCGAGCTGCGCACGCCGACGCCGACCCCCACGCCCGCGCCCGCCGCGATCGCCGCCCCGGGCCAGCAGCCCGAGGCGCCCGCGGAAGAGGGCCAGCCGTCGGGCGAGGTCCCCGCGCCGTACTCGGCTCCCGCACCGTTCTCGGGCGGCGGTTCGCCCGCCGAGTGGATGGCGGCCGCTGGCATCGCCGAAAGCGACTGGGGCTACGTCGACTACGTCGTCAGCCGCGAGAGCGGATGGAACCCGAACGCCACGAACCCCTCCTCCGGTGCATGCGGCCTCGTGCAGGCATACCCGTGCAGCAAGGTTCCGGGCGGCGGGTACGACCCGGTCGCCAACCTGCAGTGGGCCAACGGCTATGCGGTCGGACGCTACGGCAGCTGGGCGGGCGCGTACGCGTTCTGGGTGTCGAACAACTGGTGGTGATCCCGCATGGGCAGGTCGCGCAAGCGCCGGCCCGAGCGCCGCTCGCCTGACGACAGCCTCGATCGCCTGATCTCCGGCTGGCGCAGGACCGAGTCGCGCCGGGGCTCGGAATGGAATGTGCAGCCCGTGGGGCAGGGGCGCAGCGACAAGCGCTACTCGTGCCCCGGGTGCTCGCGCACGATCGAACCGGGCACCGCCCACCTCGTCACGTGGCGCGCCGACGGCGTGCTCGGCGATCGAGCCGATCTCGAAGCGCGGCGGCACTGGCACGCGCACTGCTGGAACCTCTAGGTCAGGAGCATCATCGTGGAGATTCGGGGAGCGGCCGTTCTGCCGGGACGGCGCGAAGACGTCGAGCTGCGCACCGACGACGGGCTCACGCTCGTCGGCGAGCTGGCGCTGCCGCTCGACCGGGATCCCGTGGCGACGCTCGTCACGCTGCACCCGCTTCCGACGCACGGCGGGTTTATGGACTCGCACATCATCCGCAAGGCCGCGGCGCGGCTGCCCGCGCTCGCGGATCTTGCGGTGCTGCGGTTCAATACGCGCGGCACGAGCTCGCCGCGCGGCACGAGCGATGGATCCTTCGGCGAGGGCATCGAGGAGCGCGCCGACGTCGCGGCCGCGGTGCAGTTCGTCGCGGACCGCGGCCTGCCCGTGCCGTGGCTGCTCGGTTGGTCGTTCGGCACGGAGCTCGCGCTCAAGTACGGCAGCGAGCACGATATCGCCGGGGCGATCCTCCTGTCGCCGCCGCTGCACCGCGCGACCGACGCGGAGGTCGCGGCGTGGGCGGCGGCCGAGGTGCCGCTCGTCGTCGTCGTTCCGGAGTTCGACGACTACCTGCGCCCCGACGAGGCGCGCGAGCGATTCGCCACGGTCCCGGATGCTCAGCTCATCGCCGTCGACGGAGGAAAGCACCTCTGGGTCGGCGAGAAGCAGACGACGCGGGTGCTCGACGAGATCGTCGGGGCCGTGAACCCCGCCGCACTGCCGCTTCCGACCGAGTGGCCCGACGCCTGATCGGCGTTATCGGGTATTCATGCGGGGGATCAGCACCTGGCGGTAGATGATCAGGATGCTCGCGGCGACGGGGATCGCGATGAGCGCGCCGAGCAGCCCGAGCAGCGCGCCGCCCGATAGCGCCGCCACGACGACGACGCCGCCGGGAACCGCGACCGCGCGGCTCATGATGCGCGGCGAGAGCACGTACGCCTCGATCTGCATGTACACGAGGTAGTAGATCGCGGCGATCAGCGCGGTCGTCGTGTCGCCGACGCCGGGGATCAGGCAGACGAGCACGATGATCGCCGAGCCCGTGATCGTTCCGACGAGCGGGATCATCGACCCGAGGAAGGCGATCACCGCGAGCACCATCGCGAACGGGGCGTCGATGATCGACAGGAAGATCGCGCTCAGCACGCCGTTGGTTGCGGCGAGCGTGACCTGCCCCATCACGTAGTAGCCGACCGACCCCGTGATCTGCTCGGCGATGTCGATGAACGACGTGCGGCGCGAGGCCGGCACGATCTGATAGATCGCGGTCTTCAGCGACGGCGTGGACGCCGTGAAGTAGATCGTGAGGATCAGTACGATGAACGCGCCGAACAGGCCGTTCGCGACGCCGACCGTGACGCTGACGAGGCTCTCGCTGATCGAGAAGATATTGTTCGTGAGCCAGTCATTGACCGCGTCGATCACGACGGGCAGGTCGAGGTTCGGGAACGTCTCGGTCGCCCACTTCTCGAAGTCCGACTGCCATCCCGACCTGTTGAGCTGGAACGTGATGCGGCGCACCAGCTGCGTGATCTGATCGATCAGCACGGGCAGGACGATGAGGAGGATGCCCGCGAAGATCGCGAGCACGCCGATGATCGCGATCGCGACGGCCGACCAGCGCGGCAGCTTGCGTCTCGACAGCCACGACACGACCGGATCGAGGCCGAGCGAGATGAACAGGGCGGTGCCGATGTACAGCAGCACCGTCGAGAGGCTGCCGATGCTCTGCAGGAGGATGTAGGCGAGCCCGACGCCGAGGGTCGCGATGAAACCCAGTCGGAACGGGTTGTGGATCTTCATGGGGCTCCTGCTGCGAAGTGCGCCGGGAAACGGTGGCCTGAGGTGAGAGTACCCGGAATCGATAACGTCACCGTGCACCGCGCGCCCGTCGCCCGATTCTCTGCGACTCCCAGGCTTGCGCCGTTAGTCTTTACGCAACTGTGACATCCGGGCATCCGCTCGCGGTGCGTGATTGAGGAGATGTGATTCGTGCGATTCGTCTGGGCTGTCGTCGCCTTCCTCGCCGGAGTGGGCCTGATCGGGGCCGGGGTCGTTCAGCTCGACGACGCCAAGAGCGCCGATGAGATCACGAGCCAGATCGAGGCGCCCGACCAGTCGCTGCCCTACACCGTGATCGACGCGGAGGTGCTGTCGGCCTACCCGGGGCAGCAGGGGCTCAAGATCACCGGCACCGACGAGGAGATCTTCGCCTCCTACGGGCGCACCTCCGACATCCAGGCCTGGCTGTCCGACACGACGTACAACCACGCGACGCTGGCCGGCACGACGAGCGAGTCGGGCGAGCCCCGTGTGGAGTCCGATGTCGTCGAGCCGACGAACGACTACGCCGACACGGGCGAGCGCGTGTGGTGGAACCCGCGCGACTCCGACCTGTGGATCGAGCAGATGGTCGCCGACGACGAGCTCGATCACACGTTCGCGCTGCCCGAGGGCATGAGCCTGCTCATCGCGACCGACGGCACCGCGCCCGCGCCCAGCGACGTGAGCGTGACCTGGACGACCGCCCCCGTGACCACCCCGTGGGCGGGTCCGCTGATCGCCGCGGGCGGCCTCGCGCTGCTGATCGGGATCGTCCTGTGGATCCTGGGCTTCATCCACATGCGCCGTCGCCGCGGACCGCGCCGCAAGGGTTCGAAGGCGTCCGCCGGATCGAACAGGCGCGGCTCCGGCCGCAAGCAGATCACCGGCACCGCGGAGAGCCGCCGCTCGCCGGGCGCCCGGCGCGCGCTGGTCGGGATCCCGGCTCTCGCCGTGGGCGGTGCGCTGCTCGCGGGCTGCACGCCGTCGGCATGGCCCGAGTTCGGTGCGGATCCGACGCCGACTCCCACGCCCGAGGCAACCGAATCCGCCGAGACCGAGATGCCCGCGCTGACCGACGCGCAGGCACAGCGCCTCGTCTCGAGCATGGCCACTGTCATGGACGACGCCGACCGCGAGGGCAACGCCGAGCTCGGCGAGAAGCGCCTGTCCGGGGTCGCCCTCGACGTGCGCAAGATCGCCTACGAGATCCGCGCCGATGTCGAGGACTGGACCATTCCCACGCCTCTCCCGGACGGCGAGGTCAGCGTGCTCCTGCCGCAGGCGAACGACGGCTGGCCGCGCACCGCGCTGCTCGTGATCGGCGACGAGGAATCGGAGAAGAACCCGACGATCCTCATCGCGACGCAGTCGAGCCCGTGGGAGACCTACAAGATGTCGTACATGGGGTCGATCACCCCGAGCACGGAGATCCCCGAGCTCGCGCCGGCCTGGCTGGGCGCGGCACTCGTGCCGCCGGACTCGTCGTTCCTGCAGATCGCGCCCGACGAGCTCGCCGCGGCGTACGCCGACGTGATCGATCAGGGCGAGGACAGCGAGTACGCCGAGCTGTTCGACGTCGGAAACGACCCGTTCATCGCGGCGCTGACGGACAAGCGCGCGCAGACGAAGGACACCTTCGAGGAGACCGCGAAGGACACGGCGGAGATCACCTTCGATCAGCAGGCAGGCTCGTCGGATCCCGTCGCACTCGCGACCTTCAACAGCGGCGCGATCGTCGCGGTGTCGCTCGGCGACAGCGAGACCCTCAAGCCGACGGACGAGGACGGCGTCATCAAGATTCCCGATGCCCCCGAGATCCAGCACTTCGTGGGCGAGGACGAGACCACGACCGGGCTGACGACCAGCTACACCAGTCAGCTCTTCTTCTCGGTTCCCGCCAAGGCGTCGGACGAACCGATCCGCGTTCTCGGGTACTCGTACGCGCTGACCGGCAGCGAACTGCTCCCGGAGCCCGAAGACGAGGAAGAATAGAACCGACTCCCGTTCCTCTCCACGAAAGGTGATCGATGTCTGACGCCTCTCTCGGCCCCGCCCTGCGCGGAGCCGTCGACCTCTCGTCCCTGCGCAACCGTCCGGCCGCGCCGCAGGGTCAGGCCCCCGATTCCCAGACCGCTGTCGGCAGCGCGCCCGACGTGGTCATGGAGGTCACCGACCAGACCTTCTCGCAGGTGCTCGAGCTCTCGCGCCAGGTTCCGGTCGTCGTCGACCTATGGGCGACGTGGTGCGAGCCCTGCAAGCAGCTCAGCCCGATCATCGAGAAGGTGGCGCGCGAGATGCAGGGGCGCGTGGTGCTGGCCACGGTCGACATCGACCAGAACCCGCAGATCCAGCAGGCGTTCCAGGCCCAGTCGATCCCTCTCGTGGTCGCCCTGCTCGGGGGCCGACCGGTTCCCCTGTTCACCGGAGCGGTGCCCGAACAGCAGGTGCGCGAGGTGTTCGCACAGCTGCTCGAGGTCGCGGCCCAGCAGGGCGTGACCGGCACGATCTCGGTCGGCGACCAGCCCGCCGACGACGCGCCCGCGGAGGAGCCGCCGCTGCCGCCGCTGCACCAGGAGGCGTTCGACGCCATCCAGCGCGGCGACAACCAGGCCGCGATCAATGCGTACGAGAAGGCGCTCACCGAGAACCCGCGCGACGAGCAGGCCTCGGCCGGGCTCGCGCAGGTCAGGCTCCTCCAGCGCATCGAGGGTGCGGACCTCCAGGCCGCACGGCAGGCCGCGGCCGACGCGCCGGGCGACGTCGACGCGCAGATGCTGGCCGCCGATCTCGACATCGCGGGCGGTCACGTCGACGACGCGTTCGCGCGGCTGCTCGACCTGTTCGCGGCGACATTCGGCGACGAGCGCACGCCGATCAAGGATCGCCTGGTCGAGCTGTTCGGTCTCATCGGCGCGTCGGATCCTCGCGTCATGCAGGCGCGCACGCGACTGACCAGCCTCCTGTTCTGAACCGGATGATCTACCTCGACCACGCGGCGACGACGCCCCTGCGCGACGAGGCGCGCGACGCGTGGCTCGAGGCGCAGCGGGTGACCGGCAACGCGTCGTCCGTGCACGGTGCCGGTCAGAATGCGCGCCGCGTGCTCGAGGAGGCGCGGGAGAGGGTCGCCGCGACCCTCGGCGCCGAGCCGATCGAGGTGGTCTTCACCTCGGGCGGAACCGAGTCGGTCGGGTCGGCCCTGCAGGGCCTTTGGCGGCGCCGGGCGGCCGATGAGAGCCGCATCGTGCTGCCGGACGGCGAGCATCACGCGACGCTCGACACGGTCGCATGGCTCGCCTCGCACGAGGGCGCGGACGTCTCGCCCGTCGCCCTCGATGCCGCGGGACGGATCCCGGTGGATGCGTTCGGCGCGGCCGTCGACGGTGCGGCGCTCGCGACCGCCCTCGTCGCCGGGAATGAGACCGGCACGGTGAACGACGCCGCAGGGCTCGCGGCGACCGCGGCGCGAGCGCGGGTGCCGCTGCACCTCGACGCCGTCGCGGCGCTCGGCCGCACGCGGGTCGATTTCGCCGCCTGGCGGGGGGATGCCCCCGCGGGGAGCGGCCTCGTCGCGATGAGCGTGTCCGGGCACAAGATCGGCGCGCCCGTCGGCACGGGCGCGCTCGTGGTCTCGCGCACCGCCGCCCTCGAGCCGCTACTGCACGGCGGCGGGCAGCAGCGGGGGATCCGCGCTGGCACGCAGGACGTCGCCGGCGCCGTCGCCCTCGCCACGGCGGCCGAGCTCGCGGAGGCCGAGCGCGTCGAAGAGTCCGCTCGGCTGGAGGCGCTCCGCGAGCGCCTCGTCGCCGACCTCGCCCGGCGGATCCCCGCGGCGATCGTGCTCGGAGACCGCGAGCACCACCTTCCCGGCACGGTGCACGTGATGCTGCCGTGGGCGGCGGGGGAGTCGGTGCTGTTCCTGCTGGATCAGCGCGGCATCTCGGTCTCGACGGGATCCGCGTGCCAGGCGGGCGTCGCGGAGCCCTCGCACGTGGTCATGGCGCTCGGATACACGGCGCACCAGGCGCGCGAGGTGGTGCGGATCTCGATGGGCACGAGCACGACGGCCGCCGACCTCGAGGCGCTCGCGGACGGGCTCGTCGAGGCGTACGACCGCATCGCCGCTGACTGACCCCGCATCCAGAGTCCGCGCGTACCCTGGAAGGTATGCGAGTTCTAGCGGCGATGAGCGGCGGCGTCGACTCCGCGGTGGCGGCCGCGCGGGCCGTCGAAGCGGGCCACGAGGTCGTCGGCGTGCACCTGGCGCTGTCGCGAGCGGGCGGCACACTGCGCACCGGCAGCCGCGGGTGCTGCACGGTCGAGGACGCGATGGACGCCCGCCGCGTGGCCGACAAGATCGGCATTCCGTTCTACGTGTGGGATTTCTCCGAGCGGTTCCGCGACGACGTGATCGACGACTTCATCGCCGAGTACAGCGCAGGACGCACGCCGAACCCCTGCATGCGATGCAACGAGAAGATCAAGTTTCAGGCGCTGCTCGAGCGCGCCCTCGAGCTCGGTTTCGACGCGATCTGCACCGGTCACTACGCCACGCTCGTCGACGGCGACGAGGGGCTCGAGCTGCACCGGTCGAGCGAAGAGGCTAAGGACCAGTCGTACGTCCTGGGCGTTCTCACGGCTGAGCAGCTGCGCCACACGATGTTCCCGCTCGGCGAGACGCCGTCGAAGGCGATCGTGCGCCGCGAGGCGGAAGAGCGCGGGTTCTCCGTGGCGAAGAAGCCCGACAGCTACGACATCTGCTTCATCCCCGACGGCGACACGCGCGGGTACCTCGCCGAGAAGGTCGGCGCCGCCACGGGCGACATCGTCGACCGGTCGGGCGAGGTCGTCGGGTCGCACGAGGGCGCGCACGCGTTCACCGTCGGCCAGCGCAAGGGGCTCGCGATCGGCCGTCCCGCGTCCGACGGCAAGCCGCGCTTCGTGCTCGAGATCCGCCCCGTATCGAACGAGGTCGTCGTCGGGCCGAAGGAGGCCCTCGCGGTCGCCGAGATCTCCGGCACGCGCTACAGCTGGGCCGGCGCGGCGCCGCGCGAAGACGCTTTCCGGTGCGAGGTGCAGATCCGGGCGCACGCAGATCCGGTGCCCGCGCACGCGGTCCTCGCCGACGGCGCTCTGGTGATCACCCCCGATGCGCCGCTCGACGGCGTGGCGACGGGGCAGACGGCGGTCGTCTACGTCGGAACCCGGGTGCTCGGCCAGTGCACGATCGACCGCACGGTCTCCGCCGTGCCCGTTGACCCGCAGCCCGTCTCGGCCTGACCCTTCGTCTGTCAGGGGTCACGACCTACACTCTTCTCGTGACCAACGCCGAACCTGACCTCAGTCTCGACGACGCGCGCGCCGAGGCGGGCGACCTCGTCCTCCGCATCGAATCGGCCCGCGACGCGTACTACGGTTCCGACGCGTCGGATGTGGACGATCCGACGTACGACGGCTGGCTGACGCGCCTCGACCAGCTGGAAGAGGCGCATCCCGTCCTGCGCACGCAGGATTCGCCGACGCAGACGGTCGGGGCCGCGGGCGCGACGAGCCTCGACACGATCGAGCACGCCGAGCGCATGCTCAGCCTCGACAACGTGTTCTCGCCCGACGAGCTGCGCGACTGGTGCGTCAAGGCCGAGGCGTCTGCGGCCCGGAAGGTGCGCTGGCTGACCGAGCTCAAGATCGACGGGCTCGCGATCAACCTGCGCTACGAGGACGGCGTGCTCACCTCCGCGGCGACGCGCGGCGATGGCCGCGTCGGCGAGATCGTCACGGACAACGCCACGCGTCTCGCAGGCATCCCGCAGCGACTGACGGGCGAGGGGCATCCGGCGATCGTCGAGGTGCGCGGGGAAGTGTTCATCCCCGTGGAGGAGTTCCATCAGCTGAACGCGGGTCAGGCGTCGCGCCGCGAGCGCGCGTACGACGAGGCCTACGACCGGTGGCAGCGCGTCCGCAGCGCGGGCAAGAAGGCCTTCGACGAGGATCGACAGCGCACCGCGGCCGATCGCCGCTTTCCGGCGTTCGCGAACCCGCGCAACGCCGCGAGCGGGGGGCTCCGCCAGCAGCTCGAGAAGAAGGACGGCCTCGAGCTGGAGGCGGGCGAGCGCCGCCTCGAGTCGCTGCGGCTCTACGTGCACGGCATCGGGGCGTGGCCCGACCCGCCTGTGGCGTCGCAGAGCGAGATCTACGAGCTGCTTGCCTCCTGGGGCCTACCGACGAGCCCGCACCTCAAGGTCTGCGAGTCGATCGATGACGTGCTCGCGTTCGTCGCGCACTACGGCGAGAACCGTCACTCGGTCGAGCACGAGCTCGACGGCATCGTCGTGAAGATCGATGAGCTCAACCTGCACGACGAGCTCGGCGCGACGAGCCGCGCGCCGCGGTGGGCGATCGCCTACAAGTACCCGCCCGAGGAGGTGCAGACGAGGCTGCTCGACATCCGGGTCGGGGTCGGCCGCACCGGGCGAGCGACGCCGTACGCGGTCATGGAGCCGAAGCTCGTGGCCGGCAGCGTCGTCCGCCAGGCGACGCTGCACAACCGCGAGGTGGTCGTCCACAAGGGCGTGCTCATCGGCGACACGGTGGTGCTGCGCAAGGCGGGCGACGTCATCCCCGAGATCCTGGGGCCGGTCGTCGAACGGCGCGACGGATCCGAACGCGCGTTCGAGATGCCCGAGAACTGCCCCGAGTGCGGCACGCCGCTGCGCGCCATGAAGGAGGGCGACATCGACCTGCGCTGCCCGAACGGGCAGTCGTGCCCGGCTCAGGTGCGCGGGCGCGTCGAACACGCCGGATCGCGCGGCGCGCTCGACGTCGAGGCCCTCGGCGAGGTCACGGCCGCGGCGCTCACGCAGCCGGCGCGACACGCGCAGACGGGCGCGGCCCTCGACCCGGTGCTCACGACGGAGGCCGGCCTGTTCACGCTGTCGCTCGACGAGATCGTGCCGATCGAGGTGGTCGTGACCGATCCCGAGACGGGGGAGGACCGCGTTGACGCCTCCACGGGCGAGGTCGTCCGGCGCGCTCCGTTCCAGCGCATCGAGCGGGTGTACCCGCCGGGGTGGGAGAACGCGACTGCCGCCGAGCGCCGGAAGGCGGGCGTCCGCAAGGATCACGAGCTCGTGCACCCCTCGTCGCAGGCGCTCAAGCTGCTGGAGGAGCTCGACAAGGCGAAGACCAAGGACCTGTGGCGCCAGATCGTCGCCCTCAGCATCCGTCACGTCGGCCCGGTCGCGGCCCGCGCCCTCGCGCAGCACTTCGGTTCGCTCGCGGCGATCCGTGAGGCGAGCATCGATGAGCTCGCAGGCGTCGAGGGCGTCGGCGAGATCATCGCGCGCTCGCTGATCGAGTGGTTCGACGTCGACTGGCATCTCGAGATCGTCGAGCGCTGGGCGGCGGCGGGGGTGTCGTTCCAGACGCCCGGCCACCCCGGTCCGGGGGCGCAGGCGGCATCCGGCGGCGTGCTCGAGGGCCTCACGGTCGTCGCGACCGGATCCCTCGATGGGTTCACGCGCGACGGCGCGAAGGAGGCGATCATCCAGGCGGGCGGCAAAGCGGCATCGAGCGTGTCGAAGAAGACCGACTTCGTCGCGGCGGGCCCCGGTGCGGGCTCCAAACTCGCCAAGGCCGAGGAGCTCGGCGTGCGGGTTCTCGACGCGGCGCAGTTCGCGATCCTCGTCTCGGAAGGGCCGGACGCCCTACCAGATTGATAACTCCTCCGTGAGTCGCTTGCCGTGATACTCAGCTCACAGATAGGTTGTGGCAAAACCGCAGACGAATCGGAGAAGTCATCATGACGGACCAGACTTGGTTCATCGTCGCCCTCGTGATCTATTTCGCGGCGATGATTGCCATCGGCGTCTACGGCGCGCTGAAGACCAAGAGCCACGAAGACTACATGCTCGGCGGGCGCAACCTTCCGCCGGCCGTGGCGGCTCTGAGCGCCGGCGCCTCAGACATGTCGGGCTGGCTCGTGATGGGCCTTCCTGGCGCGCTGTACGCGACCGGACTCGTAGAGATCTGGCTCGCGATCGGCCTTACGATCGGCGCCTACCTCAACTGGAAGCTCGTCGCGCCAAGGCTGCGCGCGTACACCGAGATCGCGAAGAACTCGATCACGGTGCCGAGCTTCCTCTCGAACCGCACGCGCGACAACACCAACATTCTGCGCATCGCCGCGGGCATCATCATCCTCGTGTTCTTCACGCTCTACGTCTCCAGCGGCATGGTCGCGGGCGGCAAGTTCTTCGTGAGCTCCTTCGGCGGCGACTACACGGTCGGCATGCTGATCATCGCTGGCGTGACGCTTCTCTACACCCTGTTCGGCGGGTTCCTCGGCGCGAGCTACACCGACGTCGTGCAGGGCCTGCTGATGTTCGCCGCGCTGCTGATCGTGCCCGTTCTCGCGATCGTGTCGATCGGAGACCTCGCCGAGGTCGCCGAGGGCATCCGCACGGTCGGGGCCGACAACCTCGACTGGTTCGGCGGCGGCCTCACAGCGGTGACGTTCATCGGCATCATCTCCTCGCTCGCCTGGGGCCTCGGCTACTTCGGCCAGCCCCACATCATCGTGCGCTTCATGGCGTTGCGCTCGGCGCACGATGCGAAGGTCGCCCGCCGCATCGGCATGGGCTGGATGATCCTGTCGCTGATCGGGGCCGTTGCTGTCGGCCTCATCGGTATCGCGTGGTTCAGCATCAAGGGAATCGACCTTCCCGACCCCGAGACGGTCACGCTCGTGCTGGCGCAGAACCTGATGCACCCGTTCGTGGCGGGCCTCGTGCTGTCTGCAGTGGTCGCGGCGATCATGTCGACGATGTCGAGTCAGATGATCGTGTCGTCCTCGGCGCTGATCGAGGACATCGCACGCCTGGTGTTCAGGAAGGGGCTCAGCGAGAAGATGCTCGCGTGGCTCGGACGCCTTGCGGTCCTCGCGATCGCGCTGATCGCTGTCTCGATCGCGTTCGACTCCGAGGCGACGGTGCTCGAGCTCGTCGGGTTCGCATGGGCGGGCTTCGGCTCGGCCTTCGGCCCGCTGATGCTGCTGTCGCTGTTCTGGCGCAGGCTCACGAACTACGGTGCGATCGTCGGCATGATCTCCGGCGCGGTTGTGGCGTACTGCTGGGGCCAGTTCCTCTCCGGCGGCATCTTCGATCTGTACGAGATCGTGCCCGGCTTCCTCGTCAACCTGATCCTCGCCGTCGTCATCAGTCTCGCGACGTATCGCGCCGACACGGCCGACGACAAGGAGATCCAGGAGGAGTTCACCCACACGGGCGAGATCATCATCCAGGGCCCGCCCGCGAAGAGCTGATCTTCGCACCCGAAGGCGCCGCGCGAGCTGTTCGCGCGGCGCCTTCGGCATACGATGGAACCGTGACTGACGCGTATACGCCGCCGCGCCCCTGGATCCGCTCGTACGCTCCGGGCGTGCCCGACGATCTCCTCGAGATGACGGGGTCGCTGATGGATCTCGTCGCAGAGTCCGCGGCCGAGCATCCGAATGCCCCGGCGCTGGAGTTCTTCGGCCGCACCACGACGTACGCCGATCTCGCGGCCGCGATCGAGCGCGCCGCCGCCGGCCTGCGCGCGCAGGGGGTGCGCAAGGGCGATCCGGTCGCGCTCGTGCTGCCGAACTGCTCGCAGCACATCATCGCGTTCTATGCCGTACTGCGCCTCGGCGCGATCGTGGTCGAGCACAACCCGCTCTACACCGCGCGAGAGCTGCGCAAGCAGTTCGAGGATCACGGGGCGAAGCACGCGATCGTCTGGAGCAAGGTCGCGAAGACGATCCAGGACTTCCCGGCCGACCTCGCGGTGTCGTCGCTCGTCTCGGTCGATGTCACGCAGGGCATGCCCGCGTACATGCGCGCGGCGCTTCGGCTGCCGATCCCGAGTCTCCGCGCCCAGCGGTCCCAGCTCACCGAGCGCGTGCGCGGGGCCGTCAGCTGGGAGTCGATCGTCGCGTACGCGCCCGTCGGGGCCGAGGTTCCGCAGCCCGACACCGACGACATCGCGGTGATCCAGTACACGAGCGGTACGACCGGAGATCCGAAGGGCGCGACTCTCACCCACCGCAACCTGCTCGCGAACGCGGCGCAGGCGCGCGCGTGGACCCCGACGGTGGACCGGGGCGAGGGCACGGTCGTCTACGCGGTGCTGCCGATGTTCCACGCATACGGGCTCACGCTCTGCCTCACCTACGCCATGTCGCAGGCCGCCCGCCTCGTGCTGTTCCCGAAGTTCGACCCCGACATGGTGCTGAAGGTCACGAAGAAGCACCCCGCCACCGTGCTGCCCGCCGTCCCGCCGATCGCCGAGAAGCTGCTGCGGCGCGCGAAGGAGCGCGGCATCTCCCTCGAGGGAACGGGGATCGGGGTCTCGGGCGCGATGGCGCTCGACGACGCCCTCGTCGTGCCGTGGGAAGAGGAGACGAAGGGCATGCTGGTCGAGGGCTACGGGCTCAGCGAGTGCTCGCCCGTACTCATCGTCAACCCTGTCTCGGAGGATCGCAAGGCCGGGTCGATCGGCCTGCCGCTGCCCGGAACCGAGGCGCGCGTCGTGGATCCGGAGAACCCGACGGCCGATGTGGCGCCGGGGGAGGCCGGGGAGCTCGTGGTGCGCGGCCCGCAGATCTTCGGCGGATACTACGGCCGTCCGGAGGAGACCGAGAAGGTCTTCGTCGACGGGTGGTTCCGCACGGGCGACATCGTCGCAATGGACGAGGACGGGTTCTTCTCGGTCGTCGACCGCATCAAGGAGCTCATCATCACGGGCGGATTCAACGTCGCGCCCACCGAGGTCGAGATCGCGCTGCGCCAGCACCCCGCGATCGCCGACGCCGCCGTGGTGGGCCTGCCCTCGTCCGAGCGCGGCGAAGACGTCGTCGCGGCGGTCGTGCTCGACGGCGATCCCGACTTCGACGAGGCCGAGGTTCGTGAGTTCGTCAAACGCGTCCTCACGCCGTACAAGGCACCGCGGCGCTTCGTGATCGTCGATGAGCTGCCGACGTCGATGATCGGCAAGGTCCTGCGCCGACAGGTCCGCGACCAGCTGCTCGCCGACGGCTGAGACGGATCAGGCGGTATCCTCCCTCCTGCCGGCGAGCGGGGCGAGGGCGTCGCGGATCCGGCTGAGGTGCTCCATCGACATGCCGGTCGCGGCGATCACCTGGCGCGGCACGTCGAGCGCGCGCTCGCGCAGGGCGGTGCCGCGCGCCGTGAGCGCGATGTCGAGGCGGCGTTCGTCGCTCGCGCGGCGCTCGCGCGTCACCAGCCCATCGGCCTCGAGCCGCTTCACGAGCGGCGAGGCCGTGGCGGGCTCGAGCGCGATCTCGTCGGCCAGGTCGGTGAGAGAGCGGGGCGAACGCTCCCACAGCGCGAGCATCACGAGGTACTGCGGGTGCGTCAGCCCGAGCGGCGCCAGAATCGGGCGGTAGGCGGACACCACGTTGCGCGCGGCGGTCACGAGCGAGAAGCAGAGCTGGTTCTCGAGCAGCAGGAGGTCGTCACGAGTGTCGGTCACATTGCTACTCTATCCCCTAAACGTTAGTACACTAAGAGTTATGACGCAGAACAAGACCCTTCGAGAGCGGATCCGCGAGGCGGGCGGCCTGTATTCCTACGTCAACTCGCGCCTGATCAAGATCGCGGGCCCGGCGCAGGTCGGCGGCGGGCCGAAGGAGCTCCCCGTGCACCCGTGCGGCTACTGCGGTCGCCCGAAGGACGAGCACATCGAGCGGGAGGACGGCAGTCTGCGCTGCCCGACCGAGCCCGTAGAATAGGGGAGTGTCTGAAATCACTCCCGATCTCGTGCGCCACCTCGGTGTGCTCGCCAGGATCCAGCTGTCCGAAGACGAGGTGACCAGCCTCACCGGCGAACTCGACGCGATCGTGTCGAGCATCGCGCAGGTGAGCGAGGTCGCCACGAGCGACGTGGCCGCGACGAGCCACCCGATTCCGCTCGTGAACGTGTTCCGAGAGGACGTTCCGGGCGACATGCTGACGCTCGAGCAGACCCTCCAGAACGCACCCGACAGCGACGGATCCCGATTCCGCGTGACGGCGATCCTGGGGGAGGAGCAGTGATGACGGATCTCACCAGGCTCACCGCCGCAGACCTGGCGGCGAAGCTCGCCTCGGGCGAGGTATCGAGCGCCGAAGCGACCGAGGCGCACCTCGAGCGGATCCGCGAGGTCGACGGCGACGTGCACGCCTTCCTGCACGTCAGCGACTCGGCCGTCGATGTCGCGCGCTCGATCGACGAGCGCCGCGCCGCGGGCGAGCAGCTGCACGAGTTGGCCGGCGTGCCGCTCGCGGTCAAGGACGTGCTCGTCACGACCGACATGCCCTCCACGTCCGGATCGAAGATCCTCGAGGGGTACATGTCGCCGTACGACGCCACCGTGGTCGCGAAGTCGCGCGCCGCGGGCCTCGTGCCGCTCGGCAAGACGAACATGGACGAATTCGCGATGGGATCCTCGACCGAGCACTCGGCGTACGGCCCGACGCGCAACCCGTGGGATCTCGATCGCATCCCGGGCGGCTCGGGCGGCGGTTCGGCCGCGGCCGTCGCCGCGTTCGAGGCGCCGCTCGCGCTCGGCTCCGACACCGGCGGATCGATCCGCCAGCCCGCGCATGTGACCGGAACGGTCGGCTTCAAGCCCACCTACGGCGGCGTGAGCCGGTACGGCTCGATCGCCCTGGCCTCGAGCCTCGACCAGGTCGGCCCTGTCACCCGCACCGTCCTCGACGCCGGCCTGCTGCACGACGTGATCGGCGGGCACGACCCGCACGATGCCACGTCGCTCACGACCGACTGGCCGTCCTTCGCCGCCGCCGCGCGCGAGGGCGCGACGGGCCAGGTGCTCAAGGGTCTGAAGGTCGGCCTCGTCAAGGAGCTCGTCGGCTTCTCCTCGGCCGTCGATCAGTCCTTCACCGCCGCCGTCGCGAAGCTCGAGCAGGCGGGCGCCGAGGTCGTCGAGATCAGCGCGCCGCACTTCGAGTACGCGACGGCCGCCTACTACCTGATCCTGCCGGCGGAGGCCTCGAGCAACCTCGCGAAGTTCGACTCCGTGCGGTTCGGAATGCGCGCAGATGTTGCAGGCACCGTTGAGGACGTCATGTCGGCCACGCGCGGCGCGGGCTTCGGCCCCGAGGTCAAGCGGCGCATCATCCTCGGCACCTATGCGCTCTCGGCCGGGTACTACGACGCGTACTACGGCAGCGCGCAGAAGGTGCGCACGCTGATCCAGCAGGACTTCGCGGCCGCGTTCGCGAACGTCGACGTGATCGCGACGCCGTCCGCGCCGACGACGGCGTTCAAACTCGGCGCGAAGCTCGATGATCCGCTCGCGATGTACGCGAACGACCTCGCGACGATCCCCGCGAACCTCGCGGGCATCCCCGGCATCTCGATCCCGTCAGGCCTGTCGGCCGAAGACGGGCTGCCCATCGGCATCCAGTTCCTGGCACCCGCCCACGAGGACGCGCGCCTCTATCGCGTGTCGGCGGCGCTCGAGGCGATTCTGGTGGACGAGTGGGGCGGTCCGCTGCTCGACCGGGCACCCGCGCTGAACGGAGGGGCACGCTGATGGCTGCCAAGCTGATGGACTTCGACAAGGCGCTCGAGATGTTCGAGCCGGTCATCGGGCTCGAGGTGCACATCGAGCTCAACACCCGCACCAAGATGTTCTCCGCGGCGGGCAACCCCGCCAACGAGGAGTTCCACGGCGCGGAGCCGAACACGCTGATCGCGCCGGTCGACCTCGGGCTGCCCGGGGCGATGCCGGTGGTCAACGCCGAGGCGATCCTCAGCTCGATCAGCCTGGGCCTCGCGCTCGGGTGCTCGATCGCGCCGTCGAGCCGCTTCGCGCGGAAGAACTACTTCTATCCCGACCTCGGCAAGAACTACCAGATCAGCCAGTACGACGAGCCGATCGCGTTCGAGGGGTCCGTCGAGGTCGAGCTCGAGGACGGCGAGATCATCGTGGTGCCGATCGAGCGCGCGCACATGGAGGAGGACGCGGGCAAGCTCACGCACATGGGCGGATCCTCGGGCCGGATCCAGGGCGCGTCGAGCTCGCTCGTCGACTACAACCGCGCCGGCGTGCCGCTCGTCGAGATCGTGACGCACCCGATCTACGGCACGGAGCACCGCGCCCCCGAGGTCGCCAAGGCGTACCTCGGCACGATCCGCGACATCGCGCGCGGGCTCGGCATCAGCGAGGCCCGCATGGAGCGCGGCAACGTGCGCTGCGACGCCAACGTGTCGCTGCGTCCGCGCGGGGCCGAGAAGCTCGGCACGCGCACGGAGACGAAGAACGTCAACTCGATGCGATCGGTCGAGCGCGCGGTGCGCTACGAGATCCGCCGCCAGGCCGTGATCCTCGCCGAAGGCGGATCGATCACGCAGGAGACGCGCCACTGGCACGAGGACACGGGGGAGACCTCGCCCGGCCGGCCGAAGTCCGACGCCGACGACTACCGCTACTTCCCCGAGCCCGACCTGCTGCCGGTCGAGCCGAGCGAGAAGCTGATCGAGGATCTGCGCGCGAAGCTGCCCGAGGCGCCGGCCCCGAAGCGTCGCCGGCTGCGGGCCGAGTGGGGCTTCACCCCGCTCGAGTTCCAGGACGTCGCGAACGGCGGACTGACCGACGCGGTCGAGCAGACGATCGCGGCGGGCGCGACGCCGGCGACCGCGCGCAAGTGGTGGACGGGCGAGATCGCCCGCATCGCGAACGCCCAGGACCGCGACGCGGCAGACCTCGTGAGCCCCGCTCACGTGGCGGCACTGCAGAAGCTGGTCGATGATGGCACGCTCACGGACAAGCTCGCGCGGCAGGTGCTCGAGGGCGTCATCGCCGGCGAGGGATCCCCGCAGGAGGTCGTCGACCAGCGCGGTCTCGCGGTCGTCTCCGACGACGGAGCGCTCATCGCCGCGATCGACGACGCGCTCCAGTCGCAGCCGGACGTGCTCGAGAAGATCAAGTCGGGCAAGGTGCAGGCCGCCGGCGCCATCATCGGCGCCGTCATGAAGGCGATGAAGGGGCAGGCCGACGCGGCACGCGTGCGCGAGCTCGTGCTCGAGCGCGCCCAGGCGTAGCCATTGCTGCACGCCTCTGGTGAGGGGACCATGGGCACTGTGCGGAAGACACGACTGACCAGGATCGCGGTGGCGCTCGGCGCGGCCGCGGTCCTGGTCGCGTGTTCGCCGGGCGGCGGAGGCGCGGCGCCGGAACTGACCGCGACATCGTCGCCGGTGCCGAGTGCCGCGCCGACTCCGACCCCTGCTCCGACTGCTTCTCCGACTCCCACACCGAGCCCGTCGCCCGTGCCACAGACGGACGAGGCGCGCGCAGCAGCGCTCGTGGCCGGGATGTCGACGATCGAGCGCGCGGGGGTCGTCGTCATGGGGCACGCCCCCGGAACCGACCCCGCTCCGCTCGTCGGCCTGCTCGAGTCCGGGCCTCAGGGGCTGATCCTGATGGGCGATAACATCGCCGCGGATCCCGACGCGCAGCGCCTCGTGAGCGACGCGGTCGCCTCGTCGGCGACGCCCGCGCCCCTCATCGCCATCGACGAGGAGGGCGGCGACGTCACGCGCCTGCCGTGGGACGGTCTACCGTCGGCGCGGGAGCTGAAAGGCGCGGATCCGTCGGCCGTCACGGCCGCGTTCGACGCGCGCGCCGACCTGCTGGGCGCGGCGGGCATCACGGTCAACTTCGGCATCGTCGCCGACGTGCCGCCGGACGAGGGCTCGTTCATCTTCTCGCGCGCGTACGGCACGGATCCGGAGATCGTCGCGGACGCGGTGCGCGCGGCGGTCGCCGGCGAGGGCGACCGGATCCTGTCGACCCTCAAGCACTTCCCGGGGCACGGGGCCGCATCCGGCGACTCGCACAGCTCGATCCCGACGACCGACGAGACGTACGACGAGTGGATGGGCAGCGACGCCGTGCCGTTCGCCGCGGGAATCGACGAGGGCGCCGAGCTCGTCATGGTGGGACACCTGCGGTTCACGGGCGTCGACGAGCGCCCCGCCTCCCTGTCGCCCGAGTGGTACCGCATCCTCCGCGACGACCTCGGCTTCGAGGGGGTCGCTGTCACGGACGACCTCGGCATGCTGACCTCATCGGGAGAAGCCGCGTACGCGGATCCGGTCGCCAACGCCACGTCGGCCCTGGGCGCGGGGGCCGACCTCGTGCTCACGGTCGTCGGGGCGTCCGCGGAGGAGCATGCGCGCATCGTCGACGGCATCGCGGCGGCGACCGAGCGCGGCGAGATCCCCGCGGATCGCCTGGCCGAGGCGGCCGAACGCGTCATGACGCTCCGCCTCGCGGCGGATCCGGGAGAATAGATCCGTGGGCAGGCAGGACGGATCGGGACGGCTGTATTCGCCGCCCGGCGCGGATGACTCCGGCGCGCACATCCTGCACGTCGACATGGACGCGTTCTTCGTCGCGGTCGAGGTGCTCGACGATCCGTCGCTCGCGGGCAAGCCCGTCGTCATCGCCCACAACGACGCGCGCTCGGTCGTCTCGAGCGCGTCGTACGAGGCGCGCCGGTACGGGGTGAGGTCGGCGATGCCGCTCGGGATGGCGCTCAGCCGGTGCCCGAAGGCCATCGTCGTGCCGCCGACCTTCGAGCGCTATCGCGAGACGTCGGCGCAGGTGATGGAGGTGTTCCGCAGCATCACACCGCTCGTCGAGCCGCTCTCGATCGACGAGGCGTTCCTCGACGTCTCCGGCGCACGCCGCCTGTGGGGCACGCCGGGGCAGGTCGCGGCACTGATCCGGCGGCGCGTGGAGGACGAGGTCGGCATCACCTGCAGCGTGGGCGCCGCGGCGACCAAGCACGTCGCGAAGATGGCGTCGACCGCGTCGAAGCCGAACGGGCTGCTCATCATTCCCGCCGCGCGCACGCAGGAGTTCCTCGATCCGAGACCGGCGGGCGCCATGTGGGGCGTCGGCCCGAAGGCGGCGGAGGCCCTGACCTCGCGCGCGATCCGGACGATCCGCGACGTGCGCGAGACGCCGGTGGCCGCTCTCGCGCGCATCCTCGGAACCGCGCAGGCGCAGCGGATCCACGACCTGGCGAACGGGCGGGATCCGCGCGGCATCGAGACGGAGCGCACCGAGAAGTCGATCTCGCACGAGGAGACCTTCCGCACCGATGTCACGGATCCGAACGTGCTGCGCGGCGAGATCCTGCGCCTGGCCGACAAAGTGGCGGTCCGCCTCCGCGCGGCGGACCTCGAGGCCTCGGGAGTGGCGATCAAGGTGCGCTTCGACGACTTCCAGACGCTGACGAGATCGCAGGCGCTGACGGATCCCACGAGCGTGGGCCAGCGCATCGCGCAGGTGGCGCGCGACCTCCTGTCCGCGGTCGATCTCCGGGCGCCCGTGCGGCTCATCGGCGTGCGCGCGGAGCGGCTCGTGCCGGCGGGATCCGCGGCGCTCGCGCTCTGGGACGACGACGGCGAATGGAAGCAGGTCGACGGCGCGCTCGACAAGCTCGCCCAGCGCTTCGGCACGGGGTCGATCACGCGCGCGGCGTTCCTCACGCGCGATCAACATCTTCCCGACGCGGAACGGCCTGCCGAGGACAGCGACTGAACGGGTACTCTGATGTCATGCCCAACATCGCGATTGAACTCGGAAAGCTCAGTGGCAACCTCGGCGTCACGGCCGCATACGGCGAACAGCAGGACCTGGACGGCGTGAAGGTCCTTCCTGTGGCCGCCGCGTGGTCCGGCTTCGGCGGCGGCAGCGACGAGGCCGGCAACGGCGGCGGCGGTGGCGGCGGATTCTCGCTGCCGGTCGGCGCATACGTACGCCGCGGCAGCGAGTTCCGGTTCGCTCCGAACCCCGTGACGCTGATCCTGGTCCTGACGCCCTTCGTGTGCGTGGCCGGGCGCGCGCTCGGCTACGTCGTGAAGAGCCTCAAGAAGAAGCGGCGCTGAGCCAGCTCGACGAGGCCGCACTCGGCGAGATCGCCCGTGCGGCCGTTCGCGCTGTCCGCGCGGATCCCCGCGGGCGGATCGTCATCGACGGCCGCAGCGGGGCCGGTAAGACGACGATCGCGCATCAGATAGCGGACGACACCGGCGCGCGCGTCGTCTCGCTCGACGAGTTCTATCCCGGCTGGGAAGGGCTCGAGGAGGCGACGCGGATCGCCGCGCGGCTGGTCGCCGATCACGCGGCGGGGCGCGAGGGCGCGTACCGCCGGTGGGACTGGGAACGGGGCGCGTGGCTCCGTCGCGAACACGTCGTGGATCCGGGCATTCGGCTCATCATCGAGGGGTGCGGTTCGTTGACCGCGTCGTCGGCGCGCGCCGCGACCGCGTCGATCTGGATCGACGGCGATGCGGCGGCGCGACGGCAGCGCGCGCTCGAGCGAGACGGCGACGGGTTCCGCGCGTTCTGGGACGTGTGGGCGGCGCAGGAGGACGCGCACATCCGGGCGCATGATCCGCGCCGGCTCGCGACCTACGCCGCGGACGTGGTCTAACTGGCGTCCTGCTCCGCGACCTGCACGAGGCCCTCGAGGCGATAGCCGAGCCATTCGTACAGGCCGTAGGCCGGGTCGTCCTCCTCGTGCTCTGCGCCGTCGGCGATGCCGAGCCGGCCCGCGAGCACCAGCCGCAGCGCGGACAGCGTGCGCAGCCACGGCTCGAGGTCGGCGATCGAGACGTCGACGGGGGAGAGGGCGTCGGCGACGCCGGCGTCCTCCACGCGCGAGAGGTCGTTCGAGACGGTCGCCGCATCGTGGGCGCGCCGGCCCAGCAGATCCGCGCGGGTGACCTGACGGAACTCGCTCGAGGCCTCCGCATCGTCCGGGTACACGTCGGGCGTCAGGCGCTCGAGGGCCGGATCGCCGACGGGTTCGGTGACGAGCTCCTGGAACTGACCGACGAGGTTCGTCAGGTGCGCCGCCTCCACGCGCGTGAGGGTGAGGATCACGTGTGTCACTGGGGTGCCTTTCGAACGGTCGCCCAGAGGCCGTAGTCGTGCATCGCCTGGGCGTGGAGCTCCATCTGTTCGCGCGCGCCCTCGGCCACCACGGCGTGGCCGTCGCGATGAACCTCGAGCATGCGCGCGGTCGCGGCGTCGTGGCCGAACCCGAAGTACTCGCGGAACACGCGCACGACGTAGCTCATGAGGTTGACGGGGTCGTCCCAGACGACGGTCTGCCATGGAACGGCGGGGGCGACGGAGAGATCCTCGACGATCTCGGGTTCAGCGAGAGCCATCACGCCCACCCCAGTTCGTGCAGCTGCGCGTCGTCGATGCCGTAGAAGTGCGCGATCTCGTGCACGAGGGTCGTGTGGACCTCGTCGCGCAGCTCGTCGGTCGTCTCGCACTGCGCGAGATGCGACTCGCGATAGACGATGATCCTGTCGGGCAGCTCGCCCATGCCGTACCGGTCGCGCTCGGTGAGGGCGAAGCCGTCGTACAGCCCGAGCAGGTCGAGAGAGCCGTCCTCCGGGCGGTCCTCGACGACGAAGATGACGTTGTCGAGCCCATCGACCATGTCGTCGCGCAACCGGTCGAGCTCTTCGACGACGAGTGCCTCGAACTCCTCCGCATTCATGCATCCAGCCTAGTAGCGCGGGGCCGTGCGGACCCCGAGAGACGGCGTGCGCGCGGACTTCGTGATGCGTCCGATACGGCGGGGCTGCCCTCTGCGCGACTCAGATCAGCGCGCGGAGGAACTCCTCCGGACTCACACCCGCTTCGTGGGCGCGGGCCGTCAGCCGTGTGTGCTCGTCGGGCGAGACGACGATCCGGATCTCGGTGAACGGATCCTCCTCGATGTCGTCGAACAGCGTGGGGTGAACGGGAAGCGCGGGCGCCGGTTCTGCCCGGGTGCTGACCAGGGCCGCCGCACCGGCGAAGCCCGGGCCGCTCTTGACCGGGGTGCCATTCTGGTATGCCTGAGCCGCGCCGTTGGCGCGCACGTCGGCGGCCTCGTTGAGGGGATGCCCGGCGTGGCCCTTCACCCATTCGAACCGCACGCGGCGGCCCTTCATAGCGGCGTCGAGCGCCTGGATGATCTCAAGGTTCATGACCGGCTTGCCGTCGGCCTTCTTCCAGCCCTTCTTCTTCCAGCCGGGCATCCACTTGGTGATCGAGTCGATCACGTAGCGGCTGTCGCAGTGGATGAGCAGATCCTCGTCAGTGTGCGCCGTTGCGCGCAGCAGCTCGAGCACGGCGGTGAGCTCGCCGATGTTGTTCGTGCCGTGCGGCGCGCCGCCGGCGGCCCAACTGTCGTCGTCGATGTACCAGGCCCAGCCCATGGGGCCGGGGTTTCCGAGGGCGGAGCCATCCGCGGCGGCGATGATCGTCATCCCCCCAGCGTATTCGTCCACCCGCGCCCGCCTGAACCACCCCCAAGATGCTCCAATGACAGCTCTATAGAACTGTTGGCGTCAGGTTGAGGGGAGGATGGGAGCTATGGATGCATCGATGCTGCTGGCCGGGCCGCGGGGGAGGCGGATGCTGCTGCTGTTCGCGCTGGAAGCGAGTGACGCCGTCGAGGGGGACCTGAACGAGCGAGTTTTCGCGGCCGATCTCCTGCTCGACCCCGACACTCCGACTCCGGTCAGGATGACGTCGGGCGGTATCGAACTGCCGGAGAACGTGTTCGGCCATCTCGCGTACATGCCGCTGCCGGCCGCGCGACGCCTGGACCGCAATCGCGCTTCCGCGCCGGATCCCGACGCGGTGTCAGCCGCTGTGGAGCGGGTCGTCGCTGCCTTCGACTCCACGGTCCTCCCCGACGTGAGCGGGGAGGCGCTTGCGGCAGCGCTCGCGGACGCCGTCTCGGTCGCACGCTACTGGCAACCGGCCGAGGGCACCGACGTGCTGCTGGCACGCGAAGAGCTGAAGGATCCGCTCGCGCGCGTCGCGGAGCGCGTCGCCGCGTCGCCGCACGCCGATTGGTGGGCGTCGCCGGTCGCCGAGCGGTCTCAGCACGCGATGCTGTGGGACGGCGAGGATCCCGTGCCGCCGGTGGACAGCTCGCGCACGCAACTGATCGAGTTGCGGCGCCACCTGGAGGAGCGGGAGAAGACCGCACGCGAAGAGAAATGGGCGGGCGGGGTCAGCTCCGAGTGGTGGTCTGCGCCGAGCTGGCCGATCACGGGCCCCCGCACCGCACGGCTCTTGCCCGATAGCAGCCCGGTCGGCGCGCTGCTCGTCGAGGACGACTTCGGTTGGGAGGAGGGAGAGTCGATCGAGCTGGAAGTGCCGGGCGGACTGCGGATCTTCGAGATCGACTGCGCCGACGCCTGGGTCGATCTCTGTCGGCGGTTCCCGATCGATGTATCGGAGCACAAGCGCGGCGATTGGCGAGACACCACGGGGCGCGACGGCCCGTGGGTGATGCCCGATTGGGCCGCCGTCGCGGAGGAGTACGACGCGGTGCACCTCCAGGTGGCCGCTTACCTGCAGGCAGCCGGACGGGCGCTGGTAGTGACCGACGAGGCCGCCACGGTGCTGGCCGGCTGGGATCCCGACGCCACGTTCTGGTTCACCGACCGCGTGCGGTACGTCGGGAAACGAACGCGATGGGTGATGAACGACGACGACAAGCGCATCCGGTGGGAGCGCGACAGCGGCTGATCCCTCAACCTTCCCCGAACTGCGCCAAATCCGGCTTCTTGGAGCAGTTGGGGGCATCTTCAAGATCGCGGCCCCCTGAACCTTCCCCGAACTGCTCCAAAACTCGAGAAATGGCGCAGTTGGCGTCAGGTTGAGCGGAGGCCGGCAGCGAGCTCGGCGAAGATATCCGCGGCCGATCCGCCGCGGGCGAGCGGGGCCGACTGGCCGAGCCACAGCGACTGCAGCTCGCCGAGGTTTTGCTGCCCGGCGGGGGTGCGGAACTTTCCCGTCAGCCAGTTCTGGATCGGGAACGGCGCGATCATGCCGCCCGCCTCGATCGCGCGCACGGCGCGGTTGCGCACGCCGCGGGCCAGGCGCCCGCTCATCGCACGCGTGAGCACGCTCGCATCGGCCGATGTCGAACGAATCGCGTCGCGGTGCGCGTCGTTCGCGGCCGACTCGCGCGCGGCGAGGAACGCCGTGCCCACCTGCACACCGGACGCCCCGAGCGCGAGCGCGGCCGCCACGCCCCGGCGATCGGACACCCCGCCGGCGGCGATGACCGGGGCGCGAACAGCATCGACGACCTGCGGCACGAGCGAGAACGTGCCGACGAGCGACTCGTCTGCGGGCTTCAGGAACGAGACGCGGTGCCCCGCCGCCTCGGATCCGCTGGCGACGATCGCATCGACGCCGGTCTCGTCGAGGGCGACGGCCTCGTCGACGGTGGTCGCGGTTCCGACGAGGCGGATCCCGCGTCCCCGCGCGTCGGCGACGAGCTCGGCAGAGGGCGCGCCGTACACGACGCTCAGAACGGCGGGCGCGGCATCCCAGATCGCGTCGAGCTGCTCGTCGAGCGTCGGCAGATAGCGCTCGGGGCGCTGCGGGATCTCGGCGCCGACCGCCGAGTAGAACGGCTCGAGCGCGTGGGCGAACGCCGTGTGCTGCGGCCCCGGGACGGCCTCGTCACCGGTCGGCAGCCAGATGTTGAGGGCGAACGGTTTCTGGGTCGCAGCCCGCAGCGCGGCGGCCGTTTCTCGGATCCGGTCGCCGTCGTAGCCGTAGAGGCCGTACGCGCCGAGCCCGCCCGATTCGCTCACGGACGCGGTGAGCGCCGTCGATGACAGGCCTCCGAACGCGCCGAGGACGATGGGGTGAGAGATGCCGAAGAGGTCACGAAGATCGCTGCTGCCCATGATCCGAGCGTACGCCCGGGCCGGCGCACGCCTGTCAGAATCGACCTATGACGCCATTCGACTTCCTCGATGCGCCGGTCGAACAGGCGGCGCGACGCCTGCTCGGATGCGAGCTCGTGAGCACCACCGGCCCGCTCGTGCGAGTACGGATCGTCGAGACCGAGGCCTACGACGAGACGGATCCGGCGAGCCACACGTTCCGCGGACCGACGGCGCGCAACGCGGCGATGTTCCTCGGCGCCGGTCACCTGTACGCGTACAGCTCGATGGGGATCCACGTGTGCTGCAACGTCGTGACGGGCCGAGCGGGCCACGGATCCGGTGTGCTGATCCGCGCCGGCGAGCCGCTCGAGGGGATCGAGACGATGATCGAGCGCCGCGGGCGCGGCGGCCCGGACGTCACGAACGGCCCCGGCAAGCTCGGCCAGGCGCTCGGTGCCGAGCTTTCGCTCTCGGGCACGTCGCTCGTCGACGGACCGATCCGGCTCGTAGAGCGGGCGCCACTGACCGAGTCCGACATCGTCACGGGCGTGCGCGTCGGCATTTCGAAGGCGGCGGATCTACCGCGCCGCTTCTACATACGCGGAAACGCATACGTCTCGCGCCGTCACGGCGCCCCGTGGTGACCGCCCTGCAGGAGATCAGCCCGCGTCGTCGCTCAGCAGCTTCACGAACGCCGAGGCCGCGGGGCTCGGATTGAAGTCGCTCCACGCGAGGTACTCGATGCGGGTCGGCCCGTCGGGCACGGACACGGTGCGCAGCGCCGGAACGTTCGGCACGACGGCGGGAGGCAGCAGCGCGATCGCCAGCCCCTCCGCCACGATGCTGAGGATCATCTCGGCCGAGGTCGCCTCGAAGGCCACCTCGCGGCGTTCATCGGCGGCGGCGAAGGCGAGATCCGACTGTGCGCGGCCCGGGGTTCCCTCGGGGAAGTCGACGAACGTCTCGCCCGCGATATCGCGCAGCCGCAGTCGTCGCCGCATCTGGTGGCGGTGACCGGGGCCGATCACGGCGACGAGCCGTTCGCGGGCGAGCTCCCGGGAGGCGACCTTCGGCGGGACCGGGCCCGCGAGTCCGAGCACCGCCGCGTCGAGTCGGCCGGTCGCGATGTCGGTGACGAACGCGTCGCTCGAGCCCATGCGCAGGCGGATCCGCACGGCGGGGTGCGACGTGTGGAACTCGCGCAGCGCGGCCGGGAGATCGATCGCCGTGACCGTCGGGATGACGCCGATGTTGAGCTCGCCGCGGATCTCGCCCGTCGTCGCGGCGGCGGAAGCGACGGCTCGATCCGCGGCCGCGAGCGTCGCCCGGGCCTCGATGACGAACGCCTCGCCCGCCGTCGTGAGCTCGACGCGCCGACTCGTGCGAGCGAACAGCATCGCGCCGAGTTCGTCCTCGAGCGCCTTGATCTGATGGCTCAGGGCTGACTGCACGACGAAACAGCGGGCCGCGGCGCGGGTGAAGCTCCGCTCCTCGGCGAGGGCGA
Source organism: Microbacterium gubbeenense DSM 15944 (assembly GCF_000422745.1). Lineage (GTDB taxonomy): Bacteria > Actinomycetota > Actinomycetes > Actinomycetales > Microbacteriaceae > Microbacterium > Microbacterium gubbeenense. The sequence goes on from NZ_AUGQ01000011.1 coordinate 81,526, forward strand.
TGACGTAGCGCATCTGTTGGAGCTCCATAGGCTCATGATTCTCGTTCATTGATCCCATGAAAACCATGTGTTGGACTCATTCTGAATTGTTGTCGACCATGGGGATATGGATACGACCAGCCCCGTGGGCCGCACGGCGCTCACCGCGCTCGCACCGATCGTGTGGGGCACGACGTACGTGGTGACGACCCACATGCTGCCCGACGGGCACCCGATCTTCGCGGCGCTCATGCGGGCCCTGCCGGCGGGGCTCCTCGCGATCGTCATCACGGAGAAACTGCCCCGCGGATCCTGGTGGTGGAAGAGCCTCGTGCTCGGAACGCTCAATATGGGCGCCTTCTTCCCGCTCCTGTTCATCGCGGCCCAGCATCTGCCGGGCGGCGCCGCCGCCACGCTCGGCGCGACCCAGCCGATGTTCGTCGCGATTCTCGCCGTGTGGATCCTTCGCGAGCGTCTCTCCGGTTGGCGCACGCTCTGGGGGTTCGTCGGGATCGTCGGGGTGGCGATGGTCGTGCTCGGACCGGGCGCAGGAATCGACGCGACCGGCGCGCTCGCCGGCATCGCGGGTGCGGCGTCGATGTCCACGGGCGTGGTCCTGACGAAGAAATGGGGCCGCCCGGAAGGCGTCGCGCCGCTGGCGCTTGCGGGCTGGCAGCTCACGGGCGGCGGTGTGGTGCTGATCATCCCTGCACTCCTGATCGATGGAGTCCCGGCCGACATCGGCCTGCGCGCGATCGCCGGCTACGCGTGGCTCGGCATCATCGGGGCGCTCGTGGCGTACACGCTGTGGTTCGAGGGGATCCGCCGCCTGCAGGTGACCGCGACGGCGCTGCTCGGGCTGCTGTCGCCCCTCGTCGCGGCGGGGCTCGGTGCCGTTGTCGCGGGCGAGGAGCTCACCTCGATGCAGATCGCGGGATTCGCGCTCGCGCTCGTCGCGATGGTCGCGGGGCAGCTCGTCCCGTCGCGCCGCGAACCCGTGATCGGGAGGGTCGCGGCAGCCTCGCACACTGGGGTCGACTGGATCCGCTCGAGCGGCCGGCGACACCAAGGAGGAAGCCCATGACCGTCACAACCACGACCATCTCGTCCCGGATCCGAGCGACCGCCCTCGCAGTCGGGGTGAGCGGGATTCTTCTGCTGACCGGCTGCTCATCGTCCGGCGCGGACGCCGAGGGATCCCAGAGCGCGCCCGAGACCGCGACCGAATCCGAGTCATCCACGGCGACGGACGACGGCGCAGCGACAGAGGAGGACGCCGGCGACGAAGGAGCCGACGCGACGGAGGAGGCCGCCGAGGGAACGTCCGGCGGATCCGCCGCAGAGGTCTCGATCGACGGCTCGCCCGTCGAGATCGCCGATGCCACGGTCGTGTGTCAGGACACGGGGGGAGCGATGACCATCGCCGTCGGATCCACGACCGGCACCGACGGCATCGGCGCCGTGCTCGAGGGCGAGACCGTGAAGAGCGTTGCGCTCGGATCCGTCGACGGCACCGCGATGGGGTGGGCCGAGGGCACGCCCGGCGAGGTCACGGCGACCGTGGACGGATCGACCTACACGATCGCGGGAGAGATGATGGCGGTCGACGCGGCGAATCCGACCGCAGCCGAAGAGACGCCGTTCGAGATGCGGATCACCTGCCCCTGATCGACGTTCGCACCGCGCCGCCGCCCCAGGGCGCGGCGCGGTGTCGTCGCGTGAGGCGCGAGTTGCTCCCCGATCCGGCGAACGTGGCAACCTGGGCGTGTGACGACTCCCATCGATGACTACGCGCTTCTCGCGGATCTGCACTCGGCCGCACTCGTCTCACGAGGCGGGAGCATCGACTGGATGTGCCTACCGAGATTCGATTCGGCCGCGGTCTTCACGAGCCTGCTGGGCACGCCGGAGCACGGCCGGTGGTTGATCGCTCCCGAGGGCGGCACGGTCATCGATCGCCAGTACGAGGACGGGACCTTCGTGCTCCGCACGCGCTGGCGCACCCCGACGGGCGAAGCGGAGGTCACGGAGTTCATGCCGGCCGGCGACGGGCGCGCGGACCTGGTGCGCGAGGTGACGTGCGTGGCGGGCACCGTCGAGATCCGGTCGGAGCTGATCCTGCGCCTCGACTACGGCGCGACGATCCCGTGGGCGCACCGTGTCGGCGACGCGCTCACCGCGATCGCCGGCCCCGACCAGTACGTGCTGCGCGGCCCGTCTCTCGAAGCGGGGGATAAGCGCCACGTCGGACGTCACGAGCTCGGAGCAGGCGAGACCGCGACCTGGGTGCTCACCTGGTCGAACTCGTGGGCCGACCTGCCGGTCCCGCTCGACATCGTCGGGGCGCTCGATGACACGCGACGGATCTGGCGCACGTGGGACGACGCGGTCGTCGTCGACAGGCGCTGGGCCGACGCGGTGCGTCGATCGCTGCTCGTGCTTCGTGCACTGACGCACGCCGACACGGGCGGCATCGTGGCGGCCCCGACGACGTCGCTCCCCGAGGATCCGGGCGGCGAGCGCAACTGGGACTACCGGTACTGCTGGCTGCGCGACTCCGCGCTGACGCTCGAGTCGCTCCTCGCGCACGGCGGCGCGGATGCCGCCGCGAACTGGCGCGATTGGCTCCTGCGGGCCATCGCGGGGGATCCCGATGACCTGCAGATCATGTACGGCGTCGGCGGCGAGAGATCGCTCGCCGAGCACACCCTCGACCATCTCCCCGGATATCTGGATTCGGCTCCGGTCCGCGTCGGCAACGGCGCGGTGAAGCAGTATCAGGCCGACGTCGTGGGCGAGGTCATGATCGCGCTCGCCAAGCTGCGCGAGGCCGGCGTGCACGAAGACGACTTCTCCTGGCCTCTGCAGCGCGCAATGCTCACGTACACGATCGCGCGCATGGACGAGAAGGACCAGGGACTATGGGAGATGCGGGGCGAACCGCACTACTTCACCCACTCGCGGGTCATGATGTGGGCCGCATTCGATCGGGGCGTGCGGGCGATCGACGGCCACGGCCTCGACGGGGCGCGCGAGGAGTGGGCCCGATTCCGAGACCAGCTGCGCGCGGAGATCCTCGAGCACGGGGTGGATCCGTCGACGGGCGCCTTCCGCCAGACGTACGGCCAGAGCGAGGTGGACGCGTCGCTGCTGCAGATCGCGCAGTCGGGGTTCGTCGCGTATGACGATCCGCTCATGCTGTCAACGGTCGAGAAGATCGAGCACGACCTCCTGCGGGACGGCCTCGTGCTGCGCTACCGGACCGCGTCAGGAAAGGACGGCCTCGCAGGATCGGAGCACCCGTTCGTCGCATGCAGCTTCTGGCTCGTCGAGCAGTACGCGATGTCAGGGCGAGAGGCCGACGCGACCGCCCTCATGGACCGCCTCGTGGGATTCACGAACGACCTCGGGCTGTTGGCCGAAGAGTACGACGCGTCGACGAATGCACAGATCGGCAACTTCCCGCAGGCCTTCAGCCACCTCGCCCTGGTGCGCGCGGCGGACGCGCTCACCGGGCGGTATCAGGCACCCGTGACGTCGACCCGGTCACGGTAGTCTCGATGGCTGGGGCTCCTCGCGCCGCCCCACCTCCCGACGCACGACAGGCTGCTCCTCATGACCCGTTCCGAACGACCGATCGGTGTGCTCGCCGCGCTCCGCAACCCGCGGCAGATGTCGAAAGAGGTGTTCGCGGGCCTCGTGACGACCCTCGCCCTCGTTCCCGAGGTGATCTCGTTCTCCGTGATCGCCGGTGTGGATCCGATGGTGAGCCTCGTCGCGAGCGTCGTGCTGGTCCTCACGATGACGTTCCTCGGCGGGCGACCGGGGGTGATCACGGCGGCGGCCGGATCCGTCGCGCTCGTGATCGCCCCGCTCGTCAGCGAGCACGACGTGTCGTATGTTCTGCCCGCGGTGGTCCTCGCCGGCCTGATGCAGATCGTCTTCGGACTGACGGGGCTCGCGCGGCTCGTGCGCTACGTGCCGCGGTCGGTCATGCTCGGCTTCGTCAATGCGCTGGGCATCCTGATCTTCGCGGCCCAGGTTCCGCACCTGCTGCACGGCGGCGGGATCGGCGTGATCCTGTTCGCGGCGACGCTTGCGATCGTGCTGCTGCTGCCGCTGATCACGAAGGCGGTCCCGGCTCCGCTCGTCGCGATCGTCGTCGTGACCGCGATCGTGATCATTTGGAAGCTGAACGTCCCGGACGTCGCCGACGAGGGGCAGATCGGCGGAGGCCTGCCGGGGATGACCGAGCTCGCGGTGCCGCTCGATCTGGAGACCCTGCGGATCATCCTGCCCACGGCCATCAGCGTCGCGCTCGTCGGCCTGATGGAATCGCTGCTCACGGCCAAGCTCGTCGACGAGGCCACGGAGACCCCGTCGCACAAGGGCCGCGAGTCGTGGGCGCTCGGCGTTGCCAACATCTTCGGCGGCTTCTACGGCGGAATGGCCGGCTGCGCCATGATCGGCCAGACCGTGCTGAACGTGAAGACGAGCGGCGCGCGCACGCGGATCTCGACCTTCGTCGCGGGCGTGTTCCTCCTGGGGCTCATCACCGGGCTGAGCGATCTGATGGGCCAGATACCGATGGTGGCGCTCGCCGCGGTGATGATGGTCGTCGCCGTGATGACCGTCGACTGGCACAGCGTTCGCCCCTCGACGATTCGGCGCATGCCGCTGCCGGAGACGCTCGTGATGGTCGTCACGATCGCGGTCGTGGTGGCGACCGACAACCTCGCGTACGGCGTCATTGCCGGCGTGATCCTTGCGATGGTGCTCTTCGCGCGCCGCGTCGCGCACGTCATCTCGGTCGACCGCGTCGTCGCGGACGACGAAGAATCGGTGCGCTACATCGTGCGCGGCCCGCTGTTCTTCGGCAGCAGCAACGACCTCGTCGAGCAGTTCTCCTATGCCGAGGATCCCGCGCGCATCGTGATCGACCTGACGCACGCACAGATCTGGGACGCCTCGACGGTCGCCGCGCTCGACTCGGTCGAGACGATCTTCGCCAAGCACGGCGCGAGCGTCACGATCGAGGGCCTCGACGAGCGCAGCGTCCGTTTCCACGGGCGTTTGTCGGCTCTTCCCGGTTCGTGGTGATGGGGAGCGTCGCGTCGTTGACGTAGAACGGCTCGTGGTCCTGCTGTGATGGGTGTTGTCAAGACATCCGAATCTCAGAGGACCACGAGCCTGTGCACGAGAGTACTGGTTCGCAGCGTGATGCTGCGAGCACGATCTTCAACTTGCCCAATTACCGCGTCATCGATGCCGTCGACCTGCCCGACGGGGGCCGGCGGGTGGTGATCGCCTCGACCGTCCCGCCGGGCTGTCCGTCCTGCGGCGTGCTGGCGACGAAGGTCCATTCCCGCCGGTCACAGCAGGTCCGGGACG
>NZ_AUGQ01000012.1 GCF_000422745.1 Microbacterium gubbeenense DSM 15944
CCGAAAGACGTCTGGTCGCAGATCTGGTCGAATAATCCCAACGAGCGTCTCAACAGGGAGATCCGTCGCCGGACCGACAGCGTCGGCATCTTTCCGAACCGGGACGCCATCGTCCGCCTCGTCGGCGCGGTCCTGGCCGAGCAGACCGATGAGTGGGCTGAAGGACGACGCTACCTCGGGCTCGAGCTCCTGAATCGCTGCCGTCTGAGCCTCGTCCCCGACACCGGAGAGGAGATCGACACCGAAGACCCCGACCTTGCCCTGTCCGCTTGACCAACCCCAGCTCGATCGATCACCCGAGCGTTACACCACTCCACGGGACTTGACCTTGGGGTCGGCAGCTTCCGTGAGGGCGGACTGCAGCCCGCCGACAAGATGAGCGATCATCGAGTGGTCCTGTTCCAGGAAGCGCAGTGTGTCGCGTAGATGAGGGTAAGCGGCCGCGATCGCAGGGAACAGCTCGCGATCCTCTCCTTCGTGGTGCCCGATGAGTGCCGTGCAGAATCCGTGGCAGAACAAGAGCAGCTCGCGGCCCGCAGCCTCGGGAAACTGGCCGGACGCAGCGGCGTCCTGCGCCACTCGCAACGCCTTGCGCAGGCGATCGTGCACCTGACGCAGCTCCGCAGACCAGGCGACGAGCCTGGTCCGCTCGCCGGTCCCGGGCGGCCCGGACGCTGCTGCCCGGTGGTCAGCGCGAACAGCACGCGCATCCGGATGGTTGTTCCGGGACCCTGGCCCGGTGATGTCGCCCTCAGTCACGTGAGGGCGAAGGGGGCGACATAGACATGTCTTCCTCCTTCAGATCCCACGCCTCCATGCCTGACACGGTCTGCCACCGGCACGCGACGCTCCCCGCAGAATACACGGCCGCTGGCGCAGAACAACACCCATCGGAGCGAGACGTTCCCGTCGTCCAGGCCTTCATGTCGCACCGATCTCGAGGCGCGGCCATTCCTCGAGGTCGCTGAGCAGCCGCCGGTCGTGCGTCGCGACGACGACCGCTGCGCGGGTCGCGCCGAGCGCCTCGGTCAGCTCGTCGACGAGCGGGATCGACAGATGGTTCGTGGGCTCGTCGAGGATCAGCACGTCCGGGCGCTCGGCGAGGCGCAGCGCGAGGTCCAAGCGCCGTCGCTGACCCTGAGAGAGATCGCGCACTCGGGTCCCGACGGAGCCACCGGGCAGCAGCCCGAGGAATCCGAGGGAGGCGGTGTCGCGACCCGAGAGGATGCCTGACGAGCTCAGCCGACCGATGTGCTGCTCGAACACCTCGCCCGCCGTGCGCGACGCGTCGTCGACCTCGGTCTCCTGCGCGACGAGCACCACGCGCGCGCCGTTGCCGGTCCGCACGGACCCGGTCGTCGGCTCCAACCTTCCCGCTAGGGCGGCGAGCAGCGTCGATTTTCCCGCGCCGTTCGGCCCCGTCACGAGCAGGCGATCGCCCGCTGACAGGTCCAGGGTCACGGGGCGCGTCAACCGATTCTCGACGGTGACGTCGTCCGCGCGCAGCAGCACGCCGCGGCCAGGATTCAGGGTCGGGAAGGAGAACGCGAGCGGCGGGGCCGGGACTGCCACGCGGTGGGCCTCCAGTGCCCCCTGCGCTCGCGCGACCGCCTGCACGACGCCCGGCGCGCGGCTCTGGCGCTGGTGCTTGCCGGTGCCCTTCGGCGGACGCCAACCGGTCTGCAGGCGGTCGCGGGCGGACTGGGCGGCGGTGGCTAGGCGCGCGTGCTCGAGCTGCTGATCCGCATGCTCCTGCTCCCACCGCTCGCGCTCCGCGCGCCGCCCCTCCTGCCAGCCGGCGTACCCACCGCCGTAGCGGCGCGGCTGACGATCGCGCGACGGATCCAGGTCCAAGAACTCCTCGCACGTGTCGGCGAGCAGCGCGCGGTCGTGGCTGACGACCACGACGCCACCGCGATGCTCGCGGATCCGCCGGGTGAGGAAATCGAGCCCGTTGGCGTCGAGATGGTTGGTCGGCTCGTCGAGCAGAAGGAAGTCGTGCTCGGCGCCCAGCAGGCACGCGAGCCGCACGCGGTAGCGCTGGCCGACCGACAGGGTGGCGAGGTCGCGCTCACGGTCCGTGCAGGCATCGAGCGCCTCGAGCGCGGCATCGACTCGTCGATCCGCGTCCCAGGCATCGAGCCGGACGGCCTGCTCGAGCGCGTCCGCGTACGCGTCGTCGGCGCCGGCGGCGTTCGACGACAGGGACTCGGTCGCATGCTCCAGGGCACGCAGCGCGGCGTGGGAGGGCGCGACGGCCTCGCCGATCAGGTCGCCGACCGTCGTGCCGGGCGCTACATCGAGCTCCTGCTCGGCGACGCCGATCGAGCCGGCGCCGCGCACCGTGCCCTCGTCGGGAGCGAGCGTGCCGACGAGCAGGTGCAGCAGGGTCGTCTTGCCGCGGCCGTTCTCGCCGACGATCGCGAGTCGTGAGCGCGGCGACACCGTCAGATCGACCGCGTCGAGCACGCGGCGCCCGCCGCGCGTGATGCTGACGCCCGACGCGGTGATCTGTGCGCGATCACCGGCAGGAAGGGCGAGGGAATCCGAGGATCCGTGTTGAGGAAAAGGGGTGAGGGACAAAATCGTCTCCGTGGCTTCGTTGCGGAGCCGGGCGACGATGCGCAGACAGCACGAAACACCGCCCGGCGATGACCGGAACGGCGGAGCGGGGAGCGGATGGACTCGGGCGCCGCCGTCAGGCGGCGCGGCGGAGACGCATCGACGCAATGCCCGCGATATGCGCGGCGGCGAAGTTCCTCATGTGAACAGGATATCAATCCCCCATTATGATCGCCCCATGGCAACTCTGAGCGACGTCGCCGCGCGGGCCGGGGTCTCGGTTTCAGCGGTATCCCGAGTCTTGAGCGATGCGCCGGAGACACGCGTCAGTGACGAGACGCGAGAGCGGATCAAGCAGGCTGCCCGCGATCTCGACTACCGTCCGAACTCGGCCGGTCGAGCGCTGCGGTCAGCGCGCTCAAACGTTATTGCGCTCGTGGTGCCGGATCTCATCAATGCGATCTTCATCGAGCTTGTGCGCGGGGTCGAGGATGCCGCGATCCAGCATGACTATCTCGTCCTGATGGGGCGCACGGAAGACCTCGAGCCCGGCGACGAGCGGGCGCGCAAACTCCTCGGCGAGGGCCGCGTCGACGCACTCCTGTTGCAACCGGGCGACCGGCCGAACGTCGTCGACGCGATCGCAGGATTCGCCGAACAGAAGCCGGTCGTCATCCTCAATTCCGTCGAGGCGAACACGCCGGGATCCGCCACGATGCCCGACGATGTTGGCGCGCGCGTCGCCGTGCGACACCTGATCGACCTTGGACACGAGCGCATCGCCTTCGCCGGCGGCGTGCCCGAGAATCCGACCAATGTGCGCCGCGAGTGCGGCTTTCGTTCCGAGATGGCGTCGGCGGGGCTGGGCGTCAATCCGGATCTCGTCACGTCGTTCGGTTATACGGCCGTCGATGGTGAGCAGGCGGCCGATGCGCTGCTGAGCGACGAGCGCCGACCGACCGCGATCTTCGTCGCGAACGTGAACGCGGCTATCGGCCTGCTGGCCCGCGCCCGCCGTCTTGGCGTTGCGGTTCCGGGCGATGTGTCGGTGGTGGCGTTGCACGACTCGTGGACCGCCGAGAACTCGTGGCCCCCGCTGACGACCGTGAAGATGCCGTGGTACGAGCTCGGACGCCGCGCGTTCGGCGAGGTGCATAGCCGAATACAGGGCGAGGATCCGTCGGGCATCGTCGTGGATGACCCCACTCCCCGTCTCATCGCGCGCGAATCGACCGGGCCGATCGACCCGGGCCGAAGGCCCTAGCGGGTCGCCTCTTGTGCACTGCGCGGATCGTGTGCATAATTACGTGAGCAAACGTTTGAGCGAACGTGGTGCTGTTCACAGAAGAACCACCCATTCACCAGCCGTGGGAGCAATCAATCGATTGTCTCGCCAGGCCGCTGAACCTGGCGAGCCCATCGAAGTGGAGAAGACAAGTGGAAGACCACGTAGACAGGCCGTTGGACGGAATCACGGTCCTGGATTTCAGCCAGTTCCTGGCGGGTCCGGTCGCGGCGATGCGCCTCGCGGACCTCGGCGCGCGCGTCATCAAGATCGAGCGCCCGGGCACCGGCGACATCGGCCGCACCCTCGCGTTCGCGGGCAGCGTTGCCGATGAAGAGACGGTGTCGTTCCACGCGATGAACCGCAACAAGGAGGGCATGACAGCGGATCTGAAGAATCCCGCCGACCTCGACCGCGTGAAGGATCTCATTGCGCACGCCGACGTCATCGTGCAGAACTTCCGTCCCGGCGTGATGGAGCGCATCGGGCTCGACTACGAGTCGGTGCGCGAATTGAATCCGCGCCTCGTCTACGCGAGTGCGACCGGGTACGGCAACGACGGCCCGTGGAAGGATCGCCCCGGGCAGGATCTGCTCGCGCAGTCGCTCTCCGGTCTGCCCTGGTTGAGCGGATCCGGGCATCAGGGGCCCGTGCCCGTCGGTCTGTCGATCGCGGATCACCTGACGAGCTGCCATATCGCGCAGGGTGTGACGGCGCTGCTGCTGCGCCGCGAGCGCACCGGGAAGGGCGGGCTCGTCGAGACGAGCCTGCTCGAGGCGATGCTCGACCTGCAGTTCGAGATGCTGAGCGTGCACCTGAACGACCCCTCGGTCACGGTCGCGCGCGGCGGTGACCGGTCGGGGCACGCCTTCCTCGCGGCACCGTACGGCACGTACCCCACGGGCGACGGATTCCTCGCGCTCGCCATGAACCCGCTCCCGAAGCTCGGCGAGCTGCTCGGCATCGACGAGCTGATCACGTTCACCGAGGACGAGGCGTGGTCGAAGCGCGACGAGGCCGAGGGGCTGCTCGCGGCGCATCTAGCGACGAGGCCCACGCAGGATTGGCTCGACATTCTCGACGCCGCCGACGTCTGGTGCGCGCCGGTGCTCACGCTCGAAGAGCTCGTGGCGCACGACGGGTTCTCCGCGATCGACATGGTGCAGGAGGTCGAGCGCGGCGGATCGCTCACCCGGTCCGGTGAGCAGCTCACCCTGAAGACGACCCGCGGTCCGCTCCGCGTCGACGGTCACACCCTGACGAGCGACGTCGCCTCACCGAAGCTCGGCCAGCACGACGCCGCGCTCCGCGAGGAGTTCGGGTGGGAGGCCGGGGCATGACCGTGCTGCGGGGCATGACGTGGGACCACCCGCGCGGCTACGAGTGCATCGTCGCGGCCTCGGCCGAGTATGCGCGCACGACCGGCGTCGAGATCCGCTGGGAGAAGCACCCGCTCAGCGCCTTCGAAGAGGCGCCGATCGAACAGCTCGCCGCACACAACGACCTCATGGTCATGGATCATCCGCACATTCCGCAGGCGGCCGAGGCGGGGGCGTTCGCGCCGCTCGACGGGCACGGTCACGACGACGCCCTCGCTGCGCTCGCCGCGCAGTCGGTCGGTGCCTCGCACGCCACCTACGCCTATGACGGCCGCCAGTACGGTCTCGCGACGGATGCCGCCGCCCAGGTGGCCGTGTACCGCCCTGATCTCATCGCGGATCCGCCGCGCGACTGGGATGCCGTGCTCGAGCTCGCCGCGGAGGGCCGGGTCGTCTGGCCGTCGAATGCAGTGCATGCGCTGTCGAGCCTCGTGACACTCACCGCGAACGACGGTGCCCCTCCGACGAGCGAGCCCGGCGTCTTCCTCGACGAGGAGGCCGCGCGGGGCGCGCTCGAAACCATGCACCGCCTGGCCGAGCTGGTCCCGCAGGAGAACCTGTCGCAGAACCCGATCGATGTGGCCGAGATGCTCGCGACGAGCGACACCTACGTCTATGCACCGCTGTCCTACGGGTACGTGAACTATTCACGACCGGGCTTTCGCGCGAACCGGCTGCAGCACATCGACATCCCGGCGGGCGCATCGGGCGTATCGGGGTCGCAGCTCGGCGGAGCGGGGATCGCCGTGTCGGCCTCAGCGCGAGATCTCGACGCCGCGCGCGCGTTCGCGATCTGGCTCGCGTCGCCCGACGTGCAGCGCGGGGTCTACTACGACGGCGGCGGCCAGCCCGGTTACGCCCCCGCGTGGGACGACGACCGGCTGAACGATGACAGCCTCGACTTCTTCCGCGGCACTCGGGCGACCCTCGAGGGGGCCTCGGTGCGGCCGCGGTTCAGCGGCTGGCCCGAGTTCCAGAACTGGGCATCGGTCTGGGCGAACCAGGCCCTGCGCCGCGAGATCACCGACGAAGAACTGCTGCGCCGATTCCGGGACGCGGCCGAAGAACTGTTGACGAGGGACTGACATGCGATTCGAAGACCGTTATTTCGACGACTACGAGGTCGGCGAGACGCGCACCACGACGGGGCGCACGATCACCGAGGCCGACATCGTCACGCACGCCGGGCAGACGGGTGACTTCTTCCCGCACCACATGGACAAAGAGTGGGCCGCAACTCAGCCCTTCAAGAAGCGCATCGCGCACGGCACGCTCGCCATGTCGATCGCGGTGGGGCAGACGGCCGGCGACATCAACCCGCAGTCGATGAGCTACGGGTACGACCGCGTGCGCTTCATCGCGCCGGTCTTCATCGACGACACGATCACCGTCACCGCCGAGATCACGGCCAAGCGGGACCACGCCAAGCGTCCGGACGAGGCCGGCTACGTCGATGAGCTCGTCAGCGTCGTGAATCAGGACGGGCAGACCGTGCTCGTGCTCACCCACATCTATCTCGTGAACAAGCGCATCGCGGCCTGATCTCCCCCGCGCGACGGATGTGCGCGGGGGAGAGCACGGCCAGCATGGAAGCATGAACGCCGCAGATCTGTTCTCACCGCACGATGTCAGACCCGGAATCCCGCCCGCCCGCGTGCCGTGGGGATCCGTCGGGATTTTTCTCACGATCGCCATCGTGCTCGGGTGGATCGTGTGCCTCCCGCTCTGGTTCGGCGATGGCCTCGCCTCGCCGATGTTCCAGCTGATTGCAGCGGCGCTCATGGCGACCCCGACGATCGCGGCGCTGATTCTGGTCTTCACAACTGTGCCGAAGGGCGGACGCGCGCGGTACCTCGGCCTTCTGCCGTTCCGGCCGGTCGGCCGCAAGATCCTGCTCTTCCTGCTGTGGCCCGTCTTCTTCCTCGCGATCGCCTTCGGCGCGATGCTCCTCGCCTCGGCCCTCGGGTGGAGCGAGTTCGACGCCGACCTGACGATGCTGCGCGAGCAGCTCGCCGCCCTCGGCACCGACGACGTGCCGCTCTTCCTCACGATGCAGTTCCTCGCCGTGCCGCTGGTCGTGATCCAGGGAACCGTCACCGCGTTCGGGGAGGAGCTCGGGTGGCGCGGCTACCTCACGACCGCCCTGTCGCCGCTCGGCTTCTGGCGCTCCGCGCTCATCATCGGCACGGTGTGGGGCGTGTGGCACGCGCCCATCATCCTGCTCGGCTACAACTTCAACCGCACCGACCTGCTGGGCGTCGTCTACATGGTCGTCTTCTGCCTCGTCGTGGGCGTGCTGCTGCAGTGGAGCAGGTACTTCACCCGCAGCGTGTGGCCGGCCGCCGTCGGGCACGGTGCGCTGAACGCCACGTTCACCTACCCGCTGTTCTGGGCGACGCCCGACTTCGACGCCGTCACCGGATCGGCGCTCGGCGCCCCCGGCTGGATCCTCATGGGCGCGGTCATCGTCATCCTCATCGCCTGCCGGGCGTTCCGCCCCGAGCGCGACTGGACGCCGAAGCGGGATCCGCGGTTTCAGATCTCGTCGAAGGGCACCGAGGCGTAGGCCGCGCGCACGCGGTCGAACGCCGGATGATCCGTCGGCCAGGTGACCTCATCGATCGACGCGATCGGCCGGATCCCCGCACCGGATCCGCTCGCGAACGCCGCGTCCATGCGGGGGAGGTCGTCGAGGGCCACGGTTTCGGACGCCCCACCGACCAGCGTTCGGGTGACGCCCTGCAGGGCATCGCCATCGGCCCAGATGACGTCGCCGTCGTGCACGAAGCCCAGGTTCCAGGTGGGACCCTCGGACAGGCGCCCGGCGGCGTCGACGAAGACCGCGTCGTCGAAACCGGCGCGCTGGGCGAGGCGCCGCTCGTAGAGGGATCCGAAGAGACCCGTGTGCTTGATCTCGGGGCTCTGCCGCCCGAACCGGGTCGAGCGCACCCGCAGCGGTGACGGCGATCCGGACGGTGCGCCGCGGGGCGAGACGAGGATCCGCGGCGACGCATCGGCTCCCGGCCGCTCGAGGGTGAGCGACGGATCGAACAGCGTGACGCGCACGATCACGTTCTCGGGCTCGTCGGCGATCGCCTCGCGGATCCGCCGCCGCACCAGATCCGTGTCGAGCGCGATGTCGAACAGCGCGCGGCCATCGATGACGAGACGGTCGAGGTGTCGGGCCAGGCCGCGCACGCCGCCGCGGTGCACCCGCATGGTCGTGAAGTGCGCGAGGCCCGCGAACGCGAGGGCCCGCATGTCTGCGGCAGAGGGCGGGAGGCCGTCGATCAGCTCCATGGCTCCAGTGTGGCACCCGCACGAGTACGGCACACGGCGCCGATCTGCGGCTTCACCGGCCGGATCCGGGCGCTGCCGCGCCGATCTGCCGTAGTTGTGCACCAGGGGCGCGGCAGAATGGAGCCATGCCGCGCCCGCGCGTCCTGCTCGTGGACAACTACGACTCCTACACCGGCAGCCTCGAGCAGCTGATCTGGGAGGTGTCGGGCGCGCGTCCGCACCTGGTGCAGGCCGATTCCGTCGACCTCTCGGCGCTCGGTGCGTACACCCACATCGTGCTGGGGCCCGGACCGGGCAACCCGCACGAGCCCGCCGACGTGGGGCGGGCGTTCGCGCTGCTCGAACACGCGCGCGTTCCGGTGCTCGGCGTCTGCCTCGGGTTCCAGGAGATGATCATCGCGGCGGGCGGATCCGTGGTGCGCGCCCCGCGCCCCGCGCACGGACTCGTCGACACCGTCGCCCATGACGGATCCGCGCTGTTCGTTGGGGTGCCCGAACGCTTCGTCGCCGTGCGGTATCACTCGCTCATCGCGAGCGAGCCCGTGCCGTTCCGGATCACGGCTCGGGCGCACGACGGGGCCCCGATGGCGGCCGAGTGGCCGGAGCGGCGCTGGCACGGCGTGCAGTTCCACCCCGAGTCGATCGAGACGGCGCACGGGGCGCGGATGATGGAGAACTTCCTCGGGGTGCGGCGGCCCGAGCGCCCGCCGGCCGTGTCGCCCGGGAAGCGCCCGGCGCCCTCCTGGCGCTGCTGGTCGCACCGGATCGACGGCGCCGTCGACGCGGACGCGCTGTTCGCCGACCTCTACGGTGCCGCGCCGAACGCTGTGTGGCTCGACAGCTCGCAGCAGGCTTACGGCATGGGGCGCCACTCGATCATGGGCGCCCCCGAGGGGCCGCGCGACGACGTGCTCTCGGGCCCCGACGTGTGGAGCGAGCTCGACCGTCGCCTGAGCGCCCACCCGGTTGCCCCGGCGCCGGGGCTTCCGTTCGTCGGCGGATACGTCGGGCACATGCCGTACGACGCCAAGTCGATCGGGACGGGCGGCGATCTCGCGGCCCAGCTCGTGCACCTCAGCCGCTTCGTCGTGATCGACCACGCGGATCCGTCCGTCACCGTGGTCGCGGTGGGGCCCAACGAGGACCGGGAAGACGCGCTCGCGTGGATCGGCGCGACGCGGGAGCGGATCCGGCGGGTGCCGCGTCTGCGGCCGGTGCCTGCCGCGGCACCCGCGGGCACCGCGATCGCCTCCGTCACACGCGACGGCTACGTGCAGCATCTCGCGCAGGTGCGTTCCTGGCTCGAGGCCGGCGACTCGTACGAGGCCTGCTACACGTACCGATTGCGGTTCCCGTTCGACGGATCCGGATTCGACGCGTACCGGCGGCTGCGCCGAGCCAATCCCGCGCCCTACTCGGCCTACCTCCGGCTGCCCGGTCGCGAGATCCTGTCGTGCTCGCCGGAGCGGTTCCTGCAGGTCTCCGCGGACGGCGACGCCGAGAGCAAGCCCATCAAGGGGACTGCGCGGCGGCGTGCCGGTGCCGACGATCACGCGGCGGCGTCGGCGCTCGCCGCGGATCCGAAGACGCGCGCCGAGAACCTCATGATCACGGACCTGCTGCGCAACGACCTGGGCCGCATCAGCGCGCGCGGATCCGTCGAGGTGCCCTCGCTGATGGCGATCGAGAGCTACGCGAGCGTGCACCAGCTCGTGACGACGGTGCGCTCGCGCCTCGAGGTGAGCGGGGTGCGCGCGGCGCAGGCGCTCTTCCCTCCCGGATCCATGACCGGCGCGCCGAAGCGGCGCACGGTCGAGCTGCTCGACGAACTCGAGGCGGCCCCGCGCGGCGTCTACTCCGGCGCCCTCGGGCACTTCTCGCGATGCGGATCCGTCGACCTCTCGGTGGTGATCCGCACGGCCGTGGTGGAAGCGGGCGAGGCGTCGATCGGCACCGGCGGCGCCATCACCTTCGACAGCGACCCGGAAGCGGAGCTCGACGAGACGATCGCGAAGAGCGGGGCGGTGCTGGCCGCGTTCGGGATGGGGCATCCGTGGGGGTGATTGTGTCCCAAAAGAAGGATTCTTATCCTGTTCGTGCTTTGATTGCGCAATTATGTATACACTCGGGGCATGGTCACCGTTGAGCAGCAGTCCCCCGGGAAGGCGAGCGATCGCGCGTATGCGACGCTGCTCGACGAGATCCAATCCGGTACGCTGCCGGCCGGCGCTGTGGTCGCCGAGGCCGAGCAGGCCGCTCGGCTCGGCGTGAGCCGCACGCCGATGCGCGAGGCGCTCCGCCGCCTCGCCACCGACGGCCTGATCGTGCAGCAGTCGCCGCGCGTCACGGTCGTCGCGGGCATCGACAAAGCCGATATTCGCGCCCTGTTCGAGATCCGCCGCGCGCTCGAAGAGTCGGCCGCCCGGCTTGCCGCTGAGCGCGGCGATGCGGCCGTGTTCCGCGCGATCGCCGACGAGCTTGCGGGCGTGCACCTCGAGAGGGACGCCGACCGCGACCGGTACTACGAGCTCATCGGCCGGCTCGACCGGGCGATCGACGACGCCATCGCCAACGACTACATCGCATCCGCTCTCCGCACGGTGCGCGCCCACCTGGTGCGCGTCAGGCGCCTGGCGCGCGACCACCCCGAGCGGCTCGCGGCGTCCGTCGCAGAGCACCGCACGATCGCCCGGGCGATCGCCGACCGCGACGGATCCCTCGCTTCCCATGCGACGCACGTGCACCTGCACAACGCGCTCGCGAGCATTCTGCAGAACCCCGACATCGAAGGATGACCATGACCGTCTTGCACCCTGTTCGCACGTACCGCAGCGACGAGAACCTCCCCCACGACGAGCAGCTCGCATGGAAGATCGCCCAGGTGGCCGTCGATCCGGTCGAGGTCGAAGAAGCGGTGACGGAGATGATCATCAACCGCGTGATCGACAACGCCGCCGTTGCGGCGGCGTCGCTGACCCGCGGCCCGATCTGTTCGGCACGCGCGCAGGCGCTCGATCACCCCGTCTCGCGCGGCGGTGACGGATCCACGATCTTCGGTCTTCCGCTCGGCACCTGCACGAGCCCCGAGTGGGCGGCGTGGGCGAACGGCGTCGCGGTGCGCGAACTCGATTACCACGACACCTTCCTCGCGGCCGAGTACTCGCACCCCGGTGACAACATCCCGCCGATCCTCGCCGTCGCCCAGCACGCCGGATCCGACGGCCGCGCGCTCGTGCGCGGCATCGCGACCGGCTACGAGATCCAGATGGACCTCGTGCGCGCGATCAGCCTGCACAAACACAAGATCGACCACGTCGCCCACCTCGGCCCGTCGGCCGCGGCCGGCATCGGCACCATGCTCGGCCTCGACGCCGAGGTGATCTTCCAGGCCGTGAGCCAGGGCCTGCACACGACGACGGCCACGCGGCAGTCGCGCAAGGGCGAGATCTCGACGTGGAAGGCGCACGCCCCGGCCTTCGCGGGCAAGATGGCCGTCGAGGCGGTCGACCGTGCGATGCGCGGCCAGACCTCGCCATCGCCCATCTACGAAGGTGAAGACGGCGTCATCGCCTGGCTGCTCGACGGACCCGAGGGCCGCTACGAGGTGCCGCTGCCCGCCCCCGGCGAGCCCAAGCGCGCGATCCTCGACTCGTACACGAAGGAGCACTCGGCTGAGTACCAGGCGCAGGCATGGATCGACCTTGCGCGCCAGCTCGGCACCGACCGCCCCGAGCTGCGCGACCCCGCGAACATCTCGAGCATCGTGCTGCACACCTCCCACCACACGCATGTGGTGATCGGATCCGGATCCGGCGACCCGCAGAAGTACGACCCGACGGCGTCGCGCGAGACGCTCGACCACTCGATCCCGTACATCTTCACCGTTGCGCTGCAGGACGGCGGCTGGCACCACGTCGACTCGTACGCCCCCGAGCGCGCGGGCCGCACCGACACGGTCGAGCTGTGGCACAAGGTCACGACGGCGCTCGACGAGGAGTGGACGCGCCGCTACCACTCGGAGGACCCGGACGAGAAGGCCTTCGGCGGCCGCGCCGAGATCACGCTCACGGACGGATCCACCGTGACGGCCGAGATCGCCGTCGCCGACGCGCACCCGCTCGGCGCGCGCCCCTTCGCCCGCGCGAACTACGAGAACAAGTTCCGCCTGCTGGCCGAGCCGGTCCTCTCGTCCGAGGAGATCGAGCGCTTCCTGAGCCTCGCCGCTCGCCTGCCCGAGCTGACGCCGGCCGAGGTGCGCGAGCTCTCGATCGTCGCCAACCCCGGAGTGATCGACGCCGCCCCGAGCCCGAAGGGTCTGTTCTGATGTTGAACGCGACTGTTCCGGCCCATGTGAAGCGGCAGAAGTTCCGGGAGAAGCTGGAATCCGGGGAGCTCCTGCGCTTCCCCGGCGCCTTCAACCCGCTGTCGGCCCGCCTCATCGAGCGCAAGGGCTTCGAGGGCGTGTACATCTCGGGCGCCGTGCTGTCCGCCGATCTCGGGCTGCCCGACATCGGCCTCACCACGCTGACCGAGGTTGCTGACCGCGCCGCGCAGATCGCGCGGATGACGGATCTGCCCGCGATCGTCGACGCCGACACCGGCTTCGGCGAGACGATGAACGTCGCGCGCACGATCCAGACGCTCGAGGACGCCGGGCTCGCCGGGTGCCACATCGAGGACCAGGTCAACCCGAAGCGCTGCGGCCACCTCGACGGCAAGGAGGTCGTCGACGAGGAGACGGCCCTCAAGCGGATCCGCGCGGCGCGCGACGCCCGCCGCGACCCGAACTTCCTCATCATGGCGCGTACCGACATCCGCGCGGTCGAGGGCCTCGACGCGGCGATCGATCGCATCCGGAAGCTCATCGACGCCGGCGCCGACGCGATCTTCCCCGAGGCGATGAAGAACCTCGACGAGTTCCGTGCCGTTGTGGAGGCCGTCGACGTGCCCGTGCTCGCGAACATGACCGAGTTCGGAAAGAGCGACCTGTTCACCGTGGACCAGCTGCGCGAGGTCGGCGTGCGCATGGTGATCTGGCCCGTCTCTCTGCTGCGCATGGCGATGGGGGCTGCAGAACGCGCCCTCGACACGCTGATCGACGAGGGTAACCTCGAGAGCCAGCTCGGAACGATGCAGCACCGGGCCGACCTCTACGACCTGATCGACTACGAGTCGTACAACCAGTTCGACTCCGGAATCTTCAACTTCCAGATCACGAAGGAGTGAGCATGTCCGAAGACATCAAGAAGGGTTTGGCCGGCGTCATCGCTGACAGCACAGCGGTCAGCAAGGTGAACCCCGAGACCAACAGCCTGCTCTACCGCGGATATCCCGTGCAGGAGCTCGCACAGACCCAGCCCTTCGAGGCGGTCGCCTATCTGCTCTGGAACGGCGAGCTGCCGACCGATGAGCAGCTCGCGGCCCTCCGCGAGACGGAGCGGAAGCACCGCGCTCTCGCGCCCGAGGTGAAGGCTGTCATCGACGGCCTCCCGCTCGAGGCACACCCGATGGACGAGCTGCGCACGGCGCTCAGCGCGATCGGCGCGAGCGACACGGCCGGATCCGCGTCCGTACTCGACTCGACGGGGACGCCCGAAGAGAACCTCGAGCGCAGCGTTCGCCTGTTCGCGGCGCTCCCGGCGATCGTCGCGTACGGCCAGCGCCGTCGACGCGGCGAGTCCAGCATCGAGCCGCGCAGCGACCTCGACTACTCGGCCAACTTCCTCTGGATGACGTTCGGTGAGGAAGCCCATCCGGCGGTTGTCGACGCGTTCAACCGCTCGATGATCCTGTACGCAGAGCACTCGTTCAACGCCTCGACCTTCACGGCGCGCGTGATCACGTCGACGATGAGCGACCTGTACTCGGCCGTCGTCGGTGCGGTCGGTGCACTGAAGGGCCCGCTGCACGGCGGTGCGAACGAGGCCGTGCTGCACATTTTCGACGAGATCGGTTCCGCCGACAATGTCGTCCCGTGGCTCGACAAGGCGCTCGCCGAGAAGCGCAAGATCATGGGCTTCGGACACCGCGTGTACAAGCGCGGCGACTCGCGCGTGCCGACGATGAAGGCCGCGCTCGACACGCTCATCGAGCACTACGACCGCCGCGATGTCGAGGCGCTCTATGACACGCTCGAGAGCGAGTTCGTGAATCGCAAGGGCATCTATCCGAACCTCGACTACCCGTCGGGGCCGGCGTACAACCTGATCGGCTTCGACACCGTGACGTTCACGCCGTTGTTCGTCGCCTCGCGCGTGACGGGCTGGACGGCGCACATCCTCGAGCAGCAGGCGTCCAACGCGCTGATTCGCCCGCTGTCGGCGTACAACGGCCCCGACGAGCGCCACATCGACGGGTACGTTCCGTCCGAGGCCGAGCTCGACGCGGCGAACCGCGAGGAGGAGTCGGCGTGACCGAGAAGGTCGCGATCGTCGCGGGGGCCCGCACACCGATCGGCTCGTTCGGCGGCGTCTTCGCGGGCACCGACGCATACCTGCTCGGCGCAGCCGCCGTCCGCGGTGCACTTGAACGTTCGGGCGTCGACGGATCCGCCGTGGGTGAGGTCGTCATGGGATGCGTCGGTCAGTACGGCCCGGACGTCTATAACGCGCGCCGGGTCTCGCTCGAGGCGGGGCTCGCGACGAATGTCCCCGCGCTGACGGTGAACCGGCTGTGCGGATCCGGCCTGCAAGCGATCTGGTCGGGTGCACAGGAGCTGCTCTGGGGCGGCGTCGACGTCGTCGTCGCCGGCGGCGACGAGAGCATGTCGCGCACGCCGTTCCTCGACTATTCGTCGCGCGGCAACTCGCGTCTTGGGCACCGCCAGGCGCTCGATGGTACGGTCGCGATCCTCACGGATTCGTTCAGCGGCCAGCACATGGGCATCACGGCCGAGAATGTCGCCGCGAAGTACGGCGTCTCGCGCGCGGACCAGGACGCGTTCGCGCTCGAGTCGCAGCGCCGTGCCGCGCAGGATCAGGCTCGTGCGGCGTTCGCCGAGGAGATCGTCGCCGTCACGACCGCGGGCCGCAAGCCCGTCGAGGTGACCGGTGACGAGCACCCGCGGCCCGACACGACGCTCGAGGTTCTCGCGGGCCTGCGGTCGGTGTTCCAGAAGGACGGCACCGTCACGGCCGGCAATGCATCGGGCGTGAACGACGGCGCCGCGGCAACCGTGCTGATGCGTGAGAGCGACGTCCGGGCGCAGGGGCTCGACGCGCTCGCGACGATCGAGGCGGTCGCCACGGCCGCTCTGGATCCGGAGTACATGGGCTATGCGCCGACGCTCGCGCTCGCGAAGCTGTGGGAGCAGACGGGGCTGTCGCCCGATGAGGTCGACGTGATCGAGCTCAATGAGGCGTTTGCCGCTCAGGCGCTCGCGGTCATGCGTGACGCGAAGCTGGATCCCGCCAAGGTGAACCCGTACGGCGGCGCGATCGCGCTCGGTCACCCGGTCGGCGCGACGGGCGCGATCCTCACGGTGCGCGCGGCGATAGACCTGAAGCGGCGCGGCCTGCAGTACGCCGTCGTCACGATGTGCATCGGCGGAGGCCAGGCGTTGGCGGCGTTGCTCAAACGCTGGTAGGCGAGCACCTTCAACGCGCTCCTTCCCCGAGACGGGGGAGGAGCGCGTTGCTCTTTTCAACGGGTGTCCATTTTCCTCTAGATACGCATCATGATCATCAATAGAGTGGAAGGAGCCGGACCGACCGGTGCGATTCAGTCAAGGGAGACGAATCTGTGAAAGCTGCGCTCATCAATACGATCGCGACGCCGTACGAGTTGGCCGACGTCGAGGTCGGAAGCCCGACCGGTCGTGAGGTGCTCGTCGAGGTGAAGGGCTCCGGCCTGTGCCACAGCGACCTGCATCTCGCCGATAACGACTACGGCATGCCGCTGCCGCTGATGCTGGGCCACGAGATCGCGGGTGTCGTAACGGAAGTCGGCCCCGATGCCACGATGGTTAAGGTCGGCGACCACGTCGTCGCATGCGTTGTCCCGTCGTGCGGGCGCTGCGTGCCGTGCTCTCTCGGCAACCCGACGGCGTGTGAGAACGCCGGGTCGTTCGGGCGCGACGAAGGAGCACCCGCGCGGTACACCCGCGACGGGGAGCCGGTCACGCAGGCGTTCGGCATCGGCGGATTCTCCGAGTATGTGCTCACGCATCGGCGAGCGGGTCCACGCGACCGCGGCGGATCGACTGGCTCAGGTCCGGCACATCCTCCCAGTCGTCGTACTGATCGCCGCCGTTCTCGGTGGTATCTATTCGGGCGTCACGACGGTCACGGAGGCGTCCGCGCTCGGTGCGCTCGGGGCACTCGTCCTCGCGCTGATCTACCGCGGCCTGACGTGGCGCTCGCTCTTCGAGGCGCTCAAGCGCACGGTGTGGGTGACGGCGATGATCATGGCGATCGTCATCGGCGCGAACATTCTGTCGTTCGGCCTCGCGACCACCGGAGCGGCCCGGGCCCTGACCGCGTGGGTCACCGCGTCGGCGCCGTCGGTGGGCGTCTTCCTCCTGCTCGTGTTCGTCCTGCTGTTCGTGCTCGGCATGTTCATGGAGGGGCTGTCCATGATGATGCTCACGATGCCGATCCTGTTCCCGCTGCTTCAGGCCTACGACGTGAACATGGTGTGGTTCGGAGTCGTGCTGGTGGTGCTCATCGAGGTCGGCCTCATCACCCCGCCCGTCGGCATGAATCTCTTCGTATTGCAGGGCGTCACGGGCGAGAAGATCAGCACGATCGCGCGCGGCGCGGTGCCGTACCTCATCATCATGCTGGCGTTCGTCGGGCTGCTCTGGGCGTTCCCCGCGATCGCGATGTGGTTGCCGAACGCGATGGCGTCGTGATCTGACGCGAACGAGGGGCGAACCGAATCAATCGGTCCGCCCCTCGTTCGCGTTCGGTCCTACGAGTTCGTCCAGACGGGCGCGCGCTTCTCCGCGAAGGCGGTGGCGCCTTCCTTGGCGTCGTTCGATTTGCGGATCGGATTCACGATCGGCCACTGGCGCGCGAACTTCTCCTCGAGCGGCCAGTCCGGGCTCTCCTGGATGACCCGCTTCGATGCCTGCAGCGCGAGCGGGGCGTTCTGAGCGATCCGGTCCGCCAGATCGAGCGCAGCGTCGAGCGCGCCGCCCGCGGCAGCGACCGTCGTGAGCAGGCCGTAGCCGTGCGCCTCCTCGGCGGGCAGCATGCGACCGGTCAGCACGAGCTCCATGGCGCGGTGGTACGGGATCCTCTGCGCGAGCCGCAGCAGACCGCCCGCGCCGGCCGTCAGGCCGCGCTTGGTCTCGGGTAGCCCGAAGTTCGCCGTGTCATCGGCGACGATCAGGTCGCACGCGAGCGCGATCTCGAAGCCGCCGCCGAGCGCGTATCCCTCGACGGCCGCGATCAGCGGCTTGCACGGGGGACGCTCGACGAGGCCGGCGAATCCCTTGCCCTCGATGATGGGGATCTCCCCGCGGGCGAACCCCTTGAGGTCCATGCCCGCGCAGAAGAATCCGCCGGCGCCGGTCAGCACGGCGACCGAGAGGTCGTCGCGACGGTCGAGCGCCTCGAGCGCCTCGCCGAGCGCGGTCGCGAGCTCGAGCGAGATCGCGTTGCGCGCCCGGGGGCGGTTCAGCGTCAGAACGAGGACGCGGCCGCGCTCTTCGACCAGGAGAACGGGTTCAGTCTCGTCGGTCATCGCGGGGGCATCCGGATCGCGCCGTCGAGTCGGATCGTCTCGCCGTTCATCATCTGGTTCTCGATCATGTGCGCCGCGAGCTTCGCGTACTCGTGCGGCTGGCCGAGGCGCGAAGGGTTCGGCACCGCCTTGGCGAGCGAGGCGCGCACCTCTTCCGAGAGGCGCGCCAGGATCGGGGTGTCGAACGTGCCGGGGGCGATCGTGGCGACGCGGATCAGCTTCGACGCGAGATCGCGCGCGGCCACGAGGGTCATGCCGACGATGCCCGCCTTCGCCGACGCGTAGGGGATCTGGCCGATCTGGCCCTCCCACGCGGCGACCGATGCCGTGAGGATGCACACGCCGCGCTCGCCGTCGACCGGCTCGTTCTTCGCCATGCGCGCCGCGGTCAGGCGCAGCACATTGAACGTGCCGATGAGGTTGATCCGCACGATCTTCTCGTACGTCTCGAGGGATCCGGGATTGCCGTCGCGATCGACGAGACGGATCGGGCCGCCGATGCCCGCACAGTGCACGAGCGCGCGCAGCGGCGCGACCTTCTCGGCTGCGTCGAGCACGGCCTCGACCTGATCCGTCTCGGTGACATCGGCAGGCACGAAGGTGCCGCCGATCTCCTTGGCGCGCTCTTCGCCCGCCGAGGTCGGCAGATCGAGGATGACGACGTGCGCGCCCTGCTCAGCGAGCTTCTGCGCCGTGGCCCAGCCGAGGCCCGAGGCCCCGCCCGTGACGACGGCGGATGATCCCTTGACGTCCATATTGAGGTCCGTTCTCTTGAGAGTGGCGGCTCAGAGCCGTTCGATGATCGTGGCGTTCGCCATGCCGCCAGCCTCGCAGACCGCCTGGAGGCCGAAGCGGCCGCCGGTGTCCTCGAGCGCGTGCAGCATGGTGGTCAGAAGGCGCGTTCCGGTCGCGCCGAGCGGGTGCCCGAGAGCGATCGCGCCGCCGCGCGGATTGACGACGCTGTGGTCGAACCCGAGCTCCTGCATGAACGCGATCGGCACGGGTGCGAAGGCCTCGTTGACCTCGACGTGCGAGATGTCCGATGGCGTCAGTCCTGCGCGCTCGAGCGCGCGACGAGCTGCGGGGATGGGGCCCGTCAGCATGAGCAGCGGATCCGCACCGACGACGCTCATGGCGTGGATCCGCGCGCGCGGCGTGAGCCCGAGCTTCTCGGCCGTTCCTGCCGACATGATGAGGCTCGCCGACGCGCCGTCGGTGATCTGCGACGAGTTGCCCGCCGTGATGCTCCAGTCGATCTCGGGGAAGCGCTCGGCGAGCTCGTCGGTGCGGAACACCGGGTTCAGCTCAGCGAGGCGCTCGGGCGTCGTGTCCGGGCGCACCGTGCTGTCGACCGTGATCGTCGTCGTACCGTCCGAGACGGGCACGATCTCGCGCGCGAAGTCGGATGCGGCCGCGCGGCGGTGCGACTCGGCGGAGTACGCATCGAGCTGCGCGCGCGAGATGCTGTATCGGGCGGCGACGAGCTCGGCCGACACGCCCTGCGACGTGAGGCCTGGCGCGTAGCGCTCGGCGACCATCCGCCCGTACGGGTCGGCGCCCTGGCGGGCGGATCCCATCGGCACGCGGCTCATCGACTCGACGCCGCCCGCGATGACGATGTCGGCCTGATCCGACATGATGGCCTGCGCCGCGAAGTGCACGGCCTGCTGGCTGGATCCGCACTTGCGATCGATCGTGGTCGCCGGCACGTGCTCGGGAAACCCCGCGCCGAGCCAGGCCATGCGGCCCGGCGTTCCCGACTGCTCGGAGACCTGCGAGACGCAGCCGATCATCACGTCGTCGACGGTGCCCGGATCGAGAGCGCTGCGCGAGACGAGATGCTGCAGGGTCTGTGCGAGCAGGTCGACGGGGTGAATGGACGATAACGGCGCGCCCTGTTTACCTCGTGCGATCGGTGTACGGATCGCATCGACGATCACGGCGTCGCGGGATGACATCACTGGCATAGTAATTGTTTATCATGATTTGCACTGATTTACATCCCACCCTTGTCACGGGGTACGGTGGTCCCATAATCTATGTTCATCAATCGCATGCAAAGGAGCGTGGAAAATGACGACCGTCACGGTTGACGAAGTGCAGGAGATCCGCGAGCTCGCCGCGTCGGTCGCGCGCGACGTATTCGAACCCATTGCCGAGGAGCTGGATGTCAACAGACAGCCGATCAGTGTCGAGCAGCGCAAGTAGCTCGGCGAGCTCGGCTTTCTGGGGATGGCTCACGAGGAGAAGTACGGCGGCGCAGGGGCGCCGTTCTCGCACGCCCTCGCGGTGATCGAGGAGTTCGCGAAGATCTGCCGACCTGCCGCGTTCCAGATCTTCGAGGCGAACACCGGCCCCGCGCAGGTCATCGCGAAGGTGGCGTCGGAGGAGCAGCGTCAGCGCTGGCTGCCCGACATCATCAGCGGCGAGAAGACGATGGCGGTGGGCATCTCCGAGCCCGACGCCGGATCCGCCGCGACGGACATGAAGTCCCGTGCGACCCCCGGTGAGAACGGCGGCGTCGTGCTCAACGGATCCAAGCGGTGGATCTCGAACGGCGGCGAAGCGGATCTCTACCTCGTGTACTGCCGTCTGAGTGATGCGCCGGGCAGCAAGGGCATTGGCGCCGTCGTGATCGAGAAGGGCGATGCCGGGTTCACGTTCGGCGCTCAGGAGCGACTGATGGGCTTCCGCGGCATTCCGTCGGCCGACCTGTACTTCGATGGGGTCATCGTGCCGGCGGAGAACATCGTCGTCCCGGCGGGCGGGTTCGGCAAGCTGTTCCAGATCTTCTCCCTCGAGCGCATGGGCAACACGACCATGAGCCTCGCGATCGGACAGGCGGCGCTCGATAAGTCGCTCGCCTATGCGCAGCAGCGCCAGGCGTTCGGCCGCGACATCATCGAGTTCCAGACGATCCAGACCGCGCTCGCCGACATGGCGCTGCAGGTGGAAGCCGCCCGGCTGCTGCGCGACCGCGCTGCCGCGTCGATCGATGCCGGTGACATCAACGGGCTGCACGTCTCGCTTGCGAAGTGCACGGCCAACGAGATGGCGAAGCGGGTCACGGATCTGGCGATCCAGGTGCACGGCGGGAACGGCTATACAGAGGAGTATGGCCTCGAGCGCCTGCACCGCGACTCGCACGGCTGGGCGATCGCGGGCGGAACGCCGGCGATGCAGCGCACCCGCATCGTGTCGGAGCTCACCGGCCGTCGTTTCAATCAGCGCCCATAAGAGAGGCACGCCGTGGCAGACAACCTGGATCCCCGTTACGACGCGATCCGCGCCGAAGCGCGCGGAATCGCGCAGAGTCTTGCGCCGTATGCGGCCGAGGCCGATGAGCTCGACGTCGTGCATGAGCCGATGCGTGAGGCGGTGCGGGCATCCGGCCTGGGGCGCCTCGTCGTGCCGGCGGCGTATGGCGGCGAGTCGGACGTGCTCGATCCCTTGGCGATCGCGATCGTGCGCGAAGAGTTCGCCGCCGTGTCGGCGCACCTCGATTCGCTTTACGGAATGCAGGGCGTCGGGAGCTACTCGCTGACGATCGGCGGTTCCGACGAGCTGAAGGCCGAATGGCTGCCGAAGGTGCGCACGCTCGATGCGATCGCGGCGATCGCGCTGACGGAGCCCGAGATCGGTTCGGATCTGCGCAGCGTGACCACGACGATTCGCGAAGACGGTGACGAGCTCGTCATCTCGGGCGTGAAGTCGTTCATCACGAACGCGCCGGTGGCATCGTTCTTCAACGTGTTGGCGCGAGAGGGCGACGGGTACTCGATGGCGTTCGTGCCGGCAGGTGCGCCCGGGCTCTCGGTCACGAGCGGCCCCGATCTCATCGCGCCGCACATCATCGGCGAGGTCACCTTTGATGAGGTGCGCGTGCCGCGGGGGAACCGAATCGGCGAATCGGGCACGGCGTTCACGCTCATGTTGCAGACGCTCGCCGTGTTCCGCGTCACGGTCGCGGCCGCCTCGCTGGGGATCGGCCGCGCGGCGCTCGAGGAGGCGGTGAAGCACGCCACCACACGGGAGCAGTTCGGCAAGCCGCTGCTCGCGCTCGGATCCGTGTCGCAGAAGCTGGCGCTCAGCTGGGCCGAGCTCGAGGCCGCACGCTCCCTGACGTACCAGGCCGCGGCGCAGGCGGCGTCGAACCCGCTTGCGCATATCGCCGATACGTCTATGGCGAAGATCGTGTCGACCGAGACCGCCGGCCGTATCGCCGACCGCGCGGTGCAGACGATGGGCCGGTTCGGGCTCGTGCGCGGCAGCGACATCGAACGCCACTACCGCAACTCCCGCCCCGGGCGCATCTACGAGGGGTCGACGGAAGTGCTGCTCGACTCGCTCGCACGTCAGCTCGGCAAGCGCGCGAAGGCCGCCGAAGAAAGCGGAGGATCGTTCCTATGATCATCGACGCTCACACCCACATCTGGCCTGACAAGATCGCCGATATCGCGCTCACGGCCAATCCTGTGCCGGGGCTGGAGCCGCGCGGCGACGGCAAGGTGTCGGGTCTCGATGAGTCGATGCTCCATACGGGCGTGGACCTCAGCTGCTGCCTCGCGATCGCCAACGAGGCGCGGCATGTGCACCGCGTGAACGAGTTCGTGGCCGGGATCGCGAGCACGACCCGCTTCCCGGTCGGCACCGTGCACGTCGACCTGCCGGTTGAGGAGAACATCGAGAGCCTGCGCCGCAATGGCATCACGGCCGTCAAGATCCACCCGCTCTTTCAGCGGTTCGCGCTCGACGACCCGCGATTGTGGGACATCTTCGAGGCGTTCGGCGATGAGTTCTCGGTCATCGCGCACGTCGGAGCGGGGGGAGACGAGTTCACCAACTCGCTCTCGAGCCCCGATATGGTGCGCCGCATCACGC
Source organism: Microbacterium gubbeenense DSM 15944 (assembly GCF_000422745.1). Taxonomy (GTDB): domain Bacteria; phylum Actinomycetota; class Actinomycetes; order Actinomycetales; family Microbacteriaceae; genus Microbacterium; species Microbacterium gubbeenense. The sequence continues at coordinate 23,095 of NZ_AUGQ01000012.1, forward strand.
GTCAATTCCCCGATCTGCGACTCGTCGCATGCCACTTCGGCGGTTACAAGCTGTTCGATGACGCCGAGGAGCTGCTGGCGGGAACCGATGTCGTGCTCGAAACGTCCTGGCCGCCGTCGCTCGCGCTGCTGCGGCCCGAGCGCGTGAAGAAGCTCATTCGTCACCACGGATCCGAGCGGATCGCGTTCGGATCGGACTGGCCGATGACCGCCCCCAAGGCCGAGCTCGAGGCGCTCGACAGCCTGGGCCTCACCTCGGATGAGGTCGAGAACGTCCTCGGCGCGACGCTCGCGCGCGTGTACCGGCTCGGCGCGTAGCCCGCCGAGCCGGCAACGCCCGTCAGTGCCAGCTGATCGGGGAGTTGACCGTGTCGGGATACTTCTTCTGCACGTACTTCGTGTAGTCGCTGATGTGGTCGCGCATCGCTTCGGCCGCCTCGAACGAGTCATGCGCGGCGAGCGCGTCGTACACGCGCACGTGCGCGGCGTGCACGGGACCGCGGCGGTGACGCGGATACTCCACGCCCATCGACGTGCCGTCGAGGATGCCCGTGAGCGCGTCGATGAGGTGCGCGAAGAAGTGGTTGCCGGAGGAGTGCGCGACGATGTCGTGGAACTCCTGGTTCGTCTCGGTGAACACGTCCTCGTCGTCGAGGTGCGCGCCCATCGTGTCGATGTTCTTCTTCAATCGGACGAGATCCTCGTCGCTGATCCGCTTCGCTGCGAGCCGTGCCATCGCCGGCTCTACGCTGTTGCGCGCTTCGACGATGTCGCGATACGGCGCGTTCTCGAACTGCAGCAACAGCGTCAGCGACGTCGCGAGACCGGTTCCGTTGGCCTGCTCGACCACCGGGCCGCCGCCCGGACCGGGCTTCAGCGTGATCATGCCCTGCAGCTCGAGGAATCGCAGCGACTCGCGAAGCGTGCCGCGGCCGATCTGATACTGCTCGAGCATGACCTTCTCGGGCGGCAACCGGTCGCCGGCAACGTTGCCGCGCTGTTGGATGTCCGCGACGATCTGCTGAGCGACGAGAAGTGCCGTCTTCTGGGGACGCAATGTCACCTGGCTCATCGGAAGCCCCCTGTGCTTCATATATCCGCCCTGCCGGGCGGGCGTTCGGGTCACGAAACTATTTGTTGCGACCGTCGATTTTTGTCAACTATACGCATGCTGAACCATATCGTGCGCATAGATTAATCAGCGTTCCGTCGCGCCGGATTCGGAGACGGCTCCCGCGGCGACGAGCGAGGCGATCGCGTCGCCGTCGATCCCGAGCCGTTCGGCCAGCACTTCGGCCGTGTGCTCGCCCACGGAGGCGAGTCCGTCGTAGACCGGGCCGTCGTATCCGTCCATGTGCAGAACGGGGCCCGGAACGAGGGCGCCCGCGCCGAGCGGCGTCGACGTGACGGCCGACAGGGTGCGCTCGAGGAAGTGCGGATCGCCGACGATGTCGCTCGAATCGTTGACTCCCGCCGCGACGACCTCGTGCGCGTCGAGGATCGCGAGCACCTCGGGGCGCGGCATGGACGCGACCCACTCGCGCACGGTCTGCTGCACGATCTCATTGTTCGCCATGCGCGCCTCGTTCGTGGCGTAGCGGGGGTCGTCCTTGAGGTCGCTCCGGCCCATCGCATCGAACAGGCGCATCGCGATCGACTGCGCCGATGCGGCGATCGACAGCCAGCCGCCGTCGGAGGCCTGGTAGATGCCACGGGGGCTCGCGGCGCCGGAGGCGTTGCCGTGGCGCTGCATGATCTCGCCCGTGGTGGTGTAGTTGAGGATCGCGTCGCCCAGGATGAACATCAGCGGTTCGTGCAGCGCGACGTCGACGACGGATCCCTCACCCGTCGCGGAGCGGCGGTACAGCGCCATCGCGGATCCGAACGCGGCGGAGATGCCGGCGATCGAGTCGGCGAATCCGAACGGCGGGGCCGTGGGCGGCGTCTCGGGCCAGCCGTTGAGGAAGGCGAATCCGCTCGTCGTCTCCGCGACGGTGCCGAAACCGGGGCGCGCCTTGTACGGCCCCGTCTGGCCGAAGCCGGAGACCCGTGTGAGGATCAGACCGGGGTTGTCCGCGGCGAGCGTGTCGTAGTCCATGCCCCACTTCTCGAGACGACCGGGGCGGAAGGATTCGATGACGATGTCCGACTGGGCGATGAGGTCGCGGACGACCTTCTGGCCCTCGGCGGAGCGCAGGTTCACGCCGACCGAGCGCTTGCCGGAGTTCAGTCGGACGTATCCGATCGACTGCCCGTCCTTCTGCGGCTGCCATTGCCGAGCCATGTCGCCCGCGTTCGGGTCTTCGACCTTGATGACGTCGGCGCCGAAGTCGCGCAGCATGCGGCCCGCGGTCGGGGCGGCATACATGGATCCGAGTTCGAGAACCTTGACCCCGGCGAGCGGAGCAGTACGTGTATTCGTCAAGATGGCACTTCCTTGTGCGTGTCGATCGCGGTAGCGCGGAGGGAAGCGGCGGGTCGCATTCGCGGCCTGCATGACTGATACTAATGATAGTCAGGAATTACGTCGGATGCGAGGAGGCGTCAGAATGAGCGGCGACAGGTTCGATCTTCAGGGACGTGTGGCGCTCGTCACGGGCGGATCCCGCGGGCTCGGTCGGGCGATGGCCGAGGCGTTCGCGGAAGCGGGCGCGACGGTGGTCATCGCGAGCCGCAATCACGACTCGTGCGTCGAGGCGGCCGCCGAGATCCGCGAGAAGACGGGCGCGACCACGCTCGGAATCGGGGCGCACGTCGGCAAGTGGGACGACCTGCCCGCCCTCGTCGACCGCGTGTACGACGAGTACGGCAAGCTCGACATCCTCGTGAACAACGCGGGGATGTCGCCGCTGTACGATTCGGTGCCCGAGATCTCGGAGGCCCTGTTCGACAAGGTCGTCGACGTGAACCTCAAGGGCCCGTTCCGACTGTCGGTGCTCGCGGCCGAGCGCATGAGCGCGGCCGGCAGCGGATCCATCATCAATATCTCGAGCGCGGCGTCGCTCCGGGCACGCGAACACGTGCTGCCGTACGCGATCGCGAAGGCCGGCGTCAACGCGATGACGGTCGGGCTCGCGCACACCTACAGCCCGGCGGTGCGGGTGAATACGATCCTCGCGGGCACGTTCTTCACCGACGTGTCGAAGTCGTGGGATATGGAGGCGTTCGCAGCGCGCGCCGAGACCTTCGCGATGGGCCGCGGCGGCCAGCCGGACGAGATCGTCGGCGCCGCGCTGTACCTCGCGAGCGACGCGTCGTCGTACACGACGGGCGCCCTGATCCCCGTGGACGGCGGCCAGCCGTGAGCGTCGACCTGGGCGTCTCCGGCGGCGTCGCGACGCTGAGCCTCGACCGGCCCGATGAGTTCAATGCCATCGATATCGGGCTTGCGCGCTCGCTCGAACGGCGCGTGAACGAGATCGCGGCCTCCGACGCCGAAATCGTCGTCCTTCGGGCCTCGGGGCGCGGGTTCTGCGCGGGCGGCGACGTGCGCGCGATGGCCGCGGCCGCGGATCCGTCCGCGTACCTCGACCAACTGGTCGAGGCGGCTCACCGGGCCCTGACCGCGCTGCGTGCGCTGCCGCAGCCGGTCGTTGCGCGGGTGCAGGGGGCGGTCGCCGGCGGCGGCATCGGCCTCATGCTCACGGCTGATATCGCGATCGCGTCGGAGAAAGCGCACTTCACCCCGGCCTACGGTGCGATCGGGCTGTCGCCTGACTGCGGCGGCACCGCTCTGATCGCGGACGCGGTCGGTGACCGCCGCGCGCGGGCGTTCTTCCTCCTCGGCGATCGGCTGAGCGCGGACACCGCGGCCGAGTGGGGGCTCGTCACCCGCACCGTTCCGGCCGAGTCGCTGGACGAGGCCGTCGACGGCGCGGTTCGGCAGATCCTGGCGCAGGGCGCCGACGCCCCACGCGCGACGAAACGCCTGCTCGGCTTCGACGGCACTTATGCGGAGCGGCTTGCGGCGGAGCGCCTCTCGATCGTCGACACCTCCCGCACCGCGCACGCCCGCACCCAGATCACCGCCTTCGCAAACCGCTGACGTCCCCCGCACAACGCAGTCGATCCTCGGGCCCCGGCGGCAGAAAACAGGCCTTCCCGGTCTCGGCCGGACGGACTGACTGCGCCCTGCTGCGCCGATGCGCGAGGCCGAAACGCGTGCCAGGGTGGAGGTATGACACGCATCTCTCTCGGAATCGCGGGATCGCTCGGCCCGGAGAAGGCGGCGGAGATCGCGCCGTACGTCGAGGCGGCGGGCTTCCATGCCCTGTGGATCAACGAGACCCAGGGCATCAACGCCCTGGAGGTCGCGGCCGCGGTCGCGAAGGAGACCGATCGCCTCGTCGTCGCAACCGGCGTCATCGCCGTTGATCACCGCCCCGCCAGCGAGATCCTGGACGACCTCGCGCGCCTCGAGATCCCCGCCGAACGCCTCGTCGTCGGCATCGGATCCGGCCAGAAGCGGGAGGGCGCCCTCGCCCGGATGGAGCAGACGCTGGCCGACCTGCGCGCGGCGACGACCGCCCGCCTCGCGGTCGGGGCGCTCGGGCCGAAGATGCGCCGCCTCGCGGCCGAGCACGCCGACGCCGCCGTGCTCAGCTGGCTATCTCCGGAGGAGGCCAGCGCGCAGTCGGACGAGCTCCACGCCCGCCAGCCGCGCGGATCCGCCGTCCTCTATGCCCGCACGAGCGCGGTGCCCGAGGCCCGTGCGCGGCTCGAGAAGGAGGCTGCGGCCTACGCCGAGCTGCCGGCCTACGCACGCCACTTCGCCCGCCTCGGAATCGACCCGCTCGACACGGTGATCTCCTCGCCCGAGGACCGCGACCGATACCGCGGCACCATCGACGAGCTCGTCCTTCGTGCCGTCACCCCCGCTGACCGGGCCGGGGAGTACCTTGACTTCCTGCCGCTCGCGCACTGACCGGCGCCCCCACACGCAGCCCTACGCCGGGGCGATCTGCACGACCGTGTGCTTGAACTCCGGCATGCCGCTCACCGGGTCGACCGCCGAGTTCGTGAGTAGATTCGCGCTCTCGTCGCCCGCGAAGTGGAAGGGCACGAACACGGTGTCGGGGCGGATGTCGGCCGTGAGGATCGCCCGGGCCACGAGGCTTCCCCTCGCGTTCGCCACGCGAACGCCGGCGCCGTCCGCGATGCCGCGATCGGCCGCCGTCGCCGGATGGATCTGCGCCGTGACGATCGCGTTGGCGTCGTTGAGCTCCGGCACGCGCCGGGTCTGCGCGCCCGACTGGTAGTGCTCGAGGATCCGCCCGGTCACGAGGTGCAGGTCGCGCCCGCTCGGCCGCTCATGCTGCGCTGGCCGCACGGCTACGAGCCGCGCGCGCCCGTCGTCGTGGGCGAAGCGGTTGAGGAAGAGCCGGGGCGTGCCGCCGGAGCCGGCCGGATACGGCCAGTGTGCCTCGATGCCCGTGTCGAGGAGGTCGTGCGAGAGCCCCGAGTAGTCGCTGACGCCGCCGGCCGACGCGCGCGCGAGTTCGTCGAAGACCTCGGCCGGGTCGAGCGACCATTCGCCGGGCGCCTGGAGTCGCGCCGCGAGCTCGCGCAGGATCCAGAGCTCGCTGCGCGCACCGTCCGGCGGCATCACCGCGCGCCGACGCCGGATCACCCGCCCCTCGAGGTTCGTCATCGTGCCCTCCTCCTCGGCCCACTGCAGCACCGGCAGCACGATGTCGGCGAGCGCCGCCGTCTCCGACAGGAAGAGGTCGCTCACCACGAGCAGGTCGAGCCTTTTCAGCGACTCGCGCACCGACTGGACGTTCGGGGCCGACACCACGACGTTGGCGCCGCCCACGAGCAGCATGCGCAGGCCGCCGGGCAGCCCGCAGGTCTCCAGCATCTGGGTCGCGGGGATCCCGGCGCCCGGAATCGACGCCGGGTCCACGCCCCACACTCCGGCCACGTGCGCGCGAGCGGCCGGATCGGTGATCTTGCGGTAGCCGGGCAGCTGGTCGCACTTCTGCCCGTGCTCGCGCCCGCCCTGGCCATTGCCCTGGCCCGTGAGCGTGCCGTATCCGGATCCACGCCTGCCCGGCAGCCCCAGCAGCAGCGCGAGGTCGATCGCGGCGGTGGCCGTGTCGGTGCCGTCGAGGTGCTGCTCGACCCCGCGGCCGGTCAGGATGTACGCGCTCTTCGCCGCCGCGAGCCGGCGCGCGATATCGCGCACGACCGCGGCGGGCACCCCCGTCACCTCCGCCGTGCGCTCCGGCCACCACGAGGCCGTGGCGCGGCGCACCGCCTCGTACCCCGTCGTCCGCTCGGCGAGATACCCCTCGTCGGCGAGGCCCTCGGCGATCACGACGTGGCTGACGCCGAGCAGCAGCGCCATGTCGGTCGCGGGCGAGGGCTGCACGTGCAGCCCCGCGCCGTCGGCGGTCAGGCGGGCGGTCGACGAGCGCCGCGGATCCACAACGATCAGACCGCCGCGCGCCCGCGCGCCCTGCAGGTGCTGCACGAAGGGCGGCATCGTGTCGCCGACGTTCGAGCCGATGAGCAGCACCGCGTCGGCCGTATCGAGGTCGGCCAGCGGAAACGGCAGCCCGCGGTCGAGGCCGAACGCGCGGTTCGCGGCGGCGGCGGCCGACGACATGCAGAACCGGCCGTTGTAGTCGATGCGGCTCGTGCCGAGCCCGATGCGCGCGAACTTGCCGAGCTGGTAGGCCTTCTCGTTCGTGAGCCCGCCGCCGCCGAAGATCCCGACGGCGTCGGCGCCGTGGGCCGCCTTGAGGCGCCGTGCCTCGCCCGCGATCGCGTCGAGCGCGGCCTCCCAGGTGGCCGGTTCGAGAGCGCCATCGGATCCGCGCATGAGCGGGCTCGTCAGCCGGTCGTCGCGCCCGAGCAGCTCGGCCGACGTCCACCCCTTCTTGCAGAGCCCGCCGCGATTGGTCGGGAAGTCGCGCCCCGCCACCTCGAGCTTCTCGGGGCCGGGCGTCAGCGTCATCGCGCACTGCAGCGCGCAGTACGGGCAGTGGGTGTCGGTCATACGTGCTGTCCCTGCCACTCGTCGATCATCTCGGCGATCCGCGCGCGGCAGCCGCCGCATCCGGTGCCGGCGCGCGTCGCGCATCCGACGGCGTCGACGGTGTCGCACCCGTCCGAGACCGCGTCCTCGATGCCGCCGGCCGTGACGGCGTTGCAGATGCACACCGTCTCGTCGCGCCCCGTCGCGCGCACCGGCTGTTCGGCCGCGTCGAGCCGCAGCAGCAGCGACCGGTCGCTCGGCAGCTCGCCGCGTCGTTGGAACAGCAGGCTCAGCTCGGCCGCGGCGCGGGGCATGCCGACCGCCACGAACCCGTCGAGCACGCCGTTGGTCGTCGACATCGCGACGTAGGTGCCGTGGCGCGGGTCGGCCCAGGAGGCGACCTCGCCGGATCCGGGCGCGAACGGATCCGGCACGATCTCCCCGCCCTGCACGAGGTCGACGTGCCGCGACTTCAGCAGCACGATGCCGGGCGAATCCTCCGCGAAGGGACTCGGATCCTCGCCCGCGATCAGCGCGCCGGCGAGCCATTCCGCCTGCCGCCACCCGGCGCCGACGAGCCCCGCGGGCCCGCCCGGCACCTCGCGCTCGTGCGCGTAGCGGCGCGGATCCGCGACGTGCGCGACGTCGCCGATCGCGCGGATCCGCGGGTCCGACCACGAGCGCAGGCGATCGTCGACGAGGATCCCGCGCGAGGTGCGCAGGCCCGCGTCGCTCGCGAGGCGGGTGCGCGGGCGGACTCCGCACGAGAGCACCAGCAGGTCGGCTTCGATACGGCGCCCGTCGCTCGAGACGAGCGCGTGGAACGCGCGCCCGCCGCCCGACTCGCGGGTGATGATCGCCTCGGCGCGCACGTTCGCGACGATGTCGACTCCCGCGCGGTCGATGAGGGCGGTGACGACGTGGGCGGATCCGCGATCGAGCTGGCGCGGCATCGGCGCGGGCCCGACATGCGCCAAGCGCGGGCGCGCCCCCACGTCGGCGAACAGCAGCGCCGTCTCGAGGCCGAGCACCCCGGCGCCCAGCACGGCGATCCGCCCGCCGGATGCGACGACTGTTCGGGCGCGCTCGGCGTCGCCGATCGAGCGCATGGCGATGACCCCGCCGGTCAGCTCGGGGTCGAGGCCATCGCGAGTCGGATCCCGGCGCTCGAGCCCGTTGATCGCCGGCACCGTCGCCTCGGCGCCCGTGGCGAGCACGAGCTGGTCGTACGGCACCCGCCCGCCGTCACCGAGCACGACCTCGCGGGCGCCCCGGTCGATCCGCGCGGCGCTTCTGCCCGAGAGCACCCGCACCCCGCGCGCGGCGAGGTGGTCGAGGTCGGCGATCTCGAGCGACTCGCGCGAGACCTCGCCCGTCGCGTACTCGGCGATCATGATGCGGTTGTACGGGGCGCCGGGTTCGGCGCCGATCACGGTCAGCGAGAGGCTGCCCTCGTCGATCGCGGGCAGCAGCTCCTCGGCGAACCGCACGCCGACGGGGCCGAACCCGACGAGGACGACCCTCACACGATCCGCCGGTCGAGCGCGTCGCGCGGCACGAGGTAGACCGCCGCGGTGATCAGGCCGAGCGCCAGGTAGCAGCCGACGAAGCACCAGAACGCGAGCGCGTACGAGCCCGTCGACTGCTGCGACAGGTTCAGCACCTGCGGCACGAGGAACCCGCCGTACGCGCCGATCGCCGAGATGAGCCCGAGGGCCGCCGCACCCTGTCGCCGGGCGCCGACGCTGTGCTCTTCGCCCGCCGTCGCCGCCCCGCGCGCCGCGAAGATCGCCGGGATCATGCGGTACGTGGCGCCGTTGCCGATGCCCGTGGCGCAGAACAGCGCGACGAAGCATGCGAGGAACGCCCAGAACCCGCCCCGCGGCAGGGCGAGGATCAGTGCCACGGTCGCGGCGGCCATCGCGGCGAACGCGCACACGGCGACGATCGCGCCGCCGAAGCGGTCGGCGAGGCGGCCGCCGTAGGGGCGGGCGAGGGATCCGACGAGGGCGCCCAGGAACGCGAGGGAGACTGCCGCGGAGCCGATGTGGAACGTCGAGAACTGCGGGAACACGTCGGCGATCAGTTTCGGGAATACGCCCGCGAAGCCGATGAACGAGCCGAAGGTGCCGACGTACAGCAGCGCCATGATCCAGAGGTGCGGCTCGCGCAGCGCGGCCGCGGTGCCGGCGGTGTCGCTCTTGGCCTCGGAGAGATTGTCCATGTAGCGCCACGCGCCCCAGACGGCGACGACGATCAGCGGCACCCAGATCCAGCCCGCGAGCTCGATGCGCAGCGTGGCGGCCGCGCCGAGCGTCACGACGATCGGCACGAGGAACTGGGCCACGGCCGCGCCGATGTTGCCGCCCGCGGCGTTGAGGCCGAGCGCGTACCCCTTCTCGCGCTGCGGGAAGAAGAAGGTGATGTTCGCCATCGAGCTGGCGAAGTTGCCGCCGCCGAGGCCGCCGAGCGCCGCGATCACGAGCAGCACCGCATACGGGGCATCCGGGAAGTTCACGACGATCGCGAGCCCGATCGCGGGGATCAGCAGCAGCGCCGCGGAGATCATCGTCCAGTTGCGCCCGCCGAACCGCGCGACGGCGAAGGTGTAGGGGAAGCGCAGGGTGGCGCCGACGAGGCTCGCCACCGAGATCAGCCAGAACTGCTGGGCCGAGGTCAGCGAGAATCCCGCCTCGGGCAGCATCACGACCGTGATGCTCCACAACTGCCAGATCACGAATCCGAGGAACTCGGCGAACACGCTCCACGCGAGGTTCCGCTGCGCGATCGCACGGCCTCCCGACTCCCACTGCCCGGCGTCTTCGGCGTCCCATCCGTCGATCCAGCGCCCCGGGCGGAAGCGCAGTTGAGCGGTGCGGTCGGTCGTCGCGGCCTGAATCATTGCTCCTCCTGAGGATCGGTGTGAGGCCGACGCTACGGACGCCGTGTTTCGCGCCGAGGGGCACGGCGGTGACGCGCGTGTGACGCTTTCTTCACACGTCGCGCCACCGATCCGGGAGGATCCGGAAACACGGGCGAAACGCTCACGCGAGCGCCGCACGGTAGCGCTCGGCGACGATCTCGGCGACCCGCGGATCCGTGCCGACGGGTGCAGTGACCGCGTCGGCGCCGGCGGCGGCGACGAGATCCGCGAAGTGGCCGGGTGCGAGCACATAGCTCGCGGCCACGACCTGTCGGGCGCCCGCCGCGCGCGCCGCGGAAACGGCGTCGGCCGCGCGCGGGGTCGCGCCGTAGGCGAAGCCGACGCTCACGGGAAGGTCGACGAGCTCGGCGAGCGCGTCGCGCATCTCGCGTACGCACGCGGCGGATTCGGGCCGCGAGGATCCCGCCGCGGCGAGCACGACGGCATCGGCGGGGCCGAGCGCCCGCACCCGCTCGGCGAGGATCGCCGCGAGCGCGGGGTGCGGCCCGAGAGTCTGCGCCGCGACCGCGTCCGTGCCCTCGGCGACGGCGCGGCCGATGTCGACCTGCGTGTGGAACCCGGGCGAGAGCAGCAGCGGCACGACGATCGACGGGCCGGGCAGCGCCGCCACGACCTCATCGACCCGCGGGTGCTGCACGTCGACATAGGTCTCGGCGTGCGGCACATCGAGGATCTCGGCCGCGCGCCGCGCGATCCCCGAGATCACGGCGCGGCCGGGCAGGGAAGCGGTGCCGTGCGAACAGCACACGAGGGTCGGTGTCGTCATGATTCCTCCGAGACGGTCAGCCGGTAGCCGCGCTTGACGACGGTGGCCACGAGGTCGGGGTGCCCGAGCGCTTCGCGGAGCCGCGCGATCGCCATCTCGACCGCGTGCGTGCTCTGCCGGGATCCGGGCAGCGCGCCCAGCAGTGCGGCGCGCGGTACGACGGATCCGCCCGCGGCCGCAAGCGCGTCGAGCATCGCCGAGGTCGCGGGCGAGAGGGGAACGAACTCGCCGCCCAGAACGGCGCCCGCGCTGCGCAGTGCGAGGCGGCCGCGGGGCGTCGGCAGGCCGCCCTCGGTGTCTCCGAAGTGCGCCACGACGCCGCGCACGAGAGATCCGAGGCGGCCGCGCTGCGCGATGAGGCACGGGAGGCCGGCCGCCTCGAGCGGACCGGCGGTGATCGGCCCGACCGCCGCCATCAGCAGCCGGCCGCGCAGAGCGAGCTCGCGGATTCGGTCGAGCTCGCCGGCGCTCGCCGCCGCGTCGAGCCACGCGGATGCGCCGGGCGCCGAGGTGAACAGCACGGCGTCGACCGCGCCGGCGGCGCCCGATCGCACCGACCGCGCCACGAGATCCGGATCCTCCGGCGGGCCCCACCGGTAGACCGTGAGGCTCGCGACGTCGGCGCCCGCGGCGGTGAGCAGCTCGTCGAGGCCGTCGGAACCCGATCCGTGGTGCTGCACGGCGATCAATAGGCCGCTCAGATCCTCCATGCGCAGGCGGTCGCCGACCTCGCGCGCCGTCTCGGAGCCGGCGACCCAGTCGGTCTCGAGCCCCGCCTGCAGCACCGCGCCGCGCGCCTTGGGGCCGCGGGCGACGATGCGCGCGCCCGCCAGCGCGGTCAGCAGGTCGTCGGCGATGCCCGCCTCGTGGGCGGCCTCGATCCAGCCGCGGAAACCCACACCCGTCGTGGCGATCACGATGTCGGGAGGGGCGGCGATCAGCGCGCGGGTGGTGGCGAGCAGCGCCTGGTCGTCGACGTGCGACAGGATCGTCAGGGCCGGCGCGCGCTCCACGACGGCGCCGTGCCGCTCGAGCGCGGCCTGCAGCTCGCTGGAGCGGCGATCGGCCGCGATCACGATGCGGCACCCCGTGAGCGCCGAGAATCCGTGGGGGCCGGGCGTCATGCCCTGATCGCCGCGGGGATCAGCAGACCGGCTCGGGCGACGCGGCCGAGGACGATCACGGCGGGGTTGCGCACGGCCGCCTCGCGCGCCGCGACCGCGGCCGTCGCGAGCGTGGCCCGCACGGTGCGCTGGTCGTCCGAGAACCCGCGCTCGACGAAGGCGACCGGCAGATCGGCCGGGGCGCCGCGGCCGAGGGCGTCGCGGGCGAGACCTGCGAACGCGCCGACCCCCATCAGCACGACGGTCGTCACGGCCGGATCGGCGAGGGCCGCCATCGTCGCAGCAGTCACGCCCGACTGACCGTTGATGAGGTGCATCGCGGATGCGGTTCCCCGGTGCGTGACGGGGATGCCCGCCGACAGCGGCACCGAGACAGCGCTCGTCACGCCCGGCACGACCTCGACGGCAACGCCGGCCGCGAGGCAGGCCGAGACTTCCTCGCCCCCGCGGCCGAAGACGAAGGGATCACCGCCCTTCAGCCGCACGACCCGCTTTCCGGCGCGGGCGTGCCGCACGATCAGGTCGTTGATGCCGTCCTGATCGACCGCGTGGCGGCCGGGGGCCTTGCCCACGTGCACGATGACGGCATCGGGGTCGAGCTCGTCGAGCACGCCCGTCGCGCCCAGGCGGTCGGCGATGACGACGTCGGCCTCGGCGAGCAGGCGCCGCGCGCGCAGCGTCAGAAGGTCGACAGGTCCGGGACCGCTCCCCACGAGCGCGACGGATCCCGCGGCCGCGGTGCGCCGCCGGCGCAGCGGGGCGGAGCCGGACTCCATCACCTCGCGGAGAACGGCGTGCACGGCGGCCGCGCGGCGCGGATCCACACCCGTGTCGCTCGTGACCCCCACGACCACGTCGCCCGCGCGGGACGACGCGGCCATCCGCGCGGATCCGTGCGCGCCGTCGGAGGAGTTCACGCAGAACACGCGGCGCTGCTCGCACCACGCGGCCACCCGGGCATCGACCGCCGCATCGCCCGTGGCGGCGTGCGCGAGCCAGGCCTCGTCGAGGTCCGACTCGGCGATCCGCCGGGGCAGCCAGCGAATGCCGTGCTCGGCGACGAGCTGCGCGGTCTCGGCGCCGAGCTCCGGGGCGACGACGAGGACGTCGGCCCGCTCGTCGATGAACCGGCGGATCCGGCGGGCCGCAACGGCGCCGCCGCCCGCGAACACGACGCGGCGGCCGATCAGGCCGAGCCCCAGGATGATCGTCATCTCATGCCCTCCGTCTCACGAGCACGTGCCCGTCGTCGATCGCTACCGGATACGTGTGCAGGTGCCGCTCGTCGTCGCCGCCCGTGCGCAGCACGTGGCCGGTGACGAGGTCCCACGCCTGTTTGTGCAGGGGAGAGACGACCGTCGGCACCTCCGTGCCGTCCTCGAACGCCGCGGATCCGACGAGCCCGCGCGAGATCACGTGCGCGCCGGTGTACGGATCGCGGTTCGTCACGGCGCGCACGGCGCCGTCGGCCAACAAGAACAGCGCGACCTGCGTGCCGTCGTCGAACAGGGCCGCGCGCCCGCGCTCGGGCGTCAGGTCGGCCACGGCGCACACGCGCACCCAGGTCGTCGTCGCTTCTGCCACCGTCGTCATCGCCGTACCTCCAGGGTCGTGCCCGCGATCAGAACCGATCCCGATTCCCGCTCCTCGGCGGAGGCGGGGCGCACCTGCCCGCGCTCCGCGACGTACGCGAGCGACGGATCCGGGGTGTCGGGCGCGTTCACGAACGAATGGAAGCGCGCCAGCTTGTCGGGATCCCGGAGCGTCGCCGCCCACTCGTCCGCGTAGCCGTCGACGTGGCGCGCCATCGACGCGTCGAGGTCGTCGGCGATGCCGAGCGCGTCGTCGAAGACCACGCCGCGCAGGCCGTCGAGGCCGCCCTCGAGGTCGGCGACCCACGGGGCCGTGCGCTGCAGGCGGTCGGCCGTGCGGATGTAGTACATGAAGAAGCGATCGATCGCGCGGATCAGCTGGTCGTCGTCGAGGCCCTCGGCGAGCAGATCAGCGTGGCGCGGCGTGAACCCGCCGTTGCCGCCGACGTACATGTTCCAGCCGTTCTCGCTCGCGATGACGCCCACGTCCTTGCCGCGCGCCTCGGCGCACTCGCGGGCGCACCCGGAGACGCCGACCTTGAGCTTGTGGGGCGAGCGCAGCCCGCGGTAGCGCAGCTCGAGGCGCACCGCCATGCCGACCGCGTCGAGCACGCCGAACCGGCACCAGGTGGATCCGACGCACGACTTCACCGTGCGCAGCGACTTGCCGTAGGCCTGGCCCGATTCGAAGCCCGCGTCGACGAGGCGCTGCCAGATCTCGGGCAGCTGCTCGAGCCGGGCGCCGAACATGTCGATGCGCTGGGCGCCGGTGAGCTTCGTGTACAGCCCGAAGTCGCCGGCGATCTCGCCGATCGCGATGAGGCCGGCGGGCGTGACCTCGCCGCCCGGCATGCGCGGCACGACCGAGTACGAGCCGTCCTTCTGCATGTTCGCCATCACGTGGTCGTTCGTGTCCTGCAGCGCGGCCGACTCGCCGTCGAGCACGTGCTCGCCCACGAGGCCGTGCAGGATGCTCGCGACGGTGGGTTTGCAGATATCGCAGCCGCGCCCGCGACCGAAGCGCTCGATGACGCCGCTGAAGGTCGTGAGCTGCGAGACGGCGATCGCGTCGAACAGCTGCCGGCGCGAGAGGTCGAAGTGCTCGCACATCGCGGTGCTGACGGCCTTGCCCATCAGGGTGAGCTGGCGGCCGACGATCTTGCCCACGGCCGCGACGCAGCTGCCGCACGTCGCGCCCGCCTTCGTGCAGGCCTTGACCCCGGCCGCGTCCGTGCAGCCCTCCTCGGTGACCGCCCGGCGGATCCGGCCCGCCGTCACCGACGAGCACGAGCACACGATAGCGTCGTCGGGCAGATCGGTGCTCGGGCGCTCGCCGCTGCCCGCCGGCGCGAGGAACGCCGCCGGATCCGCCCCGAGCGGGCCGCCGACGAGCGGCCGCAGGGATCCGTACTCGGCCGCGTCGCCGACGAGGATCCCGCCGAGCAGCGTGGTGGCATCGTCGCTCAGTACGAGCTTCTTGTACACGCCGCCGACGGGATCCGAATACGTCACGTCGAGCGCGCCCGGGGTGTCTCCGCACGCATCGCCGAAGCTCGCGACGTCGACGCCCGAGAGCTTCAGCTTCGTCGACTCGTCGTAGCCGTCGAACGCGGCGGATCCGCCGAGCAGCCGATCGACCGCCACCTCGGCCATCTGATAGCCGGGGGCGACGAGGCCGACCGAGCGCCCGCCGTAGCTCGCGACCTCGCCGATCGCCAGGATGTGCCGATCCGACGTGCGGCACCCGTCGTCGATCGCCACGCCGCCCGTCGGCGCGCACTCGAGCTGCGCATCGCGGGCGAGGATATCGTCGGCGCGCACGCCGACCGTGAAGACGACGACGTCGACGGCATCCCACGAGCCGTCGCTCATCTCGGCGCCGACGACCTCGCCCGTCGGGCCCGGGTCGATGCGGCTCGTTCGCGAGGAGGTGCGCACCCCGATGCCGCGCGCGTCGATGAGGCGGCCGAGCACCTCGCCGGCGCCCCGGTCGAGCTGGGCCGACATCAGGTGCGAGCCCGAGTGCACGACCTCGGTGGCGACCTCGAGGCCCTGCAGCGCGCCCGCGGCCTCGAGCCCGAGCAGCCCGCCGCCGACGACCTTGCCCACGAGCGGGCGCCCGAGCGCCGCGCCGCGCGCCTCGACGAACGCCGCGAGCGACTCGAGGTCGTCGAGCGTGCGGTACACGAAGCACCCGGGCAGGTCGGCGCCGTCGATCGCGGGGCGCGCGGCGTAGGATCCTGTCGCCAGCACGAGCGCGTCGTACGCGATCCGTCGGCCGGCGACCGTGCGGATCTCGCGCTGGGCGCGGTCGATCCGGGTGACCCGCTCGCCCGTCAGGATCGCGACCCGCGGATCCTCGAACGCCGCTCGATCGAGCGTGAGCTCGTCGCGGCTGGCGCCCGCGAACCAGCGCGTCAGCCCGACGCGATCGTAGGGGAGAGCGGCCTCGTCGCCGACGACCGTGATCCGCCACGAATCGTCTGCCCGCGAGAGCGCGCTCTCGACGAAGCGGTGCGCGACCATCCCCGCTCCGACGACGACGATGTGCGTGTGCGGCGTGTGCTGAGCGGTCATGCGATCCTCCGTGCGGTGTTCGAGGTCGTGCTCACGCTATGGCGCGTATGTTTCGGGCTGCGTGGCCGGAATGTTTCCGTCAGACGACGAATGCTTCACGGGTCCCGGGCGGTGATCGTGAGTGCGGAACGCGCGACATCGCGACCGCATGCCGGTAGCGTCGTAACCCTCACGTGAATGGAGAGCACACGATGACCGACGAGCCCGACGAGAGCTCGCACCCCGACACGGGGATGTTTTCCGCAGCGACCGGCCTCATCCCGATCCCGACGGGCGTGATCCGTGTCCCCGACAGCGTGCGCGGGGCATCGTACGAGACGTCGCACACGCACCCGGGCGATAAGCTCTCGGCCGCACGCCGCTTCGGCTACGTGCTGCTGCTCGGCGCGCTCACCGCGCTCGGCCCCTTCACCGTCGACCTGTACCTGCCCGCGTTCCCGATGCTGCAGTCCGAGTTCGATGCGAGCGAGGGCGCGGTTCAGCTGACGCTCACGGGCACCATGGTCGGCTTCGCGCTCGGCCAGCTGGTCGTCGGGCCGCTGAGCGACGTCTTCGGGCGGCGCACGCCGCTGCTCATCTCGACCGTGCTGCACCTCATCGCGAGCACGTGCGCGATCTTCGCGCCGAACCTCGCGGTGCTCGGCGCGGCCCGCGTGCTCATGGGCATGGGCGCGGCCGGAGGAGCGGTCGTCGCGATGGCGATGGTGCGCGACCTGTTCGGGGGCCGCCGTCTCGTCGTGATGCTCTCGCGTCTCGCGCTCGTCACGGGCGTGGCGCCGGTGATCGCCCCGCTCATCGGATCCGCGATCCTCGAGGTGCTGCCGTGGCGAGGGATCTTCGTGGTGCTCGCCTCGTACGGCGCCCTCATCATCATCTGCGCGGTGACGGCGCTGCCGGAGACGCGACCCAAGGGCGATCGTGCGACGGTCGAGAAGGTCTCGATCCGCCACCGGTATCGCGTCGTGTTCTCGGATCGCGTGTACGTCGGGGTGCTGATCATCGGGGCGATGACGTTCTCCGGGCTGTTCTCGTATCTGTCGAGCTCGTCGTTCCTCTTCCAGCAGAACTATGGGCTGTCGACGATGCAGTACGGGCTCGTGTTCGCCGCGAACTCGATCGGCCTCATCATCGGCAACCAGATCGCGGCGCGGCTGGCCGCCCGCTTCGGCCCGCAGTGGGTGCTTGCGTTCTCCACGGGGGCGCTGCTCGTCTCGGCCATCGCCATCCCCGTGTGTGCCGCGCTGATCGCGGGGCCGTGGGGCGTCATCGTGCCGCTGTTCGTGTTCATGACCTCGTGCGGGTTCACGTTCCCGTGCGCCCAGGTGCTCGCCCTCGACCGGCACCCGGAGGCCGCCGGCACGGCCGCGAGCGTGCTGGGCGCCGCGAACAACGGCGTCGCCGGCCTCATCTCCCCGCTCGTCGGCGTCGTGGCGGCGTGGACGGGCGGCATCACCCCGGCGTCGATGGCGTCGATCATGATCGCGTGCGCGATCGTCGGCATCGTGGCGCTGTGGCTCGTCGTTCGCCCGAAGACGCTCGGACAGCTGTCGGAGTAAGGCTCAGCGCAGCTCGGGGCGGTCCTTCAGCTCGGGCTGCGCCGTGGTCGACTGCACGATCGTGTCGTCCATCGAGGGCTGCTGCGGGATCGCGGTCGTGATGATGTCGATCGGCCGGGTCTCGTCGAGAGCGAGGCGCAGCCCGCCCCGCTCGGAGCGGTGCAGCCGACCGGATCCGACCAGCCAGAAGAGACCGATGAGCGCCGCGATGACTCCGGCCACGCCTCCGACGATGATCGCCGTGCGCGGTCCCCACGCGTCGGCGACCGCGCCGATGATGGGGGCGCCGATGGGTGTGGATCCCATCATGACGGCGAGGTACAGCGCGAGCACACGGCCGCGCAGAGCGGGATCCGTGGTCGTCTGCACGTAGCCGTTCGCGGTCGTCAGGAAGCTGACGGTGCAGAAGCCGATGAGTATGCACACAGCGGCATATGCCAGGTACAGGGGCGTCAGCGCGGCCGCGATCTGGAACACGCCGAATGCGCCTACCGCGACGATCGCGACGCGCACCCGCGCCCTGGCACGGCGCGCCGCGAGCAGAGCCCCCGCCAGGGATCCGACAGCGAGCGTCGAGCTGAGCAATCCGTACCCGTCGGCATCACGGCCGAACTCGACCGCCATGGTCGACGCGAAGATCGGGAAGTTCATGCCGAACGCACCCATCAGGAACACCATGATGAAGACGACGAGCAGGTCGGGACGACCCCAGACGTATTTCACGCCCTCGGAGAGCCTGCCCGTTCCCTTCTTCGAGTAGGTTCTCGGCTGCAGCTCGTTCTTGCGCATGAGCAGGATCGCGGCGAGCATCGCCCCGAAGGTCGCGGCATTGATGATGAAGACCCAGCCGCTGCCGACGGCGAGCAGCAGCACGCTTCCGACGGCGGGCCCGATGAGTCGTGCCATGTTGAACGACGCCGAGTTCAGCGCCACCGCGTTGGACGCCTGTTGCCGGCTGACGACATCGGTGACGAATGCCTGTCGGGCGGGGTTGTCGATCGCGTTCGCGACGCCGACCGCGAGCGCAATGCCCAGCATGATCGGCAATGTGAGCAGATCCGTGAGCAGCAGCGTGCCGATGAGCACGGACAGGAGCGCGAGCGTCGACTGCGTGACCAGCAGCAGCTTTCGTCGATCGAATCGGTCGGCGATCCATCCCGAGACGCCGGCGAGTACGAGCGGCGGGCCGAACTGGCATGCCATCGTGAAGCCGACGGCGGTCGCGTCGTGGTCGGTCAGCTCGGTGAGTACGACCCAGTCCTGTGCCGTCGCCTGCATCCACGCGCCGACGTTCGAGACGAGCGCTCCGATGAACCACACGCGGTAGTTGAACACCCGCAGAGAGCGGAACATGGTGCTCACCGGTGCACCTCCCGGAGGATGATCGCGGCGGCCTCGTGCAGGGTGCGCCGCTCGTCCTCGTCGACGCGGCCGAGGATCCGCGCGAGCCAGCTGTCGCGGCGGTCGATCGTCTCCCGCACCACGGCCGATCCGTCGTCGGTGATCGCGATGCGCACCTTGCGCCGGTCCTCGGTGTCGGACACGCGCGTGACGTAACCGGCGTCCTCGAGGGAGTTCACGGTGCGGTTCATCGACGGGGCGCTCACGCCGTCGCGCTCGGCGAGCGCCGTGAGGGTGTGCGGCCCGTGCAGATGAAGGTTCACGAGCACGGCGAACTGCGCGTCGGTCATCGTCGTGACGGACCGCTGCTGCCGGAGCCTGCGGGCGAGGCGCATCGCGGCGGTCCGAATGTCGGACGCTTCGGAGGGGATGGGATCATCAGCCATGAGATTAATTAGCATAACTCATTAGTTTTGATAACTAAAGTTTCTGCAATGATCGAAGCATGCCTTCGTTCGTCGACCACCTCGGCACCCGGATCGTCTACGACAGGGTCGCCCCCGACGGCGAGTCCCGCGGGGCCGTGCACGTGCTGCACGGCGTCGGCGAGCACTCCGGCCGCTACGCCGCGCTGCTGCAGGCGCTCGCCGCGGCCGGATGGACGGCGTACGCGGACGACCACCGCGGCCACGGGCGCACGGGCCTCGAGCAGCACGGCGATCTCGCGAAGCTCGGCCGCCTCGGTCGCGGCGGGTACCGTGCGGCGGTCGACTCCGCCTGGCGGATGTCGCAGATCGCACGCGACGAGACGCCGGACGGGCCGCTCGTGATTCTCGGGCACTCGTGGGGATCCTTTCTCTCGCAGCAGCTCGTGAACGAGCATCCGGGTGCGTACGACGGCGTCGTGCTCGTCGGATCCGCGCTGCGGTGGCCCGGGGTGCTGAACGCCGCCCCGCTCAACAAGCGCTGGGACCACCCGGGCGGCAAGGGGAACGAGTGGATCAGCGAGGATCCCGCGGTGCAGGACGCGGCGCTCGCCGATCCGCTGACGGTGCAGAGGTCGCTCCTCGAGCTGTTCGGGCTGCCGAACGCGCTGCAGTTGTACGGGCTGCCGTCGAAGGACCTGCCCGACATCCCGACCCTGCTGCTCGTGGGGCGCGACGACAGCGTCGGCGGACCGCGAGCGGTGCACAAGCTCGCCGAGGCGTACCGCACGCGCTCGGGGTTCACCGACGTGATCACGCGGGTGTACGACGGGCGGCACGAGATCCTCAACGGATATCAGCAGGAGAGCGTGCGCGCCGACATCCTGGCCTGGCTCGACGCGCGGTTCCCGCGCGGGTAGCCCGGCTACGCTGGAATCATGCACGGTGAGTACAAGGTTCCGGGCGGCAAACTCGTCGTCGTCGACCTCGAGGTGACCGACGGCCGGATCAGCGAATTCGCGCTCGCCGGAGACTTCTTCCTCGAGCCCGACGACGCCCTTCTCGACATCAATCGCGCGGTCGTGGGGCTTGCCGAGACCGCCGACGTGCCGACGATCGCCGCCGCGATCCGCCGTGCGCTGCCGGAGGGGGCGCAGCTGCTCGGGTTCACGCCAGAATCGGTCGGCACGGCCGTGCGCCGCGCGCTCGTGACGGCCTCGACGTGGAGCGACTTCGAGTGGGAGCTCGTCGACGACCCGGCCGTGTCCCCGATGATGAACCTCGCGCTCGACGAGGTGCTCACCGAGCGGGTCGGCGCGGGGCTGCGCAAGCCCACGCTGCGCATCTGGGAGTGGGACCGCTCGGCCGTCGTCATCGGCTCGTTCCAGTCGTACAAGAACGAGGTCGATCCCGCGGGAGCGGAGCGGTACGGCTTCGACGTGATCCGCCGGATCTCAGGCGGCGGCGCGATGCTCATGGGCGCCGAGCAGATCATCACGTACTCGCTCTATGCCCCGGCCTCGCTCGTCGCGGGGCTGACGTTCGCCGACTCGTACGCCTTCCTCGACGACTGGGTGCTGCAGGCGCTCAAGTCGATCGGCATCGAGGCGAGCTACCAGGGGCTCAACGACATCACGAGCCCCGCGGGCAAGATCGGCGGCGCGGCGCAGAAGCGTCTCGCGAACGGCGGCATCCTGCACCATGCGACGCTCAGCTACGACATCGACGGCCAGATGATGACCGAGGTGCTGCGCATCGGGCGCGAGAAGCTCAGTGACAAGGGCACGACCTCGGCCGCGAAGCGGGTGGACCCGATCCGCAGCCAGACCGGCATGGAGCGCCGCGCGATCCTCGATGCCTTCATGGATCAGTTCCAGGGGTTCACGGGCGCGACCCGCGGGCACATCACCGACGAGGAGTATGCGGCCGCCGAGGCGCTCGTGGAGACCAAGTTCTCGACCGACTCGTGGCTGCACCGCGTTCCGTGAGCGACACCGACTCCTCCGCGCAGCGCGGGCTCAGCATCGCGGCGCCCGTCGCGATCCATCACGGCGACAACCTCGAGATCACCCAGAAGCTGCCCGACGGCGCGTTCACGATGATCTACCTCGATCCGCCGTTCAACACAGGCCGGAAGCGCCAGCACACGACGCAGCGCGCGACGCATGCGCCCGACGCCGTGCGGGCGCAGGACGTGCCGCCCGCGACGGGCGACGCGCTGTTCGACGACGAGTTCCTCGCGGCCACCGACAACCCGATCTGGAACGGCTTCCACGGCCGCAAGTACGAACGGGTGCGGCAGACGCTCACGACGTTCGACGACCGGTTCGACGACTACTGGGCGTTCCTCGAGCCGCGGCTGGCCGAGGCCTGGCGGCTTCTGGCCGACGACGGCACGCTGTACCTGCACCTCGACTACCGCGAGGCGCACTACGCGAAGGTCATGCTCGATGCGGTGTTCGGCCGCGACCACTTCCTGAACGAGATCATCTGGGCCTACGACTACGGCGCGAAGAGCCGGTCGCGCTGGCCGACGAAGCACGACACGATCCTGGTCTACGTGAAGGACCCGGAGAAGTACTTCTTCGACTCCGACGCCGTCGACCGTGAGCCCTATATGGCCCCGGGGCTCGTGAGCGCCGAGAAGGCGGCGCGCGGCAAGCTGCCGACCGACGTATGGTGGCACACGATCGTGCCGACGAGCGGGCCGGAGCGCACGGGCTATCCGACGCAGAAGCCGGAGGGGATTCTCGAGCGCATGGTCAAGGCCTCCACCCGGCCGGGCGACCGCGTGCTCGACTTCTTCGCGGGCAGCGGCACCACGGGCGCGGTCGCGAGCCGGCTCGGGCGCCAAGCGGTGCTCATCGACGGCAGCCCGCGGGCGATCGAGGTCATGCAGGAGCGCATGCCCCACGCCGTCGTCATCCGCTGACCCGGTTCTGTCGGAACGGCGCGCGGGGCGGCTCGGGTTCCGTCGGAGGAACAACCTGCGGGGGCCGGTGTCAACCCGATCCGCCCAGATGTTCCGACAGAACCGGGTCAGCCGAGCGGCCGCACCCCGGCGTACCCGTCGGAAACCGTCGCGGAGCGCTCATCGAACACCCGCGTCTCGGGCCATCCGGCCCAGGGTGCGGTATGCGAGTCGATGAATCGCACCGCCGAGCCGTGGATCTCGTCGGCGAGAGCATGCGGAGGCTCGTCCCCGGCCACCGCCGCGACGCCGTGCGCCCCCAGCACGTCGAAGAAGAACGGCACATCGAGGCAGTGGAACGCCCACCCGCGGGTGGGGGAGCGCCAGGAGAACCGGTAGCCCCAGGTATTGCCCGGGTCACGCGCGTCGCCGACGCGCCGCACGTGCCGGCGGAAGCCCATGTCGCTCACGTACCGGCCGACGCGTTCGACAGTGCCGCGCACGTCGGGGGTCGCGGCGCGGTACGCCCGAGCGCGGGACCCGTCGAGCCCGAGCAGCGCGAGCACGGGAGCCGCGGGGACGCGGCGCAGATAGCGGGCGTAGGGATCGAGCACCATGGTGAACTCGTCGTCGGCCGATCCGATGACGAGCGGAATCCCGCGCCCCGATCCGCCGCGCAGCGCGGCCAGCGTCGGGCGATCGATGAGCTCGCCGTCGACGACCGGACCGATGTGCAGCCCGCTCGCCACCGACTGCCGCAGCCCCGCGAGCCCGCCCGCACCGGCCACGAGCGGCACCTGCGCCCGCGACAGCACGCCCGCATCGACAGAGCCGAGCCCCTCGGCGCTGTTGGCAGCGCCGAGGGCCCGGGCGAGCGCATCTCCGAGTGCCTCCGCCTCGTCGCGCCCGATCAGCGACAGCGTCGGCGACATGCACCACACGGCGTGGAACAGGTGGTGCGTCGCCGGCATGCCGAGCAGCGTGAGCACGGCGCCGCCGCCGGCCGACTGCCCCGCGAGCGTGACGCGGGAGGGGTCGCCGCCGAACGCGCGAATGTTCTCCTGCACCCACTCGAGCGCGAGGATCCAGTCGCGCACCCCGCGATTCTGCTCGGACCCGCGCACCCACCCGAACCCGGGGAAGGCGATGCGATACGACAGCGTCACCGTCACGACGCCGTCGCGGGCGAACGCGGCGCCGTCGTACCAGGGGCTCGCGATCGACCCGGAGGCGTACGCGCCGCCGTGGATATACACGAGCACGGGCAGCCCGTCGGCCGCGGGATCGGGCGTGAACACATTGACGTTGAGCGTCGAGGTCCCCGGCACGCTCGGCTCGGGGATCAGTGTCGCGCCGGTGCCGCCGCGCTGCGGGGTCGCGCCCTGGCTTGTGGCATCGCGCACGCCGTCCCACGCCGGGTGCGGCCGGGGCGCGCGGAACGCGAGCTCGCCGACGGGCGGCGCGGCATACGGGATCCCCGTGAAGGTCGCGCAGTCGCCGCGCCAGAACCCGCGCACCCGGCCCGCCAAGGTGCGCACGACCGGATCCTCACGATCGCTCGCGGGCGAGTTCCGCCGGTCGATCAGCGGCACGCCTCCGACCAGGCGGGGCGCGGAACGGATCATGACCATACCGTAACCCCTGCCGCCGACGGCGCGCGGCGGATACTGTCGTCTCGTGAGCGCAGACCTCCCCACGATCCCCGGCAACGGGATCCGCACGTTCGTCGCGCTGCTGGTCAACACGGCGGTCGCGAACGTGTCGACGTCGTTCATGTGGTTCGGGCTCACGTTCTGGATCTACATCGAGACCCGCAACGTGCTTTCCACGGCGCTCATCGGCGCCGCGCTCATGCTGTTCGTGGCGCTGACGAGCATGTTCTTCGGCACGCTCGTCGACCGGTACCGCAAGAAGCCGGTGATGGCGTGGGGAACGGGGATCGCGCTCGTGATCTTCGTGGCGGATGCAGTGTTCTTTTTCGCCGTCGGCGCCGACGCGATCGCCGACCTCTCGCGGCCGTGGTTCTGGATCTTCGCGGTCGTCATGCTGGCGGGCGCCGTGATCGAGCAGCTGCGCAGCATCGCGATGTCGACGGCCGTCACTCTGCTCGTGCCCGACGCCAGGCACGCGAACGCGAACGGTGCGGTGGGCGCGGTCGAGGGGCTGTCTATGCTCGTCACGAGCGTTCTTTCCGGGCTCGCGATCGGTTTCCTCGGCATGGGCTGGACGCTCGTGATCGGGATCAGCGCGGTCGCGATCGCGTTCTGCCACCTTCTGCTGCTGCGGATCGACGAGCCGCGCATCGTGCGCACTGAGGGAGATGCGGCGCCGACCGGATGGGTTGACCTCCGCGGCGGCTGGCGTGCCGTTCGCGCCGCCGACGGCCTGCTCTTCCTCATCTTCTTCTCGATGCTCAACAACTTCATCGGCGGCGTGTACATGGCGCTGATCCCCGCGGTCGAGGCGGCGGAGCAGACCGTCATCCAGCGGGTCGTGCCGTATCGCCAGCAGGGACGCGTGTTCGGGTTCGCGCGCATGTTCGAGGCGGCCGCGGCGCCCGTGACATCGCTGATGATCGGTCCGCTCGCCGAGTTCCTCGTGATCCCGTATATGCGCACCGACGCGGGTCAGGCGAAGTGGGCCTGGCTGCTCGGCGAGGGAGATTCGCGCGGGATCGCGCTCATCTTCGTCGTGGGCGGATTCCTGGCGGTCGTCCTGGCCCTCGGTGCGATGCTGATGCCGCAGTATCGGTCGATCGTGCGGCAGTACGCCCGCGCCGCGCCACCGGCGCATTCATAGCAATCGCATAGCGCCGGGCCGGGCGGTGCACGTATGGTCGAGCCATGCCCACGGTGAACGTCGACGAAAGCATGATCGCTCTCGCCAGGGAACTGCGCGACGAGATGCAGCAGTTCCTCAACGAGTACAGCTTCGGCATGCGCGAGATCGAGACCAAGCTCGAGATTCTGCGCGACGACTTCTCCCACCAGCACTCGTACAACCCGATCGAGCACCTGTCGAGCCGACTGAAGGGCGTCGAATCGATCCTCGAGAAGGTGCAGCGCCGCGGCATCCAGCCGAACTTCACGGCGATCCGTGAGGGGATCACCGATATCGCCGGCGTGCGCGTGACGTGCAGTTTCGTCAACGACGCGTACCGGTTGTTCGAGCTGCTCGTCGGTCAGGACGACATCGGGCTCATCGCCGTGAAGGACTACATCGCCGAGCCGAAGAGCAACGGGTACAAGAGCCTGCACGCCATCATCACGGTGCCCGTGTTCCTCCCGCGCGGAACGGTGCGGGTGCCGGTCGAGGTGCAGTTCCGCACGATCGCGATGGATTTCTGGGCGAGCCTCGAGCACAAGATCTACTACAAGTACGACAAGCAGGTGCCGCAGCAGCTGCTCGACGAGCTGCGCGAGGCGGCGCTGACCGCAAGCGATCTCGACGAGCGCATGGAGCGCCTGCACCGCCAGATCCGCGGATCCGAAGAGCCCGTTCCCGCGCCGCAGCAGATCACCTCGCGCGGCACGCACGAGGCGTGACGCAGAGGCGCCCCGTGGGGATCGGTCCACGGGGCGCCTGGTCTTATCACGAGGGAGGCTACTCCTCCGCGCCCGTCGCACCGAGCAGTTCGCGCACGCGCGCGGACACACGGTGGAATTCAGGATCCTCGAGCGTCGCCGCGTAGTCGCGGCGCTTCGGGAGGTCCACGATGTGCTCCTCGACGATGCGGCCGGGGCGAGGGCTCATCACGACGACGCGGCTCGCGAGGTAGACGGCCTCGGCGACCGAGTGCGTGACGAGCATGACGGTCGTGCCCGTCTCGGCCCAGATCCGGTTGAGCTCGACGTTCATGCGCTCGCGGGTGAGCGCGTCGAGGGCGCCGAAGGGCTCGTCCATGAGCAGCACGTTCGGCTCGTGCAGCAGCGCGCGGCAGAGCGAAACGCGCTGCTGCATTCCGCCCGACAGCTCGTGCGGCAGGGCCTTCTCGAAGCCCTTTAGCCCGGTCATCTCGATCAGCTCGTCGGCCCGGCGCCGCGCCGTGCCGGCATCCATGCCGCGCATCTCCGCCTGCAGCAGGATGTTGCCGCGCACGTTGCGCCATTCGAGAAGGGCGGCGCGCTGGAACACGTAACCGATGTCCTGACGCGGCGCCGTGACCTCGGATCCGCGCAGGTGCACGGATCCGGTGGTCGGCAGCGTGAGCCCCGCGACGGCCTTCAGGAGCGTCGATTTTCCGCAGCCCGACGGGCCCGCGATCGTGACGAACTCGCCCTGCTCGACGTTCAGGTCGATGCCCTCGAGCGCCGAGACGTGGCTGCGCTTCGACGAGAAGGTGATGCCGACGTCAGTGACCGCGACGGTGGTCGATGTCTGTGTGGCGGCGCTCATGGTCACTCCGGCTGGAACGCGTCGGTGAAGTACGAGTCGACGGACGCGCCCTCTTCGGTGAGTCCGGCGCCCGAGAGGACCTCGATCGTCGACTCCCAGTCCTCGGCGGCGTTGGTGCCGGGCGCCTCGCCGGCCGTGGCGTCGGTCTCGAGGAGCAGCATGGTCTCTTCCCACTGATCCTGGAGCACGGCGGCGTCGGGCATCTGCGGGTCCTTGCCGTCCATCGCGGCGACGGCGGCCTCCGGATCCTCGGACGCGGCCGTGAACGCCTCGCTCGTCGCCTGCACGAGTGCGTCGACGAGCTCGGGATCCGACTCGATCGTGCCGGCCGGCGCGATGAGGCCGTTGCTGTAGAAGTTGAGGCCCGCGTCGGAGTAGCGCAGGTACGTCATGTCCTTGCCGCTCTGTCCGGCGATCGTGGGGCCCTGGTCGTGGGCGAACCCGATGAGGCCGTCGACCTGACCGGACAGCACCGCGGCGATCTTGCCCGCGGGGTCGAGGTTCTGCTGCTTGACGTCCGACTCCTCGAGTCCGACCGACTCGAGGTACAGCGGGAAGGTCGTCGTGGGCGCATCGCCGGCCGAGACGGCGATCGTCTTGCCCTTGAGGTCTTCGGGCGTTTCGATGCCCGAGTCGGCGAAGACCTGCACCGCCGACGGCGTCGTCTGGAGGAACACGCCGACGCTCTGGATCTTCACGCCCTTGTCGATGTTCGCCATCACGGCGGGGCTGTCGGCCCAGCCGAAGTCGACCTGCTCCTGGCCGACGGCCTGCGCCGTCTTCGTGGACCCCTGGCCCGCCTCGATCTGGAGGTCGATGCCGTGCTCCTCGAAGATGCCCTGCTCGATGCCGTAGTAGAACGGGGCGTGCTCGCCGTAGGGGTACCAGTTGAGCATCAGCGTGACGGTCTGGGTGCCGTCGGAGTTCTCTTCAGCGGGCGCGTCGGATCCGCCCGAGCAGCCGGCGAGCGCAATGGCGCCGGCGCCGAGCAGTGCGATAGAGGTGAGAGTGCGTTTGGTGAACATGAGTTCCATCTCCTTCGATGGGTGTCGAGGTGTGTCAGGCGGACGCGCGGACGGAAGCGGAGCCGCTCCCGCGCCGGGACGCGTGCCAGGGGATGAGGAAGCGCTCGGCGATCTGGATGATCGCGAACAGCAGCACGCCCATGAGGGACATGATGATGAGCGCCGCGAAGAGCATCGCCGTGTCGAGGTTGCCGTTGGCCTGCAGGATCACGTAGCCGAGGCCCTCGTTCGCGCCGACGAACTCACCGACGACCGCACCGGTGACGGCGAGCGTCGCCGCGACCTTGAGGCCGCCGAGCAGCTCGGGAAGCGCGGCGGGGAGGCGCACCTTGAGGAAGGTCTTGATGCGGCCGGCGCCCATGGTCGAGGTGAGCTGGAGGATCTCCGGATCGACCGAGCGCAGGCCCGACAGGCCCGAGATGACGACCGGGAAGAACGCCATCAGCACGGCGACGAGGATCTTGGGGCCGACGCCGAAGCCGAGCCACACGATGAACAGCGGCGCGATCGCGATCTTCGGGATGACCTGCGCGAACAGGATCACCGGGTAGAGCGTCTTCTCGAGGCCGCTCGAGTAGACCATGATGACCGCCACGAACAGACCGAGCACGACCGCGATGATGAAGCCGATGACGGTCTCGTAGGTCGTCACCCAGGTGTGCTGCCAGAGGTAGGCGCTGTTGTCGGCGAACGCCGCCCAGGTGTCGGAGGGCGAGGGGAGGATGTAGGGCGCAACCGAACCCGACTCCGTCGCGATCCACCATGCGGCGATGACGGCGATGAGGAAGACGATCGGGTGCCAGCTGTTGAGCCACCATCGCAGGAGGGCGGGAGACTTCTTCTCGCGGCGCGCGTCGGCGGCCGCCAGAGTCTCGGTGGCGTTCTGGGATGCTGTGGTCATTGATGCTCCACATCGTCGTGAAGGGGTGTCGTCGCTGTGCGACGTCGGATTGGGAAAGCGCTATCCTCTGGCGTCCAAGGTAGACACTCTTCGCGGGAGAAGTCAATTGCTTGCGGCGTTTCGGGCAGCGAGGGGCGCTTCTCGGAGGGCATTGGGGCCGAGTCTTGTCTTCGAGCATCGCATCCTTATAACGTTACAAAGCGAAGATGGCGACACCCGGCATCGCGGCCGGCACGACCGATGAAGGAGATTCGATGGAGAATTCGGCATTCTGGCGCAGGCGAGGAACCCGCTGGGGAGCGTGCGTCGTTGCGGCGTCCCTGGCGTTCGCGATCCCGAACGTCGCGCTCGCGGCGCAGGCGGATGACCGTCCAGCCGATTTGGTGACAGTGCCGTCGCAGTTCGAGAAGAACCTCGACCGCGGTCTCGCCGCGGCGACGACCGACGACGGCGTGTTCGTCAGTTGGCGCCTGCTCGGCAGCGAGACGACGGGCGCGACCGGCGCGAGCATGACCGGTCCGAACTTCGCGCTCTACCGCGACGGCGAGCCCATCGCGACGGTCACGGACAGTACGAACTACCTGGATCCGCACGGCGACTCGTCGTCGGAGTACGCCGTCGCGCCGATCGTGAACGACGTGGAGCTCGAGCGCAGCGAACAGGTGACGCCGTGGGGCGGACAGTACGCCTCGATCCCGATCCAGAAGCCCGAGGGCGGGCGCATGCCCGCGGGCGTGCTGCACCCCGAGGGCGAGGAGTACACGTACGCCGCGAACGACATGTCGGTCGCCGATGTGGACGGTGACGGCCAGTATGAGTACGTCGTCAAGTGGTACCCGTCGAACGCGAAGGACGTGTCGCAGCGCGGCTACACGGCGTCGACGATCATCGACACGTACGAGGCCGACGGCACGCTGCTGCACCGCATCGACCTGGGCAAGAACATCCGGTCGGGCGCGCACTACACGCAGTTCATGGTCGAAGACTTCGACGGCGATGGCCGCGCCGAGATCATGCTGAAGACGGCGCCGGGCACGACCGTGACCTCGAACGGCGAGGAGGCTCCGATCACGCTTCCCGCCGACGACATCGACGCGGGCGTGACGAACGACGACGACTACCGGCTGTCGGCCGATGAGTACGCGGACCACCTCGCGGGCATGCTCCGGGGCTGGGCCGACCGCGAAGAGGTGACCTCGGGCCAGTGGCCGGCGACAGTCGAGGCCGCGCTCGGCATCGACGACCGGTACGACTACCCGCTGTCGGAGAGCGACGCGAGCGCGCTCGCCGGCTACATCATTGACACGTGGGCACCCAGCCGCAGCGACAAAAACCGGCTGGACGAGTTCGAGGGATTCATCCTCGACGGACCCGAGTACCTGACGGTGTTCGACGGCGCGACGGGCGAGGAGCTCGACACCGTCGACTACACCCCGGCTCGCGGCGACGACGGCCTCCTCTGGGGCGACTACGCGATGTCGCGCGTCGAGCCGGGCAACCGCGTCGACCGCTTCCTCGCCGGAGTCGCGAACCTCGACGGCGAATCGACCTCGGCCATCTTCGCGCGCGGCTATTACACGCGCGCTGTGATCGCCGCCTACGACTGGGACGGCACGGATCTCACGACTCGCTGGGTCTCCGACAGCGGCCACGTGCCCATGACCAACCCGTTCAACGACGGCCCGCACGGCGGCATCGGGTCAGATCCGGAACTCGGCACCCTCGCCGGACAGGGCTTCCACTCGCTGTCAGCGGCGGACGTCGACGGCGACGGCAAGCAGGAGATCGTGTACGGCTCGGCCACGCTCGACGACGACGGATCGCTGCTCTACAGCTCGCGGGACACGCTCCCCGCGGAGAGCGCGGATCCGGGCGCCGAGGCGAAGCTCGGTCACGGCGACGCGATGCACGTCACCGACATCCTGCCCGAGCGCGATGGCCTCGAGATCTTCTCGGTGCACGAGGGTGCGGCGTGGGCGCCGTACGGCTGGGCGCTGCGCGATGCGGCGACGGGCGAGGTGCTCGACGGCGCGTACTCGGGTCGCGACACCGGTCGCGGCATGATCGGCGACATCAACGCCGAGCACCCCGGCCTCGAGTACTGGCCCGGGCCGGACTTCGGCGGCTACACGGCGGGCACGAACATGTCGATCCGCTGGGCCGCCGATATGACGACGCAGATCGTCGCCGGCGGCGAGGGCGAGCCCGTGACCATCCAGGACGGCCGGGCGAACACGTTGCTCGACGTGACCGGGACGTCGACGAACAACGGCACGAAGGGCAACCCGTCGCTCGTCGCCGATGTCCTCGGCGACTGGCGCGAGGAGCTGCTCGTGCGCGACGCCGACAGCACTGAGATCCGCGTCTACATGTCGACGGATGTCACCGACCGCAAGCTGACGACGCTGATGCACGACCCGCAGTACCGGGTCGAGGTTGCGCGCCAGAACACGGCCTACAACCAGCCGAGCTACACCAGCTACATGCTGGCGAGCGATATCGACTATTCGCAGGTGCCGGTGTTCACGACGCCTATTGCGGCCGAAGCGCCGGAGTTCGTGGAGAAGCCGGGCCTCGGGCGCGACGGCTACGTGATCCCGGAGACGGAGCACGTGACCTACTACGCGGACGGCGAGCCGGTCGAGGCCGGGTTCCACCGCGAGAAGCGATCGGTCGAGATCACCGCCATCGCGGATCCGTGGTTCCGCACGGCGGGCGACGCGACCTGGTCGCACACCTTCCGCACCGGACGGTGACCTGAACCGAGGCGCCCCGGCCCTGGTGGGGGTCGGGGCGCCTCGCGTTTCGGGAGGAGAATCGGGCTGACTGCGGAGGATCGGGGCGATCGGATCCGTCGTTACGCGACATCTCCTTCTGAACCGACCGCGACCCACCCCTTCGCCCCGACCTCGACCGAGGCCTCGCCGATCCTCACCGCGCGCGATATCTCATCGAGGTTCGCGATGAGCATCGTCGCGGCGGATCCGATCGCCCAGACCTCGCCATCGCGCGCCGTCACGAGCGGGCCCTCGAGCGCCGCGAGGGCGCGGATCGCGTCCGCGACGGGGTAATCGGATCCGACGGCCGCACGGATGCCGCGCGGTCCCCGCTCCTCGAAGAACGACACGGACGCAACGCCCGGAACGGCCAGCGCCGCGGCGCTCGCGATCGTCCACGTCGCGAGCTCCGGATCCCGCTGCCGCTCGTCGTCGGCGTCGAGCAGCTCGGGCCCGTATCCCTCGGAGAGATCCGTGACCGACGGGCGCGGCGGATCCGTCGTGGCGACGTTGTTGAGGTGCGCGCGCAGGGACACGGGGCCGACGTGCACGGGGGACCCGGCGATGCGCACGGCCTGCTGGGCGATGAGGCGCTGCATGCCGATGGCCTGCTCGAGCTGCAGCACCTCGCGGGTGTGGAACATCGGCGTCGTGCTGAACGCGACGCCGTCGAGGCCGGGCGGAACCAGATGCTGGCCGCGATTCAGCTCGGTGAAGTGCGAGCGGGTGCCGCCGATGATCGGCACGTCTCGCGCGCCCAACGCCGTTCGCAGGAGCCGCAGCGATTCGTCGTCGGCCATGTGCTCGTGCGGATGCGTGGGCGGCTGGAACGCCGTGATCCGTGCGAGGGGGACCTGCTCGAGGGCGGCGATGGCATCTTCGAGCGCCTGCTCCGCCGCCTCCAGCGGCAGCACCAATCGCACGTCGAGCGGCAGGCCGCTGGCGGTCGCGCGCTGGATCACGGCCGGCCATCCGGCCCAGCCGAGGTCGACCTCGACGAGGGTGTCGTGCCCGACCGGATCCGCGGATCCTGCACCCGGCGCCGTCGACGCCCCCACCGAGAACGTGACGGGCCCGGTTTCCTCGAGGCGGAGTTCGCCGAGCGCCTGAGATGTGGGCGAGGGCCTGACGGAGCCGCCCGATTCGTCAGGTGCTGGCCGAGAAGTCAGGGTCTCGGCAACCGTCACCGTCACCCGCTGCGTCACCGGCCCGTCGAGCAGATAGGGAAAGGGATCCGCCAGCGCGCGGTTGTAGGTCTTGAACGAGGCGTCGGTCCAGTTGCGCTGGTCCTCCATCTCGAACGCATCGCCCTCGAACGCCACCGTCACGCCCTCCGACGACAGGGCTCGGATGTCGTAGGCCGGCTGGTGAGGCACGATATCGCGCGGGAACTCGATCTGCGAGACCTCCCCGGACGTGTGCGTCACGGTCAGCGGATCCCCCGAAACGGCCGCCGGGTGCAGCACGACCAGGCCGGTGCGGTTGGTCCAGAACTCGCGGTCGGCCGCGGCCTCGAACGTCACCGATAGGGAGTCGCCGTCGACAACAACCGTCAGCGACCCGTCGAAGCGCACGCCGAACGAGCCGGACGAGAGAGGGATCCGCGCGACGTCGTCCCCGACATCGACCGCGCCCACGACCCACGAGGCCGTCGCCCAATCGCGGTCGCGCACGACGGCGCGCACGGAGCGCAGCACCTCGCGACCCCGATATCGGATCTGTGCGAGGTCATCGTCGCGCAGATCCAGGGCCCAGTCGCCGAGCGCGACGGGCACGATCTGTTCGCGGATCCAGGTCATCTCCCCATCCTCTCGTCGCCGAGCGGTCGCCGCCTACAGTGTCGTCATCCCACCATCGACGGTGAACGCCGCACCGGTGGCGAACGCCGAATCATCGCTCGCGAGGAACGACATCACCCCGATCAGGTCATCCGGCGTCGCCGGGCGCCCCATAGGGATCCGCGAGGTGATCGCCGCGCGCTGCTCGGGATCCGTGCTGATCGCCTCGACCAGCGGCGTCTCGACGTAGGACGGCACGACGGTGTTCACGCGTATGCCGCGCTGGGCATACGCGGCGGCAACCGTGCGGCCCAGGCCGTGGATCCCCGCCTTGGTCGTGCTGTACGCGGTGAAGTCCTTGCCCTCGCCCGTCACGCCCGTGGGGCTGCCGGTCAGAATGATGGATCCGCCGCCCGCGTCGAGCATCGACCGCACCGCATGCTTCACGGTGAGGAACGTGCCGGTCAGGTTGATGTCGACGGTGCGGCGCCAGGCCTCGAGGTCGAGGTCGGCGATCTGCGCGTCCTGGCCGAACAGCTGCACGCCGGCGTTGGCGACCACGACGTTCGGCGCCCAGCCGCCGGCGGCCAACGACGTGAACGCACCTGCAACCTGGCCCTCGTCCGAGATATCGACGGTTACCGCCCGGGCCTCGCCGCCGAGCGCGGCCGCGGCCCGCTCCGCGGAAGCGCCATCGCGGTCGGCGATCACCACGCGAGCGCCGTCGGCGACGAACCGCGTGGCGACCGCGAGCCCGATCCCCGATGCCGCGCCCGTGACGAGGGCGGTCTTTCCCGACAGCCGTGCCATCAGCGCGCGATCTTGTCGAGGTGCAGCATCGCGGCGAGGTTCTTGTCGAGCTCGTCGTCCTGGAAGATCTTCTTCCAGTCGTCCTTGATGATCGACTCGCGGCCGTACTTCATCGCGATCAGGCACGCGTCGCTGAACGGGTTGTCGCCGCGCAGGCCGTTGGCGAGCGCGACCTGCGTGTGGCCGTACATGATGCTGCGCGCGGCGGCCTCGGGCACGCCCATCGTGTGGATCGCCTCGTCGAGCGCCTCGTTCAGCAGCTCGCCGATCATGCACGCCACCGTCTCGACGAGCGTCGGCTCGAGCTGGGCGAGCTGCTTGATCGTCACGAAGTGCACGTCGATGACGGGCGCGTAGATCGCGCGCACGGTCTCCTCGACGAGGGTCTTTTTCGCCGGGTCGTCGCTCTCGACGGCCGCGATCGCGTCCTGCGGGGCGGCGATGCCGCCGAACGTGTCGGCCCACTGCTCGGGCGTCTCGCGCTGCAGGAAGATCGACGGGTGGCACGGGTGCGCCACCGCCTGGATCACGTCGTCGCGCGTCGTGAGCAGGCCCGCGTAGGCGGCGGCGGGGTCGAGCGTCAGGCAGACGGATCCCGCCTTCATCTGCGGCACGAGCTCCGCCGTGACGGCGGCGAGGGCGAGGTCAGGCACCGCGAGCACGACGATGTCGGCGTCCGCGACGGCGACGGACGACTCGGTCAGCGTGCGCCCGGCTTCGCGCGTGCTCTCCTGGCCCGCGGGGGAGTTCTCGACGTAGCGCACATCGTGATCCGTGCGCACGAGGTTGTTGGACACGCGCATGCCCATCTTTCCGCCGGCGCCGATGACGGCAATGCTGTACTTCTCGCTCATAGGGTGCTCCTCAGATATTCCAGGGTCGCGCGGGTCCAATCGCGCTCGGTTCGGATCGTGGTCTCGGCATCTGCCTGCCGCGGCAGCCAGTGCTCGACGACCTCGTTGATGCCGCGTTCGCGGGGTCGGATGACGTCCAGCACGTGGCCGTAGTCGTGCAGGCCATCACCCATGCGGGCGCCGCTGTAGGTGAAGCCGACCCAGCCGTCCTGGCGCGCGAACGCGAAGTCCTTCACGTGAACGTTCTTCACCAGCCGCGAGGTCTGCTCGGTGCACGCGCGCGGGCTCTCCAGCTGCGCGACGACGTTCGCCGGATCCAGGCACACGCCGAGCGCGGCGCTTCCGACCGCGTCGATCACGCCCAGGAGGTCGCGCGTCGGCACCTGTTCGTACGTTTCCAGCGCGAGCGATACGCCCGCCGCCTCGTACGCGGGCATCGCCGTGCTGAGGATCCGCGTCGCCTCGTCGAGCGACGGGCGCGAGCCCGGCCCGTACAGCATGCTGCGCACGAGGCGGGCGTCGAAGACCTCCGCGAGCTCGAGGAACCTCGACAGGCGCTCCTGTTCGATCCCCTTCGTGCCCAGCTCGATCGTGAGGCCGTGGTCGTGCGCGGCGCTCGCCGCATCGCGCAGCTCCGCATCCGTCATCCGCTCGAGCGGCGCGTAGTCGCAGATCTGGAAGAGCTCGACGCCCTGCGCGCGCGCGTCCTCGAACGCGCCGACGAGGGAGAGCCCCTCCGCGTGCTGCCAGAAATAGGCGTACGTCCCGAGCCCGATCACGCCGCGCGCCCCTCCGCGACGCGGGTCGCCTCGTCGAGCACCTGCACGAGCGCGTCGGGATCGTGCGCGAAGCGCCCGAGGAAGACGCCGTCGACCGCGTCGCCGAGCGCCGTCATGACCCCCGGGCCGGCCGCGCCCCCGTAGATGACGGCGGATCCGGTGCGCAGGGGATCCGCTTCGAGCGCCGCGCGGAGCGCGCCCGCGACGACGCGCACGTGCTCCTCGCCCGCGGGCTCGGCGGCGCCGATCGCCCACACGGGCTCGTACGCGACGATGACGGATCCGCCCTCAGCCCCGGTAAGCGACGCACGCAGCTGCCGCAGGGAGATCTCGGCGGCAGAATCCGGATCCTGCTCGTCCCGCTCGCCGATGCAGAGCAGCGGCGTGAGCCCGGCGCGGAGGGCGGCGCGCGTCTTCTCGGCCACGATCGCGTCGGTCTCGCCGAACAGCCGCCGCCGCTCGGCGTGGCCGATCTCGGCGATCGTCGCGCCCACCTCGGCGAGCTCGGCGGCCGAGACCTCGCCGGTGAACGCGCCCTCGTCGGCCGACGCGACGTCCTGCCCGCCGATCCGCACGGGGGTGCCGCGGAAGGCCTCGACGGCGGGGCCGACCTGCAGGTAGGTGGGCGTGATGAACAGCTCGACGGATCCGCTCGTCACGCCGGCGTGCGAGCGCACGCGCGCGGCGACGTCGTCGAACCACGCGAGCGCACGCCCGTGCCCGAAGTACATCTTCAGGCTGACGCCGACAGTGACCATCAGCAGCTTCCGGTGCTCTCGTACCCGTCGAGGATCGCGACCTTCTCGGCCGATGCCGATGTCTCGTCGAACCGGTACGTCAGCCACTCCTTCGCGAGGCGGCGGGCGAGCTCGATGCCGACGACGCGCTGGCCCATGCAGAGCACCTGCGCGTTGTTGGAGAGCACGGAGCGTTCGACGGAGAAGCTGTCGTGGGCGGTGACCGCACGGATCCCCGCGACCTTGTTCGCCGCGATCGCGACGCCGAGCCCGGTGCCGCAGATGAGGATCGCGCGGTCGGCCTCGCCGCGCGCGACACGCTCGGCGGCCTCGATCGCGACCGTCGGGTACGGCGTGTGGCCGTCGGCCGAGACTCCCACGTCGACGACGCTCGCGACGAGGTCGTTCTGCTCGAGATCCTTCTTGATGATCTCCTTGTATCCGAAGCCGGCGTCGTCGCCGCCGATGATGATGCGAAGCGGTTCAGCCATGATCAAGCCTTCTTTCCGTCAGTGAGGGTGATGAGCGCCTGCGCGAGGAGCGCGAGCGAGTGTGCTCCGGGATCCGGTGTGCCGAGCGACTTCTCGTGGTGAGTGCGCGCGCGGCCCATCTGGGGGAGCATGTCGGCCGTCGCCGCGGCGGCCCGGGTGGCGGCGTCCGCGGCGTCGCGCCAGGCGTCGGCCACGGACGCACCCGATGCGGCCCTTGCCGCGAACGCCTCCGACAGCGGCACGAGCGAGTCGACCATCGTCTTGTCGCCCGGTACCGCGCCGAATGTCAGCACGCGCTCGGACGCGGCGGTGAGGCCGTCCGCGAGCGCGGACGCGGCGGGGGAGCCGTCGTCGTCGACGTGCGAGGCGACCGCCGTGAGGATCGCGCCCCAGATCGCGCCCGAGGTGCCGCCGGCCCGATCCGACCAGGCGTCCGCGGCGCGTTCGAGCGTCGTGCGGGCGCCGGCGCCGCGCTCGACCGCGTCGCGTGCGGCGTCGCGTGCGGCGTGCACGCCGCGCTGCATGCCGATGCCGTGGTCGCCGTCGCCGGCGATCTGGTCGAGGCGCCCGAGCTCGTCGACGTTCTCATCGATCGTGTCGCGCGCGATGTCGAACGCCCGAGCGACGATGGCGGCGACTGCGCGCCCCTCGTCGTCCGCGGCGACGATCTCGGCCGCCTGCTCATCCGCGTCGTCGTCGGCGACGATCTCGCCGGTGCGGTCGACGGATCCGCGGCGGTACGCCGGGCTGTCGACGGGCGTCTCCCACAGATCTTCGAGCTCGTCGTCGAGCCACAAGAGCGTCAGCGAGGTGCCGGCCATGTCGAAGCTCGTGCAGTACTCGCCCACGTGCGGATCGACCGCCTCGATGCCGGCGGCCTCGAGCAGCTGCGCGACGCGGCGGTAGACGACGAACATCTCCTCGTACTTCAAGGATCCGAGCCCGTTGAGGATCGGGATGACGCGTGCGCCGCGCGCCTGGTCGACGCCGTCGGGCAGCTCCTCGAGCAGGCGTTCGACGAGCAGCGCCGCCAGCTCGTCGGCGGTCGGGATGTCGGCGTCGCGCAGGCCGGGCTCGCCGTGGATGCCGAGGCCGATCGCCATGCGACCGGGCTCGACCTCGAAGAGCGGCTCGGGAGCGCCGGGGAGCGTGCAGCCGCTGAAGGCCACACCGAAGGATCGGGTGCGCTCGTTGGCGTGGGCCGCCAGGCGCGCGACCTCGTCAAGCGAGGCCCCGCGCGCGGAGGCGGCGCCCGCGATGCGGAACACCGTCAGGTCGCCCGCGATACCGCGGCGCCGGTGCTTCTCCGAGACGGGAGCGCTGGAGACGTCGTCGGTCACCGCGAGACTCTGGCAGGGGATCCCCGCCGCGCGCAGCTGCTCCTGGGCCGCATCGAAGTTGAGCACGTCGCCCGCGTAGTTGCCGTAGCTGAGCAGCACGCCGCCGCCGTTCTCTGCGGCCTTCGAGACGTGGAACACCTGCTGCGTCGACGGCGAGGCGAACAGGTTGCCCATCGCGGCGCCGTGCGCGAGGCCGGGCCCGACGAGCCCGCCGAACGCGGGGTAGTGGCCGCTGCCGCCGCCGACAACGAGCGCCACCTGGCCCTCCGGCGTCTTCGTGGATCGGGCGACGCCGCCCGACACGCGCCGCACGTAGCGGCCGTTCGCCGCGACGAAGCCGTCGATCATCTCGTCCGCGAAGTCTGCGGGGTCGTTCCAGAGGCGCGTCATGATCGCTTCGTCCGTTCGTGGTCGACATCGAGCCGTGATGTCATGAGTTTGGCAAACCGGTTGACCAATAACAATCTACTACGGGAATGCGTCGGCATATGGGCCTCTCCTTCGCGGTCGATCCCGGGGGTTCGTCGATGTGTAGTGTGATGGGCTGCACGGATCTCGCCGATCGCGCGGGGCGTCTCGGCCTCCGTGCACTGACAGAGAGGCACGGCATGGCAAGCGACTCCTCGTCGTCGGCGCAGATCGTCGACGCGCTCGGGACGCTGCCGACGGGCACGCCCGTCAGCGAAGTGGCGCGGCGCCTGCTCGACCTCTTCACCAGCGGATCCGTCGAGCCCGGCACGCGCCTGCCCTCCGAGCGACAGCTCGCCGCGTCGCTCGCCGTGGGGCGCTCGGCAGTGCGCGAGGCGCTCGCGGCGCTCGAGATTCTGGGCATCGTGCAGGTGCGCCCCGGATCCGGCACGTTCCTTCGCGGACAGGCCAGCGAGCTGCTGCCGCAGACCCTGCGCTGGGGGCTGCTGATCGGCGAACGCAACACGAGCGAGCTGCTGGAGCTGCGCTCGGGGCTCGAGATCTACGTCGCCCGCATAGCGGCGACTCGCGCGGATGCGACCGCTCGCGACACGCTGCGCTCCCACGTGCGCGAGATGCGCGACGCGGGCGATGACCTCGCGGCGTTCACGCGGGCCGACCTCGCGTTCCACCTCGATATCGCCGAGGCCGCCGACAA
This sequence comes from Microbacterium gubbeenense DSM 15944, assembly GCF_000422745.1. Taxonomy (GTDB): domain Bacteria; phylum Actinomycetota; class Actinomycetes; order Actinomycetales; family Microbacteriaceae; genus Microbacterium; species Microbacterium gubbeenense. Next base: position 62,325 of record NZ_AUGQ01000012.1, read on the forward strand.
CCGCACGCTCCACGATCTGCTGCACGTCGTGCGCTCGCTGCTGCAGGTGCACGCCGACCGCGCGGTGCACTCCCTGCCCGACGCCGAGGTCGCGGCGGTCGAGCACGAGGCCGTGCTCGATGCGCTCGACGCCGGCGATCCCGACGCGGCCGCCTCGGCTATGGCCGTGCACATGGTCACTGCGTCGGATCGCGTGACGAGGCTGCTCGGCGGCTGAACGAGCAGCCGTCGATCGCAGTTCCGTTCCGTTCACGATTTCTCCCGCGATCAGCTGTTCGGTGTGACGATCGACTTGATGGTGGCGGGATCCGACGTCGAATCGAGCGCGTCGGTGACGCGGTCGAGGCCGAATCGGCCGGTCACCATGCGGTCGAGGTCGACCCGGCCGTCGGCGACGAGCGCGATGGCGGCGGGCCATGTATTGGCGTAGCGGAACACGCCCGTGATGATGAGCTCGTTGTTCTGGATGTGCGTGATCGGCAGCGGCATCTCGTCGATGCCCATGCCGACGAGCACGACTCGGCCGCCGGGCCGCACCGCGCGGATCCCGCTCTTGACGGCGGGTGCCGCACCCGACGCGTCGATGAATGCGTCGACGGTGCCGTCGAGCGATGAGACATCGTCGTGGGCCGGATCGATCACGCGCGTGGCGCCGAAGGTCAGCGCCGACGCGCGGCGGGCCTCCGCGAGATCGGACACGATGACCTCGGTCGCGCCGAACGCGCGGGCGACCTGCGCCGAGACGATGCCGATCGGGCCGGCGCCGGCGATGAGCACGCGCGATCCCGGCTGGATCGCGGCCTTGCGCGCAGTGGCGATCGCGACCGACAGCGGCTCCATGAGGGCCGCCGCGTCGTCGCTGACGGTGTCGGGGATCGCGAACGCGAAGTGGCTCTGGATCGTGACGTGCTCCTGGAACGCGCCGTCGGTGCCGGGCACGGCGTAGAACTGCATCTCGGGGTCGAGGTTGTACTCGCCGCGCAGCGTCTCGGGCGACGTGTGCGAAGGGTGCTGGGGTTCGATCGATACGCGCTCGCCGATCCGGCCCGGATCCACGTCGGCGCCTACCGCGACGATCACGCCGCCGGATTCGTGCCCGAGCACGAGCGGTTCGTCGACCCGCCAGTCGCCGAGGCGGCCGTCGTGGTAGAAGTGTACGTCGCTGCCGCACACGCCGACCGCGGTGACCCTCACGAGCACCTCGTCGGCCGCGGGCGTCGGCACGGGGCGCGATTCGATCCTCACATCGCGCGCGGCATGCAGAACAGCGGCGCGCTGCGTCGACGGGATCCCCTCGGATCCTATGGGGCGCGTGGGTTCGCTCGTGCTCAATGGTCCATCTCCCTCGATGTCGCTTGCTGAGATTCGTTATCTACGTGTCACGATGTTGACGTTGAATCTAACGTAGTTCATGTTCTAAGCTACTCAAACGTAACACTGTCGATGGGTCACTCACCACGGGTCCTGTGCCGGAAGGCGCGGCGACACCGAGCGGATGACCGCCCACAGGCCCGGGGCGACGAGAGCCCCGAGCCCGACGCGAACGGAGCAACGATGCGCGCAGTCGCTTTTCAGGAACAAGGAGTGCTGGCCCTTGAGGAACGGCCGAAGCCCACACCCGGCTACAAAGAGATCCTCATCGAGACGGCTGCGGTCGGAATCTGCGGGACCGATACCCACGTGTTCGACGGCGAGTTCGAGGGAACGGTGTTCCCCCTCGTTCCCGGACACGAGGCGACCGGCACGATCGTCGAGCTCGGCGAGGGCGTCAACGACGGCGTATTCGACTTCAAGGTCGGCGACAAGGTGGCGATCAACCCGAGCACCACGTGCGGTGAGTGCGAGCAGTGCCTGAACGGGCACCAGAACCTCTGCCCGCGGTGGAACGGCCTCGGGGTCGTCGCCTCGGACGGCGCCTCGCAGCAGTTCTTCACGGCTCCGTCGACGAACGTCTTCCGGCTGAAGCCCGAGACCGACATCTACCTGGCCGCCCTCATCGAGCCGCTGGCATGCGCGATCCGCGGATGGGACGTGCTGCCGCGCCGCATGGGCGACCACGTGCTCGTGTACGGCGCCGGCACCATGGGCCTGCTGATGGCGCAGCTCGCGCACCGCGCCGGTGCGGCGACGGTCTCGATCGTCGACCTCAACCCGGACCGCCTGCAGGTCGCGGCCGAGTGCGGCATCGAGCTGCGGTACACCTCCGCCGACGACGCCGACCGCGAGAAGTGGGACGTCGTGATCGACTGCACCGGCAACATCCGTGCGATCGAGGATGCGCTCACGCGGGTCAAGCCCGCCGGTTTCTTCCAGGACTTCGGCGTTGCTCCCGCCGACAAGACCGCTCGGTTCTCGCCGTTCCGCATCTATCGCGATGAGATCTCGATCGTCGGCACGATGGCCGTGCTCAACTCGTTCGGCCGCGCGGTCGAGATGTTCGAGGCGGGCGCCATCAACGCGCGCGCCATGATCAGCCACTCGTTCACGCTCGACGACTACGCCGATGCGCTCGAGCTGTTCCGCCGCGGCGACGGACGCAAGCTGCAGATCCGTCCGAACGACACCGAATCGCGGATCCTCCTGTGAGCGCCGCCGAGACCACGAGCGCGCGCCACGGGCTCAGCAAGGGCGCCAAGCGCGGGATCCTCGCGATCGTCATCGTCGCGGTGATCGCCTTCATCGCCCTCGGCACGAAGGTGGTGCCGTACGGCGCCGAGCTGCCGGGCGCGGAGGAGGGCTTCAACGCCGAGACGTACGGTGAGGAGACGTTCCCCGCCGTGCAGGAGGGGATCACCGAGCGCGCCGTTCCCGCCGAGGAGCTCGCCGCCGCGATCGCCGCCGACCCGGACGCCGCGGTCGGCGAGTACGCCGTGCAGAGCTCGGGCGGACCCGTGTTCAGCGTGACGATGACCGGCACGTTCGCGGAGAACTCGTCGGGCATCTACGACTTCCAGGTCGAGGGCCTTCCCGAGGCGCTCACGGTGCGCGTGCAGACCGGTCCGGCGATCAACGGCACCGAGCTGCGCGACGCGACGGGCGACATCGCGTTCGGCGAGTTCACCAACCAGATCGACTACCAGAACGCGGCGGCCTCGCTCAACGAGTACATGAAGTCGGCCGTGCTCGAGGGCGTCGACACCGAGGCGCTCGAGGGCAGCACCGCGACGATCACGGGGGCGTTCACGATGATCAACCCCGAGGCGTGGCTCGTGACGCCGTCCGAGCTCGAGGTCGGGTGAGCATGGTGAGCACCGATGAGGTCGTTCTCGAGGCGCGCGACGTCGTCAAGAACTACGGCGGTACGCGCGCGCTGAAGGGCGTGAACTTCGAGATCCGCTCGGGCACTGTCACAACGCTGTTCGGCGAGAACGGCGCCGGAAAGTCGACGCTGATGAAGATCCTGTCGGGCGTCGAGCAGCCCACCTCGGGCGAGATCCTCCTGGGTGGCGAGCCCGTGACGTTCTCCTCCACGACGGAGGCGGCCGAGCGGGGCATCTCGATCATCCACCAGGAGCTGAGCCTCGCGCCGAACCTCACGGTGCGCGACAACATCTTCATGGGGCGCGAGATCATGCGCCGGTTCGGCGGGGTGGACTTCGCCGAGGAGACCCGGCAGACGCGCGCGCTGCTCGACGACATGAACCTCGCGATCGACCCCGACACCTTCGTGTCGGACCTGCGCGTCGGTCAGCAGCAGGTCGTCGAGATCGCCCGGGCGCTCTCGGTGAACTCCCGCATCCTGATCATGGACGAGCCGACGTCCGCTCTCGCGGCGGCCGAGGTCGAGACCCTGTTCGGCATCATCCGCGACCTGCTCGCACGCGGCGTTGCGATCGTGTACATCTCCCACCACCTCGAAGAGGCGCTGGAGATCACCGACCACGCGGTCGTGCTGCGCGACGGCACCATGACGGCGCGCGGCGAGCGTGCCGATATCGATCTTGCGTGGATCGTGAAGAACATGGTCGGCGAGAACTTCGACCTCGGATCCCCTCCCGAGGGGTACGAGTTCGGCGAGCCCGTGCTGAGCGTCACCGACCTCACGGTGCTCGATCCGGACAACCCTGAGCGCGCCGTCGTGAACGGTCTCGACCTGCACGTGCGCGCCGGCGAGATCGTCTGCATCTATGGCCTGATGGGCGCGGGGCGCACCGAGCTGCTCGAGGCGGTCGCCGGGCGCGGACGTGTCGAGAGCGGGGAGATCGACCTCGAGGGAGAGTCGATCCTGCGCGACTCGATCTCCGAGCGCATCGAGAAGGGCCTCGGCCTGGTGCCGGAGGATCGTCAGCGCGATGGCCTCGTCCAGACCTTCTCCGTGGGGCGCAACCTGACGCTCGCGAGCCTCGACAAGAGCATGACGGGCCTGGCGATCTCCCGCAAGAAGGAGAAGGAACGGGCGCAAGAGCTCATCAGCGCGGTCACCGTCAAGACCTCGGGGCCCGACCTCAACATCGGCGGGCTCTCGGGCGGCAACCAGCAGAAGGTCGTGATCGGCAAGATCGTCGCGACGGATCCTCGCCTGATGCTGCTCGACGAGCCGAGCCGAGGGATCGACGTCGGTGCGAAGGCCGAGGTCTTCCGCCTCCTCTCCGAGCGCGCTCGCCGCGGTGTCGGCGTCGTGTACACCACGAGCGAGGTCGGCGAGTGCCTCAGCATCGCCCACCGCATCATCGTGATGAGCCGAGGGCAGATCACGGCCGAGTTCGGGCCGGACGCCACTAAAGACATGATCATGGCCGCCTCGGGCGAAGCCTGAAACCTCAGATCGGATCGACAATGACGACGACAACAACTGCCATCCGCAAGAACAGGAAGCAGTTCTCCATCGCGAAGCTGCTGCTCGAGGGGCGTGCCTTCCTCGCCCTCGTGCTGATCATCGTGGTCTTCTCGCTGCTCTCGCCGAACTACCTCACGTGGGGCAACCTGCTGATCATGACGAGCCACGTCGCGATCTACGCGCTGCTCGGCCTCGGCATGCTGCTCGTGATCCTGAACGGCGGCATCGACCTCTCGGTCGGATCCACGCTCGCGATATCCGCGGTGTTCGCTGGGTTCATGCTGCGCGGCGTGCCGCTCGACCTCTTCGGGGTCACGATCTACCCGAGCGTGCCCGTGACGGTGCTGATCGCCTGCGGGATCGGGGCCCTGGCAGGACTCCTGAACGGCATCCTCGTGGCGAAGTTCAAGATCGCGCCCTTCGTGGCGACCCTCGGCACGCTCTACGCCGTGCGCGGTTTCGCGCTGCTGATGACCGGCGGCCTCACGATCAACAACCTGTCGGGCCGCGAGGAACTGGGCAACACCGGCTTCGAGTGGATCGGCTTCAACCGCATCTTCGGCATCCCGATCGGCGTGCTCGTGATGATCGTCGTCGCGCTCGTCCTCGGCCTCGTCCTCGGTCGCTCGAAGTTCGGGCGCTGGATGTACGCGGCCGGCGGCAACGAGCGCGCCGCTGAGCTCAGCGGTGTGCCGACCACCAGCGTGAAGATCTGGGTGTACGTGGTCTCGGGCCTGTGCGCGGCGATCGCGGGGCTCGTGCTCGCATCGACGCTCACCAGCGCGGATCCGAACGCCGGCAACACGTACGAGCTGACGGCGATCGCGACGGTCGTGATCGGCGGCGCCGCCCTCACGGGCGGACGCGGAAACGTGCGCGGCACCCTGCTGGGCGCCTTCGTCATCGGCTTCCTCTCCGACGGCCTCGTGCTCGTCGGCGTCTCGGCCTACTGGCAAATGGTCTTCATGGGCGCGGTGATCGTGGTCGCCGTTCTGCTGAACACCCTCCAGTACGGACGTCGTCGTCGCCCCGCGGCCAAGAAGCCGGCGAGCGATAAGGACAGCAAGACCCCTGCCGTGACCGGCACCAGCACCGGTACGGGCTCCACAGAGTCCTGAGCGGCACATCCGGCACCGATGACCGTTGCCGGACCATCAAGAAAGGACACATCACATGTTGCGCAAGAAGACACTGGGCTCGATGATCATGGTCGGCGGCCTCATCGTCGGCCTCACGGCCTGCTCGTCGGGCGGATCCGATGACACCGGCAGCGCTCCCGAGGGCGAGTCGGCGGGCGGCGGCGAGGCCGGCGGCCTCATCACCATCATCGTCAACGACCCGGCCAACCCGTACTGGAAGACCGAGGGCGACCTCGCGCAGGCGAAGGCCGAAGAGCTCGGCTACGAGGCCACCGTCGGCGCCCACGAGGGCGACACCAACACCGAGAACACGCTGATCGACACCGCCATCGCGAACGATTCCGTCGCGATCATCCTCGACCCGGCCAACGCCGACGGGTCGATCGGTGCCGTGAAGAAGGCCGACGAGGCGGGCATCCCGGTGTTCCTCGTCAACGCCGAGATCAACGAGTCGGGCCTCGCGAAGGCTCAGCTCGTGTCGAACAACGCCCAGGGCGCTGCCCTCGGCGCGCAGGAGTACGTCAAGCAGATGGGCGAGGAGGGCACGTACGTCGAGCTCTTCGGTGCGCCGAGCGACAACAACGCTCAGACGCGCTCGAACGGTTTCGAGACCGTGATCTCGCAGTACCCCGACCTCGAAAAGGTCGGCGAAGAGGTCGCGAACTGGGACCGCACGGAGGGCCACGACAAGGCTCAGGCGCTGATGCAGGGCAACCCCGACATCAAGGGCGTGCTCGCCGGCAACGACGAGATGGCGCTCGGCGCGATCGCCGCGCTGAAGGAGGCCGGTAAGCTCGAAGACGTGATCGTCGGTGGGTTCGACGGTGCGCCGGACGCTGTCGAGGCCGTCAAGAACGGCGAGATGGCGTACACGGTGCTCCAGCCCGTCGCGCAGTTCTCGGAGACGGCCGTCGAGCTGGCGGACGACTTCATCCGCACGGGCACGGAGCCCGAGACGGAGAAGCAGGCGATCGATTGCATCCTGATCACCGCCGAGAACGCCGATAAGATGACGTCGCCGTTCGTCTACGAGGGTTGATAACGACGCATCTCGTGCGCTGAATGAACACTGCGGGTGCGGGGCGGTCGATAGGCCACCCCGCACCCGCAGATCACGGGACGAACCGCGAGGGGGAGACGATGGTGGGACCCGAGGAGATGATCTCGGACGACTCGGCGCAGTCGCGTCAGGCGCGACAGACTGACCGGCGCAACGCGATCACCGAGGCCGTGATGGCGGCCGGATCCATTCGCATCTCCGAGCTGGCGGAACGCTTCGACATCAGCACGATGACGGTTCATCGCGATCTCGACGAGCTCGAATCGCGCGGGCTGCTGCGGAAGAACCGCGGCGTGGCTTCGGCGCTGTCGACGGGTCTCGTCGAGTCGAGCGACGTCTACCGCGCGAGCCGTGAGATCTCCGAGAAGCGCGCGCTCGCGCTCGCCGCGCTCGAGTTCGTCGAGCCGGGCCAGGCGATCATGCTCGACGATTCCACGACATCGCTGCACCTCGTGCCGCACCTGCAGGAGAAGCGCCCGCTCACCGTCATCACCAACACGCTCACCGTGATGAACGAACTGCGCTCCGTCACCGGCATCACGCTGCTCGGCCTGGGCGGGCAGTACTACAACTGGTGCAGCGCCTACATGGGGCGCATCACGACCGCCGCCATCGCGGGCCTGCGCGCCGACGTGCTCGTCATGTCGACCTCCGCGATCACCGACGGCGTCGCGTTCCACCAGACGATGGAGACGGTCGACGTCAAGCGCGCGATGTTCGATGCGGCCAGTCGCCGGATCCTTCTCGCCGACCACACGAAGTTCGACAAGCGCGCGCTCCACGCGATGCAGCCGCTTGCCGATTTCGATGCCGTCATCGTCGACGCCGCGACGGACAAGCGGCACATTGCGGATCTGCGCCAGATCGGCGTCAACGTCGTGATCGCCCCGCGCTCGCGCGCTTAGGGGCAGCGCCACACGCTCCCCGCGCCGCGCCGCGGCGATGTTGACGTCGAGGGCGTAAAGCGTCAAGATTGATCAAACGTTTGTTCATGATCGTTATGATGATTCTCGACGGGGAGAAGAACCGTATGACTTTTCCGATCATCGATGCGCACCAGCACGTGTGGGATCCGGCGCGCGCCGACTACGGGTGGCTCGCGGAAGAGCCCGCGGTCATCAACCGAGCATTCACCCTCGACGACGCGCTGCCGGAGCTGCGTGATGCCGGAGTCGATCGGGTCGTGCACGTGCAGTCGGCCGACCACGCCGAAGACACCGAGTTGATGCGCGACTCGGCCGCGCAGCACGAAGAGGTGGCCGCAATCGTCGCGCACGCGCCGCTCGAGCGCCCTGACGAGGTTGCGCTCCTCGCCGAATCGTGGCGGGACGACTCGCTCATGGTGGGCGTGCGCAGCCTGATCCACAACATGCCGGATTCGGATTGGCTGCTGCGGCCCGACGTTGACGAGGGGCTCGGGGTCCTGGAGCGCGAGGGGCTGACGTTCGACGTCGTCGCCGTCCTCCCGCGCCACCTCGAAATCGTGCCGGTCATCGCCGAACGCCACCCCGACCTGCGCATCGTGATCGACCACCTCGGCAAGCCTCCGGTCGGCGCCGATTCCCGTCAGCCGTGGTGGGATCTGATCGCGGCCTCAGCGGCGTCCCCGAACGTGTTCGGGAAGGTGAGCGGGCTCTATTCGTCGGTGGGGGATCCGGGCGACTGGACCATAGACGCGATCGCACCGTTCTTCGACCACGCGCTCGCGTCGTTCGGGCCTGAACGTCTGATGTATGGCGGCGATTGGCCGATCTCCGTCGTTGCGGGCGGCTATACGCGCGTGTGGACGGCGCTGCGCGCGCTCGTCGATCGACTGGATCCGCCCGCCCGAGAGCGCGTACTCGGCGCCACAGCTGCGGAGTTCTATCGAATCGACCCGGCGCGGATCTGATCGGCGGCGCGCCACTCACGTCGCGATATAAACATCCGATCAATTTGTCTATATTTGATTGACGACGTCCGGGCGCTTCGCTAGCGTTTTTCGGGCTGGGGCGGCTCCGATCAGGCATCGGGGAGCGCCCTCATACTCAAAGGAGAGTGGAATGAAGAAGAAGCTCATGATCGCGGGCAGCATGCTCGCGGGGGCACTCGCACTGGGCGGCTGCGCGGGCGGCGGTTCGCAGGGCGGCGACGAGCCCGAGCAGACCGACTCGGGCGGGCCGATCACCGTCTGGGTCGATCCGCCGCGCGTTCCGGCGGCGGAGGCCTTCAAGAAGGCGCACCCCGACATCGAGATCGAGATCACGCAGATCGACGGAACGGTCGGCGGCCAAACGGTGCGCCAGGCGTTCGCGAACTTCGACACGGCCGGCGAGGGGTGGCCCGACGCGATCTTCTTCCCGACCAACGATGACATCGCATGGGCGACGAGCTCGACGAGCAACTACGCCGCCGACCTCACCGACCTGATGCCCGACGTCATCGAGGGGTACGACGAGGCGGTGCTGTCATTCTGCGACATCGACGACAAGATCCGCTGCCTGCGCAATGACGCGGCGCCCGATGTGCTCTGGTACAACCAGGCGTTCTTCGAGGAGAACGGTTACGAGGTGCCGACGACGTGGGAGGGTTACGCCGACCTCGCCGTCACGATCGCGGAGGAGCACCCCGGCAAAATCTCCGGCATGCTCGGCGACGCATACGCCGTCAATCGCTACCTGCAAGCCGCGAACTGCCCGACCAACGAGCGCGTCAGCGAGACCGAAGCACGCATCGACCTCTCGGCCGAAGGCTGCGGCAAGATGGTCGAGCTCCTGACTCAGATGCAGGAGGGCGATGCCCTCTCCAACCAGGGCATCTTCGACGGCGACGCTGCCGAGGCGGGCCAGAACATGGTCATGAGTCCCGGCGCCGCATGGTGGGGCAACTACCTCTTCCGCGACACGTGGGGCGTGCCCGCGGGCGAGATCTCCGCGACCACACCGCTCGCCTGGGAGGGCGACTCTGAGCCGATGACCGGCAACGAGGGCGGCGGCCTCTGGAGCGTCTCGTCGCACATCACCGGCGCGCAGCTCGAGAACGCGCTCACGTTCCTCGAGTTCGTGGCGACGGATCCCGCGTGGCAGGTCGAGCTGTCGACCGGGCTTCCCGGCTACGGACCCGTGCAGGATCAGTGGCTCGAGCAAGTGGCGTCGGATGCGTACTTCAAGGACATCGAGGGCAGCCAGGCCGCGTTCAAGGAGGCCCTCGGCTACGTCGTTCCCTACGACTACATGATGTACGACACCGGATCGGCGTGGACGCAGACCGTTCCGCCGGCGCTGATCGCGGGTGACAGCTTCGCCGATGCGATCGACGCGTTCGGCACCGAGCTGGTGAACCAGGCGGAATCCGTCGGCTACACCGTGACGCAGTAAGGCGCATATGTCCGAAACCACGACCCTGCTGACGGGGAAGAGCAGGGCACCCCTGGGGCGGTCCCGGGCCCGGCGCGCGGAGGCGCTCGGGGCCTGGACCCTCCTCGCCCCGTACACCCTGCTCTTCCTCGTCGGCGCCGCGATTCCGATCGGTTACGCCTTCGTCACGGCGCTGCAGAAGGCGCCGACCCCGGTCGATCCGACCGGTGGGTTCGGCGGACTGCAATCGTTCATCACGGTGTTCACCGATCACCGGTTCTTGACGACGTTCCAGAACATCTTCGTCGTGATGATCATCTGGCTGCCGATCATGATCATCGGCATCGTGGGGCTCGCACTGCTCCTGCACGCGAGCCCCAGCCGCTTCGGCGGCGCGATGCGGTTCATCTACTACATCCCGGGCGCGCTCGGCGGCATCGCCAACTTCGTGCTCTGGGTGTACCTGATCGACCCGCAGCGATCGCCGATCGCTTTCCTCTGGCAGGGCATGGGCGCGGGCTCGTTCAAGGAGGTGATCACGGCGGGCAACATGCCCGGCATCCTCACCGCCATGCTCTTCTTCCAGGGCGTGGGCACGTGGATCATCGTCGTGAACGGCGGGCTGAACGGCATCTCGGAAGAGGTGATGGAGGCGGCCCGCCTGGACGGCGCCAACGCATGGCAGCTGGCATGGCGGATCAAGCTGCCGATCATTCGGCCATGGATCGGGTACGCGGCGCTCATGAACGTCGCGTACGGGTTCCAGCTGTTCCTCGAGCCGTACCTGCTGAGACAGATCTCGTCCGGGGCGATCTCGCCGGAGTGGGCGCCGACGCAGCTCGGCTACGCGTTCGCGTTCACGAATCGCGACTTCCCGGCCGCCGCGGCGATGTCGATCGTGCTGCTGGTCATCACCCTCGGCATCGGATGGATCATCGTGCGCAAGAGCGGCATGTTCGGCGAAGACGACAAGGAGACGCGATGAGTGCGCCCGTGCACAGCCGGTCGGCGTCCGCCGCAGCGGGTCGCATCGGCCGCATCGTGACGATGCTCGTGGTCGCGGCATTCTTCCTGCTGCCGATCCTCGGGTTCGTCTCGCTCATCTTCCGCAGCGAGGAGGGGTTGAATTCCGGCGAGGCCGGATTCCTCGGCCTCGGCGGGATGTCGTGGGACAACCTCGTGTACAGCTGGAATGAGCTGTCGAAGTTCGGGCCCGGGGAAGGCGGCGTGTTCCAGCGCTGGCTGCTGAACTCGGTGGCCGTCGCGGTCGGCGGAACGCTGCTGGCCGTCGTCGCTGCGATCCCCGCGGGGTATGCGTTCGCCCGGCTGAGGTTCCGGTTCCGCAAGACGTTCCTGTTCGTCACCCTGCTGGCGATGGTGATGCCGAACACGGTGCTCGTCATCCCGATCTTCCTCGAGGTCAACGCGATCGGCGCGATCGGCCAGTTGTGGCCCGTCGCGACCATCATGGGGTTCTATCCGTTCGGGGTGTATCTGGCGTACATCCACTTCATGACGACGATGCCGCACGAGCTCGTCGAGGCGGCGCGGATCGACGGGCTCGGCGAGATCAAGACGTTCCTGCAGATCGGCGTTCCGCTCGCGAAGCAGGCGATCGCGCTCGTGGCGTTCTTCTCGTTCGTCGCGAACTGGATCAACTTCTTCCTGCCGCTGGCGCTTTTGACCTCGAGCCAGGAGAACAAGCTGATTTCGATCGGCATCCAGGAGCTGATCGGCGCGAGCCCGATGTTCAACGCGACCGTTGCCGCGGGCCTCGACGTCAAGCTCTACCTGCCGCAGCTCGCGCTCGCGACTGTCGTGTCGATGTTGCCGCTGCTCGCGATGTTCCTCGGCGCACAGCGATTCCTGATCAAGGGGCAGACGGTGGGAGCGGTGAAGGGATGACGAATTCGATGCATGAGGCGAGCCTGCTTGCGGGGTACGACGGCGGATCCCCGCGGGAACCGCGGCCGATCGTGATCATCGGCGCGGGCGGCATCGTGCGCGACGCGCACCTGCCCGCGTACGCCAAGGCCGGCTTCCCGGTGTGGGGGATCGTTGACATTGCACGCGACAAGGCGCAGGCGCTGGCGGATCAGTATCGGATTCGCCACGTGTTCGCTGCCGTCGAGGATGCGGTCGCCGAGGCGCCCGCCGATGCCGTGTACGACCTCGCGCTGATGCCCGAGCACGTGCCGGACGCGCTCGAGGCGCTGCCCGAGGGATCCGCGGTGCTGATCCAGAAGCCGCTCGGACACTCGCTCGCGCAGGCGATCGCGCTGCGCGACCAGTGCAGGCGGCGCGGCCTCGTCGCTGCGGTCAACACGCAGCTGCGGTTCGCGCCGTACATTGCCGAGGCGCGACGGCTGATCGCGGCGGGCGAGATCGGCGAGGTATATGACTTCGACCTGCGCGTCAGCGTCGAGACGCCGTGGCATATGTTTCCGCAGGTGTTCGGCCAGGAGCGGCTCGAGTTCACGATGCACTCGGTGCACTACATGGACCTCGCGCGGTCGTTCTTCGGCGATCCGGACGGGGTGAGCGCGGTGACGCTCCGGCACCCCGAGAAGCCCGACATCGCGACGACCAGATCCAGCATCATCATGCGGTACCGCGACCGGCCGCTGCGGGTTGTGATCGGCGCGAACCACGATCACGATTTCGGGCCGCGGCACGAGGAGAGCTTCGTCAAATGGGAGGGCACGGGCGGCGCGATCCGGGCGCGGAGGGGGCTGCTCATGGACTACCCCTCGGGCGTGCCGGATGCCCTCGAGATCGCGCGCCACGGCGAGCGGGAGTGGACCCCGATCCCGTTCGAGGGATCCTGGTTCCCCGACGCGTTCATCGGATCCATGGGCGTGCTGCAGCGTTTCGTCGCGGGGGAGATCCCCGAGCTGCCGACGTCGGTGGACGACGTTCTGCGCACCATGGCGGTCGTGGAGGCCGCCTATCGGTCCGACGAGGCGGAGGGCATCGCACCGCGCGTCTCCTAAGGGGTCCCGACTCGCGTGCGGATCCCCCGACAGTGGGATCCGTGAACCCACCCTGGTGGGATCCGCGCTGCTCGTGCGCTCCGTAACGTCATGCCCGCACCCCGAGACCGGGGGCGGACGAAGGAGCGGGAATGACGAAACTCACGCAGTCGGCACGGATGGGCCTCACAAAGCGGCCCTGGATGAGAACGGCCGGCGTCGTCGCCGGATTCGCCATAGCGATGCTGCTCGCCAACTCGATCGCATCCGCGGTTCACAGCCCGGTGCTCGCGCTCATCGTCGGCCCCCTCGTGGCGGCCGCGATGGTCGCGCTGTACTACTGGGCGGGGCGCCGCATCGAGCGGCGGCGCGTCACGGAACTCGCGCGAACCGGCGCTCTGCGTCACGCACTGATCGGCACGGGGATCGGGCTGGCCCTGTCGGCCGCGACCGTCGGCATCCTCGCCCTGTTCGGGGCGTACACGATCACGGGATGGGGATCGATCGGCGGCGCGCTCGCTGTGGCCGGAACGATGTGCGCGATCGCGGTCGCCGAAGAGGTGTTCTTCCGCGGCGTCGTCTTTCGCCTGATCCGGGGCCGGTGGGGAGTGGGGATCGCGCTCGGCGTCTCGGCGGTCCTCTTCGGGCTCGTACACCTGGTCAACCCTGGCGCGACGCTGTGGGGCGCGGTCGCGATCGCGATCGAGGCCGGGCTGATGCTGGGCGCGGCGTACCTTGCGACCGGATCCCTGTGGCTGGCGATCGGCCTGCACTTCGGCTGGAACTTCGCGACGGTAGGCCTGTTCGGCTCCGTCACTTCCGGGGCCGAGGCGCGCGACTCGCTCGTCACCGCGGTGACGAGCGGACCGGATTGGCTCTCGGGCGGCAGCTTCGGGCCGGAGGGCAGCGTCATCGCGATCGCGGTGTGTTCGGTGACGACGGTGCTGCTGCTGTGCGTCGCGCACCGCCGGGGGCGACTGTCGCTTCGTCGCGGCCACCATGGTGGGCACGCGACGCGAGTGTGAGCCGCAGCATTATCCGTCGCTCAGCAGCTGATCCCGGACCTGGCGGCGGAGCACCTTGCCGATCAGGGAGCGGGGGAGGTCGTTCACCGCGATGATGCGCTTGGGCACCTTGTACGCGGCGAGCCGTGCGCGGCAGAAGTCGCGAAGTGCGCGCTTGTCGAGCGCTGCGCCGTCACGGAGCACCACGACCGCGGCGACATCCTCACCCCCGCCAGATCGCGGAAGGCCCACGACGGCCGCGGCGACCACGTCGGGATGCGTCTCGAGTGCGCCCTCGACCTCGCTCGGCGACACGTTGAATCCTCCCGTGATGATGAGCTCCTTGAGCCGATCGACGATCGTCACGAAGCCGTCAGGCGAGACGTCGGCGATGTCGCCTGTTCGCAGCCACCCGTCGGCCAGCAGAATGTCGGCGGTTTCGCTCGGACGGTTCCAGTAGCCCTGGAACACCTGCGGGCCACGGATGAGAAGCTCGCCTCGCTCGGCAGCGGCCACGTCGACGTCCGTGTTCGCGGGGTCGACGACGCGGATCTCCGTGCTCGGGAACGGCACCCCGACGGTGCCGGGACGGCGGGTGGGTCCCATGGGATTGCCGAGCGCGACCGGTGAGCTCTCCGTCATGCCGTAACCCTCGACGAGCAAGCCTCCCGTGGCTTCTTCCCACCGCTTCACGGTGGTGACGGGGAGGCTCATCGCGCCGGAGATCGCGAATCTGACGGTGGAGAGGTCGAGGGTTCCCCGGCCAGCCGAACGGGCGAGCTGATCGTAGATCGGCGGCACGGCTGGGAGGAATGTGGGCGGGCTCGATCGCACTGCCTTCGTGACGAGGTCCACATCGAAGGTCGGGAACAAGACGAGCTTCGCCCCGATGCTCATCGCGAAGGTGAGGCAGAGCGTCATGCCGTAGGCATGGAACAGCGGCAGCACACCGTAGAACGTTTCCTCGCCGTCCACGAGTCCCGGTACCCACGCACGCCCCTGCATCGCGTTGGCACGCAGGTTCGCGTGGGTGAGGATCGCGCCCTTCGGATCTCCCGTCGTGCCGCTCGTGTACTGCAGAAGCGCGGTGTCGTGCAACGCCGGGCCCGTGATGCGCTTGGATACGCGCCGACGGTCGAGCAGCTTCTTCCAGGCGACGAAGTGCCGTGCTTTCGGGGCACCCGTCAGCTTCACTCTGGACGCTCGCGCCTTCGGCAGCGGCAGGCGCAGCAGCAGACGTGTCGCAGACGGCATCGCCGCCGTGATGTCGACGCTCACGATGTGCTCGACCTTGAGATCGGCGGGGAAGCCGTCGACCGTGTCAACGACCTTGTCCCACACGACGGCGACACGCGCACCGTGATCTTCGAACTGATGCCTCAGCTCACGAGCTGTGTAAAGCGGATTGTGCTCGACCACGATTGCACCGAGACGAAGCGCCGCATAGAACGCCACGACGTGCTGCGGGCAGTTGGGGAGAATCAGGGCGATCCGGTCGCCCTTCCCGACTCCGAGCCGACGAAGCCCTTCCGCTGCGCGCTCGATCTGTTCGCCCAGCTCCCGGTAAGTGGTGACGGCTCCGAAGAACTCCAGCGCCGGACGCTTCCGGAACGTCCTCACGCTGGCGGACATCATCTCGGGCAGCGTCTGCGACGGTTCATCGATCTCGGCGGGGACTCCGTCCGCGTATGAGCTGAGCCACGGCCGAGAAGCGTGCGGAGAATCGGTCATGCCTCAATCCTGCCGCGAACCTTGCCGCGTGTCAGCACAACCGCGCGACGAGGCCAGGCACTCAGCGCACGACGTCGTAGATTGCCTTGACGACACCGTTGGCATACGCGGCCGACTCACGCAGCGAGAGCTGCTGGCCGCGTGGCCCCGCGGGGAAGATCGTCTTGCCTGAGCCGAGAAAGACCGGGAACACGAGGAGGTTGTACCGGTCGATCAGGTCGGCTTCGGCGAGACGGGTGGCGAGTTCGGTGCTGCCGTGGATGAAGATGCCGCCGCCCTCTTCGGCGCGCAGCGTGGCGACCTCGTCCGTTGAGCGCAGGATGCGGGTCTCGCCCCAGCCGTCCACCAGATCGTCTTCGGCCAGGGTGGTCGACACGACGTACTTGGGTACGTCCCGGTAGGCCGCGTGGTCTTCCGAATCCCGCCAGACCGGTGCGAACGCCTGATAGCTGCGGCGACCGAACAGTAATGCTGTCGTGTCAGCCAGCTCGTCGCCCTTCAGCGAGTAGGCGTCAGCATCGAACGGGGTGTGCATCACCCAGCCGCCGTGCGGGTGGCCTTCCGTCGCACCTCCGGGCGAATCGACAATGCCGTCGACGGTGATGAAGCCGGTATAGACGAGTTCACGAGTCATGCTGCGCTCCAGATCCGGGGGTGCGAGTTCACCCTCAGCATGACATCGAACGAGAACAATCGAGATCGACAACGAACGTATAGACGCATGCGCTCGCACGACGTGTAGCCCTGCCGAAAACGGTGGCGGTCTCAACCGGTAAACGCACCACCCGCCTACTCTGTCAGGTCTTCGTGCCGTAGGTGCCATGTCTGCGGTAGCGAGACCCAGCGATGCCGCCCCCGTATCCTCGAGGGATGAACATGAGTCGTGGTCGCGCAGTTGGGAGTGCTTTCTCCGCGAAGGAGAAGACGGTGCTGGATCTTCTGTGCAGCGGGGATCACCCGTACCGTGAACTGGCTCGCGAGCAGCTCCGCGTCGCGTCGTGGGGTGGGTACCAGCTCGACGAGTGCGACTGCTTCCTTATCTC
>NZ_AUGQ01000013.1 GCF_000422745.1 Microbacterium gubbeenense DSM 15944
TGTCGCTGTGATCGGTTTGCCGGTCTGATGGCCTGGTTGCTTCGGTAGCTTCGGCGTGTCGGATTTGACAGTCGGAATCACGGTGATAAGATAGAGAAGTTGCCCCGGAGGGCTCAGCTTGGTTGCTGAGGGCTGGGAGCGTCTGATCCTTGAGAACTCAACAGCGTGCACTTGTCAAATGCCAATATGTCCTCGGGCTAGGTTTTCCTAGCTTTGAGAGATTCCTTTGGATCATTTGATGTCAGATGACATCACATTGGTCAGCATCAAACTCGCTGCTTACACGTTTTCCCGTGTGGGTATGCATTTTTTCTTTTTGGAGAGTTTGATCCTGGCTCAGGATGAACGCTGGCGGCGTGCTTAACACATGCAAGTCGAACGATGAAGCCCAGCTTGCTGGGTGGATTAGTGGCGAACGGGTGAGTAACACGTGAGCAACCTGCCCCGAACTTCGGGATAACAGTTGGAAACAGCTGCTAATACCGGATACGCACGAGAACCGCATGGTTACTCGTGGGAAAGATTTTTCGGTTCGGGAGGGGCTCGCGTCCTATCAGCTTGTTGGTGAGGTAGTGGCTCACCAAGGCGTCGACGGGTAGCCGGCCTGAGAGGGTGACCGGCCACACTGGGACTGAGACACGGCCCAGACTCCTACGGGAGGCAGCAGTGGGGAATATTGCACAATGGGCGCAAGCCTGATGCAGCAACGCCGCGTGAGGGACGACGGCCTTCGGGTTGTAAACCTCTTTTAGTTGGGAAGAAGCCTTCGGGTGACGGTACCTTCAGAAAAAGCACCGGCTAACTACGTGCCAGCAGCCGCGGTAATACGTAGGGTGCAAGCGTTATCCGGAATTATTGGGCGTAAAGAGCTCGTAGGCGGTTTGTCACGTCTGCTGTGAAAACTGGAGGCTCAACTTCCAGCTTGCAGTGGGTACGGGCAGACTTGAGTGCGGTAGGGGAGATTGGAATTCCTGGTGTAGCGGTGGAATGCGCAGATATCAGGAGGAACACCGATGGCGAAGGCAGATCTCTGGGCCGTAACTGACGCTGAGGAGCGAAAGAGTGGGGAGCAAACAGGCTTAGATACCCTGGTAGTCCACTCCGTAAACGTTGGGAACTAGTTGTGGGGGCCTTTCTACGGTCTCCGTGACGCAGCTAACGCATTAAGTTCCCCGCCTGGGGAGTACGGCCGCAAGGCTAAAACTCAAAGGAATTGACGGGGACCCGCACAAGCGGCGGAGCATGCGGATTAATTCGATGCAACGCGAAGAACCTTACCAAGGCTTGACATATACCGGAAACGGCTGGAAACAGTCGCCCCCTTGTGGTCGGTATACAGGTGGTGCATGGTTGTCGTCAGCTCGTGTCGTGAGATGTTGGGTTAAGTCCCGCAACGAGCGCAACCCTCGTTCTATGTTGCCAGCACGTTATGGTGGGAACTCATGGAATACTGCCGGGGTCAACTCGGAGGAAGGTGGGGATGACGTCAAATCATCATGCCCCTTATGTCTTGGGCTTCACGCATGCTACAATGGCCGGTACAATGGGCTGCGATACCGTGAGGTGGAGCGAATCCCAAAAAGCCGGTCCCAGTTCGGATTGTAGTCTGCAACTCGACTACATGAAGTCGGAGTCGCTAGTAATCGCAGATCAGCAACGCTGCGGTGAATACGTTCCCGGGTCTTGTACACACCGCCCGTCAAGTCATGAAAGTCGGTAACACCTGAAGCCGGTGGCCTAACCCCTTGTGGGAGGGAGCTGTCGAAGGTGGGATCGGTAATTAGGACTAAGTCGTAACAAGGTAGCCGTACCGGAAGGTGCGGCTGGATCACCTCCTTTCTAAGGAGCATCTGACACCCTTTGGGGTGTCCAGAAACCCAGTTAGTGGCCGAATGTGCTGCTCTGGGGCTCATGGGTAGAACTTTTGACAAGGCATCTCGTTGTGGGGATTTTCGCTAGTACGCCGGACCTTTGGTTTGGTGGGAACGTGGGGGTTGTCAGAGCGGGGTGCATGCACGTTGTTGGGTCCTGAAGGCTCAGCCGTCACGCTTTGTGCGTGGTAGCGAGGCTTCTTCCACCCCTTATCTGAGACGCGTTTGCGTGGAGGGTTGGGGTGTGGTCGTACTTTGAGAACTACACAGTGGACGCGAGCATCTTAAAGAAAGCGAACACAAACCTTTGTGGTTTGTGACTCATGTGATTTCAAGTCTTTAAGAGCAGACGGTGGATGCCTTGGCATCTGGAGCCGAAGAAGGACGTAGCAATCTGCGATAAGCCTTGGGGAGCCGATAAGCGGGCTGTGATCCGAGGATTTCCGAATGGGGAAACCCCGCCAGGCGCATTTATGTGTCCTGGTGACTCCCGCCTGAATATATAGGGCGGGTAGAGGGAACGTGGGGAAGTGAAACATCTCAGTACCCACAGGAAGAGAAAACAAAAGTGATTCCGTGAGTAGTGGCGAGCGAAAGCGGATGAGGCTAAACCGTGCGTGTGTTCAAGCCGGCAGGCGTTGCACGTGCGGGGTTGTGGGACCTACTTAGAGATTCTGCCGAGTCTCTGATCGTACAGAAGCGTATAGACGAACCTGTTTGAAAGCAGGACCAAAGAGAGTGCCAGTCTCGTAGTCGACATGCGTGTTCTGCGGTTGTAGGGATCCCAAGTAGCACGGGGCCCGTGAAATCCCGTGTGAATCTGTCAGGACCACCTGATAAGCCTAAATACTTCCAGATGACCGATAGCGGACAAGTACCGTGAGGGAAAGGTGAAAAGTACCCCGGGAGGGGAGTGAAATAGTACCTGAAACCGTCTGCTTACAAACCGTCGGAGCCTCCTTGTTGGGGTGACGGCGTGCCTTTTGAAGAATGAGCCTGCGAGTTAGTGATACGTGGCGAGGTTAACCCGAGTGGGGAAGCCGTAGCGAAAGCGAGTCTGAATAGGGCGATTTTAGTCGCGTGTCCTAGACCCGAAGCGAAGTGATCTATCCATGGCCAGGTTGAAGCACGTGTAAGAGCGTGTGGAGGACCGAACCCACTTAGGTTGAAAACTGAGGGGATGAGCTGTGGATAGGGGTGAAAGGCCAATCAAACTTCGTGATAGCTGGTTCTCTCCGAAATGCATTTAGGTGCAGCGTTGCGTGTTTCTTACTGGAGGTAGAGCTACTGGATGGCCGATGGGCCCCACAGGGTTACTGACGTCAGCCAAACTCCGAATGCCGGTAAGTGAGAGCGCAGCAGTGAGACGGTGGGGGATAAGCTTCATCGTCGAGAGGGAAACAACCCAGACCACCATCTAAGGTCCCTAAGCGCGTGCTAAGTGGGAAAGGATGTGGAGTTGCTTAGACAACCAGGAGGTTGGCTTAGAAGCAGCCACCCTTGAAAGAGTGCGTAATAGCTCACTGGTCAAGTGATTCCGCGCCGACAATGTAGCGGGGCTCAAGCACGCCACCGAAGTTGTGGCATTGACACATGCGATTCCCTTCGGGGCAGTCGTGTTGATGGGTAGGAGAGCGTCGTGTGGCGAGTGAAGCGGCGGAGTGATCCAGCCGTGGACGCCACACGAGTGAGAATGCAGGCATGAGTAGCGAATGACACGTGAGAAACGTGTCCTCCGAATGACCAAGGGTTCCAGGGTTAAGCTAATCTTCCCTGGGTAAGTCGGGACCTAAGGCGAGGCCGACAGGCGTAGTCGATGGATAACGGGTTGATATTCCCGTACCGGCGAAGAACCGTCCAAGCTAATCCAGTGGTGCTAAGTGCCTGAATCCATCCATCGGACCCTTCGGGGTTCACCGGGTGGCCTAGCGCACGACCCCATGCTGGTGCGGTTAACGTATTAACAGGTGTGACGCAGGAAGGTAGCCCAGCTGGCAGATGGTGTCCAGTGCAAGCGTGTAGGCCGACTCTTAGGCAAATCCGGGAGTCATGAAGGCTGAGACGTGATGCGTTTCAAGTGGGTGATCCTATGCTGCCAAGAAAAGCATCGACGTGAGGTTCTAGCCGCCCGTACCCCAAACCAACTCAGGTGGTCAGGTAGAGAATACCAAGGAGATCGAGATAATCGTGGTTAAGGAACTCGGCAAAATGGCCCCGTAACTTCGGGAGAAGGGGCGCCCACCACTTATAGCACCTTGCGTGTGAAGGGGTGTGTGGGCCGCAGAGACCAGTGGGGAACGACTGTTTACTAAAAACACAGGTCCGTGCGAAGTTGCAAGACGATGTATACGGACTGACGCCTGCCCGGTGCTGGAAGGTTAAGAGGAAGGGTTAACACTTCGGTGTGAAGCTCAGAATTTAAGCCCCAGTAAACGGCGGTGGTAACTATAACCATCCTAAGGTAGCGAAATTCCTTGTCGGGTAAGTTCCGACCTGCACGAATGGCGTAACGATTCCCCAACTGTCTCAACCACGAACTCGGCGAAATTGCAGTACGAGTAAAGATGCTCGTTTCGCGCAGCAGGACGGAAAGACCCCGTGACCTTTACTATAGCTTGGTATTGGTGTTCTGTATGGCTTGTGTAGGATAGGTGGGAGACTGTGAAGCGGCCACGCTAGTGGTTGTGGAGTCGTTGTTGAAATACCACTCTGGTCATTTGGGACATCTAACTTCGAACCGTGATCCGGTTCAGGGACAGTGCCTGGTGGGTAGTTTAACTGGGGCGGTTGCCTCCCAAAGAGTAACGGAGGCGCCCAAAGGTTCCCTCAACCTGGTTGGCAATCAGGTGGCGAGTGTAAGTGCACAAGGGAGCTTGACTGTGAGACTGACAGGTCGAGCAGGGACGAAAGTCGGGACTAGTGATCCGGCAGTGGCGTGTGGAAGCGCTGTCGCTCAACGGATAAAAGGTACCTCGGGGATAACAGGCTGATCTTGCCCAAGAGTCCATATCGACGGCATGGTTTGGCACCTCGATGTCGGCTCGTCGCATCCTGGGGCTGGAGTTGGTCCCAAGGGTTGGGCTGTTCGCCCATTAAAGCGGTACGCGAGCTGGGTTTAGAACGTCGTGAGACAGTTCGGTCCCTATCCGCTGCGCGCGTAGGAAGTTTGAGAGGATCTGACCCTAGTACGAGAGGACCGGGTTGGACGAACCTCTGGTGTGCCAGTTGTTCCGCCAGGAGCATGGCTGGTTGGCTACGTTCGGGATGGATAACCGCTGAAAGCATCTAAGCGGGAAGCCGGCCTCAAGATGAGACTTCCGTGGACTTCGGTCCGAGAGGCTCCCAGCAGACTACTGGGTTGATAGGCCAGATGTGGAAGCACAGTAATGTGTGTAGCTGACTGGTACTAATAAGCCGATGACTTGATAACACTTTCTTTCTAAGAGCTGTTCGCGTCCACTTTGTGGTTCCCAGGGTATGACCCTGTGGGATTGATATTTTAACAGTGTTGCTGTTGAAACCTATGTTTCACTGGCCGCATCGTCCCTTGAGTGGGGTGGGTGTGTGTTAGTGGTGTGAGTGTTTCGGTGGTTATAGCGAGAGGGAAACGCCCGGTTACATTCCGAACCCGGAAGCTAAGCTTCTCAGCGCCGATGGTACTGCAAGGGGGACTTTGTGGGAGAGTAGGACGCCGCCGAACTATTTTTGATGATGGAAGGGTCGCCCAGGGTTGGGCGACCCTTCCGTCGTTTCCGGACATCTTTTACGGGTCGCCATGGGCGGCCCGTTTTTTCGTGCCTAATCGAGCCAGGCTGCTGCGGCCGTCTGCCGAGCGGAGTCCGGGGATGAGGGGTGGAAGATCCCGGCGCGCACGTCTCGCGACAAGCGCGATAGTTCGCTCGCATTGCGGAACGACGACCCGCCGGCGGCGACCAGCGCCTCGTCGACGATGCGGGCGGCGACGGTGACCGCGCGATGCTTCATGCCCGACAGCAGCCCGAACCAGCGCGCCCCGTGGTCGACAGCGTCGTCGAGGTCTCGCGTCAGCGCAGCGAGCTCGAGGGCGATTCCGTCGTAGTCGATAGCCATGCCTCCGATGCGTGCACGCACGAGCGGATCCTCTCGGCGCGGCGCGCCCGTCTTGAGCGACGTGCGCGCCGACACCGCGGCCGCAGCGAGCTCGATCGCGCGGCAGGCGATCCCCGCGTAAACGGACGCGAGGAGCAGCTCGAACGCGGCGAAGATCCCGAACTGCAGCACGTCGGGCGCGCTCTCGAGGGAGAGCGTCCGCACCACGCGCTCTGCGGGTGCTGTGGCCGCGTGGAGCTCGGTCGTGCGGCTCTGGGAGCCGCGCATACCGACGGTGTCCCAATCGTCGCGCGTGACGACGCCGTCGCGCCCGTCGAGGAACGCGAAGACGAGGCGCGGGCTGTCGGGATCGGATGAGTCGAGTCCGTGCACGCCGAGCGATGTCCACACGGGCGCGAGGGACGTGAAGATCTTGGTGCCGGTGAACGCGTAGCCGCCGCCTGACGGAACGGCATCGGTCGTGCTGCCGAACAGCACGAGGTCGTTGTCGGGCTCGCTGATACCGAACGCGTACACGCGCCCGTCTGCGCTGCCGCGCTGTACGAACTCGAGCGCGTCGTCGCCGCGCTCACGCAGGATCTTCGCGACCGCGGTCCAGACGAGGTGCATGTTCACGGCGAGCGCGGTCGCGGGCGCGGCGGTTGCGAGGCGCTGCTGCAGCACGCTCGCCTGCTCGAGGCTCAGACCGGCGCCGCCGAGCTCGGCGGGTACGAGGATCGACAGGTAGCCCGCGGCGCGCAGCTCGTCGAGATCCGCGTCAGGAAAGACGTTGTCGCGGTCGACGCCGGCGGCGCGGGAGCGGATTCGCCCGAGCAGATCGTCGGGGAGATGAGCGGACGGATCGAAGGCATCTGTCATGCCGTCAGCCTAGAGCGCGACACGCCGGAGCGAGCTTTCCACACCGTTCGTTTGTCGGGGGTCCGCCGTAGCGTCGTACCTGTGGATAACTCCTTGACGAAGGCTCCGGGAACGCATGTTCGCGCAGGTCGGCGCGGGTTCCCGGAGCAGTCGCGACCTGTGCATGAATCGGTGCACAGATGTGTGGATGACGGTGGAAAGCGGTGGAAAATGACAGACGTGTAACTACTATCCCTAGTGGTCGGCCCTAGGGGCGACACCTATATGTAGTATTGAGTACCTAGCGGCACACCGCCGCAGAGGTTCTGTTTCAGGAGGGAAACCATGGCGATCACCGTGTACAGCAAGCCATCGTGCGTGCAGTGCAACGCGACCTACCGTGCGCTCGATGCAAAGGGCATCGAGTACGAGGTCACCGACGTTTCCGAGGACGCTGCGGCGCTCGAGCAGGTCAAGTCGCTCGGGTACATGCAGGCTCCGGTCGTCGTCGCAGACGAAGAGCACTGGTCGGGCTTTCGCCCCGACAAGATCAACGAGCTCGCAGCGCGACTCGCCTGAGCCCATGTCGGGGCCGTTGCTGGTCTTCTTCTCGAGCGTGTCAGGAAATACGGCACGCTTCGTGGAGAAGCTCGGTATGAGGACGCGGCAGATCCCCCTCCACCGGCGCGATGAGGCGCTGGAGGTGGGGGAGCCGTATGTGCTCGTCTCGCCGACGTACGGCGGAGGCAATGGGCAGGGCGCGGTGCCGAAACAGGTCATCCGCTTTCTGAACGACGAGCAGAATCGCAAATGGATCCGTGGGGTCATCTCCACGGGCAACACGAACTTCGGCGCTGCGTATTGCATCGGCGGAGACATCATCAGCCGCAAGTGCCAGGTTCCGCACTTGGACAAGGTAGAAGTTTTCGGCACGCCGGACGACGTCGTGCGCGTCAGCGATGGATTGGAAAAATGGTGGAAGCAGCAGTGAGCACCGTGCTCGACTTCAAGCACAACCCCGCGTTCGATGGTCTCGACTATCACTCGCTGAACGCGATGTTGAACCTTTATGACACGGATGGCAACATCCAGTTCGAGGCCGACAAGCGTGCCGCGAGGGAGTACTTCCTCCAGCACGTCAACCAGAACACCGTCTTCTTCCACTCGCTGCGCGAGCGCCTCGACTACCTCGTCGAGAAGCAGTATTACGAGGGCGCCGTCATCGACAAGTACGACTTCTCGTTCATCGAGAAGCTCAACGACTTCGCGTACGGCAAGAAGTTCCGCTTCGAGTCGTTCCTCGGCGCGTTCAAGTACTACACGAGCTACACGCTGAAGACGTTCGACGGCAAGCGGTACCTCGAGCGTTTCGAGGACCGCGTCGTGATGACGGGCCTCGCCCTCGCCGACGGCGACGAGGACATGGCGATGAAGCTCGTCGACGAGATCCTCTCCGGGCGCTTCCAGCCCGCGACGCCGACGTTCCTCAACGCGGGCAAGGCGCAGCGCGGTGAGCTCGTCAGCTGCTTCCTGCTGCGCATCGAGGACAACATGGAGTCGATCTCGCGCGCGATCAACTCGTCGCTGCAGCTGTCCAAGCGGGGCGGCGGCGTCGCGCTGCTGCTGTCGAATATTCGCGAGGCGGGTGCGCCGATCAAGCAGATCGAGAACCAGTCGAGCGGCATCCTGCCGGTCATGAAGCTGCTGGAAGACTCGTTCAGCTACGCGAACCAGCTCGGCGCGCGTCAGGGCGCCGGCGCGGTGTACCTCAACGCCCACCACCCCGACATCATGCGCTTCCTCGACACCAAGCGCGAGAACGCCGACGAGAAGATCCGCATCAAGACGCTGTCGCTCGGCGTCGTGGTGCCCGACATCACATTCGAGCTCGCGAAGAACGATGAGGACATGTACTTGTTCTCGCCGTACGACGTCGAGCGCGTGTACGGCGTGCCGTTCGGCGACATCTCGGTCACCGAGAAGTACCGCGAGATGGTCGACGACCCGCGCATCAAGAAGACGAAGATCAACGCGCGCACGTTCTTCCAGACGGTCGCCGAGATCCAGTTCGAGTCCGGCTACCCGTACGTCATGTTCGAAGACACGGTGAACGCGGCGAACCCGATCCAGGGCCGCATCAACATGTCGAACCTCTGCAGCGAGATCCTGCAGGTGAACACGCCGACCACGCTCAACACCGATCTGTCGTACGACCAGGTCGGCAAGGACATCAGCTGCAACCTCGGTTCGCTGAACATCGCCCTCGCGATGGATTCGCCCGACCTCGCGAACACGATCGAGACGTCGATCCGCGCCCTGACCGCCGTGAGCGACCAGAGCCACATCGAGTCGGTGCGCTCCATCGAGGACGGCAACGACAAGTCGCACGCGATCGGCCTCGGTCAGATGAACCTGCACGGCTACCTGTCGCGCGAGCACATCTACTACGGCTCCGAAGAGGGCATCGACTTCACGAACATCTACTTCTACACGGTGCTGTTCCACGCGCTGCGCGCGTCGAACGCCATCTCGCGCGAGCGCGGCGAGACGTTCGACGGGTTCGAGAACTCGACGTACGCCTCGGGTGAGTTCTTCGACAAGTACACCGAGCAGAACTGGGCGCCGGCGACGCCGCGCGTGGCCGAGCTGTTCGAGGCGCACCACATCCCGACGCAGGACGACTGGCGCGAGCTGAAGGCGAGCGTCCAGCAGCACGGTCTGTACAACCAGAACCTGCAGGCGGTGCCGCCGACCGGATCCATCTCGTACATCAACAACTCGACGAGCTCGATCCACCCGATCGCGTCGAAGATCGAGATCCGCAAGGAAGGCAAGCTCGGCCGCGTGTACTACCCGGCTCCGTTCATGACGAACGAGAACCTCGAGTACTACCAGGACGCGTACGAGATCGGCTACGAGAAGGTCATCGACACGTACGCCGCGGCAACGCAGCACGTCGACCAGGGCCTGTCGCTGACGCTGTTCTTTCCCGACACGGCGACCACCCGTGACATCAACCGCGCGCAGATCTACGCATGGCGCAAGGGCATCAAGACGATCTACTACATCCGCCTGCGCCAGATGGCACTCGAGGGCACCGAGATCGAAGGCTGCGTCTCCTGCACGCTCTGACGAGCGCACGGGGAACTGTTAAGGACACACATGACTGAGAAGCTTCAGCTCCTGGACCACGTTCAGGCCATCAACTGGAACCGGATCGACGACGACAAGGACCTGGAGGTGTGGAACCGCCTCACGAGCAACTTCTGGCTGCCGGAGAAGGTTCCGATCTCCAACGACATCCAGTCGTGGAACACGCTCACCGCAGACGAGCAGACGCTCACCATGCGCGTGTTCACCGGTCTGACCCTGCTCGACACTATTCAGGGCACGGTCGGTGCGGTGTCGCTGATCCCCGACGCGCTGACCCAGCACGAGGAAGCGGTGTACACGAACATCGCTTTCATGGAGTCAGTGCACGCGAAGAGCTATTCGTCGATCTTCTCGACGCTGGCCTCGACGCCCGAGATCGACGCGGCGTTCCGCTGGTCCATCGAGAACGAGAGCCTTCAGAAGAAGGCCAAGATCATCATGGACTACTACCGCGGCGACGACCCGCTCAAGCGCAAGGTCGCCTCGACGCTGCTCGAGAGCTTCCTGTTCTACTCGGGGTTCTACCTGCCGATGTACTGGTCGTCGCACGCGAAGCTGACGAACACGGCCGACATGATCCGCCTCATCATTCGTGACGAGGCCGTGCACGGCTACTACATCGGATACAAGTTCCAGAAGGGGCTCGAGAAGGTCGACCAGGCCACGCGCGATGAGCTGAAGGACTACACGTTCAACCTGCTCTTCGAGCTGTACGAGAACGAGGTTCAGTACACGCAGGATCTCTACGACTCGGTCGGCCTGACCGAGGACGTCAAGAAGTTCCTGCACTACAACGCCAACAAGGCGCTCATGAACCTCGGCTACGAGGCCATGTTCCCGTCGACGGTCACGGACGTGAACCCGGCGATCCTGTCGTCGCTCTCGCCGAACGCCGACGAGAACCACGACTTCTTCTCGGGGTCGGGCTCCAGCTACGTCATCGGCAAGGCCGTGGCGACTGAGGACGACGACTGGGACTTCTGAGAGTCACCTCCAACGCTTCGGTCGACGAGCTAGCTGAAGGCCCGGATTCGTGAGATTTCGCGGATCCGGGCCTTCGTCGGTATCGGGAAGCATTCGCGCGCATGCAGTGTTAGGGCGGGTATGGACTATGGACACCCGATCCGCTTCGGCACGTTTCTCGCTCCGGTCGCGGCCGACCCGCAGCGGCCGGTGCGCCTGGCGCAGCTGAGCGAACAGCTCGGCTACGACCTGGCCACATTCCAGGACCATCCGTACCAGCCGGCGTTCCTCGACACCTGGACCCTGATGTCCTACGTCGCGGCTGCCACCTCGACGATCGAGGTGGCGCCCAACGTGCTCAACCTGCCGATGCGCCCGGCGCCCGTGACGGCACAGGCGGCGGCGTCGTTGGATCTGCTGTCGGGCGGCCGGTTCTCGCTCGGGCTGGGCGCGGGCGGATTCTGGGACGCGATGGAGGCAATGGGCGCGAAGCGGCTCACGCCCGGCGAGGCCGTGGACGCGCTCGCCGAGGGCATCGAACTGATCCGCGAGCTGTGGGACACCGACTCCCGCGTGCGGGTGCGAGGCGGCGTGCACTACTCCGTCGACGGCGCCAAGCGCGGGCCCGCACCTGCTCACCGCGTGCCGATCTGGGTGGGGGCGTACAAACCGCGCATGTTGCGTCTGACCGGCCGCCTCGCCGACGGATGGCTGCCCTCGCTCGCATACATGAAGCCCGGTGACCTGCAGGCCGGCAACGCCCGGATCGACGACTCCGCGACGGCGGCCGGACGTCGCCCCGACGAGGTCGTGCGCCTGCTCAACATCTCGGGGCGCGAGTCGGCGGAGGAGCTGACGGCTCTCGCGCTCGAAGATGGAATGTCGACGTTCATCGTCGGCAACGACGACCCGCGGCTGCTCGAGAGCTTCGCCGCAGAGATCATCCCGCAGGTGCGCGGGGTAGTCGCCTCCGCGCGATCTCAGCGCGGGACGTCCGCGCCGGGGCGCCCCACCGCCGCCCTCACCGCACGCAGGCCCGGGATCGCGTACGACGAGATCCCGTCTTCTCTTCGTGAGGGCGCGGTGGAGCCGGGCGACTTCGAATACCGCAGTGTGCGCTCGAACTACCTGCGCGGGGGAGCCCCGGGCCTCGTTCTGCGGCCGCACACGATCGCGGAGGTGTCGGATGCCGTGGGGTTCGCCCGCAACCACGCCGATCTGCCGTTGGGTGTGCGCAGCGGCGGTCACGGGATCAGCGGGCGCTCGACGAACGACGGTGGCATCGTGATCGATCTGCGCGCGCTGGCAGACATCGAGGTGCTCGACGAGGCCTCCCGGCGGGTGCGGATCGGGCCCGGCGCCCGCTGGACGGAGGTCTCTCGCGCGCTGGAACCGCACGGATGGGCACTGAGCTCGGGTGACCACGGCGGGGTCGGCGTGGGCGGCCTCGGCACGGCGGGCGGCGTCGGATTCCTCGGCCGCGAGCACGGGCTCACGATCGACCGGCTGGTGGCGGCCGATGTCGTCCTCGCCGACGGATCCGTCGTGCGCGCGTCGGCCACGGAGAACGCCGAGCTGTTCTGGGCGCTGCGCGGGGCCGGCGGCAACGTCGGCATTGCGGTGTCGCTCGAGTTCGAGGCGGTGCCGGTCCGCGATATCGGCTGGGTGCAGCTGGCGTTCGACGCATCGGATACGGCCGGCTTCGTTCGCGGGTTCGCCGACGCCATGCGCGCGGCGCCGCGCGACGTGACGCTGTTCGTGATCCTCGCCCCGTCCCGGTCGGGGCAGCCGCCGATCGCCCAGGTGTACGGCGTCGTCGACAGCGACGATCCCGACGTCATTCTCGAGCGGCTGCAGCCGTTCGCCGCTCTGGCGCCGCTCGTCGGCCAGTCGGTTCAGCTCGCCTCGTATGCCGACGTCATGGCCAACGCCTCGGACGCCGCTCACTCGGGTCAGGGCGAGCCGGCGTTCCGATCCGGGCTCATCGGGCCGATCGACGACGCCGCGGCCGAGGCGATCGCCGCGCTCGTGCGGTCCAGATCATCGCTTTGGTTCCAGCTGCGCGCCGTCGGCGGCGCCATCGCTGATGTGCCGTCGGGCGACACTGCGTATGCTTTCCGCGACGCGGAGCTGTCGGTGACCGCGATCGGCAGGGGTAGTACGTTCGATCGCCTGTGGGATCAGTTGGCCGCGCACTTCGACGGGCTCTACCTGAGTTTCGAATCCCGCACCGACCCCGCGCTGCTGGTTCAGGCGTTCCCGCCCGCGACGCTCGCGCGCCTGCGCGAGGTCAAGCGCCAGTATGATCCGGAGGGGCTGTTCCGCGACAACTTCGCGGTCGGCACGGCGACGGCCGCCGAGGACGAGGCGGCCTGACCCGCGCATCGGACCGGTCCGGTTCGGCTCGGCAATCATTGGCCCGCCCAGCGAGATCTCGACAATCACCACCGCCCCCGTTAGTGTGACCGGAAGGCGGCCATCCGGCCGCGAGGGGAGCGGAATCATGCTGGTATTCGGAATCATTCTGATGGTGATCGGCGCGATCGTCGCTTGGGCTGTGCCGGGCATCTGGCAGGTCGAGGGCTTCGACTGGGCCCTCATCGGATACATCGTGCTCGCCGCGGGAGTGCTGCTGACGATCTTCGGGATCGTTCAGCTTGCCAAGCGCGGCCGCACGTCCAAGACGATGCACACGGAGGTCGATCCGGCCACCGGCACGCGCACCGAGCACGTCGAGCGCCGCGACGACCTGACCTGAGCCTGACGAGCTACAGCGTCCACCCCGTATAGGCCTCGGCGTAGTCGTCGAACGGGCGCGTCGTTCTCGCTGAGCAGCTCGCGGAGCTCTCATCGAGGCCGAGCTGTGCACGGCGCAGTGAGCCCTCCCGTACCGATACCGTTGTTGCAGGCATCCTGGCAGCAGAAAGTGTGGGTATGAGCGAACAGATTCGGATCGGCATCGCCGGCTACGGCAACCTGGGCCGCGGCGTGGAAACCGCGATCGGCAAGAACGCGGACATGACGCTGGTGGGTGTGTTCACCCGCCGCGATCCGGCCCACGTCACGCCGCTCTACGCATCGACACAGGTGTTCGGCATGGACGATCTGTCGACCCAGCGCGACGAGATCGACGTCCTGATCCTCTGCGGCGGATCGAAGGACGATCTGCCGGTGCAGGGCCCCGAGCTGGCCGCGCACTTCACCACGGTCGACAGCTTCGACACGCACGCACGCATACCCGAGTACTTCGAGGCGATGGATGCCCCGGCAAAGGCCAATGGCACGACTGCGATGATCTCGGTCGGATGGGACCCGGGGCTCTTCTCGATCAACCGGCTCTACGGCGAGGCGCTCATCCCCGAGGGTGACACCTACACGTTCTGGGGGCGCGGGCTCAGCCAGGGGCACTCCGACGCTGTCCGCCGCGTCGACGGCGTGGCCGCGGGCGTGCAGTACACGATCCCCGCCGAGCCCGGGATCGAGGCGGTGCGCGGCGGCACGCGTCCGACGCTGAGTACCCGGGAGAAGCACACGCGAGAGTGCTTCGTCGTGCTCGAGGAGGGCGCGGATGCGGCCGCCGTCGAGCAGGCCATCGTGACGATGCCGCACTACTTCGCCGATTACGACACGACCGTGCACGTGATCTCGGCGGACGAGCTCGCTCGCGATCACCAGGCGATGCCGCACGGCGGTTTCGTGATCCGCAGCGGCAACACCAGCGACGAGGCGGCGCAAGTCATCGAGTACCGACTCGCGCTCGACAGCAATCCCGAGTTCACGGCCAGCGTTCTCGTGACCTACGCGCGAGCCGCGTTCCGGTTGAATGCGCTCGGACAGTACGGGGCCGTCACCGTGCTGGACGTTCCGCCCGCGATGCTGTCGCCCAAGAGTGGGGCGGATCTGCGCGCCGAACTGCTCTGAGCGGCCGCCCGCGGATCCGCGCCGCTCACCCCTTCGACTCGAGCACGTACCTGTCGCGCCCGGCGAACGCGCCGAACAGCGCCTGCAGGCTCATGCTCACGATCAGGACGATGAGCGAAACGGTCCAGTTGTTCGTCAGCGCGTGCAGCGCGCCGAACAGCGCCGGGCCCACCGCGGCGATCGCGTAGCCGACCGACTGCGACATGCCCGACAGCGCCGACGAGGTCGCGTGGTCGCGCGCGCGGTCGGCCATCAGCGTCAGCGAGACGCCGAGCGACAGGCCGGAGAACACGCCGAGCGGCACGACCCAGAAGCCGATCGCCGCCGGCCAGATCATGAGGCCCGCGATGCCGATCAGCCCGAGCGCGGGGAGTGCGGCGGGCGTGATCCGCGCCGCTCGCCCGCGCATGACGAACGCGAGGCTGAGCGAGCCGACGAGCGAGAAGATCTGATAGACCATCACGTCGATGCCCGCGAGCACGTCGCCGCGCCCGGTGTCGAGCGACATCGTCGCGATCCACGTGACCAGCACGTAGAACGTCGTCGACTGCACGCCCATGTAGCCGGCGACCTGCCACGCGACGGGGTCGCGCCAGATCCCGAGCCGCGTCGCGGGCGCGCTCGGCGCCGCACGCATGGCGCGCATCTCGTGACGGCTCACCGTCCACCACATGACGAGGGCGAACGGGGCGACGACGGCTCCCGTGATGAGCAGTGACGTGCGCCACCCGGATCCGACGTCGCCGCCGGACAGCTCGGAGATCGGAACGGCCAGGCCGGACGCCACGGCGCCCGCCCCACCGAGGATCGCTGAGTAGACGCCCATCATGAGCGGCACGCGCAGCGGGAAATCGCGCTTGATGACGGC
The DNA here is from genome assembly GCF_000422745.1 of Microbacterium gubbeenense DSM 15944. Classification (GTDB taxonomy): domain Bacteria; phylum Actinomycetota; class Actinomycetes; order Actinomycetales; family Microbacteriaceae; genus Microbacterium; species Microbacterium gubbeenense. Next base: position 15,703 of record NZ_AUGQ01000013.1, read on the forward strand.
AGGCAGCAGAACGTTTCCGATCGCGAGCGCGACGCCGATCAGAGCGGTGCCGATCCATAGCCACGCATCGGATCCCGGCAGCGATCTGACGATCGCGCCGACCAGGAGCAGACCCATCGCCGCGAGCACCGCGCCGCCGAGCCCGAGCTTGCGCCCGAGCCCGTGCGTGAACGGCGAGACGATCGCCCACGTGATCAGCACGATGGTCGACAGCGACCCGAGCACGGCGAGGGGGGTTCCGGTGTCGCCGGCGATGCGGTCGATGAGCGGACCGACCGCGGTGATCGCAGGTCGCATGAGCGTTGCGACCAGGCACAGGGCCACGATCGCGACAGCCGCCTGTTTGCGTCCACGCTGCGTCATCTCTTCGGTCCTCTCACACACAGTTCAGGTCGCAGAGCAGCCGCTGATACCTCTGACCTGTGAACCTCACCGTAGACGTGGTGACGCAGTTCCACGAAACGCGGCTCCGGGCTGCCTACCGCACCCTGCCGAAGCGGCGCAGACGCAGCGAGTTCGCGACGACCAGCACCGAGCTGGCGGCCATGGCAGCGCCGGCGACCATCGGGTTGAGGAATCCGAGGGCTGCGATCGGGATGCCCGCCGCGTTGTAGAGGAATGCCCAGAACAGGTTGCCTTTGATGATGCCGAGCGTCTTGCGCGACAGCTCGATCGACTGCGAGACCTGACCGAGGTCGTTGCCCATGATGGTCAGATCCGCTGCTTCGATCGCAACGTCGGTGCCGGATCCCATCGCAACGCCCAGATCCGCCTGGGCGAGCGCGGGGGCATCGTTCACGCCGTCGCCCACCATCGCGACTACCTGACCGCGGGCCTGCAGGTCGCGCACCGCCTGCACCTTGCCGTCAGGGAAGACATCTGCGAAGACGTCCTCGGGAGCGATTCCGACCGATGCGGCGACCTGCTGGGCCACGGCGGCGTTATCGCCGGTGAGGAGGACGGGGCGCAGGCCCTGCTCCTTGAGCGCCGCGATGGCGTGCGCCGAGGTGTGCTTGACGGTGTCCGTCAGGCCGATCAGCCCGGCGAATCGTCCGTCGATCGCGACCAGGATCGATGTCGCACCGTTGTTCTGTGCGGCCGCCAGGTCGGACAGATGTGCGTCGGTGAGGACGACGCCGTTCTCCGCCAGCCAGCTCGCGCGGCCGACGACCACCGCGCGTCCGTCCACCTCGGCGCGGACGCCGCCGCCCGGCGCGGAGGTGAATGATGTCGGTTCGCTGATCGGCGCATCTGCCCGTGCCGCGTCGACGATCGCGTGGGCGATGGGGTGCTCGGAACCCGACTCCGCCGCACCGGCGAAGGCCAGAAGACTCGCGCGGGTGGTTCCTTCGGCGGGATCAGCGGAGGCGACGGCAAGGCTTCCCTCGGTGATGGTTCCCGTCTTGTCGAGCAGGACGGTGTCGATCTTCCGTGTGTCCTCCAGCACCTGCGGACCGCGGATCAGAATGCCCAGCTGCGCGCCGCGCCCGGTTCCGACCAGCAGCCCGATCGGGGTCGCCAGGCCCAGAGCGCACGGGCAGGCGATCACGAGCACCGCAACGGATGCGGTGAACGCTGCGTTCACGTCGCCGGTGAAGAGGATCCACAGCACGAAGGTGGCCACGGCGATCGCCAGCACGATCGGCACGAAGACGGCGGATATGCGATCCGCAAGCCGCGCGATGGGTGCCTTACCGGTCTGCGCCTCGGAGACCATGCGGCCCATCTGCGCCAATGTGGTGTCGCCGCCGACACGGGTCGCGCGCACCAGCAGCCGGCCGGAGGTATTGATGGTGGCGCCGATGACCGTGTCATCCGGCCCGACCTCGACGGGGACGGGCTCGCCGGTGATGAGTGCCGTGTCGATGGCGGAGTGACCGGAGACGACGAAGCCGTCGGTCGCGATCTTCTCGCCGGGGCGCGTGACGAACTCGTCGCCCGGAACGAGATTCGCGACGGGGATTGTCGTCTCGACGCCGTCCCGGATCACCGCGGCGTCCTTCGCGCCCAGATCGAGCAGGGTCTTGAGAGCATCGCCGGCGCGCGACTTCGCGCGGGCCTCGAGGTAGCGCCCGAGCAATAGGAACGTGGCCACGACGCCCGCGGTTTCGAAGTACAGTGCGTGGTCGGCCATCGACATGCCGATGTGAGCGGTGAGGGCCGGATCCCTGACCAGCTGCCAGAGCGAGAAGAAGTACGCGGCCAGCACACCGATCGACACGAGCGTGTCCATGGTCGACGCGAGGTGGCGCGCATTGATCGCCGCGGCGCGGTGGAACGGCCAGGCGCTCCAGAACGTCACGGGGGTGGCGAGGGCGAGGGCGACCCAGCCCCAGTGCGGGAACTGCGCGCCGGGGACCATCGAGATGACGAACAGCGGCACCGTGAAGATCGTCGCGACGATCAGCCGCAGCTTCAGATCGCTGCCGCCGTGCGCGGTGGTGTGGTCGGCGCGCGCCGACCTCTGCGGGGCGTCTGCGTCGACATCGGGCGTCGCTGCCCGGGCCGCGTACTCATCGGCCTTCACGTTGGCCTGGTATCCCGCCGATTCGACGGTCGAGATGAGCTGCTCGTCCGAGATGCCGTGCGGAACCGTGACCCGGGCGGATTCCAGCGGCAGGTTCACCAGCGCCTCCACGCCCTCAATCTTGCCGAGTTTGCGCTCGACGCGGCCGACGCACGACGCGCACGTCATGCCCTGGATATCGAGCTCGACGACGCGCTGGTCGTCGGGTGCGGTGATTTCGTTGCGCATGTTCTTTCTGCTTCTTCTCTTGATCGGTGCGGTGCGCGAACGCCGGGCCGCGCACCGCACGAACCGCGATCGACTATGCGCTCGCGGGGGACAGTTCGTAGCCCGCTTCCGCAACCGCTGCCTCGAGATCAGAGCTCTCAACGGGCGCGGTGGTGGTGACGGTGACGGTGGAGGTGCCGCCGGCGACGAGGGATACCTCGACACCGCTCACGCCGGGAATCTCGGTGAGCTCTTCGGTGACCGACGAGACGCAGTGGCCGCAGGTCATGCCGTCGACCTGCAGGGTCACGCTGCTTGCGGTGGCGGGCGCGTCGGTGGGCCGCGCGGTGATGGTGAGGCCCTCGTTCGAGGCGGTTCCGCATCCGCAGTTGCAGCCGGATTCGTTGCTCATGTGATCTCCTTCGGGGTGTTTTCTGGGGTGGTCGGTCAGCGCAGCAGTCGACCGATCGCGGCGGTCATCTCGTCGACCTTCTCGGCCACGATCGCGTTGTCGCCGGTGTCGGCTGACTGGGCGGCCGCGTCAACGATGCAGTGCGATACGTGGTCTTCGAGCAGGCCGAGGCTGACCTTGTGCAGCGCCGCGTTGATGGCGGAGATCTGGGTGAGGATGTCGATGCAGTACTTCTCGTCGTCGACCATGCGCGCCACGCCGCGCACCTGCCCCTCGATGCGTCCGAGGCGCTTGAGCAACGCGTCCTTGTTCGTCGTGTATGCGTGGTTGACGTGCTCGTCCGTGGGTGTTGAGGTGATCTCCATACGTCGACTATACCCCCAGGGGGTATGAGGAGTCAAATACCCTACTGGGGTATTAGTCGGCGTCCTTGTCTTGCGCGTCCGCTGATGTCGAATGCGGGGCCAGGTCGCCCTGTGGGATGTCGGCCTCGACGAGCGCGTCGAGAAAGCGGATGACCGTCTCGCGGTCCTCTGGGGGCATGTCTGTGGCGACGCGGAACCTGCGCGCATGCTGGCGACCGATCGTGTCGTGCGCAGACTGACGTGTGTGTGAGGTGACCTCGATGCATGTCGTTCGACGGTCAGTCGGGTGTGGTGCGCGGGTGAGGTGTCCGCCGGCGACGAGGCGGTCGATCAGCTTCGTCGTCGATGCGCTGGAGATTCCGACTTCGTGGGCGATGTCCTTCGGTGTCACGATTCGCTGTTGTCGCTGCGCCCGAATGATCATGCGTATCGCACGCATGTCGCTTTCGTTGAGCCGCATGTAGCGATTGGATGCCTCGGAGAGCGCACGGGCGCTCTCCTGCCAGGAGCGAAGAGCCTCCATTACGCGGACGCATTGGTCGAGGTCGTTGCGAGAGAGGTTGCCGCGCTCGATGAGGTCGGAATCGTTCGAGAAGTAGTGCAGCTCGTCTGCGCCCGTCGGGGCTCGCCGCTCTTGTTCGGACACGATGACAGCGTACCTTTCTTATGCTAGGTTTAACTCTCGCTTGGCTAACGAAATGGAGGGTGTGGAGTGAGGAAAGGTGCTCTCGTCGTTCAGAAGACTGCCACGTGCCGATTGCGTGCCGCATGAACACGACAGATTTCGAGCTCTACAACACGACTGCGAGCGCGAGCGCGTCCATCGTCATTCGTTCATATTCGACCTCTTTCGGATGGGCGAGCCGACTCCTCGACGCGACAACGCAGGCGCACATTGCGCGCATTTATGCGCTCGTGCGTATCGCGGATGAACTCGTCGACGGGCCCGCAGAGGCTGCGGGGGTGGACACGGCGACGCGAGCTGTTCTGCTCGATGAGCTCGAAGCGGAGACCAGCCGCGCACTGCAGCTGGGGTTCAGCACGAACCTCGTGGTGCACGCGTTCGCGCTGACGGGCCGGGAACACGGCATCAGTATGGACCTGTGTCGACCGTTCTTCGCGTCGATGAGACGAGACCTCGAAGCCGCGACGTTCACGGACGCGGAGCTTGACGAATACATCTACGGATCTGCTGAGACCGTCGGCTTGATGTGCCTGGCAGTCTTCGAATCGGGCATGCAACGTGAGGCGGGTGAGCGCGAACTGCTCGTCGCGGGCGCTCGAAGCCTCGGAGCGGCATTTCAGAAGGTCAACTTCCTTCGCGACTTCGCTTGCGATCACGACGACCGAGGGCGCGCGTATTTTCCCGGCACGGAGGACGGGCTCACCGAGAGTTCGAAGACCGCCGTCGTCGCATCGATCAGGCAGGACCTTCGCGCTGCCGATGCATCGATTCCGTTCTTGTCGTCAGGATGCCGGGCAGCCGTGTGGGCTGCCCGAGCGATGTTCGCTGCACTCACCGACCGCATCGAATCGACGCCAGCGTCGGAGCTGATGCGAATGCGCGTGCGGGTGCCGAATCCCGTGAAGGCGCGGATCCTCGTAAGAGCGCTGGCGATGCGGGTCGTCAGGTGACCGCGTCGCGTGTGGTCGTCATCGGCGGCGGCGTCAGCGGGCTCGCTACTGCCTGTCTGCTCGCGCGCGACGGACATCAGGTGACCGTACTGGATAAGAACAGCGAGCTCGGCGGGAGGGCGGGCGCATGGTCGCAGGACGGGTTCACGTTCGACACCGGTCCGTCCTGGTATCTCATGCCCGAAGTGTTCGAACACTTTTATCGCATGATGGGCACGACGACATCTGATCACCTCGACCTGGTTTCGTTGCAGCCCGGCTACCGGGTTTATGGTGAACCCATCGATGGCGCGAGGGAGGTGCCCATCGATGTGCGCTCGGGCGCGGACTCGGCCGCGGCGCTGTTCGAGGGCCGCGAACGCGGCGCAGGCGACCGGATCCGCAGGTATCTGACGTCTGCGACGACGACTTATCGCGCGGCCGTGGGTTCGTTCCTCTACAACCCGTTCTCCTCCTGGCGCGATTTCGTGTCGCCGCAGGTCCTCCGAGCCGTGCCTGCCGTCGTGCCGCTGCTGACACGTTCGCTGTGGTCATTCGCCGCCCGCCGTTTCGGTGACGCGCGCCTGCGCCAGGTCCTCGGCTACCCGGCGGTGTTTCTCGGCACGTCGCCATTCGAGGCGCCCGCGCTCTACCACTTGATGAGCCACATGGACCTCATGGACGGTGTGAAGTACCCGCGGGGCGGTTTCCGAAGCTTCGTCGGCTCACTCGTCGAGATCGCGCGTGAGAACGGCGTCGAACTGGTGACCGACAGCGATGTTGTGTCGATCACCAGCGCGAAGGGGTCTGTTCGCTCGGTCGAATACGAGCGGGACGGGCATGTGCAACGGATGGACGCCGATATCGTCGTGTCGGCGATCGATGAGCACCATACCGAGACGGCGTTGCTCGGCGAGTCCGATCGCTCCTATTCGCCGAAGCGTTGGAATAAGCAGGTTTCGGGCCCGAGCGCCGTGCTCATCATGCTCGGCGTCGAGGGTGCGCTTCCGGAACTGCTGCACCACACGCTGTTCTTCTCGAACGACTGGCACGATAACTTCGACGCGATCTTCGGCACTCCGACGCGTGTTCCGGATGAGCCATCGCTGTACGTCTGCAGGCCGAGCGCGACTGATGACGACGTGGCGCCGGAAGGTCACGAGAACCTCTTCGTGCTCGTTCCGCTGCCGCCTGATTCCGCTATCGGACACGGGGGGATCGATTCGTCAGGCGACGAACTGGTGGAAACGATCGCGGACCGCGCAATCGCCCAGGTCGCCGCCTGGGCGGACGTTCCTGACCTCGCGTCGCGCATCGTCGTGCGGCGCACCGTGGGACCGGCGGACTTCGTCACCGAGTTCAACTCCTTCCGCGGCAGCGCGCTCGGGCCCGCGCACACCCTGCGCCAGAGCGCGTTCTTCCGCGGAGTGACCCGATCCCGCCGTGTCGACGGGCTCTATTACACCGGGGCCACGTCAGTGCCCGGCGTGGGCCTGCCCATGTGCCTCATCAGCGCGGAACTCGTGCTCAAGCACGTTCGGGGCGATCACTCCCCCGGGCCGTTGGAGGAGCCGTGAGTGGAATCTACGCGGCCTCGCTCCTGATCAGCGCAGCGTGTCTCGTCCTGCTCGACGTGCGATTCAGGTTGGTCTTTCGCCGGGCACCCGTCGCGGGTGCAGTTGCGCTCGTCGTCGGTGTGGGTTTCTTCATCGCCTGGGACGCCGTCGGCATCGGCCTGGGAGTCTTCCGCCACCTCGATTCGCGGTGGGCGACCGGTATCCTGCTGGCGCCGGAGTTCCCGATCGAGGAACTGCTGTTCCTGGGCTTCCTCACCTATCTCACGCTCATCCTGCTGAGCGGTTCTCAGCGCTGGCGCGAGAAGGCGAGGCGACGGTGACATACCTTCTCATGTCGCTTCCCTTCGTCGGCGCGGGCGCCGTCGTGTTCCTGGCGGGCGCCGTGAACGCCCGTCGTCGGGGATCCGCGCGTCGATACGTCTCCACGTGGGCAGCGACGACGACCGCACTCCTGATCCTGACCGCAGTTTTCGATAACGTGATGATGGCCGCCGGATTCTTCGATTACGGTGCCGAAGAGATCTCAGGTGTCCGCTTCGGGCTGATGCCTCTCGAGGACTTCCTCTACCCGTTCGCGGGCGCACTTCTGCTTGCCGGGACCTGGCAGCTGCTCGGCGGCGTCGGCGGCAGGAAGGAACGCACCGATGCCTGATCGTCCGCCGCTGCTGCGCATGCTCGTCGTCGCGTCGCGACCGCTGAGCTGGATCAACACGGCCTACCCGTTCGCCGCGGTCTACTTCCTCACCACAGGGCGCATCGACTTCACGCTGATCATCGGCACGATCTTCTTCCTCGTGCCGTACAACTTGACGATGTACGGCGTGAACGACGTGTTCGATTACGAGTCCGACCTTGCGAATCCCCGCAAGGGGGGTGCGGAGGGGGCGAAGCTGCCGCCGAGGATCCACCGTGCGACGCTCGTGGCAGCGGCCGTGCTGACCGCTCCGTTCGTGCTCACCCTGGTCGTCCTCGGTGCCGATCAGCCGATCTCGTGGGCCGTTCTCGCCGTCAGCCTGTTCGCGGTGCTCGCGTACTCGGTGCGCGGGTTGCGGTTCAAAGAGATCCCGGTCCTCGATTCGATCACTTCGAGCACACATTTCGTCACGCCCGCTCTGTACGCGCTGGCTCTTGCGGGGACGACGATCACGCCGGCCATCGTGCTGACCATGATCGCGTTCTTCTGCTGGGGCATGGCGAGCCACGCGTTCGGAGCCGTGCAGGACATCGTGCCCGATCGTGATGCCGGAATCGGGTCCATCGCGACCGTTCTCGGTGCCGGGAGGACGGTGAAGTTCGCCATCGGAATGTGGACGGTGGCGGGGATCCTCATGCTCTTCACCCCCTGGCCGGCGAATCTCGCAGCGTTGGCGGCACTGCCCTACATCGTCAGCGTGGCGCCGTACGTGCGTGTCGACGACGCACACTCGGGTAGCGCCAACCGCGCCTGGCGCCGGTTTCTCATCATCAACTATGCAGTCGGTTTCGTGATCACGTTGCTGCTGATTCTCTGCGCGAGCGAAGGGATGTTCGTATGACGCGTGTACTCGTCACGGGTGCGACGGGCTACGTCGGCGGGCGGCTCGTTCCGCAGCTGCTCGATGCGGGGTACGACGTGAGCGTGTGCGTTCGTTCGCCATGGAAGCTGGGCGATGTCCCGTGGCGGAGCCGCGTGCGAGTGTTCAAGGCAGACCTGTCGGACGCCGTCGCGACGCGTCGCGCGATGACCGGTGTCGACGTGGCTTTCTACCTCGTGCACGCGATGAGTGCGGGGCGCGACTTCGAGAACGCCGAGGCGCAGGCTGCGCGTACGTTCGCGGAAGCTGCGGAAGCTGCGAGTGTGGGACGGCTCGTTTATCTCGGCGGTCTGCACCCTCATGGCGGTCGATTGTCGGCCCATCTCGCATCGCGCGCGGCTGTCGGCCAGACGTTCCTGGACTGCTCAGTGCCGGCGCTGGTGTTTCAGGCGGGCATTGTGATCGGATCCGGATCGGCGTCGTTCGAGATGATCCGGCACCTCACCGAGGTTCTTCCGTATATGCCCGCGCCGCGCTGGGTGCGCAACCACGTACAGCCCATCGCGATTCGCGACGTGCTGCGCTACCTCGTCCAGGCCGTCGCCGTCGAGGAGGACCTCAACCGGGCATTCGACATCGGCGGCCCCGACGTTCTGCGCTACGGGCAGATGATGAACGGATATGCGGTGGAAGCGGGCCTGCCGCAGCGCCGGATAGCGGCGCTTCCGGTACTGACTCCGTGGCTCGCCTCGCAATGGGTGAGCTTGGTCAGTCCCATTCCACGCCAGCTCGCGGTGCCGATCATCGCATCGCTGCAGAATGACTGTGTCGTCTCCGAACGCGACATCGACCAATACATCGCGCCGCCCGAGGACGGGCTGATCGCTTATCGCACCGCAGTTCGGCTCGCGCTCAAGCGCGAAGCCGAGGGGCAGGTCGAGACGAGCTGGCAGAGTGCCACCGTGCCCGGCGCGCCCAGCGACCCGCTGCCGAGCGACCCTGATTGGGCGGGCCACACCGTCTTCACCGACCTGCGCGAGCGCGACAGCACCGCACCGGCTGGCGCCGTGTGGGACGTGATCGAAGCGATCGGCGGCGTCCGAGGCTGGCACTCGTTCCCACTCGCCTGGGCGGCGCGCGGATGGATCGACAAGCTCGTCGGCGGCGTCGGCATGCGCCGCGGTCGACGACACCCGTACCGGGTGAACAGCGGTGACGTCATCGATGTGTGGCGGGTCGAGTCGATCGAACGAGGGCGCACGTTGCGGTTGCGGGCCGAGATGCGAATGCCGGGCCGCGGCTGGCTCGAGTTGGAAGTCGAACCGAATGAGTCCGGAAGCCGCTATCGCCAGCGCGCCGTCTACTTCCCGAAGGGGCTCTCGGGCCGGTTGTATTGGCTTGTGCTTCTGCCGTTCCACGGCATCCTCTTCAACGGAATGGCCCGCAGCATCCTGCGAGACGCCGAGCGGTCTGCGGCGGACGCGTCATGAGATTGTGGTCGATGCATCCGCGGTACTTCGACCGCCAAGCACTGACGGCATGCTGGCGTGAGGGGCTGCTCGCACAATCGGTGCTCACGAAGCCTGGCGGCGGGTATTCGCATCATCCCCAATTGCGCCGGTTCCAACACACAGAGAACTCGCGAGCAGCGATGGGCGACTATCTCAGCGCGATCGTCGACGAGGCGGACGCTCGAGGTTACCGCTTCTCCCGCGACAAGATCCGCGTCACGGGATCTCGTGAGCAGCTGCACGTCAACGATGGCCAGCTCGCCTACGAGTGGCAGCACCTGCTCGCGAAGCTGCAGAGGCGCAGCCCCGATACGTGGATACGCTGGCACGAGCTTCATCGCCCCGATCCGCATCCCGCATTCATCGTCGTCGGCGGGCCGATCGCCGAGTGGGAGAAAGTCCCCTCTCATTCGGCGGGCCAGCAGATCGACGAGTGACCAGCCCGAGAACAGGAGAACCCATGCAGACGAATGACGTCCCGGACCACGCACGCCCGCACCACATGGCGGCAGGAACTGGTGAGCGGCGGGAGCGGAAGCCTCCTGCCGCTTCAGGCGTGCATCTGGCAGCTGGCGCGGCAGTGCCGTCGGCAACCGCGGCGACGCAGGACGGGCCGGAGCACACCACACGGCCGATGGACTACGACGCGATACTTCTGTCCGGATTCGGCGGGCCGGAAGGGCAGGACGACGTCTTGCCCTTCCTCCGGAACGTCACGCGAGGGCGAGGGATCCCGGACGAGCGGCTCGAAGAAGTCGCGCACCATTACCGGCATTTCGGCGGCATCAGCCCGATCAACGAACAGAACCGTCGACTTCAGGCGGCACTGCAGGACGCGCTCGGTCGCGCTGGTCTCGACCTGCCCGTCTACTGGGGCAATCGCAACTGGGCGCCGTATCTCGACGATGCACTCGCGCAGGCCGCCGAGGACGGCGTCCGGACGATGATCGCGATTCCGACGAGCGCCTACTCCTCGTACTCGTCATGCCGCCAGTACCGCGAGGACTGGGCGGACGCGCTGGAAGCGACAGGGCTCGGGGCCACGCTTCAGATCGACAAGGTGCGCCAATTCTTCTCGCACCCCGGCTTCATCCAGCCCTTCATCGACGGTGTGCGCGAGGGCGTCGCCGCGGCGATCCGAGACGGCCACGATGCGTCGAACATCGAGGTGCTGTTCTCCACTCATAGCATTCCGAGCGACGACGCCGCGCGTTCCGGCGCCGGGCTCTTCACTGAGGTCGACGGAGGCGGGTATGCCGCCCAGCACCTCGCTGTCGCCGAGCACGTCATCGCGGAGGCGGCGCCCGGAACCTCCTGGCAGCTCGTCTACCAGTCCCGTTCCGGGCCCCCGATACAGCCGTGGCTCGAGCCCGACATCAATGACGCTATCGGCGCCCTCGACCTCGGGACGGCCGTGCTGATCGTGCCCGTGGGGTTCGTGAGCGACCACATGGAAGTGATGTGGGATCTCGACGTCGAGGCGCGAGAGACCGCCGAGCGTCGAGGCCTCTGGGTCGCGCGCACACCGACCCCGGGCACGCACCCTGACTTCGTACAGGCCCTCGTCGACCTCGTGCAGGAGCGAATATTTGCACGGCCCACGTCGCGGCGCTCGAACACCACGACCATCGGACCGTGGTTCGACGTGTGCCGCCCGGGGTGCTGCGAGAATCCGCGCCTCGGGTTCAAGCCCGCGATCGCAGGCCTGCAGCCGTAGATCTCGGCGCAGCCACTCTCGTCGGCGTTCGGGGCGCCATCGGCGCGGGTGACGAAACAAGGTGTGGCCGCTGGCAAGTTCGCCAGCGGCCACACCTGCCAGGTCATTTCTCTGGCGAAGCCGATCTACTCGGCCGGGGGCATCAGAACCGAGTCGACCAGGTACACCGTGGCGTTCGCGGTCTGGACTCCGCCGCAGATGACGTTGGCGTCATTGACCATCCACTCGTCTCCGCTGCCGGTGACCTCGAGGTCAGCGCCCTGCACGGTGGTGTGCATGCCTTCGATGTCGGCGGGCTCGATCTGGCCCGGAACGACGTGGTACGTCAGGATCGAGCTCAGCATGTCGCTGTCGGTCTTGAGCGTCTCGATCGTGGCCTCATCGATCTTCGCAAAGGCGTCGTCGACCGGTGCGAAGACCGTGAACTCGTCTCCGTTGAGAGTGTCGACCAGGTCCACGTCCGGGTTGAGCTCGCCGCTCACCGCCGAGACGAGAGTCGTCAGCAGCGGGTTGTTCGATGCGGCGACGGCGACGGGATCGGCGGACATGCCCTGGATGGAGCCCGCACCGTCCGGTACGGTTTCCGCGTATTCCGCGCAGCCGGGGCCGACCAGGTTGGCGGCCGGATCCATCATCTCGGCTTCGGGCGTCTCCGGGGCCTCGGGGGCCGTGGTCTCCATCGTCTCAGGAGCCGACTCGGCCGGTGCGTCCGCCGTGTCCTCGCCCATCGAACAGCCCGACAGCACGAGTGCGCCGGCGAAGCCGAGCGCAACGGCCGCTGTGATCTTCTTCTTAGTGCTGAACATCTCTACCTCCGGGGATCAGAGCCACGAATTGTTCCGCGGCTTTGAGGGATGTTCGGAGTCCCGCCCGGAACGGATTGGGAAATTCTGAAATCGGTGTGAATCAATCCGATTCGGCCGTCGCGCCGAAGAACTCGCAACGGAAGCGAGGACTTCATGGATGTGGTCATCATCGGGCTGCTCGGCGGTCTCATCACCGGCATCTCGCCGTGCATTCTGCCGGTTCTGCCGGTCATCTTCTTGACGGGCGGCGCCCAATCGGCGCGCTTCGAAGGCGGCGAGGGGGGTCCTGCTCCCGCGAGGCGCAGCAGGCCGTACCTCGTGATCGCGGGCCTCCTCGTCAGCTTCACCCTGGTCACTCTCGTGGGGTCCCTCGTGCTGGGACTGCTGGGTCTGCCGCAGGACATCATCCGGTGGGCGGGCATCGCGGTGCTCGCGGTCCTCGGAATCGGTCTTCTCGTGCCGCGGTTCGAGCGGATCCTTGAGAAGCCGTTCCAGCGCTTCCAATCTCGAAAAGAGGTCAAGAATCAGGGGAGCGGCTTCGGAGTCGGTCTCGCCCTCGGTGCGGTGTTCGTACCCTGTGCGGGTCCGGTCCTCGCGGCGATCATCGTGGCGGGTGCCACAGGGCAGATCGGTATCGGAACCGTGATGCTCACGGTTTCTTTCGCCGTCGGCGTTGCGGTGCCGCTGCTGGTTTTCGCCCTCGCAGGGCGCGGCGTCATCGAACGGATCCGCGCGTTCCGCACGAAGGAGCGCGGGCTTCGCATCGCGGCCGGCATCGCCATGATCGCGCTCGCCGTGGGCCTCGCCTTCAACGTGCCGCAGGCGCTGCAACGGCTGGTGCCGGATTACACCGCTCCGCTGCAACAGCAGCTCACGGAGAACCACGCGGCGGAGGAAGCCCTTAGCCTCGGCGGGCTCGTCACCGACGAGAACCGTGAGCTGGATAACTGCACGAATGGTGCCGACGAACTCGAATCGTGCGGCACGGCCCCCCAGATCCGCGGGATCGAGCAGTGGCTGAACACCGACGGCGGCCAGTCGCTCGACCTGGAAGAACTGCGTGGCGAGGTCGTCCTCATCGACTTCTGGGCATACTCCTGCATCAACTGCCAGCGCTCGATCCCCCACGTCGTCGGCTGGGACAAGACTTACGGCGACCTCGGGCTTCAGGTCATCGGCGTTCATTCGCCCGAGTACGCGTTCGAGAAGGACGCGAAGAACGTCGCAGCGGGGATCCGCGACTTCGGCATCGAATACCCGGTCGCGCTCGACAACGACCTCTCGACCTGGACGAACTACCGCAACCGATACTGGCCGGCGCACTACCTGATCGACGCGGAGGGCACCGTCCGGCACATCTCCTTCGGCGAGGGGAACTACGCGGCGACCGAGAGCATGATCCGCGAGCTGCTCGTCGACGCGAACGCCGATGTGGAGCTGCCCGCGGAGTCGGATGTCGCAGACGAGACGCCGGAACAGGGCTCGACGACGCCCGAGACCTTCCTCGGGTCATCAAAGGACGTGAACTTCGGCGGCGAGGATCCGTACCGTGCCGGTCCAGGAACCTTCTCGCTCCCCGCAGAGCAGGCTGACGACACGTTCGCCCTCGAGGGCGACTGGAACATCGAGACGCAGTACGCGGAGCCGACGACGAGCGCCGGGGGAAGCGTGCGTCTCGAGTATCACGCGGCGGAGGTGCGCATGGTGCTCGCGGGATCCGGCGAGCTCACCGTTCGAGAGCCCGACGGCGAGGAGAAGACGGTCGAGGTCGACGGCACCCCGCGATCCTACGGAATCGTCGACAGCTCGAAGCTCTCGTCGGGCGTGCTCGATATCGACGTCCCAGACGGCGTGCAGGTATATTCCTTCACCTTCGGGTGAACGAAATGCCAGCGGCGAACGGCGGATGCGGCATGCTTGTCGAGATGGTCATCGACGGAACGGACGTGCCCGAGGACGGAACGGCGGATGACGCCGCCGGGGTCCTCCTCCTCCGCGTCGCCGACGGAGACCGAGCGGCGTTCGCCGAGCTCTACGACATGCTCACCGCGCGCGTATTCGGATTGATCCTCCGCGTGCTCGTCAATCGCTCGCAGAGCGAGGAAGTGCTGCAGGAAGTGTTCCTCGAAGTGTGGCAATCCGCCGCGCGGTTCGCTCCGAACAAAGGGCAAGGACGAACCTGGATCTTGACGATCGCACACCGGCGAGCGGTGGACCGGGTCCGAGCGTCGCAAGCCAGCGCCGACCGGGACGTTCGGGCAGGACTGAGAGACATCGGAATCCCGCACGACAGCGTCGCGGAGCAAGCCGAGCTCGGCATCGCGGGAGAACAAGCGGTGAGCGCGCTCGGGGCGCTCCCCGAGGCACAGCGGGAGGCACTCGTTCTCGCGTACTTCGGCGGGTATAGCCAGAGCGAGATCTCCGCATTGGTGGGATCGCCGCTGGGAACGATCAAGACTCGGATGAGAGACGGGCTCACGCGCCTGCGCAACGAAATGGGGGTGACAGCATGAACGAGCACGAGTTCGCGGAACTTGCCGCTGGTCACGCGTTGCATGCCCTGTCGGCGGAGGACGAGGCGAGGTACCTCGAGGCGCTCCGCGCGCACCCTGAATGGGAGCCGATCGCTGACGAGGACGCCGACACCGTCGGTGGCCTTGCAGATGCCGCTGCGCCGGCCCTCCCGAGCGCAGGGGTGCGTGATGCGCTGCTTGCTCAGATCGCGTCGATGCCTCAGTTGCCCGCCGACACGACGGAGTCCTCGGGGCAGGACGCGCCCGTGCCGCCGCAAGCGAGTGAGCACCGAGCGCGCCCCAAGCGACTGCGGATCATGTTCGCGCTCGCCGCAGGCATCGCCCTGGTGGCCGGTATCGGGTTCGGCTCGATGGCGCTGAACGACTACCTCGCTCGTCCGGCCTCCGTCGTCGCGCTGGACGAGATCGAAGCAGCCGCTGACGCCGCGCAGGCGTCAGCACCGGTGGGCGACGGCACCGCGACCGTTCACTGGTCCGCGGAATTGGGGGAGGCGGTGCTCGTCGCCGACGGGCTCGAGCCGCTCGAATCCGACCGCACATATCAGCTGTGGTTCGTGCGCGGCGAGACAGCGCTGCCGGCGGGGATCTTCGAACCGGAATCGGGCGAAGCGGTCGCGCTGCTCGACGGCGAAATGCTCCCCGGCGATGTCGTCGCCGTAACCGTGGAACCGGAGGGCGGATCGCCGACCGGCCTGCCGACCAGCGAGCCGATCTTCGCGATTCCGACGGCGTGACCTGACCCGGCGCGCTCCGCGCGCGCCGGGTGGACAATGGGGATATGTCGTTTCCGCTGTTTCCCGAGTTACCGAAGCCGCAGTACGTGATGTCGCAGGAGGGATTCCGCATCGCGACGTACACATGGGGCGATGAGGACGCGCCCGTCGTGCTGGCGGTACACGGCTTCGCGTCGAGCTGTCGCGACAACTGGGTCAGCACCGGGTGGGTGTCGGCGCTCGTCCGCGCAGGATTCCGTGTGCTCGGCATCGACCAGCGCGGGCACGGCCAGAGCGAGAAGCCGCATGAGGCTGAGGACTACACGATGTCGGCGTTCGTCGCGGACATCGAGGCGATCCTTGATACGTACATGATCGATCCGGTTCTCTACCTCGGATACTCGCTCGGTGCCCGCGTCGGGTGGCACCTCGCCTCCGAGCGGCCGCTGCGCGTCGAGCGTGCGGTGCTCGGCGGGATCCCGGACGGTCGGCCGCTCGGCCGCCTCGATCTCGAGCAGGCGCGGGCGTACATCGACGACGGAACGCCCGTCGCGGATCCCGCGACGCAGAACTATGTCCGCCTCGCGGAGCGGGTGCCGGACAACGACCTGAACGCGCTCGTCGCGCTCGCCGGCGGCATGCGGTTCGGCGACGAGGATCCGGATATGGGCAATCCGCCGCAGCAGCCGGTGCTGGTCGCGGCCGGCACGAAGGACAGCATCTTCGAGCAGTCGAAGCAGCTCGCCTCGCACCTGCCGGCGGGGAGATTCATCGAGGTTCCGGGCCGGCACCACTTCAACGCCCCGGGTGCGCGTCAGTTCAAGCAGGCCGGCATCGAGTTCCTGCGGGCCGGGGCGGAGTAGCGCCGGCGCACAACGACGGCACGCGGCGGCGCGATCGGCCGGAGTGCGTGCGGGTTCCGCGGGAGTCGGCCGACGGTGCCGTAGTTGTGCGCCGGTCAGGCAGGCACGTCGGTCACACGCGTCTCGCCGACCACCGGCGTCAGTGCGCCGGACGACCACGTCGCGACATCGGCGATCAGCGCGGGCAGCTCGGCCTCCGGCGCCCAGGCCTCGAACACGGCCGCGGCGCCGTACACCGGGTCGCCCAGCGTGGAGTCGTGGCGCGCGGCCCAATCGCGCAGCAGGTTGTCGAACCGGCCGGCCTCGGCGTGCGGCACGTCGATCCGCACGGCGGTGAGCGCGCGGCGGTGCACCCGCTGAGCGTGATCCAGCGCCTCCGACACGGCCCCGCCGTAGGCGCGCACGAGCCCGCCGGCGCCGAGCTTGATGCCGCCGAAGTAGCGGGTGACGACCGCGACGAGATCGGTCATGTCGCGGTGCCGCAGCACCTCCATCATGGGCACGCCGGCGGTTCCCGACGGCTCGCCGTCATCGGACGACCGGGCCTGGTCGCCCGTCACTCCCGTGATCATCGCGACGCAGTTGTGCCGGGCATCCCAGTGCTTCTTGCGGACCTCGGCGATGAACGCGTCGGCCTCGGCGACCGAGGTCACGGGCGCGAGGTACGTGATGAACCGCGACCTCTTGATCTCGATCTCGTGGACCACGCGGCGGGCGATCGTCGCGGGATACTCGGGCATCGATCCAGGCTACCGGGCACAACGCAGTCAATCCGAGGCCGGAACGGGTGCGGAACCGGCTGACCGTGGTGTGCGGTCGGATATTGACTGCATTGTGCGGGGGGAGAGAGGCGTGGGGCAGACTGGTTGACGATGCCTACCCTGCTTGAGGCCGCGCAAGCGGCCGGTGATGACGCCGATGCCCTGTATGACGCCTTCCTCGAATGGGCGACCGGCCGGGGCATCGCGCTGTACCCCGCGCAGGACGAGGCGGCGATGGAGCTCGCGAGCGGCAACAACGTGGTCCTGTCCACGCCCACCGGCACCGGCAAATCGCTCGTCGCGCTCGCGGCGCACGCGATCGCCGTGGGCCGCGGCGGCCGCACCTATTACACGGCGCCCATCAAGGCCCTGGTGAGCGAGAAGTTCTTCTCGCTCGTCGAGACGTTCGGCGCCGAGAACGTGGGCATGGTCACCGGAGACTCGTCGGTCAACTCCGACGCGCCCATCGTGTGCTGCACGGCCGAGATCCTCGCGAACCTGGCGCTGCGCGAGGGTGCCGACGCCGATGTCGACCAGGTCGTCATGGACGAGTTCCACTACTACGGCGACCGCGACCGCGGCTGGGCGTGGCAGGTGCCGCTGCTGCTCCTGCCGCGCGCGCAGTTCCTGCTGATGTCGGGAACCCTCGGAGACACGACCGAGATCGAAGAGGATCTCGCCCGGCGCACCGGCCGCGACACCACGCTCGTGGCGGGGGCCGAGCGGCCGGTCCCGCTGCACTTCCGCTACGAGAAGCGCCACGCGCACGAGGTGGTCGAGGAGCTGCTCGCGGATCGCGAGGTGCCGGTCTATGTCGTGCACTTCAGCCAGGCCGCCGCGATGGAGCGTGCGCAGGCGCTCGCGAGCATCAACGTGACCACGCGCGAGCAGCGCGACGAGATCGCCGCCGCGCTCGGCGGATTCCGGTTCACGACGAACTTCGGAAAGACCCTGTCTCGACTGGTGCGCGCCGGCATCGGCGTGCACCACGCCGGCATGCTGCCGCGCTACCGCCGCCTCGTCGAGACCCTCGCGCAGCAGGGGCTCCTACGCGTGATCTGCGGAACCGACACGCTCGGCGTCGGCATCAACGTGCCGATACGCACCGTGCTGATCACCGAGCTGTCGAAGTACGACGGATCCCGCATGCGCCGTCTCGGCGCGCGCGAGTTCCACCAGATCTCGGGCCGCGCGGGTCGCGCCGGTTACGACCCGTATGGCAACGTCGTCGTGCTCGCGCCCGAGCACGAGATCGACAACGCGCAGGCGGTCGCGAAAGCCGGGGACGACCCGAAGAAGCTGAAGAAGGTCAAGAAGAAGCAGGCGCCGAAGGGCTTCATCAGCTGGAGCGAGCAGAGCTTCGACAAGCTCATCGAGGCCGAGCCCGAGATCCTCACCCCGCGCATGCAGATGACGTCGGCGATGCTGATCAACATCATTGCCCGCGGGGGAGACGTGTTCGGCAACGTGCGCTCGATCGTCTTCGACAACCACCAGCCGAGGCGCGAGCAGTACGCGCTCGCGCGCCGGGCGCTCGCGATCTTCCGCACGCTGCGCGACGCCGAGCTGATCGAGGTCACGGGCGACGGGCGGATCCGTCTGTTCCTCGACCTGCAGCCGAACTTCGCGCTCAACCAGCCGCTGTCGCCGTTCGCGCTCGCGGCGCTCGAACTGCTCGATCCCGACGAGCAGGACGGCGGAGCCGGATCCGGTCACTACGCGCTCGACGTCGTGAGCGTCATCGAGGCGACGCTCGATGATCCGCGCCAGATCCTCAGCCAGCAGCAGTTCAAGGCGCGCGGCGAGGCCGTCGGCGAGATGAAGCGCGAGGGGATCGAATACGACGAGCGAATGGAGCTACTCGAGGAGATCACGCACCCGAAACCGCTCGACGAGCTGCTCAGCCAGGCTTTCGAGACGTTCGCGGCGTCGCAGCCGTGGGTGCGCGACTTCGCGCTGTCGCCGAAGTCGATCGTGCGCGACATGTTCGAGCGCGCGATGAGCTTCGCCGAGTTCGTGCAGTGGTACCAGCTCGGACGCAGCGAAGGGCTCGTGCTGCGCTACCTGTCCGACGCGTACCGCACGATCCGCCAGACCGTGCCGCCGGAGGCGCAGACCGACGAGCTCGACGACATCGTCGAATGGCTCGGCGAGATGGTGCGCCAGGTCGACTCGAGCCTCGTCGACGAGTGGGAGACCCTCATGGCCGGCCTCGACGCAGACCCCGCGGACGGCGCCGTGCTGCCGCCGTCTCCGCCGTCGGTCGTCGCGAATCGCCGTGCCTTCACGGTGCTCGTGCGCAACGCGATGTTCCGCCGCGTGCAGCTCGCGGCGCTCGAGCGCGACAACGAGCTCGTGGCGCTCGATCCCGATGCAGGGTGGCCCGAGGCGCTCGACGCATACTTCGACGAGCACGACGACATCCTGACGGGATCCGCCGCGCGCTCGCCGAAGCTGTGCGAGATCGACGAGGGTGCGGACGTCTGGCGCGTCACCCAGACGATCGACGACCCGGCCGGCAACCACGACTGGCGCATCGCGGCAGCGATCGACCTAGCCGAATCGGCGGAAACGGGCGAACCCGTGCTGACAATCACGGCGCTCGCCCGCCTCTAACCCCCCCAACCCTTCATTTCTGGCACATTTCATGGTGCAAATCAACGCAGAAATGTGCCAGAAATGAAGGTATAGGGGTTACTCGCCGCCCGCGAAGCCTCGGGCCATGGCGGCGGCGGCCGCCAGCCAGGCGCGCTGGGTCGCCGGGCGCAGTGCGCTGTAGTGCAGGTGGCCGTCGATCATCGCCGGGTCGAACGGGATCTGCACGACGTCGCGCGTGAGCTTGCGGTACCCGTCGACCACGCGCCGCACCTCGCTCGCCGGCGCCTTCTGATCGGCCTGGCTCACGACCGTCACGGCGTTCGCCGCGAGCTGCGCCGAGCGCTCGTCGCGCTCCGCCAGCGCATCGAGCAGCAGCGCGCCGGCCTCGGCGTGCTCATCGCGGCTCGTCGTGGCGACGACCAGCTGGTCGGTGCGGTCGATCATGCGCAGCCAGAGCGGATCCGACTCGTCGTTGCCCGAGTCCATGATGATCAGCCGGTAATAGCGGGCCGCGACGGCGTGGATCCGGTCGACGTCCTCCGCCGACACGCGCTGTTCCGACGCGAGCGCGATCGGCTGCGAGCGCAGCACATCGAAGCGGTCCTGCCGCTGGTGGTGCACGAAGTTCGCGACGTCGGCGGCCTGCGCGTCGGTCGACAGCAGGTGATCCGCCGCGCCCAGCATGTCGTGGAGGGTCGCCTCGTGCGGCCCCTGCTCCGTGCGCCAGCCGAGCGTGCCGCGGGTCTGGTTGTTGTCCCACGAGAGCACGCCCGCGCCGCCGAAGCGCGCGAACACGGCGCCCGTGAGGATCGTCGTGGGCGTCTTTCCGGATCCGCCCTTGCCGTTCACGACCGCGATCGTGCGCGGTCCGGGCCAGTGCTGGGCGACGGCGAGCTGGTCGGCCCGCTCGGCGCGCTCGTCGGCGCCAGGACCCATGCGCATGCCCATGCGGGTCATGGCGCCGCGGAATCCGCGGGTCGCCGGATCCTCGCGCTGGTCCTCGTCGTGAATGCCCGTCAGGAACGTCTCGCGCTGCGGGGTCTGCTGCTCGGCCTCGGGCCGGGCCGACACGCGCGCCGGACCCGCCGAACGCGAGGTCTCGGTGGAGCGCGCGCTCTCGCTAGATCGCACCGGGCCCGCGCCGCGCGTCGGTGCCGGGTCGATGACCGTGACCGGTCGCGTGTCGGCGTCGGCGGACGCAGGGCGCGTGATTTTCGGCGCGGGATCCGGTGCCGAGGCGAACGTCGGGCGCGGCGCCCCGTCGGGCGAGGCGTATTCGACGCGCTCGTCGCCGTCGACGACCAGCGGCCACTCGCCGTCGGGCTCCGTCACGATCACACGGATCGGAGCGTCGAGCTGGCGCGCGATCTCTGCCGTGAGGCGCACGATCTCGCGCCGGGCGTCCTCAGCGTGTTGTGTGTGGATCTCGCTCGGCGTCTCGTCGATCACGAGCACCGCGGACCCATCGGGGTGGATCGTGGCGTGGAGCCCGTCTTCGGTCGAGCTGTCGCGCATGGCGCCCCCTTGCAGAGTGGGAAGTGTTTCTCTCGATCGCCCGAGCGGGCGGTCCTCGACTCAGCCTACCGATCCCGAATCGTTATCCGCCCAGCGCATATCGAAAACATTAAGAACCGCGATTCTTGCGCCGTTTATGCGTCGCAGAACGCGAATACATCACCATACGCTGGAATCAATACATGCCGCAGGCGCGGCGAACCCGCCGAAGCACAAGGAGTCGCCGAGCGTGAGCACCGCGTACGAAACCAGCCGGATCGAATGGGCCGCACGAGAGGAACTCGCCGAGCGGATGATCCCGCTGATCGGTCGTCTGTATCGAGAGCACGGAGTCGTGCCGTCGATTCTCGGCCGCCGGCTTCTCGGACGATCGCCCGCCGAGATCCTGAAAGCACATCGGTTCACTCGCAAGGTCGGAGACCAGGTGCTGAGCCCCGAGAAGTCGCTCGCGGTGCTCGAGGCGTTCGGACGCATCGTGCCGGGCCCCGCATCGATCGACATCGCGCGGCTCGTGACGGAGTTCGATGCGCGCGGGGGATCCTACGAGGACGGCAGTCTCGACGACTTCCTGCGCGACGAGCTCGCCGAGGTGATGACGGCCGAGCCGAGCCGTCCCACGGACGTGGTGCTGTACGGATTCGGTCGCATCGGCCGGCTGGTCGCGCGGCTGCTGATCGCGCACCAAGGATCTGGCGATGGCCTGCGGCTGCGCGCGGTCGTCGTGCGCCGCGGATCCGATGACGACCTCCTCAAGCGCGCGGAGCTGCTGAAGCGCGACTCGGTGCACGGACCCTTCGCCGGAACCGTCGAGGTGGACGAGGAGAACGAGACGATTCTCGCGAACGGCACGCTGATCCAGGTGATCTACGCGAACGATCCGGCGGCGATCGACTACACGGCCTACGACATCCATGACGCGATCGTCGTCGACAACACCGGCCGCTGGCGCGATCAGGAAGGGCTGAACCAGCACCTGCGCGCGACCGGAACGTCGCGCGTGCTGCTGACCGCGCCAGGCAAGGGCGACATCAAGAACATCGTGTTCGGCGTCAACAGCGACGACATCTCCGCGCACGACGCGATCGTCTCGGCGGCCTCGTGCACGACGAACGCGATCACGCCCGTGCTCGCGGCGATCGACGAGGCCTACGGGGTGCGCCGCGGTCACGTCGAGACCGTGCACTCGTTCACGAACGACCAGAACCTCATCGACAACTTCCACAGCGGCGCCCGGCGCGGACGCGCGGCGTCGCTGAACATGGTCATCACGGAGACCGGGGCAGCGAAGGCCGTCGCGAAGGCTTTGCCGCAGTTGAAGGGAAAGCTGACGGGCAGCGCGATTCGCGTACCCACTCCCAACGTGTCACTTGCGATTCTCAATCTGCAGCTGAATCGCGCGACGACGGCCGACGAGATCAACGCGTTCTTGCGTCAGACGTCGCTCACGGCTCCGTTGCGCCAGCAGATCGACTACAGCGAGAACCCTGATGCGGTCTCGAGCGATTTCGTCGGCACGAATCGCGCTGGCATCGTCGATGGGCTCGCGACCCTCGCGGAGGGCGACGAGAATGTCGTGCTCTACGTCTGGTACGACAACGAGTTCGGGTACTCGGGGCAGGTGTTGCGCGTGCTCGAGCGCATGGCGGGCGTGCACCCGCGGATCCTGCCCCGGCGTGAGCCCGTGCGGATTGAGGCCGCGGTCGTGGAGGAAGCGCTCGTCTGACGCAGGCTCCTCGATCGTTCGCGATAATGGAGGTGACTCCTCGGGCGCGGACGCTCCTGAGAGGTGAGCTCAGAGACGAGGCATTGCGTGACGGAGAAGAACGGCCTGCGCATCGGCACGGCACCTGACTCGTGGGGCGTGTGGTTCCCCGATGATCCGGGCCAGGTTCCGTGGGCACGATTTCTCGACGAGGCCGCCGACGCCGGATACACCTGGATCGAGCTCGGCCCATACGGTTATCTGCCGACGGATCCTCGGCAGCTTCGGGACGAGCTCGGCGCGCGCGGCCTGAAGCTCTCGGCCGGAACCGTGTTCACCGGCTTCCACAAGTCGGAGGACGAGCGACGGCGCGCGTGGGATCAGGCCGTCAGGGTCGCGGGGCTGGCGTCGGCGCTCGGTGCGGAGCACATCGTCGTGATCCCTGACCTGTGGCGCAGTGATTCCACGGGCGAGAACCTCGAGCCGCGCACGCTGACCGATGAGCAATGGCGCGCGCTCGCCGAGGGCCATGACTGGCTCGGTAAGGCGCTCTACGAGGAGTATGGCGTGAGGCAGCAGTTCCACTCACACGCCGACAGCCACGTCGGCACGACGCGCGAGGTGAACCGCTTGCTCGACGAGACGGATCCGCGATACACGAATCTCTGCCTCGACACGGGACATTTCGCGTACTACGGCGGTGACAGCCTCTCGCTGATTCAGCAGCGGCCCGATCGCATCGGATACCTGCACCTGAAACAGGTGGACCAGTCGATGCTCTTCGACGTGCTGAAGAACGACGTGAGCTTCAAAGACGCCGTGGCGGACGGCATCATGATCGAACCGCCACACGGCATCCCAGAGCTCGCCCCGATCATCGAGGCCGCGGCCTCGATATCGCCGGACATCTTCGCCATCGTCGAGCAGGACATGTACGGCTGTGATCCGGACAGGCCGTTTCCGATCGCGCGCCGCACGCGCGAGCACCTTCACGGCTGCACCCACCTCGCGCGCCAGTTCTGAGAACCGATGAGTATGACACAGAACCTGCGCATCGCAGTCGTCGGAGCCGGCGCGATGGGCGCCGACCACATTCAGCGGATCGCGTCGCGCATCACCGGCGCGCACGTCGCCGCCGTGATCGAAACGGATCCGGGTCGCGCCGCATCCGCTGTCGCCGTCGCACCGGATGCGCGCACGTTCGCGCGGATCGAGGACGCGATCGCGGCCGAGGCGATCGACGCCGTGCTCGTCGCGGTTCCCGGACCGGCACACCTCCCGGTCCTGCTGCCCGCGCTCGAGGCGGGGCTGCCGATCCTCTGCGAGAAGCCGCTGACGCCCGACTCCGCGACATCGCGGCGGGTGCTCGAGGCGGAACAACAGCTCGACCGGCCGCATACTCAGGTCGGGTTCATGCGTCGGTTCGATCCGGAGTACGCGGCGCTGCGCGAACTCATCGAGTCCGGTGATGCCGGCGAGCTGCTCATGCTGCACTGCGCCCACCGGAATCCTTCGGTGACGGAATCGTATGTGCAGGAGATGCTCATCAACGACTCGGTCGTGCACGAGTTCGATGTGGTTCCGTGGCTCGCGGGTTCCCCGGTGACGAGCGTCGAGGTGAGGCACTCGCGACGCAATCCGTTGGCGCCGGAGCGGCTCCGCGAGCCGATCCTCGTCATCATGCAGCTCGAGAACGGCATGCTCGTCGACGTCGAGATGAGCGTGAACGTGCAGTTCGCCTACCAGGTCACGACAGAGGCCGTGTTCTCTCGGTCGGTCGTGCGCATCGGGGATCCGCAGCGGCGCGCTCTCGGGCAGACCGATCACACCGATCACACGAGCTTCACCACTCGCTTCTCCGCGGCGTACGACATCGAGGTCCAGCGATGGGTCGACGCGGTCCGGGCTGGAAGCCTCGTTGATGGGCCGAACGCCTGGGACGGCTACCTTGTCGCCCTCGCGTGTGAGGCCGGAGTGCGCGCGCTCGAGGGCGGCGTGCAGGAGGTCCATACGCCGGAACGTCCGGCGTTCTATGCGCCGGCCTCGGCCGGCCGATGACGCCGAGATCGCGGCGTCACCGTTCTGCTCTGAGCAGAACGCGTGTCATCGGGCAACGGGCCGGCGTTACCGTGAGGCATGGCCGACATCATCGCGCTGCGTCCTCAATCCGAATCGCTCCCGCCAGGAACCGGTCGCCACGGCCCGGAACCGCTATGGCGCCACCTGCTCGGCGACCAGTTGCGGCGCCGACGCCACGAGCGGGGCGAGACACTCGCCGAGACCGCCGAGAAGGCGGGCGTCTCGCCGCAGTACCTCTCCGAAATCGAGCGCGGGCGCAAGGAGCCATCGAGCGAGATGATCGCCGCGATCGCCGGTGCACTCGAGGCGACGCTGGTCGATCTCACGAGCGGTGTCGCGCAGGAGCTGAACGCGGCCCCGGCGCCGATCTCGGCGAACCGATCGATCGGTACGAGAGCCGCGCTCATGCTCGCTGCCTGACCTGTTTCTCAGGCTCGATCGCCGAGAACCGTGTCGATCAGACCGTAGTCACGCGCGGCGGATGCCGTGAACACGCGATCTCGATCCGTGTCGGCACGCAGCTCTGCGAGCGCGTGGCCGGTGTGCCGAGCGAGGACCGCTTCGAGATCGGCTCGCACCCGCACCACCTCGTCGGCGGCGAGGATGAGGTCGGGGATCGCGCCGCGCGATTGCCCGGTGGGTTGGTGCAACACGATGCGTGCGTGCGCGAGAGCCGCGCGCTCACCCGGTGCGCCCGCCGCCGCGAGCAACGCTGCCGGGCCGATCGCCTGCCCGACGACAGTCGTCGCGATGGCCGGGCGGATATGGCGCATCGTGTCGTAGATCGCGAGGGCCGCGCCGGGATCGCCGCCCTCGCTGTTGATGTAGAACTGGACGCCGGCGTCGGGAGCGTCGGCATCGAGGTGCAGGAGCTGTGCGATGAGCGCGTTAGCGACGCCAGCGTCGATTCCAGTGCCGAGATAGATCACGCGCTCGGAGAGCAGATGCGAGTAGACGTCCATGACCCGCTCGCCGCGCGGATGCTGGGCGATGACGTTGGGGATCGTATAAGTGCTCATCGTTGCGCTCCGCCCGTGCCGAGGCCCCCGCGCGTCCGCCGGCGTGGGAAGACTTCCGTCATCGACGTCACGATGCCATCGATGAAGCCGTAGGCGAGCGATTCGTGTGCCGAGTACCAACGGTCGTGCAGTGAATCCTCGAAGATGCGCTCGATCGGCTGCCCAGTGTCATCCGATATCAGCCCCAGCACGGTGTCGCGCGTCTGACGCAGATCGTCTGCCTGTGTTTCGATCTCGACGGCCGAGCCGCCGATGCCAGCGGATCCCTGGTGCATGAGGACTCGCGCGTGCGGCAGCGCTCGACGCGCACCGTGAGTTCCGGCGGAGAGCAGGAACTGGCCCGCGCTGCAGGCGAGCCCGAGCGCGAGAGTGGACACATCGTTCGGGATCAGGCGCATGATGTCGCGGATCGCAAGCATGGCAGGTACGGATCCGCCCGGCGAGTGGATCCACAGGGCGATGTCGTCGACCGGATCCTCGGCGGACAGCGTGAGCAGCTGGGTCATCAGCAGCGCGCCGTTGTCGTCGTCGAGGGCGCCGTCGAGCACGAGTACGCGCTCATGCAGCAGCGCACGCCGGGCCTCGGGGCCGAACTGCGGGATGGATTTTTCATCGTTCATGCCCTCCAGCCTGTGCGGGGCGCCGTGCCGCTGCGCCGTTCTCTGCTCTCGGCGGCTCCGCCCTGAGCAGATGCTCGTAATGCTTGCGACTCATGTGCCATCTACACTCGGGTCCATGGCAGAGGCATCGTATCCGCACGACGACGGCATCAACTTCCACACCCGCAAATGGGTGCGCCCCGAGGATCTCAATGCCAACGGGTCGCTCTTCGGCGGGAGCCTCATGAAGTGGATCGACGAGGAAGCGGCGATCTACGCGATCGTACAGCTGGGCAACTACCGCGTCGTCACGAAGCTCATCTCCGAGATCGAGTTCGAGTCGTCCGCTCTGCAGGGCGACCTCATCGAGATGGGGCTAACGGCAACGCACTTCGGGCGCACGTCTCTGACGATGCGTGCGGTCGTGCGCAACATGATCACGCGCAAGCGCATCCTCACGATCGAAAAGATCGTGTTCGTCAGCCTCGGCGAGGACGGTCGTCCTGCGCCGCACGGATACTCGAGCATCACCTACAACCGCGACCGCATGCCGCACGATCACGCCGGCACCGAGACGATCCGGCTGCCGTCGGCCTGATAGCTCCGTCGTCAGTCGCGCAGCGACGAGATCTCGTGGGCCAGCGAGGTCAGCTCGCTGCCGCCTGCCATCGCGCGGATGAGGTCGTCGAGCGCGACCTTCCCCCGCTCGAAGTCTGCGAGCAGCCGCCCGCGGCCGAGGAGGTAGAACCGATCGCCGACCATGAACGCGTGGTGCGGGTTGTGGGTGATGAACACGACCGCGACCCCGCGCTCGCGCGCCGCGAGGACGTACTTGAGCACGATGCCCGACTGGCGCACGCCGAGCGCGCTCGTGGGCTCGTCCAGGATCAGCACCTTCGCGCCGAAGTGCACCGCGCGGGCGATCGCGACGGCCTGGCGTTCGCCGCCCGAGAGCGTGCCGATCGGCTGGTTCGGATCGCGCAGGTCGATGCCCATGTCGAGCAGCGCCTTCTTGGTCGTCTCCTTCGCCTGCTTCACCGACAGGAAACCGCCCCTCGATGCCGGTTCGTTGCCGAGGAAGAAGTTGCGCCACACGGACATGAGGGGCACGGTGGCGAGATCCTGATAGACCGTGGCGATGCCGCGGGCGAGCGCGTCGCGCGGCGACGAGAACGACACCGGTTCGCCGTTCACCCGCAGCTCGCCGGAGCTCGGGCGGTGCACGCCGCTCAGGATCTTGATGAGCGTCGACTTGCCGGCGCCGTTGTCGCCGAGCACGCAGGTGACGCTTCCGGGATCCGCGCTCAGGGTGATGTCGCGCAGCGCGATCACATTGCCGAACGTCTTGCCGGCGCCGGTCAGCTCGAGGGCGGGGGTGGCCGCGGTCATGTCTTCCTCCCTCCCCGGGCGCGCCTGGAGATCGTCACGTTGATGAAGACGGCCGAGAACAGGATGACGCCGAGGAAGGTGGACACCCAGTCCTGATCCCACAGCGCATACGGGATGCCCACCGACGCGAAGCCCATGATGAGCGTACCGATCGAGGCGCCGATCGCGGATCCGGCGCCGCCGGTCAGCAGACACCCGCCGACGGCCGCGGCGATGATGTAGTAGAACTCCTGCCCGACGCCCTGGCCGGCCTGCATGCCGCGCAGCCGCAGCAGGAACATGATGCCGACGAGCGAAGCCGCCATCGAGGTCATCACGAACAGCGTGATCTTCGTGCGCGTCACGGGAACGCCGGCGTTCCGGGCGGCCACCGCGTCGCCGCCCGACGCGAAGATCCAATTGCCGAACACCGTTCGCGTCAGCAGGATCGTCGCGACGGCGGTGAGGGCGATCCACCACACGAGCGAGATCTGGAACGACGCCCCGCCGATCGGGATCGTGGTGGCGAGCACCGCGCGCGCCGACTCGAATCCGGTCGCCTGCTCGATCCCCGACACTCGAACGGTCCCCGTGAGGCCCTTCGTGATCGCGAGGTTCGCACCCTTCAGCACGAAGAACGTGCCGAGCGTCACGACGAACGAGGGCAGAGCGGTGCGCACGACGAGCACGCCGTTGATGAAGCCGATCACCGCGCCGAGCAGCAGTGTGGCGATGATCGCGGGCCACATCGCCCAGCCCAGCTGCGTGATGAGCAGGCCCGCGAACAGCCCGGAGGTACCGACCATCACGCCCGACGACAGGTCGAACTCGCCCGCGATCATCAAGAGCGCCACGAAGATCGCGACGATCCCGACGGGCGCCGCGAAGTCGGTCCAGCCCGCCGCGCCCGAGAGCGTCGCGAACTGGCCGGTGGTGTCGGCGACCGCGAACACGACGAATACCGCGATCGCGCCGATCAGCGCACCGAGCTCGGGGCGGCGCAGCATCGAGCGATACCACGGCGTGCGTGAGACGCGCTCGTCGACGGCGATGTTGCTGGTGTCGGTGATGAAAGCCATAGGTCGGTTCCGCGCGGCCTCGCTCAGCGGGTGCCCGCGTCGACCGATGCCTGCACGGCCTCGACGTTGTCGGCCGTGACGAGGGCGGGACCGGTGTACATCGGCAGCCCGCCGCCGAGCTCGATCGCATCGTGCACCGCGAGGTACAGCAGCTCCACGGCGAGGTGTCCCTGTGCGTACTGCTGCTGGTCGATCGCGAACGCGATCTCGCCCGACGAGATCGCCGCGAGCGCATCGGTCGATAGGTCGACCGTGCCGACCTGGATGTCGCGCCCGACGGCGGCGATCGCCGGCATCGCGGATCCCGTGGCGACGTCGGCGCTCACGGAGAAGACGGCGTCGATATCGGGATCCGCCTCGAGCGCCGCGCGCACCTTCGCCTCCGCGGCGGTGAGGTCGGCGAGCGCCTGATCGGCGTTGAAGTCGACGACCTCGCCGTCGAACGTCTCGGCCGCACCGGCGCACCGGTCGAGCAGCCCGGAGTTCGCGGCCTCGTGGATGACGCACAGCACCTTCGTCGCGCCGATCTCGTTGAACTCCGTGCCCGCCTCGCGTCCCGCGACGATCTCGTCCTGGCCGACGTGCGTGAACGCGCCGAGATCGGCGAACGCCTCGGATCCGGAGTTGACGGTGATAGCGGGGATCCCCGCGTCGGCCGCCGCATGCATCGCATCGGTGATCGCTCCCGGATCCGGTGCGGACGCCGCGATCCCGTCGCACCCGCCGCTGATGCCGGCCTCGATCGTCGAGGCCTGGCGCGACGAGTCGTTCGTCGACCCCTGGTAGTCGAGCATCACGCCGTACGCCTCGGCGGCATCCTCGGCACCCTTCTGGACGACCGACCAGAAAGTGCCGCCGTCGCCGTGGGTGTAGACGCAGAGCTTGATGTCTTCGGAGGGGGAATCTGCGGGCGCCGAGCCTGCAGGTTCGCCCGAGCCCGAGCAGCCGGTCAGCGCGACGACGAGTGCCGCCGCCCCGAGCGCCGCAGCCGCGAGAGGCTTGGTGAACATGGAACGTCTCTCTTCCTTGAGATCGTGCGACCCGCGCACGCATTGCCAGATAGCAGTCTGTCAGAACAGCGGAGTGCTCCCGTTCGCCGCGACGGCCGTTCCGTGCGGCTTCCCGGAATCGACAGCCGCCCCTGACTAATATTGTGAGGAGGAGCACAGGAGGTGCCGTGCGGCGGAATGCGGAAGCGATCGAAGAGGGCGTGGCCATCGCTCTCGCGGCCGCGCGCCTGCAGGTGAAGAACCGGATCCTCGTCGACACGATCGTCGACGGCGACGACTTCGCCGTGGAGGTCTTCGGCGGCGACGTGCGCGAGGCGCTCCTCGGGCTCGCCGACGAGCAGGACAACGCGGCATCGTCGATGAGTATGGCGCGGGTCAAGGCGTTCGGGCGGCACAGCGATCCGCACGGCACGCACGACTATCGCGACCGCGACGTGCGCAACCTGCGCCGCCGCGCGAAGCAGTACGCGGGCGTCGCGAAGAAGCTCCGCCTGCTCGCGGAGTCGGACGAAGACGTCACGCGGATCGTCGAGGCGGCCCGCGATGCCGCCTGGCACGACGTCGAGAACAATATCGACAACCGGCTCCGGATCGAAGCGATGCGACCCGACGACGACCCGAACTACGCCGCGATGCGCGAGGCGCGCATGGAATCGCTGCGCCTCGTCGACCTCGACCGGCTCGCCGCCGAGGTCAAGGCGCGCGAGAAGCGCCGCAAGTCCGCCAGCTGACGCTCAGACACGCCCGGCCGTTCGGCCCGGATTCGTGCCCGCGCCGCGGTCGTTGTAAGCTTTATGAGTTGCCACGGCAACATGCGCCCGTAGCTCAACGGATAGAGCATCTGACTACGGATCAGAAGGTTAGGGGTTCGAATCCCTTCGGGCGCACAAATTGTTCGGCCTCCGCTTCGGCGGGGGCCGTTTTCGTTTCTCGGCGCTCCACGCATCCGACGGTACACGACGTCGACGAACGCCCCAGTTCACCCGCGCGACACTCGCGCGTCACCTGCCACGGCACGGTGGCGTGTTCACTGGCGCGATGCACTTGCTCTCCCGTACGCGCCGAGCGTTGGCGCCGATCGCGGCGGTCGGCGTGCTCGGACTCCTGCTCGCCGGATGCGGCGCGTCCGCTGAGAGCGACGCCGCGTCTCCGGCGCCGATCGTCTCGTCCGCACCCGCCGAGGATCCGTACGCTCCCGTGCCCGTGCCCGGCCGCACGATCGCGCCGACGTCGCCGTCCGACGCCTCCGCGGTGCACGGATGGCGCCTGGCCGTCGTCGTGCCGGACGACAGCCAGGCGACCGAGACGCTGCGGGCCGCTGTCTCGGAATTCGCGGACGACAACGGCGTCGACGTCACGGAGTTCGTGGCCGATGACGGCGGCATCGACGCGGCGTTCGCGGATGCGCTCGCCGCAGACGCCGATGCCGTGGTCGGCCTCGGCGAGGGCACATCGGATGTTTTCGCGTTCGAGGCGTCGCAGTGGCTCGACCGCCAGTTTCTCATCATCGGAGCACAGGTCGCCGAGCCCACCGGCAACGTGACGGCGGTGATCTGGGACGGCGCGACCTCGCGCGGATCCGGTGCGCCCGCTGACGGCGAGATCGACGACGCCAGTGCGCCGGCGCACGCGTCGGATGCGATCGCGTCCGGACTGAGCAGCGTGGCGGAAGGCACCACCGGCGTGGTCGTGCACCTCGGCGAGTGACCGGTGGCGTGCCATACGTAGGACGTCTTGACGACACCTCCCGTTCACCGGCACGTCGGGTGCGGGTCATGCCGCCTCACCATCGTGGTCGGGGTGCGCCAGACGCACTCTTCCCTTGCATCACACGCTCAGATCGGAGCAATACTTTGCTGACCACTGACAGCACACCGCACCCGTCCGGTGCAGGCCACCGGCGATCGCCCGGCCGGCGCACCGTCGCCGGGGCGGTCCTCCTCTCGCTGACCGCGGGGTCCTTCGCACTGACCGCCCTCCCGGCCTCGGCCGAGGAGGGGCCCACCGCGTCGTCGGACGCGAGCACGGCCGCTAAGCCCGTCCGCGTCGAGGGCGAGTCGTACACGGGCGACAACAACGGCACCGAGATCAACGGCCGCGTGATCGACACGGGCGTCGAGACGAGCCCCGGCGCGTCCGGCGGCTCGCGGGTCAAGAACACCTACGACGGTGCCGAGCTGACGTACGACAACGTCGACCTCGGCTCCGCGCCGCTGTCGACGCTCACCGTGCGCTACGTCGTCAACGAGGGCCGCAGCGGCGTGAACGCGTCGGTCGACATCTACCTCGACGAGAAGACCGACGAGAACAAGGTCGCGACGGCCGAGCTCGCGCCCACGGGCAACGACTGGGAAGCGTACGGCGAGACCACGGTCGACCTGCTGCGCGAGGTCTCCGGCGAGCACACGGTGATCCTCGTCATGCACACCGACCCGAAGCCGGGCGAGGACGAGGGCTACCCCAACTACGTCGGCAACATCGACTACCTCGAGTTCGGCCTCGCGCCGCTTCCCGAGACGTACCTCACCTCCGAGACGCCGTGGAACTACTCGGACAACGGCACGGATCCCTCGGGCGACGGCTCGCTGTCGTGGACGACGGCGGAGGCGGGAGACTGGCAGCAGGCTGCGGGTCCGTTCGGCTCGAAGCGGGGCGAAGCGGATCTCGGCGGCGGCTTCGTCGCGACCACGCTGCTGCAGTACACGCTCGACGGCTCTGAGAACACGGTGCCGACCTACCACTTCCGCACGGACGTGGCGATCTCCGAGGACGACCTTGCGCGGCTCGAGGCCCTGCAGGGAACCATCACCTACGACGACGCGGTGCGCGTGTACGTCAACGGCGAGAAGGTCGCGGGGTTCGCGGACGACCGCGTGAACGACGCCGAGAACCAGAACCTCACCTACGCGGGCGAGAGCGCCGGAGACCCCGTCTCCCGGACGTTCGAGATCCCGGCCGACGCGCTCGTCGCGGGCGACAACCAGATCGCCGTGGCGCTCTACCAGGACCGCGAGTCGAGCAGCGACATCTTCTTCGACTGGACCTCGCTCGCACCGGTCGAAGAGGGCGTCGTCGTGCCCACCGAGATCACCGACCTCCTGCTGGGCGTCGGCGAGACCGAAGAGCAGCGCAACCTCTCGTGGTATTCGAACACCGACGTGCCGCAGGCAGCGCAGCTCGCCAAGGCGGCCGACGTCGTCGACGGCGCGTTCCCCGAGACCGCGGCGACGTTCGAGACGACGGCCGGCGGTGAGACCACCAGCGGCGAGTACTTCCGCGACACGACGCTGACGGGCCTGGAGGAGAACACCGAGTACTCCTACCGCGTCGGAAGCGACGAGAACGGCTGGTCCGAGGTCGAGACCTTCCGCACGCAGGCGTTCGATGGCGACTTCGACTTCCTGCTCTTCGGCGACCCGCAGGTCGGTGCGTCCGGCAACCTCGCGAACGACGAGGCGGGCTGGGTCAGCACCATGAACACCGCGACGCAGACCTACCCGGGGGCCGAGCTGCTGTTCTCCGCCGGAGACCAGGTCAACACCGCGAGCAGCGAGGCCGAGTACGCCTCGTTCCTCAAGCCGTCGCAGATGCGCGAGATTCCCCTGGCTCCCACCAACGGCAACCACGACGTGGGGTCGAAGGCCTACGAGCAGCACTACAACCTGCCGAACGAAGACCTCGAGTCGGGCGCGGCCGGCAGCTCGTCCGCCTCGGGCGGCGACTACTGGTTCATCTACAAGGACGTGCTGTTCCTCAACATCAACTCGAACAGCCGCGATTACGACTCGCACAATGCGTTCATGGAGAAGGTCGTTGCGGAGCAGGGCGACAAGGTCAAGTGGACGGTGCTCGGCTTCCACCACTCGATCTACTCGGCGGCCAGCCACGCGACCGACGGTGACATCATCGATCGCCGCAACTCGATGCCGCAGAAGATCTCCGAGCTCGGCATCGACATGGTGCTGATGGGCCACGACCACCACTACACCCGCAGCTTCCTCATCAACAACGGCGAGATCGCCGACCCCGATGAGCAGGCCGCGGAAGAGGAGGTCGTCGCCGGCCCCGGAGACGTGCTGTACGTCACCGCGAACTCCGCCAGCGGATCGAAGTACTACAACCTGAACACGGGCACCGACCTCTGGTGGTCGTCGGTGCGCAACCAGGAGAAGGTTCGCAACTACTCGGCGGTCGAGGTCACCGACGAGACGATCACGGTGCGCACGCTGCGCAGCGAGGCGAACGGCGCCACCAGCCCGATCAACAGCGTCGTCGACGAGGTCGTGCTCCGCAAGGCCGCCGACGAGCAGCAGCTGGATGTGTCGGTCGACGCGAAGACCCGCACCCTCGCCGGCAAGCAGTACGTGTCGGTGTCGACGACGAACAACGCCGACGTGCCGGTCGACATCGTGGTGGAGACCGAGTTCGGCTCGAAGTCGTTCACCGCGGTCCAGCCGGGTGCGGCGGCGAACGTCTCCGTCAACTCGCGTCAGGGCTCGATCCCCGCCGGTGAGGTCACCGTGACCATCACGGGGCAGGTCGGCGAGGAGCAGGTCACGACCTCGAAGACAGCCGAGTACGCCGCCGCCGGCTGATCCGCCGGTCTCGACGAACACATACGCAACAACAAGAGAGAACTGACATGAAGAAGTCATTTGTACTGCGCGGAAGCGTGATCGCGTTCGGCGCAGCCCTGCTGGTGTCGGCAGGGTCGGCCGCGATGGCCGAGGTGGAGCAGGACGCCGAGGGCGTCGACGTCACCGTCGAGATCGCGCCCCTCGCTGGGCCGGGCGCCCTGGCGATGACGATCGACGGCGACTCGACGGCTCTCGTCGAGGGCGAGTCGACCGACCTCGAGCGCGTCTTCACCGGCACGCTCCCGAAGGTGACGGTCAGCGACACCCGTGCAGCGGAGGACGTTCCGGCGGATGCCGCCTGGTACGTCGTCGGCACGGCGAGCAACTTCCACGACGAGAACGGCGTCTCGACGATCCAGGCGAGCAACCTCGGCTGGTCGCCCAAGCTCGTGGCCGAGGAGGGCGAGGGCGAAGCCTTCGTCGACGTCGGCGGCGACGTTGCTCCGTCGCGCCCGGGCGTGATCGACCAGGACCTTCTGTTCCTGGCCGAGTCGGCCGAGGCGAACGCGGGCGGCGGCGTGTTCAGCGCGACCGCCGACCTCGACCTCGTGGTTCCGGCGGCCGTGCCCTCCGGCACGTACTCGTCGACGATCACCCTGTCGCTGTTCGAATAGTCGGTTGAGGGCGGGAGCGTGCTCGTTTGCGCTCCCGCCCTGCCTGGAAGGTCCCGCTCGTGAAGTCTCTCCCCGCCCTCATCGTCGTCGCCGCGACGGCGTTCTCCGCTGTCATCGGCGCAGCGCCCGCCGCCGCCGAAACCGGCTCAGCCGAATCCTCCGATGCCGTCACCTGGTCGGTGCGGCCGGGCGATCAGAACGGTGAGGACGGCCGCTCCTGGGTGGAGTGGGAGGCCGATCCGGGCGAGCAGCGGTCGGAGTTCATGGTCGTCACGAACCACGGCGAGGCCGACGTCGAGTTCCAGCTCTCCGCGGCCGACGGCTACTTCACTGACACCGGCCGCTTCAACATGCTGCCCGCCGACGAGGAATCGGTCGCGGCCGGCACCTGGATCGACGCACCCGAGAGCATCGTCGTGCCCGCCGGAGGCGCGGAGACGGTGCCGTTCACCGTGACCGTGCCCGAGAACGCGACGCCCGGCGACCATGCCGCGGGCGTCGCCGCGAGCATCCGGTCGACTGGCAGCGGATCCGTCGGCGTGGAGTCGCGCGTCGGCTTTCGCGTCATGACGCGAGTCGCCGGCGACCTGCAGCCCCAGCTCGGCGCCGCGGCATCCGGCACCTACACCGGTGAGATCAACCCGTTCTCATCGGGCTCGATCGACGTCGCCTACGAGATCGAGAACACCGGCAACACCCTGCTGCGCACCCAGCCCGAGGTCGAGGTCTCCGGACCGTTCGGGCTCGGAGCGCACACCGTCACGGGCGAGGAGATCGCCGAGATCGCGCCGGGGGAGACCCGCCGCGGAACGGTGAGCGTGTCCTCCGCGTGGCCGTTGTTCGCCTACGACGTGAGCGTGAGCGCGACGCCGCTGCCCGTCACCGACGACCTCGGCTTCGAGGGCGCCGAGCCCGCGAACGCCGAGGCCACGATCGTCGCGATGCCGTGGCCGCAACTCGTGGTCATCGCACTCGCCCTGCTCCTGATGGCCTGGAGCATCCGGCGCCGCCGCGCCGACCGCAAGCGCACCGAGGAACTGGTCGCCGCTGCTCGCGAGGAAGCCCTCGCCGAGGCGAGCTCGGGCCGCGCGCTCGGGACCGTCTGACTCGCACCCGAGATCCCCCTTCTGCACGACCGCCGTCCCACCTCCGAAGGAACCTGACACATGTCGCTCGTATCCCGATCCCGCGGACTGGTCGTCGCAGCCGCGGCCGCCGCACTTCTCGCAGCGGGGCTCCCCGCGATCGCGGCCGAACCCGCGGTCGCGGCCGAAGAACCCGCCACCGACTACACCGCGTTCGTCAACCCGTTCGTCTCGACCGAGGACGACTTCGGCCAGGACCTCGTGGGCGCAGAAGCCCCGAACTCGATCGTCAAGATCAACCCGATGACGACGTCCGGCCGGTCGCACTCGGGATATGACTACGCGGAAGACCAGATCGCGGGCTTCACGCACACCAACCTCAACGGCGTGGGCGGATCCGGCGGGGGTGGCGACCTCCTGGTCGTGCCGACGTACGAGACGTACACGTCGAGGCCCGGCACGGGAACGTACGCGAAGAACTTCAGCCACGATGCGGAAGAGGCGACCCCGGGGTACTACTCCGTCGACCTCGCGACCGATTCGGGCACGATCCGCGCGGAGGCGACGACCGACGTGCGCACGGGGCAGGACCGATTCACGTTCGAGCAGGGCGGATCCGCGTCGCTCGTCGTCGATCTGCGCAACAACTTCACGAACCGCAAGAATGCGAGCCTCGAGGCTGCGAGCCTCGATGACGGCCGCGTCGCGCTCTCGGGCGATTTCACCGGCCACTTCAACGGGTACGACTACACGATGCACTACTACGTCGAATCCACGGCGCCCGCCGCGGGCGTGCGCACGTGGGGCGGTGACGGCGCGCTGGCCGACGAGCCGAGCCGCGAAGGCAGCGACATCGGCGCCGTCATCGACTTCGACGTGACCGACGGCCAGCAGGTCGGGCTCAAGGTGGCCGTCTCGCCGATCAGCGCGGAGCAGGCGAAGATCGATCTCGCCGCAGAGATGGGCGACCGCTCCTTCGAGCAGGTGCGCGAAGACACGAAGGCCGCCTGGAACGAGATCCTCGGCCGCCTCGACGTGACCGCGTCCGAGAAGAGCGACCCCGACGGCGACCTGCAGACGCTGTTCTACACGCACCTGTACCGCATGTTCGGATCGCCCATGAACGCCACGAGCACGAGCGGCACCTACCGCGGGCTCGACGGCGACGTGCACCAGGCCGACGGCTACACGCACTACGACGGCTGGGGATTCTGGGACGACTTCCGCAAGTACGAGATCCTCGCGATCGGGTACCCCGAGGTGTTCCGCGACATGGCGCAGTCGACCGTCGACCTGTACGCCACGTTCGCGAGCACGGGCAAGGGATCCCTGTCGAACGTGACGCACTCCGTGCCCACCGTGCGCTTCGAGCGCGCGGCCGTGGTCGTGGCCGACGCCGTCGCGAAGGGCGCGCAGCTGCGCGGACTCGCCCAGGCGTGGCCCGCGCTCGTGTCGCAGTCGCAGGGCGGATACGCCGACGACGCGAACGTGCGCCGCGGCTACATCGCGAACGAGGTCGACGACACGCTCGGCACCGCGTACGACGACTGGGCAATGGCGACGATCGCGGATTCCCTCGGCAAGACGGAGGAGGCGGAGCAGTACCGGCTCCGGGCCGCGAACTGGACCAACCTCTACAAGGAAGACGCCGTCACCCTCGCCGACGGCGAGAAGACCGGCCTGATCTTCCCGAAGTCCGCCAACGGAACGTGGGCCGATGCCGACCCCGAGCGCTTCGAGGCGGGCAACGTCTATCAGGGCACGCTGTGGCAGTACCACTGGTACACGGCCGGCGACATGGGCGGGCTCATCGACAAGATGGGCGGCGAGGAGACCACCCTCGACGCGCTGAGCTTCATGTTCGGCGAGCACGCACCCGACGGTGGCTCGCGCATGCTGCACGCCAACGCGAACGAGATCGACCTGCAGGCGCCCTACCTGTTCAACTACGTCGGCGCCCCCGCGAAGACCCAGCACTGGGTGCGCAGCATCTACACGAAGGAGACGTGGAACCGCTACATCGCAACCGGATCCACGCACGAGGCGCCGTCAGGCGGCGGCGAGTTCACACCGCCGGTGAAGACGAAGGTCTTCAAGAACTCCCCGCAGGGCTTCCTGCCCACGATGGACAACGACACCGGCACCATGTCGTCGACGTTCGTGGCAGCCGCGCTCGGCCTGTTCCCGGTCGCTGCCGGATCCGACGAGTACCAGATCGGCACGCCGTTCTTCGAGAACGTGAGCATTCAGTATCCGACCGGTCGCACCTTCAACATCTCGGCCGAGGGCGTCTCGCCCGACGCGTACTACATCCAGTCGGCGAGCCTGAACGGCGACGACTTCGAGCGCACCTGGCTGACGTACGACCAGCTCACCGCGGGTGGCGACATCACGTTCCAGATGGGCCAAGAGCCCTCTGACTGGGCCGCGGATTCGATGTCGCCGGCATCGCTGAGCGACGACCTCTCCAGCTCGGTGTACGACCCGATCAGCGCGATCTCCGTGTCGTCGCGGGCGTTCGCCGAGGGCACGGAGGCCGAGGGAGAGATCGGCAACAGCATCGAGTTGATACTCGCGAACGGCACGTTCGCCGGATCCGACGGCGACGACCTGTCGAGCGCGATCACGGCCGAGAACGTGCCGGCGGGGCTCGAGTTGGTGGCCGAGCGCGCGGGCAACCGCAGCGTGACGCTCTCGCTCGCGGGTGCCGCGGAGGGATCCGCGCCGCTCGACAGCATCGACGACCTGACGCTGCAGATCTCTGACGAGGCGTTCAGTCGCAAGCCCTCGAACGGCACGCGGGAGTTCGCCCTCAAAGTGCTCTTCGACGGCGCGACCCTTAACATCGACGACACGCGACTGAAGGCGGCGGAGGACGGCACGATCGACGTCACCACGACGCTGACGCTGAACGGCGCGCGCTTCGCGGGCGAGAGCGGGCGCGATCTCATCGCCGATGGCGCGCTCACGGCTGCGGGCCTGCCCGACGGCATCGCGGCGTCCGTGACGCTCGACGACGCGTCGTCCGCGACGCTGCGTCTGACGGGATCCCTCGGCGACGCGGCGCGCGCATCCTTCGCGCTGTCGTTCACCGACGCGGCCTTCGACGGCACCCCGGCGGCGAGCGTGCGCGGCGACGGCGTCTCGGGCCTCGGCGCCCTGACGATCGAGCGGGATCAGCTCTGGGGCGAACAGCTCACCGCGCTGCTCGCCGACGCGCGGCTCGTCGAACGCGGTTCCTATTCGCCCGGCTCGTTCGCGGCGTTCGACACCGCGCGCGAGGCCGCTTCCGAGGTCCTCGCTAAGGACGACGCGACGGACGACGAGCTGCGGGCCGCGTTCGATCGCCTCACGAAGGCGGCGGGCGCGCTCGAGATCGCGGGCACGCCCTACCGGGTGCTCGAGGCCGAGAACTTCGACGATTCATCGGGCGGGCGGCTGAACCCCGAGCCCGGCGGCATCGGCGGCGTGGGCGTCGGATCCTGGATCGCCTACGACGGGATCGACTTCGGAGACGACCTGCCCGTGCGCGTGAAGCTGCGCTACGCCAACCACCCGGACGACAGCGCGATCGACGAGTTCGTCGAGGTGCGCGTCGGATCCGTCGACGGGCCGGTCGCCGCGCGGATCGACGTGGAGACCACCGACGGCTGGAGCGACTTCGCCACAGCCGACGCGACGATCGACGACCCTGGGATCCTCGCGGGATCGAACCGCATCTACTTCGTCTTCGGCGGCACGCCCGACGAGGCCCAGCCGAACTCGTGGGTCGTGAACCTCGACTGGGCACAGTTCCTCAAGACGGCCGAGGATGCCCCGGAGGGCGCGGCGCCCGTGCGCGTCGAGGCCGAGAGCTACGCCGCGGACAACGGCAACGGCCTGAAGAAGGAGGGGGACGCTCCCGGCGGCAACGTCGGCGGCACGTGGGACGGCGGCCAGCTGACGTACGACGGTCGCGACTTCGGGGCGGATCCGCTGACGCACGTCACCGTGAGCACGTCGACGCGCGATGAGCGCGTCGGGGCGAACCCGCGGCTCGAGTTCTACCTCGACGAGGTGAGCGATGAGACGCGCGTCGGCGTGGCGGAGCTGCCGAAGACGGGAGGGTGGGGCAACTACGTCGAGACGACGGCACAGCTCGACCAGCCGGTGTCGGGCGAGCACTCGCTGATCGTGGTCATGCGGGCGGACGCCGTCGATGGCCAGGAGTTCAACTACGTCTCGAACCTGCAGTGGTTCGAGTTCGGGCCTGAGCCCGTCGAGGCCCCCGAGGCCGATCTAACGGCCCTGAACGAGGCGATCGCCACAGCCGAGCCACTGCTGTCGGAGGAGGAGCGGTACGTGCCGATCGACTTCGCCGTGTTCCGATCGGCGTTCGATAACGCGCAGGCGGTCGCAGCCGCGGCCGGCGTCGCCCAGGACGAGGTCGACGAGGCGCGCCGCGTGCTGGGTCTCGCGGCCGGCCAGCTCGAGTGGGCCGCGGTCCGGCAGCTGCCGGGGCTCATCTCGCGTGCGGAAGCCGTGGATCCGGAGGCGCACGACGCCGATCAGATCGAGGCGCTGAACGCGGCGCTGACGGCTGCACGTGAGATCGGGGCGGACGGCACCTACGAGGAGTTCGCGGGCGCCGTGGAGGCGCTGACGTCGGCGCTCGACGCGCTGACGGATCCCGAGCTGCCGACCGAGCTCGATGTGACGGTCGAGGCGGCGACGCGAAAGCTCGCCGGTAAGCAGTACGTCTCGGTGTCGGTGACGAACAACGAGGATCAGTCAGTGGAGGTCGTCATCGACACCGCCTACGGATCGAAGTCGTTCGACGCCGTGCAGCCGGGGGATTCGGCGAACGTGTCGATCAACTCGCGCGAGGCGTCGATCCCCGCAGGCGAAGCGACCGTCACCGTCACGGGCAAGGTCGGCGACGAGCAGGTGAGCATCGAGAAGACAGTCGCCTACGCGGCAGCCGGCTGATCGGTTCGGGTCAGGTCTCATGGCAGACCGAGGGCCTCGTTCCGCAGTTCGCTCATCGGAGCACTCAGAACGAGGCCCATTCCTGCGTCATCCGAACAAGTTTGTGACGTGCATACCGCGATCGCAGCGCTGTGCGCCGCGCAGGGCCTCGACGCGGTGGAGATCCGCGTCACGGTCGCGCACATCGCCGAGAGGTCTTCGTGACCAGACGCGCCGTGCACCGGCGAAGGAGTGCTGCCGGGGTCTCACGAGAGGGCGTGTCGCGGAGTGTCGGAGTGCGACCCGTCAGTTTGCGAGGCCGAGGGATCGAAGTCCGTCGGCGACGAGTCGGGCGACGTCGCGGGCCCCCGCGGTGGAGAAATGCGTGTCGTCTCGCTCGCCGGCCGGATAGGCGGGGTATGTGCCGGGTTCGACCCACATGAACCGTGAACGAGTGCGCTCCTCGCCGAGCTCCTGCCACCACAGCTGCGAAGCCGCGCTGAGATCGATCAGGTCGACGTGCTCCTCGGCAGCAAGATGCCGCACTGCTTGGGGGTACGCGCCATGCGACGAACGCAGCCGGCCATCCTCGAATGTGCGACGCTCCACCGGGGTCAGCAGAACCGGCACGGCGCCACGGGCGCGGGCGGCGAGCACGAAACGCCGGAGGTTCGCGGGGTGCCGCGTGAACGGATCCGCGAACCGGTGGTCCGGCTTCGGGTCGTTGTGCCCGAAGCCGATCGCGAGTACGTCGCCTGCGCCGAGGTCCGCGAGCGCGAGATCCCACCATCCTTCGTCGATGAAGCTGCGCGTGCTCGCTCCCGAGATCGCTCGGTTGATCGTCTCGAGCCCCGTGAACTCGGTGAGGTGCTCGGCCCAGCCTGCGCGGGGAGCACGTTCCGGCGGGTAGGGGCTCGCTGTCGAATCGGAGACAACGATCACGCGCCGCGCGCCCGTCGGCGGGGGATCTTCGAGCCAGGCCCG
The DNA here is from genome assembly GCF_000422745.1 of Microbacterium gubbeenense DSM 15944. Lineage (GTDB taxonomy): Bacteria > Actinomycetota > Actinomycetes > Actinomycetales > Microbacteriaceae > Microbacterium > Microbacterium gubbeenense. The sequence continues at coordinate 58,060 of NZ_AUGQ01000013.1, forward strand.
GGCGTCCGGCGCCTCGTCGAGCTGCGGGCCGGTCGCATGAGCTCCCGGGCCGGTGTTCTCGAACTCGGCCAACCGCGCATCCTGCCAATCGAAACCGCCCATCTCGGTCCACGCAACCGCCGCAATGTGCGCCCCGATCTCGCAGTGGACGAAGAGCGCCTGGCCGAGCGCGTCAGGCTTTCCGCCGGGGTGCCAGGGGCGGCCGAGATGCACTGATCCGGGCGCGAGTCCTTCGCTCGTCAGACGCACGCCGGAGAACAGGAAGCCGCGCGGGTTCTCGGCGGCAGTCGACGGCGCTGTGACGTAGCCCGGGCCCACGCTGCGGATCTCGCCGCCCTCGATGAGCGCGGTGGCACGGCCGTAGACGAAGTCGACGTCACCGGTGATCAGGCACTCTCGCAGGTGCACCCGGCGCAGGGCGGCCCAGCTCGGTGCGTCGAGGAGGACAGTGTCCTGCTGTCCGATGAGACGGCAGGCCTCGATGAGGATCCGGTCACCGCGAGTGCGCAGCGCGAGTGCTTGCTGGTCAGGAAGCGACGGATCCACGCGCTTGTCGAATGGGTTCTCGATGGTGATGCCGCGCAGGGTGACGTGATCGGAATCGATCGTGAACGTCGCGCAGTCCTGCACGTACGGCATCCCGGTACGGTCGCGATCTCCCTGGCGCAACTCGAACGAGACGACGACGTCTTCAGGATCGCCGCTGGTGGAACGGATGAGGAGCGGCATCTGACGCGGCGCGACGACCACATGCTCGACATACGTGCCGGGGTGCATGAGGATCTCCGTTGCGCTCTCGTCTGCGAGCGCGAGTGAGAGCGAGGGGACAAGATCGGCGTCGTCGCCGACTTCGATGACGCGTGGCATGGGTTTCCTTCAAGGAGACGTAATCGACAATCTGCAGAGTAACCGGTTTCTCGCGGGATGATGCCGTGCGCGGGAAGCGCGGTTCTACCGCCGCCGCGCTGACGCTATGCCTGGCGCAGCTTCTGCGTGAGTGCCGCGAGCTGGTGCAGCTCGTCGTTCGACAGCACCGCCATCCGCTGGGCGATGGAGCGGCCGTGCTGCACCGCGACCGTGCGGAACGCGTGCACGCCGTCGTCCGTTGCGGTGACAAGCGCGCCGCGCCCGTCTTCCGGATCCGCACACTTCGTTACGAGGCCGCGGGCGACCATCTTGTCGACGAGGCGCGAGACGCTCGGCTGGCTGATGAGCAGATTGCCCGTGATGTCGCGGAGCCGCGCCGTTCTGGCCGCGCCGCGCGCGACGGTGAGCAGCACATCGTATTCGCCCTGCTGGAGCGGGGATCCGATGAAATCGCGTGAGATGTCTTCAAAGATCTCGTGCTGCGCGCGAAACAGGTTCTCCCATGCCTCCACGGCGATCCGGCGATCCGTCATGCATTCAATCGTATACGTTTTCGCGCCACGAGCGGCAAGAAGGGCCCGGTTGGAGTGTGCCCCAACCGAGCCCGTGTCCCTTGCACCAAGAGTGTCCTGCAATCACATGCCGGTGACCGTCACAGCAAAACGATCACCGTCCTCAGACTCTATAACGACGAGGTAACAGAGGGCAAGGGGTTTCCGTTATGTTTCTGTTATTCATTGATTGTCCGTTCTCACGAAACCTGTCGGATTCTCAAGGCGCCTGTCGGAACTTCTCACGAAGGTGTCGGATTCTCACGAAGCCTGTCGGGAACGTCGGCGTGGCGACCGTCCTAGCGCGTCGACGGACGTAGTCTGCCTGTGAGTCGGTCTTCCTCGTTGGGGAGATCAAATTGTCAGGGCTCAAGACATAGGCCAGAACCGCTCCTCAGGAGAGAGGCTGACTGCCGAATAGGACGTATCCGTCGATAGCGCACCCGTCCTGCTCATCGCGCTACTCGCGATCACCGCATCGTTCCTGTTCATCGACCGCGGCACCACCACCACACGATTCATGAGCGACCTCGGCGCACAGCCAGCAGCAGCGGTCTACTCAATCATCAACTTCAGCTACGGAGCACCGTCATCGCGACGATGCTCGTCCTCGCAGCCCGGCAGTATCGGCACAGCGCTGGCATCCAGCGCCTCCCCGCCGCGCTGCTCAGCCTGGGATCGGCGTTCGGTGTCACGCTCTGCCTCGCCGTGATCGTCATCGACATCGCCCACGCCGCCGACCACCTCGACCTCATGCACGTCATCCAGGCCGCCTGCGATCCGCTGTCCGTCCTCACTTTCGTTTTCCTCTGCGCCGGGTTCGCGGTCCAGCCCGCCGTCCGCCGCGCCCAGCACCGCGCCCGACGACGGAACACGATCTCGTTCACGGCGCAGCTGGAGCCGCTCTGGCTCCGAGCGACACGCGCGCGACCCGGGCTGAGCCAGGCCGATCCCCTCGCCGCCAACAGCGAAGACCCCGAAGGGCACCTCCACCGAGTGATCGTCGAAATCCGGGGCGCGATGATCGACCCCCGCATCACCTTCGACATCAGCACCGACGACCGCGACCTACTCGAACGCGCCGAGAGCCACCTCGTCGGAAGCGATAGCGCCCTCGCAGCGACCTTGCCCGTTCCCAACGTCGAGGAGCGTGGAGCGTGATCGGCCGCATCGTGCTTGGCGGCGGGATCGCGGCGGCAGCGGCTGCCGGGCTCGGGTGGACCATCGCGCGGCGACTCACGGCACCCGTCGGCGCACGCACGTTCGACCTCACCATCCGCAGCGTTGAGCACGACGACAATGGCGACCTGATCGTGCTCGACCGAACCGAGCAGACCACCGGGCACGGCATCTACAACCTCTGGTTCGAGCACGGCGGCTGCGCACAGCTCTCCACCGACATCATCGGTCGCGGACCCACCCGAGTCGCCCGCAGAATCACGGGCCTCACATCGGGCTCCACTCCAAAGGCCGGCGACCGGACCTCCTGGAGCGGCATCTACTACGCCACCCCAGCCGACGCCGGACTCCACGCCCGCGACATCACGATCACGACGTCGGGTTTGACACCCCTTCTGATGCGCGGGAGCACGCGTGGGCGGGGTTCCAGCGCAGGGGCGCGTCAGCACGTCCTCACCTTGCTGCATTCTCTTACTCGGCTTCCCGTCGCTCTAGAACCTTCCATGCGGTCCAGATGAGGTCAATGATGTACACGATGACCCAGATGCGTAGTCCTGCCATTGCGAGAGCGGCGATGTCGAGAATGCCGGAGAAGATTTGACGCACCTCGCCGAAGACGTTGGGTGTTTCGTGGCCGATGCCCAGGATTGATGCGATGGTGAAGCCAGGCACGATGGCCCAGGCGATCAGGATTGCGGTAGCAAGTAGGCCGCTGTGAGCGGCGAAGTCGGTGAGGAGTTTCCGGCGTGATTTCTCGGGTTTAGACTCGCTGCTGTGAGGTTCCCCGTCCCCCTCTACGACCTCGGCATCAGGCTTATGCGGGGTCGGCTGAGGCTCCGGCTCGGTGCGGGTGGTGGCGGGCGCGGGGGCTGGGTGGTTGGTGACGCCGAGGCGTTTCACGGCGGCGGGGATGAGGGCTGCGCCGGAGGCGATCACGATGGCGCAGACGATGCAGGCGATGAGCCAGCTACCTGCGTCGTAGAGAAGGCCTGCTGCCAGCGAGCCGATGAATGCCCCGGCCAACGCTGCGGCCTCGTAGAGGCTCAGGCCCCGACCAAGGTGGGTGCTCCCCGCTGCTTCTGCGATCACCGACTGCTGCACCGGGATCACGAGAGACCAGGCGACGGCGGAAAGCACCCATAGCGCCGCGATCCACCCCGGGGTGGGCGCAAATGCGAGACCGAGCGCGAAGAGGGCGCTGGCTATTGAGCCGAGCGTGAGCATTCTGCGGCGACCGAATCGCACGACCAGCCGGTGAAGGTATGGCGGGAGGATACTCATCGCGATCGCTCCGGGAAGGAACACATAGGCGATTTCAACGACGCCCAGATCGAAGCCGCGTTGTAGATGCAAGATCAGCAGCAGTCCGATCGCTGCCTCTGCGGTCATGGTCACAACGACGGCAAGCAGCATTGGGCGCAACGACGCACCAAGCCCTCGCAACGACACACTGGACAGTTCGGTGCCCGCGATACTCGCGTCACCGAACGATGATCTGCGGTGACGGGTGCGCAACAACTCCCAGGCGGCGACGAGGCAGCACACGCCAAGACCGGCGAACACCCACTGGTATCCGGCGAAGGACACCAGGATGATCGCGGGAACGAGAATGAGCCAGCCGCCGGTTTCCTCTGCCGCGACGAGCTTCGCGAACACGCTTGGGTCTTCGTGGAGTCGTTCACCGATGATCGAGCGGATTGCCACCCACAAGAACGAGCCCGCGACACCCGTCACAACCGCTGCGATCAACGCCAGGGAGAACCCGGTCGATAGCGCATAGAGTCCGCACCCCACTGCGAACACGACCGCTCCAAGCGCAGCGATGATCGAGCGATCTGCACGATCGACAGCCGCGCCAGCCAGCGGCCGAATCACGAACGCCACTAACTGGCTGGCGGCGATCAGCAAGCCCGTCTCCCCGGCTGAGAGTCCAAGGACCGCGCCAGCGAAGAGGGGCAGGACAAAGTCGATGACCTGTTCCGCACCACTGGTGAGCACTGCGCTGTCGAGCGTGCGCCGCTCGCGTTTCAGTGCGGGAGTCATCGGCTCGGACATAGGCTCTCCACTTTGGTAGTACAAACGAGTTACCAAGAGCATGTTAACACGAACGTGTTAGCATGAGAGGATGCCGAAGCTCATCGATCACGATCATCGGAGAGTAGAGATCGCTGAGGCCACCTGGCGCGTCATCCTGGCCGAGGGCATCAGCGGCGTGTCCATCCGCACCGTTGCAGCCGAAGCAAAGCTGTCCACCGGCTCGCTGCGCCACGTCTTTCCCAGCAAGACCGAACTGCTCGTGCACGCCATGCAACTCGTCGATCAACGCGCATGGGAACGCATCCAACGCCATCTTGATGAACCGGACCCTCGCACGCTGGTGATCGCCGTCATCAAGGAACTACTCCCGCTCGACCCTGAACGCCGGGCAGAGATGCAAGTCAACATCGCGCTCATCGCCGAAGCGCCGGGCAGCGAAGCAATCACCCGCGTCCGCGACGAAACCTACGAAGTGACTCGAGACGCCTGCAGGCGCATAATCACCCGCCTCCGTGAAGCCGGACTAGCCCCGCAGGACGGCGATATCGAAGCACTGGTCACCGCGCTACACGGCCTGATCGATGGGCTAGCCATGCACCTGCTCACCAACCCCGCCCCAGCTTTTGTTCGGCAAGCTCTTCAGGCGATCGAACTTCACATCGATGGCCTGAACCCGAGCGGCGAGTGAGTTCGAGATTGCTTCCAAGATCGGCTATCTACCAAGCGAACGGGCGTGAGGAACGGATCGGTGACAACTGATCGTTAGTGCCGGGAGGCGCTGGCGGGAAGGATGTCATCATGCCCGGTCCCTATCCGAGAGAGTTCCGCGAAGACGTCGTCGCGGTCGCCCGCCGCCGTGAGAGCGGCGTCACCATCAAGCAGATCGCCACTGACTTCGGAGTCAGCGAGGCGACGCTGCAGAACTGGCTCCGCCAAGCAGATGTCGAGGAAGGCAAGCGTCCCGGTCAGACGGCAGACGAGGCCGCCGAGATGCGAGAGCTGCGCCGCCGTAACCGTCTCCTCGAGCAGGAGAACGAAGTCCTCAGGAAGGCAGC
>NZ_AUGQ01000014.1 GCF_000422745.1 Microbacterium gubbeenense DSM 15944
CCGAACGGCTCATGCGCCAACCGTCGAGTCACCGTGTCACGCGGGACGCCCTCGGCGCCGCACCCCCGGCACCACGGATCCGCATCCACCACCCGGCACTCGATCACCGCCCGATCCGACTCAAGGCGCTGCCCGACAGCTTGGAGGCCGAGCTCGTCGAGTCGGCAGAACGTGGTCAGGTCAGGGGTCGCGAAGGTAGCGTGGAGCACGTCGAGGTCTTTCGGATGGGCAGTGTGAGAACTTCCATCCTGGAAGACCTCGACGCCTATCCGGCCAACGCCACGCGAACCCCGACTACACCCTCAACTGCGAAGAGCCGATCTACATCGACAACACGGGCGCGGTCTAGCTCGGCCGTACCGCTTCCGGTAACGCAAACGGCTCTTCCCGCGACAACGAGGATCCGCAAGCGTCACCGGAGCCGCGCGCCGAACGGTTCCGGTGACGCAAATGGACCCTCGAATCGAATCGAGGGTCCATTTGCGTCACCGGAAGGGTGGGGTCAGCGCTTTTCGAGCTCCTCCGCCACCAGGAAGGCGAGCTCGAGCGACTGCATGTGGTTCAGGCGCGGGTCGCAGAGCGACTCGTACCGCGTCGCGAGGCCGGCCTCGTCGATCGCCTCGGATCCACCGAGGCACTCGGTGACGTCGTCACCCGTGAGCTCGACGTGGATGCCGCCCGGGTGCGTTCCGACCGCGCGGTGCGCCTCGAAGAAGCCCCGCACCTCGTCGACGACGTCATCGAACCGACGCGTCTTGTAGCCCGTCGGCGTCGCGAATCCGTTGCCGTGCATGGGATCGGTGACCCACAGGGGCTGCGCGCCCGACGCCTTCACGGCCTCGAGCAGCGGCGGAAGAGCCTCGCGGATCTTGCCCGCACCCATGCGCGTGATGAACGTCAGTCGACCCGGCTCGCGCTCGGGGTCGAGCTTGTCGATGAGCGCCAGCGCCGTCTCGGGCGTCGTCGTCGGGCCGAGCTTCACGCCGATCGGGTTGCGGATCTTCGACACGAAGTCGATGTGCGCGCCGTCGAGCTCGCGCGTGCGCTCGCCGACCCAGATGAAGTGCGCCGACGTGTCGTACGGATCTCCCGTGCGGGAGTCGATGCGCGTCATGGGTCGCTCGTAGTCCATGAGCAGGCCCTCGTGACCCGTGAAGAAGTCGACGCGCTTGAGCTCTTCGAAGTCGGCGCCCGCCGCTTCCATGAACTTCACGGCGCGGTCGATCTCGACGGCCATCTGCTCGTACTTCTTGTTCGCCGGGTTCGCGGCGAAGCCCTTGTTCCACGAGTGCACCTCGCGGAGATCGGCGAAGCCGCCCTGCGTGAAGGCGCGGATGAGGTTCAGCGTGCTGGCGGCCGTGTGGTATGCCTTGAGCAGGCGCGACGGATCCGCCGTACGCGACTCTTCCGTGAAGTCGAAGCCGTTGACGATCTCGCCGCGGAAGGCGGGGAGGGTCACGTCGCCGCGCGTCTCGGAGTCGCTCGAGCGCGGCTTCGCGAACTGGCCCGCCATGCGGCCCATCTTCACGACCGGCATCGATGCGCCGTACGTGAGCACGACCGCCATCTGCAGGATCGTCTTGATGCGGTTGCGGATCTGATCGGCCGTCGCCCCCGCGAACGTCTCGGCGCAGTCGCCGCCCTGGAGCAGGAAGGCATTGCCCGCGGCCGCCTGACCGAGGCGATAGCGCATGTCGTCGACCTCGCCCGCAAACACGAGCGGCGGAAGACTCGCCAGCTCGGCCGACACCAGCTCGACCTTGGCCGAATCGGGCCAGGAGGGCTGCTGCTTGATCGGGAGTTCGCGCCATGCATCGAGCGCGTCGAGGGTGTGCTGCATTCCACGATCCTATCGGCTCTGGAGCGCCCCTCGGCGCCAGCTCAGCTGATGGAGCTCGGCTTCGACGAACCGCGTTTCTCCGCGAGCGCACGGTGCTTCGAGGCGTACTCGTCGACGTACTCCTGACCGGCGATCCGCTGCAGCGCGACCATGATCTCGTCGGTCACGCTGCGCAGTACGAATCGGTCGTCTTCGAGGCCCTCGTAACGGGAGAAATCGAGGGGCTCGCCGATGACGATGCCGATCCGCATGATGCGCGGACGCTTGGATCCGATCGGCAGCACCTCGGCTGTGTCGACCATCACGACGGGAACGACCGGCACCTTCGAGACGAGTGCCATGCGCGCGATGCCGGTTCGCCCCTTGTACATCCGCCCGTCGGGGCTTCGTGTGCCCTCCGGGTAGATGCCGAGAAGGTCTCCCCTGCCGACCACCTGCAGTGCCGTGTTCAGCGCGGCTTCCGAGGCGGATCCGCCCGACCGGTCGATCGCGATCTGGCCCGTTCCCGTCATGAACTGCTTCGTCGCCCAGCCCTTGATGCCCTTGCCCGTGAAGTACTCGGACTTCGCCAGGAACGACATCCTGCGCTCGAGCATGAGCGGCAGGAAGACAGAGTCCATGACCGACAGGTGGTTCGACGCAAGGATCGCCGCGCCCTGCTTCGGAACGTTCTCGGCGCCCGTGATCCACGGCCGGAACAGCCCCCTGACGATGGGCCCGACGATGACGTACTTCAGGATCCAGTAGAACAACGCGCGAGACTCCAGTCGAAGGGTACGGCGATGATTCTAGTCGTGCTGATGGGTGCTTGTGGAACGCGGACAACTCGGTGGCGCGGAGACGCATCACCCGAATAGACTCGCGGGATATCTGTTCCGCGCGGACCGCCGTGCCCCCGGTATCAAAGGAGCTGCCGTGATCGAAGTCACCGCCGAGCCACTCGTCCCGTCCGATCCGTCGCGCAACATCAGTGACCTGCTGGCGGATCGCGCGCGCGAGACTCCCGACAAGCCGATTTTCGGGATCCCGGAGGGCGACGGGTGGCGCGACAAGACGGCGCGTGAATTCGAGTCCGAGGTGATCGCCCTGGCGAAGGGGTTCATTGCCTCGGGCATCCGCCCCGGCGACAAGCTGGGATTCCTGGCGACGACGACGTACGAGTGGACGCTCGTCGACTTCGCGCTGCATTACGCCGGCATCATCATGGTGCCGGTCTATGAGACCAGCTCCGCTGACCAGATCCACTGGATCCTGTCAGACTCGGGCGCCGTCGCACTCATGGTAGAGAACGCCGGGCACGACAAGCGGTTCGCCGAGGTGCGCGACGAGCTGCCGCTCGTCGGCCAGTACTGGCGGATGGATGAGGGGGCCCTCGACGAGTTGCGAGCTCAGGGCGCCGAGATCGATGACGCCGAGGTCGAACGACGCCGCAACCTCGCGCGGACTGACGACGTCGCGACCATCATCTACACGTCCGGATCGATGGGACGCCCGAAGGGCTGCGTTCTCACGCACAGCAACTTCGTCGACACCGCGCAGAACGCCGCCGTCGAACTGCGCGAGATCTTCGATCAGCCCGGCGCCTCGACCGTGCTGTTCATCACGACGGCTCACGTGTTCGCGCGCTTCATGTCGGTGCTGTACATCCACACCGGCATCCGGACGGGGCACGAGCCCAACACCGCGAACCTCGTCAAGACGCTGGGCTCGTTCAAGCCCACGGTGCTGCTCGCTGTTCCCCGCGTGTTCGAGAAGGTCTACAACTCGGCCAAGCAGAAGACTGAGGCCGATGGCAAGGGCGCCATCTTCCGCCGCGCCGCGAGCGTCGCGAGCGAGTACGCGCGCCGCGAGCAAGACGGTGAGCGCATCAGCCCGCTGCTGTCGCTGCAGTACAAGGTCTTCGGCAAGCTCGTCTACGGCAAGCTGCGCGATCTGATGGGCGGGCGCGTCACCTACGCCGTCTCGGGATCCGCGCCCCTCGGCCCGCACCTCGGCTACTTCTTCCGCGGTCTCGGCATCAAGATCCTCGAGGGCTACGGCCTCACCGAGACGACGGCGCCCGCGACGGTGAACCGCCCGGGCGACATTCAGGTCGGTACGGTCGGCAGCGTGCTGCCCGGCGTCTCCGTGCGCATCGCGAAGGACGGCGAGGTGCAGGTCAAGGGCGTCAACGTCTTCCGCGAGTACTGGCGCAACCCGGAGGCGACCGAGGAGTCGTTCGACGGCAGTTGGTTCCGCACGGGCGACCTCGGTTCGCTCAGCGACGAGGGCTACCTCACGATCACCGGCCGCAAGAAGGAGATCATCGTCACGGCCGGCGGCAAGAACGTCGCCCCGACGATGCTCGAGGATCCGATCCGCGCGAACGCGATCGTCGGCCAGGTCGTCGTCGTCGGCGACCAGAAGCCGTTCATCGCGGCTCTCATCACCCTCGATCCCGAGATGCTGCCCGCCTGGCTGAAGACGCACGGCGAGTCGGAGGGCCTCACGCTCGAGCAGGCCGCCAACTCGCCCGCCGTGCGCGACGAGATCCAGAAGACGATCGATGCCGCGAACGCACGCGTGTCGCGCGCCGAGTCGATCCGCGAGTTCCGCATCGTGCCGACCGAGTGGACCGAGGCCTCGGGTCACCTGACGCCCAAGCTGTCGATCAAGCGCGCCGTGATCCTGAAGGACTTCTCCTCGACGATCGAGGAGATCTACACGACGCCGGGCGACCGCACCTCCGCGATCGCTGTCGGCTGACGTTCGTGGGGGCGGCGCGGATCAGATGTCCGCGCCGCCCCCACGAGGTCGTTCAGAACCAGGAGCTCTCGCGCACCTTGCGCATCGCGACGCCGCGCTCTTCGCGGGTCAGCCGCTGCAGGTAGACCATGCCGTCGAGGTGATCGGTCTCGTGCTGGAGCATCTGCGCGAACAGCCCCTCGCCCTCGAGCGTGACCGGATTGCCGTCGACGTCGATGCCCTCGACGCGCGCATACGGGTGGCGCAGCGCGTCGTGCCAGAGATCGGGCACCGACAGGCATCCCTCACCGGTCGGCACGGGCTCGCCGCGCACCTCGACGATGCGCGGGTTGAGGATCGCCCCGATCTCACCGTCGACGTTATAGCTGAAGGCGCGCAGGCCGACGCCGATCTGCGGCGCCGCGACGCCCGCGCGGCCCGGGAGCTCGACGGTCTCGATGAGGTCGGCGACGAGCGCACGGATCCCCTCGTCGATCTCGCCGATCTCCTCGCACGGAGTGCGCAGCACGGGGTCGCCGTAGAGGCGAATCTCCCTCACAGTCATGACGCGCGGATCCCCTCGACCACGCTCGCGGCGAGGCGGCGAGCGGCGTCGCGCGTGGTGCGGTCGAGATCGTGGAAACTGATGGCGCTTCCCGTGGCGATGCCCGCGTCGTACGGGATCCGGACGACGTCGCGCACGCGGCTGCGGAAGTGCGTCTCGAGCTCATCGAGGCGCACGAGCGGCGTGCCCGGGCGATCCTGGTTGATGACGACGACAGCGTTCTTCGCGAGCTCCTCGCGGCCGTTGGTCTCGAGCCAGGTGAGCGTCTCGGCGGCGAGGCGCGCCTCGTCGACGCTGATGCCCGACACAATCACGACCTGGTCGCCGAGGTCGAGGGTCGCGTCCATGACCGAGTGGATGATTCCCGTTCCGGTGTCGGTCAGCACGAGCGAGTAGTAGTGCTGGGCGATCTCAGCGACGTCGCGATAGTTCTGGTCGCTGAACGCATCGGCCACGTGCGGATCCGCGTCGCTCGCGAGCACGTCGAGCCGCGTCGCGTCACGGGTCACGTGGGCCGTCATGTCGGCGTACCCGGTGATCTCGGCGTGACTGCGCACGAGGTCGCGCACGGTCTTGCCGGACGGCTTCGAGATGCGCTCCGCGAGCGTTCCCCGGTCGGGGTTCGCGTCGATCGCGACGACGCGGTCGTCGCGCGCATCGGCGAGGGCCATACCGAGCAGCGCGGTCACGGTCGTCTTGCCGACGCCGCCCTTGCGGCTCATCACCGGCACGAAGCGCACGCGGCCGGGGATCGGCGCCGCGATGCGGGCCATGAGCGCTTTGCGGGCCCGCGTCTTCTTCCCGTCACCGAGGTTGATGAGCCCGCGCGTGGCGGCGTAGATGATGCGGCGCCACGGATCCTCGGGCTCGGGCTTGCGGATCGCTCCCGTGTCGAGCAGTCGCTCGTCCGTCAGCACGTCGCTCGACTCGGGATCCCGACGGGCGTCGCCGATCGGCTGCCGCACGAACGACTCGCGCCCCGGCCGAGCGGGCGTCGAAACGCGGTTCGCAGCGCCGGCGGAGGCCGCCGCGGGCATGGGTTCGGGTTCACGAACGATGATGTTCTCCTGCACGGTGTCGGGCTGGGTATCCACGGTCGCGGCGGGATGCGGCTCGTTGGGGGCTGCGGGGGCGGGATCGGCCGCGTCGTCTGCCGACGGCTCCGGATGCGCTTCGCCCGACGGCTCGTCGAGGGCGGCGTCGTCGAGGTCGACGTCGATCTCGTCGAGATCGTCTGCGTCGTCGGCGTCTTCGAACGCTTCGGCTTCTTCAGCCGCGTCGTCGTCGTCTTCGTCGGCCTCGGCGTTATCGACGGTGTCTTCGTCGTCTTCGTCGATGTCGTCGGACACATCTTCGTCGTCGTCGACGTCTTCGTCGGACTCGTCTTCGTCGATATCCGAGGCGTCGACGATGTCGTCCGTCTCGTCATCGGCATCCGCGTCAACATCGATCACGTCTTCGGTGTCAGATGCGTCATCGCGGTCATCGACGTCGGTCTCGTCGAGAACCGGCGCGTCGCCGGCCTCGTCTGCGTTGTCATCACGGTCATCGCGGTCGTCGGACTCAGCGTCCGGCTCATCGTCGTCCTCGACCTCCGCCGATTCCTCGGTCCAGTGGTCGAACTCGTCGGCGATCACATCGTCGTCGTCGCGGTCGTCGTCCTGGTATCCCGCGGGCAGCACGACAGAAACCTGGGCAGTCATTCCGAGATCGATCGCTGTCGTGCTCGTACCCGGCTCATCGAGCACACCGAGCTCTTCGTTCTCATCGTCGTGCGACGGCGTGCGGTCGATTGCCAAGGGAACTCCTGAAAGCCTGAGGGCGGGCGCACCCGCAGCGGGTGTCCCCCGCCCTCAGGAATGTTACTCGGCGGGCGTGATGACGACCAAAAGGTCGCCGGCATCCACCTGCTGCGTCTGCGCGATCGCGACGCGCTCGACGACGCCCGTCGTGGTTGCGCTGACCGCGGCCTCCATCTTCATCGCCTCGATCGATGCGACCGGCTGGCCCGCCTCGACGTGGTCGCCCGGTGCCGTTTTGAGCGTCACGACCCCGGAGAACGGTGCGGCGACATGGCCGGTGTTTCCGCGGTCGGCCTTCTCGGCCTCGTGCACGTCGACCTCGATCGACTCGTCGCGCGCCTCGACCGGGCGCAGCTGACCGTTCAGGGTCGTCATGACCGAGCGGATGCCCTTCTCGTCGGCGTCACCGATCGATTCGAGCACCATGTAGAGGTCGACGCCCTTCTCGAGCTCGACGACGTGCTCGCGACCCGGCTCGAGGCCGTAGAGGTAGTCGTCGGTGTCGAGCAGCGAGATGTCACCGAACTTGCGCTGGTTCTCTTCGAACACGGCCGTCGGCTGCGGGAAGAGCAGGTGGTTCAGGCGCGCACGGCGCGACGCCGAATCGCCCGCGAGGGCCTCGGAGTCCTCATCGGAGATCGGGGTGATGCCCGTCTTGATGTCGCGGCCCGCGAGCACCTTGGTGCGGAACGGCTCGGGCCATCCGCCGGGCAGCTCGCCGAGCTCGCCCGCCATGAACGACACGACCGAGTCGGGCACGTCGTACTTCTCAGGGTTCGCCTCGAAGTCGGCAGGATCGGCCTTGACGGCGGCGAGGTGCAGAGCGAGGTCGCCCACGACCTTCGACGAGGGCGTGACCTTCGGGATCCGGCCGAGCATGCGATCGGCGGCCGCGTACATGTCCTCGATCAGCTCGAAGTCGTCGGCGAGGCCGAGCGCGATCGCCTGCTGGCGCAGGTTCGACAGCTGACCGCCCGGGATCTCGTGCGTGTACACGCGGCCCGTCGGACCCCGCAGGCCCGACTCGAAGGGCGCGTAGACCTCGCGCACCGACTCCCAGTACGGCTCGAGGTCGGCGACCGATTGCAGGTCGAGCCCCGTGTCGCGGTTCGTGTGCGCCAACGCAGCGACGAGCGACGAGAGCGACGGCTGGCTCGTCGTGCCGGCCATCGTGGCGCTCGCGGCGTCGACGGCGTCGGCTCCGGCGGCGCTCGCGGACAGCAGCGTGCCGAGCTGACCGCCAGCCGTGTCGTGCGTGTGCAGGTGCACGGGAAGGTCGAACTCGCGGCGCAGCGCCGTGACGAGCTTGGCGGCCGCGGCCGGGCGCAGCAGGCCAGCCATGTCCTTGATCGCGAGGATGTGCGCGCCCGCGTCGACCATGCGCTCCGCGAGCCTCACGTAGTAGTCGAGCGTGTACAGGTCCTCGGCCGGGTTCAGCAGGTCTCCCGTGTAGCACAGGGCCACCTCCGCGACCGACGTGCCGGTCTGGCGCACGGCGTCGATAGCCGGGCGCATCTGGTCCACATCGTTCAGCGCGTCGAAGATGCGGAAGATGTCGATGCCGGTCGCGGCGGCCTCCTCGACGAAGGCGTCGGTGACCTCCGTCGGGTACGGCGTGTAGCCGACCGTGTTGCGGCCGCGCAGCAGCATCTGGATCGCGACGTTCGGAAGCGCCTCGCGCAGCTGCTCGAGGCGAGCCCAGGGATCCTCGCCGAGGAAGCGGAGCGCGACGTCGTACGTCGCCCCTCCCCAGGCCTCGACAGAGAGAAGCTGCGACTCGAGACGCGCCACGTGCGGGGCGACGTTCAGCAGATCCTTCGTACGAACGCGCGTCGCGAGCAGCGACTGGTGCGCATCGCGGAAGGTGGTCTCGGTCACGCCGAGGGCCTTCTGCTCGCGCAGGGCCTTCGCGAAGCCCTCCGGGCCGAGCTCCTGCAGCCGGTTGCGGCTTCCGGCCGGCGCCGCGGCGCTCAGGTCGATGGCGGGAAGCTTCGTCCGCGGGTCCGTCAGGGCCGGCCGCTCGCCGTAGGGCTTATTGATCGTGCGGTCGACCATCCAGCGCAGCAGCTTCGTGCCGCGGTCCTTCGACACGCGACCCTCCAGCAGCTCCGGACGCTCATCGATGAACGACGTCGACAGGTCGCCCGCCACGAACGCAGGGTCGTCGAGCACGGCGCGCAGGAACGGGATGTTCGTGGAGACGCCGCGGATCCGGAACTCGGCGAGGGCGCGACGGGCGCGCGCGACGGCGGTCGGGAAGTCGCGACCGCGCACGGTGAGCTTCGCGAGCATCGAGTCGAAGTGCGGCGAGATCTGCGAGCCGGCGGCGGTCGTGCCGCCGTCGATGCGGATCCCCGCGCCGCCCGGCGAGCGATACGTGGTGATCTTGCCGGTGTCGGGGCGGAAGCCGCTCGCCGGATCCTCCGTCGTGATGCGCGTCTGCATGGCCGCGCCGTGCAGGACGATGTTCTCCTGCGAGAGCCCGAGATCCTCGAGCGTCTCGCCCGATGCGATGCGCATCTGCGACTGCACGAGGTCGACGTCGGTGACCTCTTCGGTGACCGTGTGCTCGACCTGGATGCGCGGGTTCATCTCGATGAAGACGACCTCGCCCGTGCGGGGGCCGGTGGTCTCGAGCAGGAACTCGACGGTGCCGGCGTTGATGTATCCGATCGACTCGGCGAACGCGACGGCGTGGCGGTGCAGGGCCTTCGCGATTTCGGGGTCGAGGTTCGGCGCCGGCGCCAGCTCGACGACCTTCTGGTGGCGGCGCTGCACCGAGCAGTCGCGCTCGAACAGGTGCACTGTGTGGCCGGACGAATCCGCAAGGATCTGCACCTCGATGTGACGGGGGCGCAGCACGGCCTGCTCGAGGAACATGCGCGCGTCGCCGAACGCGCTGGCGGCCTCGTGCATCGCGGCCTCGAGCGCGTCGGCGAGGTCTTCCTTCTTGTCGACGCGGCGCATTCCCCGCCCGCCGCCGCCCGCAACGGCCTTCGCGAACAGCGGGAATCCGATGTCGTCGGACTGGTCGAGGAGCGTCTGGACGTCTTCCGTCGCCGCGGTCGAGCGCAGCACCGGAACGTCGGCGGCGATCGCGTGCTCCTTCGCCGTCACCTTGTTGCCGGCCATCTCGAGCACGTGCGAGGGCGGACCGATGAAGGTGATGCCGTTCTCGGCGGCCTTCGCGGCGAGGTCGGGGTTCTCGGAGAGGAAACCGTAGCCGGGGTAGATCGCGTCGGCGCCCGATTCGACCGCGACGCGGACGATCTCGTCGACATCGAGATAGGCGCGCACGGGGTGTCCCTCTTCGCCGATCTGGTAGGCCTCGTCGGCCTTCAGACGGTGCAGAGAATTCCTATCCTCTGCCGGGAACACAGCAACCGTGCGAGCGCCCAATTCATATGCGGCACGAAACGCGCGAATGGCGATCTCTCCGCGATTCGCAACGAGAACCTTCGAGAACATCTGTCTCCTTCGGCCGGGTTTTCACCGATTCTTCTGAGGATGAGGACAGCTCTCAGCCTAGAGGACGGTAGCGTAGGCGTTGTGCACGTACTCAGCGTCAGTTCCCTCAAGGGCGGCGTCGGCAAGACGACGGTGACCCTCGGTCTCGCCTCCGCGGCGTTCGCCCGAGGCATCCGAACCCTTGTCGTCGACCTCGACCCGCAGTCCGATGTCTCAACCGGTCTCGATGTCTCGACGGCAGGGCGGCTCAACGTCGCCGATGTGCTCGAGAACCCCAAGGAGAAGACCGTCCGTCAGGCGATCGCGCCGAGTGGCTGGACCAAGGTCCACCCCGGCAAGATCGACATCATGCTCGGTAGCCCGTCGGCCATCAACTACGACGGCCCGCACCCCTCGGTGCGCGATGTCTGGAAGATGGAAGAGGCGCTCGCGCTCGTCGAGGACGAGTACGACCTCGTTCTCATCGACTGCGCCCCGTCGCTCAACGCGCTGACCCGCACGGCGTGGGCCGCGAGCGACCGCGTGAGCGTCGTCACGGAGCCCGGCCTGTTCTCGGTGGCCGCCGCCGACCGCGCGCTGCGCGCGATCGAAGAGATCCGCCGCGGTCTCTCGTCGCGCCTGCAGCCCCTCGGCATCATCGTGAACCGCGTGCGGCCGCAGTCGGTCGAGCACCAGTTCCGCATCAAGGAGCTGCGCGACATGTTCGGCGACCTGGTTCTCGAGCCGCAGCTGCCCGAGCGCACCTCGCTGCAGCAGGCCCAGGGCGCGGCGAAGCCGCTGCATGTGTGGCCAGGCGAATCGGCGCAGGAGCTCGCGACCGACTTCGATCAGCTTCTCGACCACATCGTCGAGGCCGGCAACATCGAGGTTCCGGAGAACGGCCCGCAGGCGCACTGACCTCGCGTACAAAAAGATCCCCGCCTCTGAAGGCGGGGATCTTTTTTATGCCGTTACGCGGTGCGCTTGACGCGGCGCGCGGCCAGCTCGTCGACAGGATCCGAAGCGGCGGGCTCGAAGTCGACGAGCGTCGACTCGACCTCGCGCAGCACCTTGCCGACCGCGATGCCGAAGACGCCCTGCCCGCGGCTGACGAGATCGATGACCTCATCGTTCGACGTGCACAGGTACACCGACGCGCCATCGCTCATGAGCGTCGTCGACGCGAGGTCGCGAATGCCGGCGGCGTGCAGCTGCTCGACCGCGACGCGGATCTGCTGCAGCGAGATGCCCGTGTCGAGCAGGCGCTTGACGAGCTTGAGCACGAGGATGTCGCGGAAGCCGTACAGGCGCTGCGAGCCGGATCCCTTTGCGTCCCGGATCGTCGGAACGACGAGCTCGGTGCGGGCCCAGTAGTCGAGCTGACGGTACGTGATGCCCGCCGCCTTCGCCGCGATGGCTCCGCGATAACCCCTGTCGGGGTCGAGCTGCGGAAGACCGTCGGTGAAGAGCAGATCGACGGCGTATCCGCTGTCGTGGGGGTGTCCCGCGCTCATCTTCGTCCTCTCAAATGCCAGGCGTTTCCCCCACCGTACGGCGGTCGGGCCTCCCCGGCAACGACATCCGCTCCGGAGCGCGCGGCGTGTCGATCAAGCGTTATGAATCGTGACCGAACGTTCCGAATCAGTCGGGCAGGATCCGGTCCAGAGCCTGCTGCACGAAGATGCCTCGCACCTCGTCGAGGCGCTCGGCCAGCCGCGGAGCGACCTCGTGCGCGTGGGATCGAGACGCCGCGTCGGGGCGCCGGAGCGACGTCGACAGCGAGGCCTCGATCAGCGAGACGTCGCGCTCCGCGCTCTGTCGGAGCGCTCGCACGTGTCGCGGATCGATGCCGTGTCGCTCGAGGGCCACGAGCCCGCGCAGCAGCGCCACGTGCTGGCTCGTATAGACCTCGGCCGGCTGGATGAGGCCGAGACTGAAAGCGTCGTTGAGCAGCTGCGCCGGAGCCCCGGACGCCTCGAGCAGGGCGGCCCGCGGATACGAGCGCGTCTGCGGGTGGATCGACTGCGGCGCCTGCGGCAGATCGGACTCGCGACCCGCATCGATGTCGTCGAGGTGCGTGCGGATCACGTTAAGCGGAAGGTAGTGATCGCGCTGCAGCGTGAGCGCGAGGCGCAACCGTTCGACGTCGGAGGTCGAGAACTTGCGATACCCCGACGACGTGCGTTCGGGCGTCACGATCCCCTGCACCTCGAGGAACCGCAGCTTGCTCGAGGTCAGAGCCGGAAACTCACCGTTGAGTTTCGCGAGCACCTGACCGATCGACAGCAGCGGCGCAGCGGATGGACTCGTTGCGGCCGCCGCCGCCATCAGGAGGTCGCCGCCCGAAGGTCGCGCGGAGAGCTGAAGAAGTTCAGTCGGAATTTGCCGATGCGGACTTCGTCGCCGTTGCGCAGGAGAGCGCGATCGACGCGTTCGCCGTCGACGTACGTGCCGTTGAGCGAACGTTGGTCGACGAGGTCGAACGCCCCGCGGCTGCGGGTGATCTCGGCGTGACGACGCGACACCGTCACGTCATCCAGGAAAATGTTGGCGTTCGGATGGCGCCCCACCGTCGTCGAATCGCTGTCGAGGAGGTACCGCGCTCCGGCCGCCGGGCCCGAGCGCACGAGCAGCAGCGCCGCACCGGACGGCAGGGCCGAGATCGCCTCGAGTTCGGCCTGCGAGAGCTCGCCGCGGAACGGGATGAACGACAGGTCGGAGTCGTGCCCGAAGGTCTGCGTGCGATCGCCCGAACCGTCGTGCCCGTCAATGCGCGGGATGTGCCGCGTGGCGGCCGATGTCGGTTCGCTGAAGTTCTGTGACACGGGCGCTCCTTCCTCTTCGTCACAGCCTATCCGATCGGGCCGATGCGGCGCGCCGAAGTTCGATCAGAGATGGCGCTCTCCTAGGTCGGTCATATCCTCGCCCGCGTACTGTGGCTCGTGTGATGGAACGAGACTCGCACCCCCGCCGCCTGCGCCTCGCGCGCTCCGTGTCGATCGCCGCCCTTGCAGTCGCCGCGTTCGCCGCACCGATCGCCGTCGCTTCCCCAGCCGCGGCTCACTCGGACCTCATCGCCACGTCGCCCGAGAGCGACACGACGGATCAGCCGAGTGTCGTCGAGGTGCTGCCGGAGGAGGTGTCGCTGACGTTCAGCGACGACCTCACTCCCCCGCTCCCCGAGGAGCAGCAGGCCGGCGGTGAGTCGACCACGCAGATCCGCGTGTTCGACGAGACGTGCGAGGACGCCGGGCTGCTCATCGCCGATCCCGGCCACGCCGACACGCGCAAATGCACGAACTATGCCACGGGCGAGGCGACCGTTGACGGACCGACCGTGTCGACGGCCGTCGATACCGCCGGCGCCCCCGCCGGGCAGTACACGGTGGTCTGGCAGGTCGTCTACGAGGACGGACACGCGGCCAGCCAGATGTTCACCTTCACGACCGAGTCGGCGGCGCCCGAGGCGACCCCGACGGCGGGTCCGTCTGGAGATCCCTCGGCAGAGCCGACCGCGGAGCCGACCTCGGCGGCCGAACCGTCCGATGCTCCGGCGGACGAGAGCGACGGAATCTCGACCCCGGTGATCCTCTCGATCGTCGGCGGCATCATCGTGCTCGCGATCGTGGTCTTCATCGTGATGATGATCGCGCGCTCGCGCCGGTCGTGACCATCGGGATCCGTCCCGCCAGCACGTATTAGGCTGGAGGCATGGCTCACCACGACGTCGTCATTCTCGGTGCGGGTCCCGGCGGTTATGTCGCCGCCGTCCGCGCCGCACAGCTCGGACTCAACACCGCGATCATCGAGGAGAAGTACTGGGGCGGTGTGTGCCTCAACGTGGGCTGCATCCCGTCGAAGTCTCTCCTGAAGAACGCGGAGATCGCCCACACCTTCAACCACAAGGCCGAATTCTTCGGGATCTCCGGTGACGTGACCTTCGACTTCGGCGCGGCGTTCGACCGCAGCCGCAAGGTGTCGGACACCCACGTCAAGGGCATCCACTTCCTGATGAAGAAGAACAAGGTCACCGAGTACGAGGGCCGCGGGGCCTTCGTCGACGCGAAGTCGATCGACGTGACCAAGGCCGACGGATCCGTCGAGCGCATCACCGCCGACAACGTCATCATCTCGACCGGTTCGGTCGTGCGTTCGCTTCCGGGCATCGAGCTCTCGAAGAACGTCGTCTCATTCGAGGAGCAGATCCTCGACCGCGACCTGCCCGGTTCGATCGTCATCGTCGGCGCCGGCGCGATCGGCATGGAGTTCGCGTACATCCTGTCGAACTACGGCGTGAAGACCACGATCGTCGAGTTCGCCGACCGCGTGCTGCCGAACGAAGACGCCGACGTGTCGAAGGAGATCGCGAAGCAGTACAAGAAGTACGGCATCGACATCCTCACCTCGACCGGCGTCACCTCGGCCGACGACAACGGGTCGAGCGTGCACGTCACGTACAAGAAGAAGGACGGCACCGAGGGTTCGCTCGACGCTGACAAGGTGCTCATGTCGGTCGGGTTCGCTCCCCGCACCGAGGGCTACGGCCTCGAGAACACGGGCGTGAAGCTCACCGAGCGCGGCGCCGTCGCGATCGACGACCACATGCGCACCAACGTCGACGGCGTCTACGCGATCGGCGACATCACCGCCAAGCTGCAGCTCGCGCACGTCGCCGAGGCCCAGGCCGTCGTCGCGGCAGAGACGATCGGCGGCGCCGAGACGCAGACGCTCGGCGACTACCGCATGATGCCCCGCGCGACGTTCTGCTCGCCGCAGGTCGCGAGCTTCGGCCTCACCGAGGAGCAGGCGAAGGCCGAGGGCCACGACGTCAAGGTCGCCAAGTTCCCGTTCAGCGCGAACGGCAAGGCGAACGGACTCGGCGAGCCCATCGGCTTCGTCAAGCTGGTCGCCGACGCCGAGCACCTCGAACTGCTCGGCGGCCACCTGGTCGGCCCGGACGTCTCCGAGCTTCTGCCCGAGCTGACGCTCGCGCAGAAGTGGGACCTCACCGCCCTCGAGGCCGCGCGCAACGTGCACACGCACCCGACGCTGTCGGAGGCGCTGCAGGAGGCGTTCCACGGCCTCGCCGGCCACATGATCAATATGTGATCGACCTGCGTCATGCGAGGGCCCGGACCGTTCTGGTCCGGGCCCTCGTGCATGGTCAGGGGCGGGCGGGGCCGACCCAGATCTGCTGGCGGTTGACGAACTCGCGGATCCCGTCGGGGCCGAGTTCGCGGCCGTAGCCCGAGCGCTTCACTCCCCCGCTCGGCAGCCGCGGATCGGTCTTGACGATGCCGTTCACCGCCACCTGCCCCGCGACGATCTCCCGCGCGATCTCCTGCCCGCGCTCGGCGGATCCGGTCCACACGCTCGCCGCGAGGCCGTACGCCGAGTCGTTCGCCATCGCCACGGCCGCATCGGCGTTCGCCGCCGACATCACCACGGCCACCGGCCCGAACGTCTCCTCGGAGCACGCGGTCATGCCCGGTTCGACATCCGTCAGAAGCGTCACGGGGTAGAAGAATCCGGCGCCCTCCGGCATCTCTCCGCCGAAGTGCAGCCGCGCGCCCTGCGCCACGGACTCCGTGACCTGACGATGCAGGTTCTGCCGCAGGTCGTCGCGCGCGATCGGCCCGACCCTCGTGTCGGCGGATCGAGGGTCGCCCATCTTCAGTGCGGCGAGCCGCTCGGCGTACAGCGCGACGAACTCGTCGTACACCGATTCCTCGACGATGACCCGCTTGGCCGCGATGCACGACTGGCCGGCGTTGATGATCCGCATCGTCGTGATCACATCGGCCGCGTGCGCGAGATCGGCGTCGGCGAGCACGATCGCGGGGTCGGATCCGCCGAGCTCCATGACCGCCGGTTTGATCTCGCGCGCCGCGATCTGCGCGACGGCGGAACCCGCGCGATCGGATCCGGTGAGCGAGACCGCGCGGATGCGCGGGTCCGTCAGCGCGACCTCGACGAGGCCGTGCCCGATGGGCGCGTTCTGCAGGATGTCCCGCGGAGCGCCGTGCTCCTCCGCGACGCGCGCGACCAGATCGGCGATCGCCTGCGCGCATCCCGGCACGTGCCGATCGTGCTTCATCACGCACGTGTTGCCCGCCATGAGCGCGGGGGCGGCGAAGCGGAACGCGATCCAGAACGGCGCGTTCCACGGGAGCACGCCGAGCACGGGACCGAGCGGAAGGTGCTGCACGTACGAGCGCGTCGCGTCGCTTGCGAGCTCGACCGGCGCGAGATACGCCGCCGCATTGTCGGCGTAGTGCTCGGCCGCCCAGCATGCCTTCTCCACCTCCCCGCGGGCCTCCGTGATGGGCTTGCCCATTTCCTCGGTCATCAGCATCGCAAGCGAATCGACGTCGTCGCGCATCGCGGCCGCGATCGCTCGCAGCACGCCCGCTCGATCCTCGATCGACCAGCGCCGCCACCCGTCGTACGCGTCCTCGGCCCGCTGGAGCACGTCTCGCAGTTCGGCCGCGTCGAGCGTGGGTACCTCGCGCACGACCAGCCCGGTCGTCGGATCCGTCGCCGTGAACATCTCAGCCATGGTGTCCCCTCCTTTTCGCGGTCAGACCGCTCGCAGGCCGAGGGTCTCTGCACCCTCGGCCTCGCCCGTCGCATTGATCGTGAAGCCCTCCTCGAGGTCGAAGAAGGACTCGCACCCGGTCTCGGTGATCCGGATGGTGTCGGAGATGCCGACCGTTCGCTTGCCCTCCACGCCCCACATCCAGGGGATGACGTGGAAGGTCATGCCCTCGTCGAGCACCGCGTTGCCGCCGGGCATGAGGCTGAGGATGTATCCCTCATCCCAGCTCGGCGGGAAAGCGATGCCGATCGAGTAGCCCGCTCTCGTCACGAGCTCGGCCCCGACGTGGTTGTCGGAAATGATGGTGCGCACGATCGAGTCGGCGTCCGAGACGGTGATGCCGGGGCGCAGCACTGCCTTCAGCTCGCTCAGGGCGGTCGTCATCCGTTCCTGAGCGTGCTCCATCGCCGGCGTCATGTCGTGCAGCAGCGCCGTGCGCATCATCGCCGTGTGATATCGCCGATAGCATCCGCCGACCTCGAGGAAGACCGCATCGCCGGACTGCAGCTCGCGCCCCTCCCACGTCGCGTGTCCGATCATGGTGCGCGGCCCGCTCGTCACGTAGGGCATCACGGCGGGATACTCCCCTCCGGCCGTGAACATGCCCCGCGCGATCTCGGCGGCGACATCATTCTCGGTCGCGCCCACCTGCGCCGCGGCGAGCCCCGCCGTCATGCCCGCCTGGGTGGCCCGGGCCGCGCGGCGCATCACGTCGATCTCGTACGGCGATTTGCGCAGGCGCCCCTGCTCGACGATGCCGAAGCAGTCCATCAGACGGCCCGCCTTGAACGACGTGTGGATCCGATCCTGCTGGTACGCGGGGAAGAAGTAGCTGTTGCGCTCGTACCCCACGTTCTTCGTGTCGAGCCCGAACTCCTTGAGCGACGTGACCAGCTGCTGGATCGCGTCGCCCGTATCCGGATAAGGGCGGGTGATCTCGACCCACGTGCGCTCGAGCACGTTCGATTCTTCCATCTGCCGGGTGATCATGAACGGCTCGGATTCGAGCGGCACCACGAGCGCCTGGAAGAACGAGTACCCCGTCGTCTGGTAGTCGGTGAGGTACATCAGGTTCTCCGGATCGGTGATCACCACCGCGTCGAGCAGTCGCTGCTGCATGCGCTGCCGCAGCTGCTCGATCCGACGCTCGTACTCGTCGGACGGGAATGTCATGTCGTCTCGCACACGCATCTCACGCACCTCCCTCGGCAACGGCCGCGATGGCCCTCTCGAGGATCGCCAGCCCCTCGTCGAGATCCTCGTCGGGCGTCGTCAGCGGCGGGATCAGCTTCACCACGCGGCCGTCGGTTCCGCACGGTCCGATGAGCAGGCCGTTCTCGAACGCCTCCGTCTGCACGCGCTTCGCGAAGGATCCGTCGACGACGTCGAGCCCCTGCATCATGCCTTTGCCGCGCACCTCCCACCCGCGCGACGAGTTCGCAGCGGCGATCGCCTGCAGCTTCTCGGCCATGCGCGCGCCCTTGACGGCGACCTGGCCCATCAGCTCGTCGTCGGTGAAGTAGTCGAGCGCGGCGGTGCCGGCGACGAACGACAGCCCCTGGCCCCGGAACGTTCCGGTGTGCGCGCCCGGGCTCCAGTGCGCATCGACCTCGGGCTTGTTGAGGTTCATCGCGATCGGGGTCCCGTACCCTCCGAGGCCCTTGGCAAGCGTGATGATGTCGGGATCGAGCCCCATGCCGTCGAAGCTGAAATACGATCCGGTGCGCCCGCTCCCGGCCTGGATATCGTCAATGATGAACAGCGCCCCGACATCGCGCGCCAGCTGCTGGACGGCGTGCAGCCACTCCTTGCTGTGCACCCACACACCGCCCTCGGCCTGCACCGTCTCGACGATGAACGCGGCCGGCGGGCGCAGCCCCGACGACGCGTCCGCGAGCGCCTCGCGGTAGGCGTCGAGGCTCGCGGTGCCGCCGCCCGGCGCGAACTCGTTGGGCAGGCGCAGCACGTGATCCAGCGGCACGCCGGCCCACTTGCGGAAGGCGTCGTTGGCGGTGACCGCGAGCGCCCCGAGCGTCATGCCGTGGAACCCGTGCGAGAACGCGACGACCTCCTGGCGGCCGGTCGCGAGGCGGGCGAGCTTGAGCGACGCCTCGACTGCGTTCGCGCCGGTCGGCCCCATGAACTGCATTTTGTGGTCCATGCCGCGCGGGGCGAGGATCACGTCGTGGAACCGGGTGACGAAGTCGCGCTTGGTCGTCGTATAGGTGTCGAGGCTGTGCGCGATGCCGTCGCCCTCGAGGAACGCGATCATCGCCTTCTTCATGCGCGGATTGTTGTGCCCGAAGTTGAGCACGCCGGCCCCGGCGAAGAAGTCGATGTAGCTGGTGCCGTCCTCAGACACCTGTCGCGAACCTGACGCATGAGAGAAGACGGTCGGATAAGCGCGGCAATACCCGCGGATCTCGGATTCCCACTGCTCGAACGGACTCATGTCCATGATCGGCTCCTCTCGGTTGTCGCTAGGTATCACTCACCCTGTGCGTGTCATTCTCGGATCCCCGGCGGCGGTCTGCCGCCGGGAGCTCGGGGGCGCCGGCGAGGCGCGCATAGGCGCGGACGACCGGCGCGATCAGCGCGTCGTTGAAGTCGTAGCGCGGGCTGTGGCACGAGTGCGGGTCGCCCGCGCCGACGAGGGCGAACGCTCCAGGCACCTCGGCCAGGTAATAGCTGAAGTCCTCCGACGCCATCACCGGAATCGGGATGTCGGCCGAGGCATCCGTGCCGCCGAACGCGTCGATGACGGCGGGCACGAGGGCCGCGCGCAGCTCCGCCGCCTCGGCCGGATGGTTGACGGTGGCCGCGTAGCGGTTCGTGCTCGTCATTGCGGCGCTGACGCCGTGCGCGCGAGCGGTCGACTCGGCGATGTCGCCGATCATCGCGAAGACCTCGTCGCGGAGAGCGGTATCGGGAACGCGGATGCTTCCCCCGAGCCTGGCGGTCGCCGGGGTGACGGTGCTGCCGCTCGGGGCGTCGATCCAAGTGACGGCGACGACGACGGGCGTCTGCGGCGGGAGGCGGCGCGCGACCAACTGCTGCAGCGCGACCGTGATCGCGGCGGCGGCGAGAACCGGATCCCTCGTCGCCTCGGGCTGGCTCGCGTGCCCGCCGACGCCCGAGACCCCGACCTCGAAGGTGCCGTTCGCCGACATCACGGGGCCATCGGGGCAGGCGATCCGCCCGCGCCCGAGCGCGGGCCAGTTGTGCCACCCGAACACGACGTCGACGCCGTCGAGGGCGCCGTCATCGATCATGCCCTTCGCCCCGTGGCCGCCCTCCTCTGCGGGCTGGAACAGGAGAGTGACCGGGCCGGGAAGGTCGTCCTCGTGCGCCGCAAGCCATCGCGCGGTGGCGAGCAGCGTCGCCGTGTGCCCGTCGTGCCCGCACGCGTGCATGACTCCCTCGTGCTCCGACGTCCACGGCGCGGTCGATTCCTCGGCGACGGGCATCGCGTCGATGTCGGCGCGCAGCGCGACGTGCCGCCCCGGCGCGGCGGGTGCCAACCGGGCGATGGTGCCGGTCGTCGCGCACGCGCGCCAGCGGATCCCCAGCGCGTCGAGTTCGGCGCGGACACGCGCGGCGGTCAGGTGCTCTTCCCAGGCGAGCTCCGGGATCCGGTGGAGGTCGCGACGCAGCACGGACGCAGATTCGAGGATGTTCTGCCAGGTGCCGACGTGGTCGGCGCCGATGACGCGTGCTGGTGCCAACTCGCCTCCGTTCCACTGAATCGCAGCGGTCGGTGCAACTTCTCCGTGTGGTCACCCTAGCCCGGGGCGCGGGTTTTGTCTGCCCCCGCGCGAGTCGAGTTTTCTGCTGTCAGCGGCCGAGGGCGCGGGCGAGCTTCGACGCCGAGGAGGCGGGGCGACCGCCGGAGGCCAGTGCCACCCGCTCGATGTCGGCGAAGAACGCGTCGATGTACTCGGGTGCGGCGGGGCCGAGTTCGATCTCCCACTCGCACCACTCGCGGTCGACGCCGCTGCGCAGGTCGCTCGCGCGCACGCGGTCGTTCACGAACTCGGCGATCACCCGGCCGTCGGCGTCGAGCAGGTCGTACGCGGTGCGGTCGTTGACGATGCGCGCAAGCGGCGCGAGCGGATCCGTCGTCCACTCCGCGAGCTCATCCGTCAGCTCCGCGGGGATCTCGTCGCTGAGCGGCCAGCCGATCTCGAGCCGTCCGCCGTTCACGAGCGGGCCCTTGATGTGCCATCCCGCGTCGGGGCCGCCCACCCGGCGGCGCACCGCGACGCCGAACTTCGCGAGCCGCATGTCCGCCGTGTCGAGATACCCCGCGTCGAGGTGCCGTTCCTCCCCCGCCGAGACGCGCGCGACGCCCGCGACCCCGGTCCAGTCGGGCACCGGCGTTCCGGCGTCGACGTCGAACTTCTTCTCGATCTCCACGGAGCGCTCAGGGGCCATAGCCACTCATCCTAATCGGGCGGATCCTACGATGCGGCGGCGCGCTCGGCTTCCTTTTCGCGCGCGACCTGGTCGGCATCGCGCGCGGCGGCAAGCGCCTCCTCCGCGACGCGCACGTTGCGCTCGGCCGACCGAACGACCCGCTGCGTCAGCGTCTCCGCGCCGTGGCGCTCGGCGACGCGGTTGCGCTTCTCCTCGATCGTCACCACGATGTACGAGCACGCGATCAGCACGACCTGCGCCGACAGATTGAACCAGAGCAGCAGCGCGATGAGCGAGGCGAAACCGACCAGCAGGGGGTTGTTGTCGGCGCCGCCGAGGAACAGCCCGGATGCCTGTTGCAGGACCACCAGGCCCGCGCCGCCGATGAGCGACCCGGGAATGAGCTCTCCGAACGTGGGCTTCGCGCCCGCCATCAGCCAGAACAGCCACGCGACGATCACGGCGTCGAGAATGAAGGTGACGAGCACCGTGCCGATGCGGGTGAGGACCTCGGCGGTGTTGTTGTCGGCGCTGCCCAGCCATTCGAGCACCGTGTCGACGAACGCCGAGCCGAGGAAGGTCACGACGGCCGAGGCGATCACGAGCACGCCGATCGACAGCGCGAAGATCAGGTCGAACGCGCGCATGATGAGCGCGTTCGATTCGTCGTGGCGGGTGCCGGCGATCGAGCGGATCGACATGCGCACGTTGCCGACGCCGCCGAGCAGCGCCCACACCAGCGCGATGATGGAGATCACCGGGGCCGCAACGCTCGAGGTGATGTCCGGCAGGTTCGAGACGTCGATCAGGGCCCCGTCGCCGCCCAGGCCGACCAGCCCCGGCACGACGCCGTCGACGGTCTCGACGAGCGCCTCCCACAGGTCGCTGCGCGTCGACAACCAGATCGACGCGACCGAGAACCCGAGGAACACCGCCGCGAAGACCGCGAACAGCATGCGGAACGTGATCGCCGCGGACAGCAGCCCGCCGCGGCTGTCGGTGTAGAGCAATAACGCGCGCACGACGCGCAGCTGCAGGGCCCACCTCACGGCGGCCTGGTAACCACGAATGAGCTTTCCCATGCAGGCAACGTTACGTGACGCACAGCCCGAGCACAGCGCCGAGCACCATGCATGGCCCGAACGGAATGTGAGTGTCGCGCGTTCCTCGACCGGTCGCCAGCACGCCGATCGCCCACGCGCCGCCGACCACGAACGCGAGCGCCGCGCCGGCGACGAACGCGGGCCACCCGTCCCAGGCGAGAACGAGCCCGATCGGCACGGCGAGCTTCACATCTCCCCCGCCGAGCCCGCCGCGGCTCGCGGCCCACAGCGCAAGGTACGCGGATCCGAGGATCGCCCCGCCCGCGACCGCACGGACGAGAGCGGCCGCGGATCCGTCGAAAGCCGCGGCCGCGACGCACGCCGCGAGAAGGCACGCCGTCGCCGGGGCGAGGATGCGATTCGGCAGGCGGTGCTCGCGGATATCGATGTGCGCGAGCCACGCGCCCACGCCGCAGAAGCCCAGTTGGGCGACGATCATCAGGGCGTCAGGCACGCGCCCCACGATAGAGAGATCGCGCGGGGTCGACTTTGTGCCTGTGGATGACGCGCGTCTTACAGCGCGACGACGACCTTTCCGGAGACCCTGCCGTCGCGGGCGACCGCGAAGGCGCGGGCCGCGTCGGCGATCGGGAACTCGTGGGTGATGACGGCCTCGACGTCGTCTCGGCGCGCGAGCACCTCAACGGCCGCGTCGACCTCATCACGGAAGCGGAATGTTCCGATGAGGGTGACTTCCTTCGAGATGATCGGCGCGAGGTTCACCGGGCGCGGTTCGTTCGGAACCATGCCCACCTGAACGATCGTGCCGCGCTTTCGCACCGCGACACCGGCCGACGAGATCGCCACGGGCGCGCCCGAGCATTCGAAGACGACATCGAATTCCTCGCGCGGCATGTCATCGACGCCCACGCGGATCGTGCGGTCGGCGCCGAGCGCACTCGCCCGTTCGAGCGTCTCGGGCAGCACATCGCTCACCGTGACGTGGGCGGCGCCGCGCTCCTGCGCCGCGACGATCGCCAGCAGCCCGATCGGGCCCGCGCCCGACACGAGCACGCGGGCGCCCGTGAGATCCCCGACCCGCGCCGCGGCGTGCAGCGCGACCCCGAGCGGCTCGGCGAGCGACGCGCGCCGGATGCTCAGCTCATCCGGGAGCATCCGGACCATGTCCGACTCGACGATCATGTACTCGCTCATCGCGCCCTGGGTGTGCGGCCAGGTCGACGCGCTGCCGAGGTAAGAGCCGCCCGCCCAGAGGTGCGGTTCGTCCTCGATGCCCGCCGAGGGGGCGCCGAAGCGCGCGGGGTGCACCGTCACCGGCGTGCCGGCCGCGAAGCGTCCCGACGGATCGAGGTCGACCCGGCCCGACAGCTCGTGGCCGGGAATGAGCGGCTCGCGAACCGCGTACTCGCCGTTGGCGCCCTCGAAGTAGTAGTGCAGGTCGGATCCGCAGATTCCGACGAAGTCGACGCGCAGCCGCACCTGGCCCTCGCCGGGCTGCGGAACGTCGACCTCGCGCACCTCGAGCACGTCCTTCGCGTCGATGAACGCCGCGCGCATCGTGTCAGCCACGGTCACACCACCGCCGTCATGCCGCCGTCGACGAAGATGTTCTGGCCCGAGACGAAGCTCGACGCGTCCGAGGCGAGATACAGCAGCGTTCCCCACAGCTCCTTGAAGTCGCCCCAGCGCTGCGCGGGCGTGCGATTGATCAGCCACGAGTTGAACGCCTCGTCCTCGACGAGCGCCTTGTTCATCTCGGTCGCGAAATAGCCGGGCGAGATGGCGTTGACCTGCACGTTGGAGCGCGCGAGGTCGGCGGCCATGCCCTTGGTCAGCATGACGATGCCGCCCTTCGTGGCCGAGTACGGTGCGATCGTCTGGCGCGCGAGCTGCGACTGCACGGATCCGATGTTGATGACCTTGCCGGACCCGCGCTCGGCCATGCCGGGCGTCACGAATCGCGACACGTAGAAGGCGCTCGAGAGGTTGCTCGCGACGATGGAATCCCAATCCGACACGGCGAACTCGGTGAACGGCGCGCGGCGCTGGAGCCCCGCGTTGTTCACGAGAATGTCGGGCACGCCGTGCTCGGCGACGATGCCGGATACCGCCGATTCGACGGCGGCCGCATCGGTGACGTCGAACGCGACGGCGGCGGCGTCCGCGCCCGTGGCCTCCGTGATCGCGGCGCGCGTCTCGGCGAGCGCCGCCTCATCGCGTCCGTGCAGAACGACCCGCGCGCCGCCCTGGGCCAGGGCGAGGGCGAGCGAGCGGCCGAGGCCGCGCGACGAGCCCGTGACGAGAGCGAGCTTGCCCGTCACATCGAAGAGATCGTGCATCAGGAATCTGCCTTTCTGCAGGAGAGTCGTGTCTCGAAGCGGTCCGAATCATTCGGCGCGAGACGGCAGATGATCCTATCTCAACACATGTAGGAGAACGATGCGAGAGGTCGCCCGCCGGGTAGGCATACTGACTCAGTCACCGAGGCGATTGCGTGAGCGCATGGCGCGTTCGGCCTCGCGCTTGTCCTGGCGCTCGCGCAGCGTTTGGCGCTTGTCGAACTCGGTCTTGCCCTTGGCAAGGCCGATCTCGACCTTCGCGCGGCCGTCGACGAAGTAGAGCTTGAGCGGCACGAGCGTATATCCGCCGACCGCGACCTTGTGCCCGAGCTTCGTGATCTCTTCCTTGTGCAGCAGCAGCTTGCGCTGGCGCTTGGCGGCGTGGTTGGTCCACGTGCCCTGCGAGTACTGCGGAATGTTCACCTGGTCGATCCAGGCCTCGCCCTTGTCGATGAACGCGTAACCGTCGGTGAGGTTCGCGTGGCCCGCGCGTAGCGACTTCACCTCGGTGCCGCTCAGAACGAGACCGGCCTCATAGGTCTTCTCGATCGTGTACTGGTGTCGTGCGCGGCGGTTGACCGCCACGACCTTCTCGCCCTTCTCACGAGGCATGCGCGCACCTCCTTCGCTTACGGACGCTGCAGCCCTCTAGTCTATGCCAGAGATCAAGCGCGCAACCAGCGGCGAATCGCCGCGCCCGCGGAGATCGCAGCCATCAGCACGCCGAGCACGACGATCAGCGGCACCACGTACCAGGCATCGGCGAGCGTGATCCACGGGATCGCACCGGCCTCGCCGGCAAGATAGCCCTCCACGCCCACGCCCACACCCACGAGTACCGCGGCACTCGCGAGCGCGGCCCCGATGAATGCCGCGATGATGCCCTCGAGCACGAACGGCGTCTGGATCGTGCCGTTCGAGGCGCCGACGAGGCGCATGATGCCCACCTCGCGGCGGCGGGCGAACGCCGACAGCCGGATCGTCGTCGAGATCAGCAGCACGGCCGAGATCAGCATGAGCACGGCCACGCCCACGGCGATGTAGGTCGCAATGGTCAGGGTCGTGAACAGCGGATCGAGGTACTCGAGCTGGTCGGTGATCTCCTCGACGCCCGCGACGCCGTTGAACGCCTCGCGAATCACGTCGGTCTGATCGGGGTTGATGAGGTTGATGTGGAAGATCGCGCTCGTCTGCTCGACCGTGATGAGGCCGGACAGCTCGTCATCGAAGCTCTCGACGAACGCGTCGTACGCCTCCTGCTGCGATTCGTAGCTCCACTCATCGATCAGCGGCGCGAGCGTGGATCCGTCGAGCTGGTCCTGAACCGACGCGATCTGCTCTTCGGTCGCCGTGCCGTCGACGCAGGTGTCGCCGTCGGAGATCGACGAGCACATGTACACATCGACCTGCGCCCGGTCCTGGAAGTACGAGTTCGTCTTCTGGATCTGCGCCTGCATCAGCAGCGCAGCACCGACGAAGGTGAGGGACACGAAGGTCACGAGGATGACGGAGATGACCATGGACGCGTTGCGACGCAGCCCCTGGAATGCCTCCGACAGGATGAGGGAGAGATTCACGAGGTCGGCCCCACTTCGTCGTCACGCGAATCTTCGAGCCCGAGCCGATCGGCCATGCCGAGCTCGTCGACCTCGACGTCCACCTGCGGCAGAGCCGCGCGTTCCGGCTCGTCGACGGCCTCGGGCTCGACGGCCTCGGGCTCGTCCTCCTGATCAGGCTGAACGGCCGGGAGCATTCCGGTGAGCGTCTCGCGCTGCACCTCCTGCGCCGCGGTGAGCGCGGCCAGCGCGGCAGCCCCGCGCTCGGCCTCGGGGCGCAGCGTGTGAACGGCCGACGTGTCGCCGTAGGATCCGCGCACGTCGTCACGAATCAGCACGCCCTCGCGCAGCTCGATCACGCGGCGCTGCATCTGGTCGACGAATCCGGCCTCGTGCGTGGCCATCACGACCGTCGTTCCGGCGGCGTTGATCGCCTCGAGAACGCGCATGACCTCGACCGACGTGGTCGGGTCGAGGTTTCCGGTCGGCTCGTCGGCCAGCACGATCGCGGGCCGGTTGACGATGGCCCGGGCGATCGCGATGCGCTGCTGCTCGCCGCCCGACAGCTCGTGCGGCATGCGCTTGCCCATCGACTCGAGCCCGACGCGCTCGAGCGCCTCGGGAACGGCCGACTTGATGAAGGCGCGCGAGCGGCCGATGACCTTGAGCGCGAACGAGATGTTCTGCGAGACGGTCTTGGTCGGCAGCAGCCGGAAGTCCTGGAACACGGTGCCGATGTTGCGCCGGAAATACGGCGCCCGCCTGTCGCTCAGCGTGCGGGTGTCGCGCCCGAGCACGAGCACGCGCCCGTCGGACGGGGTGTCCTCGCGCATCATGAGTCGCAGGCACGACGACTTCCCGGAGCCCGATGCGCCGACGAGGAACACGAATTCGCCGCGCTCCACCTCGAAGTCGATGCCATCGAGCGCGGGGCGTTTGGTGCCGCGATAGCGCTTCGTCACTTTTTCGAACCGGATCATGTCCCCTCGACAGTACGCGCGGCTCCTCGCGCGCGACGCGAGCGACACCCGGGCGCCGCGCGACGCATATCAGTTTCAGAGGATGACTCCCCGGGCACCGCCCCAGAACCCGTGGGATCCGCCGCCGTGGTGCAGAATTGGGCCATGAGCCACTCTTCACTGGACACGTCCGACGATCCGCGCGCGCTCCGCAGTCGCCGTCGTATGTCCGAGGCGCTCATCCGCATGCTGCGCCGCGAGGATCTCGCGAGCATCGGCGTCGCCGAGCTGTGCCGCGAAGCGGGAGTGCACCGAACCACCTTCTACGGCCACTTCGACAGCGTCGGAGATCTCGCTGCCGAGGTGTTCGCGTCGATCATCGACGACGCGAGCGCCGTCACGCCGCCGCACGGCCGGCCGATCGAAGACGTGTCCGGGGCGTATCTCGACGCCACAGTCGCGATCATCGAGGCCGTCGCGCGCGACCGCCGCGCGATCCGCACGCTGCTCGAATCCGACGTGTCCCACGCGTTCCGGGCGCACATGCGCGACCAGTTCATCCGTCGCGCCGACACGGCGATCGGCGTGATGCGCGACAACGGCATCGTGGTCCCCGACAACACCGACGTCAGCGCGGCGTACATCGCGGGCGGCATGGTCAGCACGATCGAGCTCTGGGCGAGCAGCGACAGCGACGACACGCAGGCCTACGCGCGGTCCATGTTCGAGAACATGCCCGCGTGGTGGCCGCTGCCCGGTTGATCCCGCCTACTGCACCGACCGCACGTAGAGGTCGCGCGCGAGCTGATCGCGCCGCTCGATGACGATGCGGCGCAACGACGCTGGCGCGTCGAGGTTCTGCTCGAGCCACCCGTCGACGAGGTCGAGCGACTCGGTCTGCGGGAACAGTCCCCCGACGAGGCGCCGCGCGATCTCGATGGACCGGTTCTCCCACGCGCCGCGGATCCGCGCGAAGTAGTCGGCGTCGAACGACGCGGTGAGGTCGCGCCGTCCGCCGGCGCGGAAGCCCTCGATGGTCGCGCTCAGGTGGTCGTTCGTCAGGCTGAGGTCGTTCCACGCCTGATCCCATGCCTCGCGACGCACCTCCGCGTCGGGGCGGGCGGCCAGCGCGGCGCGGTGCTCGGTGCGGCCCGACATCGTGTCGTCACGGCCCTTCTCCTCGTCGATCTCGGCCGCCGAGAGATCTCCGGCCGTCGCGAGCGCGCGCACCCAGATCCAGCGCAGGTCGGCGTCGAGCGAGAGGCCATCGGGCGCGGGTCGCTCCCCCGCAAGGATCCCGCGGATCTCGCCAGCGCGCCCGTTCGCGTACGCGGCGGCGGATCCGACCTGGCGCGCCCACGCCAGCTGGGCGCCGCTTCCGACCTCCGCGCCCTCGAGCCCCTCCCAGACCGTCGCCAGCCACATCGCGCGCGCGTCCTCGCGATCGGCGTCCGCAACGAAGTGGTTGATCGTGAAGGCCGCGTTCGCGAGCGTTCCCGCGAGGATCCCGACGTTGCGCTCGGCGGGCGCGTGCCGGCGGACGATCTCGAGGTACCGCACGGCGGACAGCTTGCCGTCGCGCGTCGCGTTCCAGAGCGCCGACCAGACGAGCCCTCGCGTGAGCGCGTCGTCGATCGTCGACAGCGCCCGCTCGACCGCCTTCAGCGAGCGCGCGTCGAGCCGCACCTTCGCGTACGTCAGGTCACCGTCGTTGATCAGGGCGAGGTCGGCGTCCGGAAGCTCGACGGGCGTGCGCTCGTCGACGATGTCGACGTCGATGCCGCAGGATCGCACGAGGGAACCGTCCTCCAGCGCATACAGACCGACGCGCAGACGGTGCGGGCGCGGATCCGTCTGCACGAGCGTCGCGCGCTCGTCGTCGAGGGTGAGCGTCGACATGCCCGTCGTCTCGAGCCAGGCCGTCGACCAGGCCCGCACGTCGCGGCCCGAGGCCGCCTCGAGGGCGACGATGAGGTCGTCGAGCGTGGTGTTGCCGAACTCGTGGTCGCGGAAGTACGCGCGGGCCCCGGCGAAGAACGCGTCTTCGCCGACGAACGCCACGAGCTGCTTGAGCACCGAGGCGCCCTTGGCGTACGTGATGCCGTCGAAGTTGAGCTTCGCCGCCTCGAGGTCGGGGATGTCGGCGACGATCGGGTGCGTGGTGGGCAGCTGATCCTGCTCGTACGCCCAGGCCTTGCGGCGGTTGGCGAACGACGCCCACGCGTCGGTGAACCGCGTCGCTGCGACCGAGGCGTGCGCCCCCATGTAGTCGGCGAACGACTCCTTGAGCCAGAGGTCGGCCCACCACGTCATCGTGACGAGGTCGCCGAACCACATGTGCGCCATCTCGTGCAGGATCGTGTTGGCCCGGCCCTCGCGCTGCGCGTCGGTCGCGGCGCCGCGGAACACGTAGCTCTCGGTGAATGTCACGAGCCCCGGGTTCTCCATCGCGCCGAGGTTGTACTCGGGCACGAAGATCTGGTCGTACTTGCCCCACGGATAGGGGTAGTCGAACGCCTCCGAGAAGAAGTCGAGCCCCTGACGCGTGATCTCGAAGATCTCGACCGCGTCGAGGTGCTCCGCGAGCGAGGCTCGGCAGAACGCCCCGAGCTCGACGCGCTCGTCGCCGCGCGCCCACTCCGAGGCCACCCGGTGATAGGGGCCGGCGGCGACCGAGGTGATGTACGACGAGATCGGCAGCGTGGCCGCGAACTCGACGGTCTGCGTCGCTCCCCCGCCGACCTGCGTGAGAGGGCGCTGGTTGCTCAGCACGTGCCACCCGGTGGGCGCGGTGACGACGAAGGTGTACGCGGCCTTCATGTCGGGCTGCTCGAAGCAGGCCATCACGCGGCGCGAGTCGGACGGCTCGTACTGCGTGTAGAGATAGGTGCGGCCGTCGACCGGATCCGTGAACCGGTGCATGCCCTCGCCCGACCGGCTGTAGGCGCCGACCGCCTCGATGACGATCTCGTTCTGGGCCGCAAGCCCCGTGACCTCGATCCGCGCGCCGTCCCACAGGATCGGCTGCTCGGCGCCGTTGACCGTGACGCGGTCGACCGATTCTCCGATGAAGTCGATCCACGTCTTGTCGGTGGTCGCGTCGAACCGCAGCGTCGACGTCGTGAGGAAGCCCGACTGCTCGAGGTCGGGTGCCGACGACACGTCGAGGTCGACACGGATCGACGCGAGGCTCACGGCGGCGGATCGCGCTGCCGTCTCTTCGCGGGTCAGATTGGCGGCGAGGTTGGTGCTCATTCCACCATCGTAGGCACCGACGCCCGCGCGATCGTTGCTAGACGGCGGCGTGCGCGGCGTCGAACGCGTGGAACACGCGGTCGGCGTACAGCAGCGGGTTCCCGGCGACGCCGGGCTCGGCCGAGTGGATCTGCGCGACCACGAGCACGGATCCGCCGACCGACACGGTATCGATGATCGATCCGGTGAGGCGGTTGCGCACGCCCGCGAGGCGCGGCGAGCCGTCTTCGTCGAACGTCCATCCCTGGTCGTCGGCGTAGCGGTTGCCGCCCGACGTCGCGAACTCGGTCGCGGTCGCCGCATGCTCGGGCGTGAGGAAGTGGATCTGCAGGTTGTCGGCCCGGAGCAGCGCACCGGCGGTGCCCGTCGCGCGCGTCACGGAGAACGACACGGCGGGCGGATCGATCGCGACCGACGACACGCTCGACGCCGTAAGCCCCACGGGCCCCGTGGGCGTGTTCGCAGTGATGAGGGTCACCGCGGCGGGGTGATCACGGAACACATTCTTGAAGCGGTCGACCAGACCATCATCGGAGGACGTCATGATCCGACGGTATCGCTGACCGACGCCGACGCAGATTTGTGTGTCGTTCGGTTTCAGAACCCCGCGGTTCAGCCCGTGATCCCGTTGTCCGAGAGCCACGCAGCCGCGATGTCGCCCGGCGATTCCTCGTCCACCTGACTCGAGACGTTGAGCGCGACGAGTGCCTCCGGCGTGAGCTTCTCGCTCACCGCGTCAATGACGGGGGCGAGCTCCTCCGCCCGATCGGCGTTCGCGATCGGCACGACGTTCGAGGCGAGGATCAGCGACTCGGGGTCGTCGAGCACGACGAGATCCTCCGTCTGAATGCGCGGATCCGCAGTGAAGACGTTCGCGACGTCGATCGTTCCGGCGAGCAGATCCTCCACCGTCGTGTCTCCCGTCCCCGAGAACTCGACGTCGATGTCGTAGACGCTCTTCAGGCCGTCGGGCCCGTACGGGCGCTCCGCCAGCTCCGGAGGCCCGCCGAGCGTGAGCTGATCCGAGATGTCAGCGAGGTCGGCGATCGAGGACAGGCCGTGCTCGTCGGCGAACTCGCGGGTGACGGTGTAGGAATCCTGGTCTGTCGCCGTCGCCTGCTCGAGCGCTGTCAGCCCGTCGGGCAGTGCTCCCTCGAGCTCGGCGTACACGTCGTCGGATGACCGGGCCGTCGTTTCGGCGTCGTAGAACTGCAGCAGGTTGCCGGAGTACTCGGGGAATAGCGTGATCGCGCCGCTCTCGAGCTGCGGCATGTACGCGTCGCGCTGGCCGATGTTGAACAGCTTCTCAACGTCGAATCCCTCGGCCTCGAGCGCCTGCGCGTAGATCTCGGCGATGGTCTCGTTCGAGTAGTAAGCCTGGGATCCGACGACGACGGCGCCGCCCGATTCTTGTTCTTCTTCGGGCGTCGCGAGCGGATCTTCCGACGCGCAGCCCGCGAGAGCCGCGGCGGCGAGCGCCGTGGTGACGATCGCGCCGGCGCGGAAGGTTCGGGTGGAGAGCATGAGGGTCTTCTCTCTGTCAGGATGTGGACGCAGCGGCCGGAGTTCGGTCGCCCCGCGTGGTGGTCGGGGATTCGGTTCGGAGCCCGCGCGGCAGCGCGCGGCGTTGAGCGAGGCCGAGGATCGCGTCGACGGCGAGTGCGAGCAGCGCCACGAGGATCGCGCCGCCGAGGATCATGTCGTAGCGGCGCAGGGCGAGTCCGGTGATGATGGGCAGGCCGAGCCCGCCGAGGTTCACGTAAGCGGCGATCGTGACGGTCGCGACCACCTGCAGCGCGGCCGAGCGGACGCCGCCGACCAGCAGAGGCAGCCCGAGCGGCAGCTCGACGCGCAGAAAAATCTGCCATTCGGACATGCCGACAGCGCGCGCCGCGTCTATCGTCGCTCGGTCGATCGCCTCGATCCCCGAGTAGGCGCCGGCCAAGAGCGCTGGGATCGCGAGGATCACGAAGGTCACGACTGCCGCCTCTGGCTTGTGCAGCACGCCGAACAGCAGCACGAGCAGGATCAGCAGACCGAAGGAGGGAACCGCACGCGCCGCCCCGGAGATCGCCACGGCGATCTCGCGACCGCGCCCGGTGTGCCCAATGGCCCACCCCGCCGGCAGCGCGATGACGGACGCCACGAACACCGAGAGGATCGTCCACCCGAGGTGCTGGAGCATCAGCAGGTGGAGGGCGCCGTCGCCGGTCCACTGCTCGGACGACGTCAGCCACGCGAACGCGTCGGCCACGAGGTTCATACCGCGACGGCCTTCCGCCCGCGGCCCCGGCGCGGCTCATGATCCCACGGCAGCATGGCGCGCTTGGCCACCACGAGCAGCGCGTCAATGATGAGCGCGATGAGGGCGACGACGATCAGGCCCGCGAGCACCTCGGCGATGATGCGGCGCTGCAGCCCGTTCGTGAACAGGTAGCCGAGGTTGCTGACTCCCACGAGGATCCCGACGGTGGCGAGCGAGATCGTGCTGACGGCGGCGACGCGCAGCCCGGCGAGGATGACCGGGCCCGCGAGCGGCAGGTCGACGGCCCAGAACCGGTGCGTGTCGTTGTACCCGACGGCGGTGGCCGACTGCCGGACGGCCGGATCCACCGAGTCGAGCCCGTCGGTGACGGCGCGCACCATGATCGCGACGGTGTAGATCGTCAGGGCGATGATGAGGTTCACCTCGCTCGTCGCGGGGAACCCGGCAAGGATCGGCAGGATCAGCAGCAGCGCGAGCGACGGGATCGTGTAGAGCAGGCCCGTGATCGTCAAGAGGATCGCGCGGGCGCGCGTGTATCGCCACGCGACCCAGCCGAGCGGCAGGGATACGACGAATCCGCACACGATCGCGATGAGGCTCTGCCGCAGGTGGTCGAGTGCGAGCGAGCCGATGAGCGGCAGGTTGTCGAGCGCCCACCCCATGTCAGGGTCCGCCCTCGATCAATGTGCCCTGCGTGCGGCCCTCGGGGTCGACGAGCACGGGGCCGTTGGGCGTCTGCTTGATGCGCAAGGCGCGCTTGCCGCGCTCCGCGCCGATGAAGGCACGAACGAAGTCGTCGGCCGGGTTCTCGATGATCTCGCTCGGAGATCCCACCTGCAGCGTGCGCCCGCCGGCGGCGAGGATCACGACCTGGTCACCGAGGAGGAACGCCTCGTCGATGTCGTGGGTGACGAAGATGACGGTCTTATCGAGCTCGGTCTGCAGGCGGATCAGCTCCTGCTGGAGTTCGGCGCGAACGATCGGGTCGACGGCACCGAACGGCTCGTCCATGAGAAGGATGTTCGGATCCGCGGCCAGGCCGCGCGCGACGCCGACGCGCTGCTGCTGCCCGCCCGAGAGCTGCCGCGGATAGCGATCGGCCATTCGCGTGTCGAGGCCCACCGTGTCCATGAGCTCGAGCGCGCGGTCGCGGGCGGCGCGGCGCGTCTCGCCGAGGAGGCGCGGCACCGTGGCGATGTTGTCGGCGACAGTGAGGTGCGGCAGGAGACCGGCGTTCTGCATGACGTATCCGATGCGGCGCCGGAGCGCGACAGGCGGAACGGCCGCGACGTCGTCGCCGTCGATCGAGACCGTGCCCGAGGTCGGTTCGAGCATGCGGTTGACCATGCGCAGCAGAGTCGTCTTGCCGCTGCCGGAGGATCCGACGAGCACGGTCGTCTTGCGCGAGGGCGCGACGAGCGAGAAGTTGGTCACCGCGGCGGTGCCGTCGGGGAAGTTCTTGGAGACGTCGCGGAACTCGATCATGTCGCGGGGTGCTCCTCACTGCATTGATCGTGTGGTCGGGTTCAGTTCGAAGCCTATGCCCGCGACGCCCGCGGGGGTATCTTCATTCTCACCCGGCGCGATCCGCCTGAGCCCCATTGCACGAAGGAAGGTCGCATGATGCCATCCCCCGACTACGACCTGATCGTCATCGGCGGCGGTCCCGTGGGCGAGAACGTCGCCGACTACGCCACCAAGGGCGGCCTCCGCACCGCCCTGATCGAATCCGAGCTCGTCGGCGGCGAGTGCTCGTACTGGGCCTGCATGCCGTCGAAGGCCCTCCTGCGCAGCGGCAGCGCACTGCGCGCCGCGCGGCGCGTGCCGGGCGCGCGCGAGGCGATCACAGGAGGCCTCGACGTCGACGCGGTCTTCGCCCGCCGCAACTCGTTCACGAGCGACTGGGACGACCACGGCCAGGAGGAATGGGTCGCCTCCGCCGGCATCGACCTGCTCCGCGGCCACGGCCGCCTCGTCGAGCCGGGCCAGGTCGAGGTCGCCGGGCGCGTCTATTCGGCGCGCGCCGTCGCGATCGCGACCGGATCCGTGCCCGTCGCCCCGAAGATCCCCGGGCTCGCCGAGGCGAAGGCCTGGGGCACGCGCGAGGCGACCTCGGCCGACCACGTGCCGCCGCGCCTGATCGTGCTCGGCGGCGGGGTCGCCGGCACCGAGATGGCATTCGCATTCTCGTCGTTCGGGTCTCACGTCACGGTGCTCGCCCGGCACGGCCTTCTCGGGAACGAAGAGCCCTTCGTCGGCGAACGGATCGCGGATGCGCTCACTGCCGAGGGCGTCGACGTGCGCCGCAGCACTGAAACCTCGCGCGTCGAACGCGGCGCCGATGGGCTCGTCACCGTGACGCTCTCGGACGGCGAGACAATCGTCGCCGAGGAGATCCTCGTGGCGACCGGGCGCCGACCGGCGACCGACGATCTCGGCCTCGACAAGGTCGGCGTCGAGCTGACCGTCGATGACACGATGCTCGTGACCGGTACCGACTGGCTCTACGCGGTCGGCGACGTCAACGGACGCGCGCTGCTCACCCACCAGGGCAAGTACCAGGCGCGCGCGGCCGGATCCGTGATCGCGGCCCGGCTGAACGGGGATCCGGTCGCCGACGGGCCGTGGGAGCGACACTCCGCCACAGCCGACCACGCGGCCGTTCCGCGCGTGGTGTTCTCGGATCCTGAGGTCGCCGCCGTCGGCCTGACCGAAGCGGGCGCGCGCGAGACGGGCCGCTCCGTGCGCACGGTGGAGTTCGATCTCGGCGCTATCGCCGGATCGAGCCTGCACGCCGACGGGTAC
Organism: Microbacterium gubbeenense DSM 15944; assembly: GCF_000422745.1. GTDB lineage: Bacteria > Actinomycetota > Actinomycetes > Actinomycetales > Microbacteriaceae > Microbacterium > Microbacterium gubbeenense. The sequence goes on from NZ_AUGQ01000014.1 coordinate 35,637, forward strand.
CAGGGGCTCGCGAAGCTCGTCGTCGATGACGATCGCCGCGTCATCCTCGGGGCGACGTTCGTCGGGCAGGACGCGTCAGAGCTCGTGCACGCGGCGACGATCGCGATCGTCGGGGACATGCCGATCGACCGGCTCTGGCATGCGGTTCCTGCGTACCCGACGATCAGCGAGGTCTGGCTGCGACTGCTCGAGTCCTACGAGTGAGCGCGGGGGCCGGTAGGTTTTAGTCATGACCTCTCCTGTCGACCCCACCCAGACATCCGCCTGGAACGAGCTCCTCGAGCTCGGCGACGGCTTCTCCCCCGACCTTCGCGCGTGGTTCGATGACGACCCGGACCGCGCCGAGCGCCTCAGCCTCTCGCTCGCCGACCTGCACGTCGACCTGTCGAAGAACCTCGTGACCGACGACATCGTGGCCTCGCTCGTGCGCCTCGCCGAGCAGACCGGCGTCGCCGAGCGCTATGCCGCGATGGTCGCGGGCGAGCACATCAACACCACCGAGGATCGCGCGGTGCTGCACACGGCGCTGCGCCGCCCCGCGGGATCCCCGCTGACCGTCGACGGCCAGGACATCGACGCCGACGTGCAGGAGGTGCTCGCGCGCATCGAGCAGTTCGCGAACCGGGTGCGCTCGGGCGAGTGGACCGGCGCGACCGGCAAGCGCGTCACGCACATCGTCAACATCGGCATCGGCGGCAGCGACCTCGGGCCGGTCATGGTCTACGAAGCGCTCGCGCCGTACGCCGATGCCGGGATCCAGGCGCGGTTCATCTCGAACATCGACCCCACCGATCTCGCGCAGAAGACGGCCGACCTCGACCCCGAGACGACGCTGTTCATCGTCGCGTCGAAGACCTTCACCACGCTTGAGACGCTCACCAACGCGCGCCTCGCGCGGGAGTGGCTGTGGCAGGGGCTCGGACTCACGGGCGAGGACGCGAAGAAGAGCGCGGTCTCGCAGCACTTCATCGCGCTGTCGACCGCGCTCGACCTCGTCGCCGACTTCGGCATCGACCCGGCCAACGCGTTCGGGTTCTGGAACTGGGTCGGCGGTCGCTACTCGGTCGACTCGGCGATCGGCACGTCGCTCGCGATCGCCCTCGGTCCCGACGTGTTCCGCGAGTTCCTGGGCGGCTTCCACACCGTCGACGAGCACGTGCGCACGACGCCGCTGGCCGAGAACGTTCCCGTCCTGATGGGCCTGCTCAACGTCTGGTACAACAACTTCCTCGGCGCGCAGTCGCACGCCGTGCTGCCGTACGCGCAGCAGCTGCACCGGTTCCCCGCGTACCTGCAGCAGCTCACGATGGAGTCGAACGGCAAGTCGGTGCGGTGGGACGGTTCGCCCGTCACGACCGACACGGGAGAGGTGTTCTGGGGCGAGCCCGGCACCAATGGCCAGCACGCGTTCTATCAGCTGATCCACCAGGGCACGCGCCTGATCCCCGCCGACTTCATCGCGTTCGCGAACCCCGCCTACCCGCTCGAGGACGGCGGTCGCGATGTGCACGGCCTGTTCCTCGCGAACTTCCTCGCGCAGACGAAAGCCCTCGCGTTCGGAAAGACGGCCGAAGAGGTCGAGGCCGAGGGCACGACCGGGCCGCTCGTGGCCGCCCGCACGTTCGACGGCAACCGCCCGACGACGTCGATCTTCGCCCCCGCGCTGACGCCGGCCGTGCTCGGCCAGCTCATCGCGCTGTACGAGCACATCACCTTCACGCAGGGCGTGATCTGGGGCATCAACTCGTTCGACCAGTGGGGCGTCGAGCTCGGCAAGCAGCTCGCGCTGCAGATCGCCCCGGCGATCGAGGGCGACGAAGACGCGATCTCGACGCAGGACGCGTCGACGCGATCCCTTCTCGCGTACTACGCCGCCCATCGCAAGTAGGCACCGGTTCGGGAGTGCCCGGTGGTCGTTCTGGCACCTCATAACGGCCACCGGGCACTCCGGAGATCGGGAATAGATCTCCACGAGTCGACGTTGAGCTCGGCATGACACGTATCGCCGTTATCGGTGGCACCGGCTATGCCGGACGCCACATCATCTCTGCCGCCGCCAGCCAGGGGCACGCTGTGACCTCGTTCAGCCGCAGCGAGCCGCTCGAACCGGTCGACGGAGCCGAGTACCGCACCGCCGACGTCACGAACTCCGAGGTCGCGACCGCGATCGCCGAGGAGTTCGACGTCATCGTCTCGACCCTCGCGCCGCGCGGCGACATGGCGGGCCGCGTGCGCCCCGCCACCGCCGAGCTCGCCTCCGCGGCGGCCGCGCACGGAACGCGCCTGGGTGTGATCGGCGGCGCCGGATCGCTTCTCGCGTACGAGGGAGGCCCGAGGGTCATCGACACCGACGGCTTCCCCGACGCGATCAAGCCGGAGGCCAGCGAGGCCGGCGACGTGCTCGACGACCTGCGCGCATCCGACGAATCGCTCGACTGGTTCTTCATCAGCCCCGCCGGCGGCTTCGGATCCTTCGCTCCCGGCGAGGAGACCGGCAGCTACCGCGTGGGCGGCGAGATCCTGCTCGTCGACGACGAGGGCGCGTCGTTCATCTCGGGCGCAGACTTCGGCCGCGCAGTCGCCGACGAGATCACGACCCCGCGGCACCGCCGCGCCCGGTTCACCGTCGCCTACTGACGTCCCGGAGGGCCTGGTGGTCGTTCTGGCGCATCAGCGGCGCCCCGATGAACGGCCGTTCGAGGTACCTTCGCCGCATGCGCGACCGCGTGATCCCGGCGACCATCGCGGCGCCGACGGAGAAATGTGCCCCAAGAATTTCGGGCAACGCCGTCGGTTTCTTCGTCATCGCGTTCCCGCGTGCCTCGTTGTCGTTGTCGGTGCGGATCTCGGCCGTCCGCTTCCAAGCGGACCCCCTCGACAGATCCCCTCGGGACGAGGCAGTGTAGGGATCACACGGCAACGCTCGACGAAAGGATGACCTCATGACACACCTCACCGGAAAACGAGTTGCATTCCTCGCGACCGATGGCTTCGAAGACAGCGAGCTGACGAGCCCGTGGGAGGCCGTGCAATCGGCCGGCGCTGCGGCCGTGATGGTCGCACCGCTGCAGGGCGATGTCACCGGCAAGAACGGCCACATCCAGTCAGTGGACGTACGGGCATCCGAGGCGTCGGCAGGCCAGTTCGACGCGCTCGTTCTCCCCGGCGGCGTCGTCAACGCCGATCACATCCGGCTCGATCAAGACGCGGTGGCTTTCGCACGAGACTTCTTCGCGCAGGGCAAGCCCGTCGGGGTGATCTGCCACGGCGCGTGGATCCTCACGGAAGCGGACGTTCTCGAGGGGCGCACGCTCACGAGCTACCCGAGCCTTGCAACCGACCTGCGCAATGCCGGGGCGGTGTGGGTCGATGAAGAAGTCGTCGTCGATGAGGGCCTCGTCTCCAGTCGCACGCCCGACGATCTGCCCGCATTCTGCGCGAAGGTCGTCGAAGAGATCGCCGAGGGCCCGCACAGCGGACAGACGGCGTGAAAGGACAGGACGATGACAACGATCACCGATCCCCGTACCAAGCACCTCCGCGGCCCCCTTCCCCAGGACGATGGCACGCAGCCAGGGCTCACGGAAGAGACCGCGCCACGCCCCGATCACGGCGAAGATTCCTATCAGGGGTCTGAACGGCTGGCCGGACGCCGCGCGCTCATCAGCGGCGGCGATTCCGGCATCGGCCGCGCTGTCGCGATTGCGTTCGCGCGCGAGGGCGCCGATGTCGCGATCAGCTATCTGCCGGAGGAGCAGGAGGACGCCGAGAGCACCGCGGCGCTCGTCGAGCAGGCTGGGCGTACCGCCGTGCTGCTGCCGGGAGATCTCACGGACGAAGCGACGGCGCGCGCGAGCGTGGCCCAGGCCCATGAGTCATTGGGCGGTCTGGATCTGCTCGTGCTGAACGCCGCCTATCAGAAGCAGCGCGAGAACGATGCAGACATCTCCACGGAGGAATTCGATCGTGTCATGCGCACGAACCTCTACGCCCCGTTCTGGATGGTGCGCGAAGCACTGCCCCTCATGCCCGCCGGCAGCTCGGTCATCGTGACGACCTCGATCCAGGGGTTCTCCCCGTCGCCCGCGCTGCTCGACTACGCGATGACGAAGGCCGCTCTGGTCGCCTTCGTGCAGGCCCTCGCCTCCCAGCAGGGTCCCGAGGGCATCCGCGTCAATGGGGTCGCGCCGGGGCCGATCTGGACGCCTTTGATCCCGGCCACGGGCTGGCCTGAAAACGTGCCGAAGTTCGGCTCGGGGAGCCCGCTCGGGCGCCCGGGGCAGCCGGCGGAGCTCGCCGGGGCATACGTGTATCTCGCCTCGGAAGACGCGTCGTACACATCGGGAACGATCCTCGCCGTCACCGGCGGCGAGCACCTCTGAGAGGAGAACGACCATGACCGATGAACAGGGCACCGAAACGCATGCGGCGTGGGGCGCGGGCAATCCGCACCTCATCGTCGCTTCAGACGAGGATCGCCACACTTTCTCGCTCACGTTGGATGAGGTGACGATCGGCTCCGCCGCGGGCAGCGTGCTGAGGCTTCCGGACATCGACGCGCTGCATGCGACGATCGTGCACGACGAGCGCGACGAATACGTTCTCACGCTGCACGGCGAGGGCGAGATGAACGCCAACCCCCACGCGGCCGGGACACACCCGGGCGAGCGCAGCGAGACCCTTCGCACCGGCGCGTCGTTCACGGCCGGTCCGTGGCGATTAGTGTTCCAACGCGAAGAGTTCGCCGACCACGGTCGGCCATTCGGCGGCCGTCAGGGAGGCGAGTTCTCGGACCAGCCGCCGCAGCGTCGCCGGCCGGACTACACCGCGGATCCGAGCGGATCCGAACGCCCCGACGGCGTCGAGGTCGACGAGCACTGACGCGCGAGGCTGTCAGCAGGAAACACGTTCGGCGCGGGGTCCGCAGTTGCGGACCCCGCGCCGAACGTGTCCCGCGAGACGGATCAGTCGACCTGCTCGCGCTGCGTCTCGATGAACTCGACGTCGTCTCGGGACAGGGCGACATCGGGTGGGACTTCCTCGCCCGTGATCGCCGTGATCTCATCGCGCACTGTGTCCGATAGCGATGTTCCGCGCGCCTCGATGAGCTCGTGCTTCGCGTCGATCGACAGCTTGGGCCACCACGTGTGGATATCGAGCATGATCTTCCCTCCGTCGGTGTTGCGGCAAGCGCGCATCCGCACGCCGGATCCTGCCCTTCCAGGCTATGCGGTCCGCGAGCGGGCGTCACGACATGACCGTCAACAGTGCCTAGGTGGTCGATAGGTACACAGCCGTCGCCTCGGCGCGGCTCGAGACACCGAGTTTGCGATAGAGGTTCGCGACGTGGAACTTCACGGTGTTCTCGCTGATCGAGAGCCTCTCGGCGATGTCACGGTTTCGCGACCCGTCGGCGAGGAGCGCGAGCACCTCGCCCTCGCGCGCGCCGAGCGACGAGCCGGGAGGTGCGGATCCCCTCGCCTGCGGCGGATCGAGTGGGATCGCGATACTCATCTCCGTTCCCCACCCGTCAGTCGCCTCGACGCTGATCCGCCCACGCAGCGCGACCACGCGGTCTTCTATGAGCCGCAGCTGGCTCGATCTGTGGGTCGTTGATCCGTCGCCGTCGTCGCGCATGTCGATGAGGAGGTTCGTGCCGTCGCAGTCCCACTGCGTGCGCACCCGCGAGACGGTGGCGTCGTCGATCATGGCGAGGATCGCCCCGCGCACCACGGCTCTGGCTCCGTACGCCACCTCGCCCGGGAGCGGCCTGCCGTCGACGGGCGGCTCGACGAACTGAACATCGATGTCACGGAACCGCATCAGCGGACGGAGGTCGTCGCGCAACCTCTCGAAGGCGGTCGTGACGGGCTCTTCATCGATCGTGCGTGCGTGATCGCTCGCGGTGCGAAGATGCACGAGTCCCTCGGCCGCGAGCACGGTTGCCTGTTGCCGTGCCGCACGATCGTCGAGGTTCGGTGATCGCAGCGACGCCAGCACGGTCTCGAGCGTCGTGGAGTACTCGGCGCTCAGCTCGACAAGCGCTTCCATGCGCTCGGCCGACGTGTACCGCTCGCGCCGCAGGTATCCGGGAGAAGCCGCCTCGGCGACATCCCGCACGATACGCGACCGCACCGCGCTGTCACCGTCGTTGGTCATGCCCCGACCCTACCCATCCGATCGGGTAGGCGAAACGGCCCGACCGGGTGATTCACCCACCCGCCCAGACCGAGGAGACTCAGTCGTAGCGGCAACGAGGCCGCAGAACGGGAGGGCGAGATGCCGGGAAACAGAGCGGTTGCCTATAAGGGTCCGGGTGAGGTCGAAGTACTCGACACCCCTTACCCCGAGTTCGAGCTGAGGGATGGTCCGGGCGTCAACCCCGCCAACGTCGGCCGAAAAGTTCCGCACGGCGCGATCCTGCGCACCGTCGCGACGAACATCTGCGGATCCGATCAGCACATGGTGCGCGGACGCACGACGGCTCCAGCCGGACTCGTGCTCGGCCACGAGATCACGGGAGAGGTGGTCGAGGTCGGCCCGGGCGTCGAGTTCATCAAGGTCGGCGATATCGTCTCGGTGCCATTCAACATCGCGTGCGGGCGGTGCAAGAACTGCAAGGAGGGCAAGACCGGCATCTGCCTCAACGTGAACCCCGAGCGGCCGGGGTCGGCGTACGGCTACGTCGACATGGGCGGGTGGATCGGCGGCCAGGCCGAGTATGTGCTCGTGCCGTACGCCGATTGGAACCTGCTGAAGTTTCCCGATCGCGATCAGGCCCTCGAGAAGATCCTCGACCTCACGATGCTGTCGGACATCTTCCCGACCGGCTTCCACGGTGCGGTCACGGCGGGCGTGGGCCCCGGATCCACCGTGTACATCGCGGGTGCCGGCCCCGTCGGCATCGCCGCGGCCGTCGGCGCGCAGCTGCTGGGCGCCGCCTGCGTCATCGTGGGCGATCTCAACGCCGAACGCCTCGCGCAGGCGACGTCGATCGGTTGCGAGACGGTCGATGTATCGAAGGGAGATCCGCGCGATCAGATCGCGGAGATCCTCGGCACACCGGAGGTGGATGCGGGCGTCGATGCCGTCGGATTCGAGGCGCGCGGCCACGGCGCCGACGCGAGCCAGGAGGCGCCCGCGACGGTACTGAACTCGCTCATGGACGTCACGGCGGCCGGAGGCGCCCTCGGCATTCCCGGCCTGTACGTCACGGGTGATCCGGGCGGCGTGGACGAGGCGGCGAAGACCGGATCGCTGTCGCTGCGACTCGGACTCGGCTGGGCCAAGTCGCTGTCTCTGACGACCGGCCAGTGCCCCGTCATGAAGTACAACCACCGCCTCATGCAGGCGATCTTGAACGACAAGGTGCAGATCGGTAAAGCCGTGAACGCCACCCCGATCTCGCTGGAGGATGCCCCGCGCGGTTACGCCGAGTTCGACGGCGGCGCGGCGAAGAAGTACGTGCTCAACCCCAACGGATACCTCTGAGGAGAATCATGACTGTGAATCTGGAAACCGCACGCCGCATCATCGCAGCCGGCGAGCAGAAGGCTGACGAGATCGGCCAGCCGATGAACATCGCCGTCGTTGACGCGGGCGGTAATCTCGTCGCTCACGTGCGCCAGGACGGCGCGTGGATCGGCAGCATCGAGATCTCGATCTCGAAGGCTTGGACCTCGCGCGCGTTCGACATCACCACGAAGGACCTCGGCGAGAACTCTCAGCCGACGCAGCAGTTCTTCGGCATCCACACGACCAACGCGCACGGGCGCGGCGTCGCCATCTTCGCGGGCGGCGTGCCGCTCACCGTCGACGGCACCGTCGTCGGCGCGGTCGGCGTCAGTGGTGGGCTGGGCGAACAGGATCAGGCGGTCGCCGAGGCAGCCGCCGCCGCGCTGTAGCGATGCGCGAGCGTCGCCCCGTCGAGTGGATCGCGGGGCGGCGCTCGCTCACTGCCGCCGCGCCAAGAGCGCGTGCGCGAGCGGCAGCACCGACGCGACCATGAGGGTCACCCCGAGCGCCTCGACCGGTGCGTAGAGAACAGCACCCGCGACCGCGAGGCCGGCAAACATCACGGCCGAGATCGTGCGGCGCAGGGCGGCCTCGAGCTTCGACAGCCGGCGCTCGACCTGCGGAGACGACACCGTGAGGGTGCCGCGCTCGGCCTTCTGCAGCACCGAATCGACGCGCCTCGGCAGGCGCCACGCGATCTTCACGTTCTCGAGCGCCTCCCCCGCGAGATCGCGGGCGAAGCCCGCTCCCTCGTCGCGCACGAGCTTCTCGGCGTAGGGCTCGACCGAGTCCCAGACGTTGAAGGTGGGATCCAGGCTCATCGCGACGCCCGACGTCAGCGACGCCGCACGGATCAGGAGCAGGAAGTTCTCCGGCAGTTGCACCGGCAGGGTGCGCACAACGTCGCCGAACTCGTCGGCGAACGCCTTGTACTCCCGCGGGTCCACGTCGCGCAGCTCCGCGAAGCCTTTACCTCCGAAACGATCGAACAGCGCTGAGAGGGCGCGCTCGAGCTCGTTCGTGTCCGCCGACGGCAACAGCACGCCGATGTCGCGGGCGGCCTCGACGAGGCCCGCGCCATCGCGGGATCCCATCGCGATCACGAGGCGACGAAGCCCTCGGCGCAGCGATGCCGGTACCTCGCCCATCATCCCGAAGTCGATGAAGGTGAGGCACCAGGATCCGCCGGCGCGGGGCGTGACGAAGATGTTGCCGGGGTGGGGGTCGGCGTGGAAGAGGCCATCGCCGAATACCTGATCGAACATCACCGCTGCGAACACGGGCGCGACTTCCGTCGGGTCGATGCCGGCCGCGCGGAGGCCATCGGTGTCGCTGATCTTGATCGCGGAAACATCCTCGAGGGTGAGCACGCGGCGCGTGGACCGCTCCCACGCGATCCCGGGCACCGCGACGCGCTCGTCGCCCGCGAAGGCATCGGCGAAGCGTTCGCTCGACGCGGCCTCGTGCAGGTAGTCGATCTCGTCGTGACAGACTCCGGCGAACTCGTCGACGAGGGCGGGTGCGTCGACGCGGTCGGAGATCAGGCGCACTCGGCTCAACCAGCGCGCCACCTTCCGCAGCGCCGCAAGGTCGGTCTCGACGATCTGATCGATTCCGGGTCGCTGCACCTTGACGATCACGTCGGCAAACCCTGCATCAATCGCCAGCTCTGGCGCGAGCCGCGCGCGGTGCGCCTGCCCCAGCGAGGCCGCCGCGACCGGATCCGCGTCAAAGCGCGCGAACGCCGCCTCGAGCGAGGCGCCGAGCTCACCCTCCGCCACGGCGCGGATCGCGCCGAACGGCTCGGGCGGAACCTCGTCCTGCAGCCCGGCAAGCTCGCTCGTGAGCTCGGGCGGCAGCACGTCGAGCCGCGACGACATGAACTGCCCGACCTTGATCATGAGGCCGCGCAGCTCGAGCGCCATGCTGCGGAATCCGCGGGCGAACCGCGTCAGCCGCCGGGTGCGACCCCGCGCCGCCAGCCGGGCGAGCCCGATCTTCGGCAGCGCGAGCTCGAACCACCACTGGATCGCGAGCTCGCGCGCGGCGAAGCGCAGGATCCGCCGGTAGCGGGCGCGGTCGGCGCGGGCCATCCGTGTCAGCCCTGGGCGAGGATCGCGTAGATCCGACGGCGCGCGTCGGCGAGCACCTCGATTGCCTCGTCGGTCTGTGCGGCGGATCCGGTGTGCATCACCTGGCTGACCGCGTGCGCGAGCTCGACGCCCGCCTTGGGCAACGCCTGGAACGAGCCGCCGCGCTCGTGCTCCGACCAGGGCGCCGCCGCCGATTCCGCCTCGACGCGCCCCTCGTCCGTGAGCACGTAGGTCTTGCGCGCGTTCGATTCCTCGACGCGCACGAGCCCCTCATCGGCGATCTGCTGCAGGGTCGGATACACCGATCCGGCGCTCGGCTTCCAGGCTCCCGCGCTGCGCTCTTCGATCTCGCGGATGATCTGGTAGCCGTGCATCGGCTCCTCCGCGAGAAGCACAAGGATCGCCGCGCGCACGTCACCGCGCGACTTGCGCGGTCCCTGCGTGCGACGGTCGAAGGATCCGCGGATCTGATCCATCATCTGCCAGAGCGACTCGGCAGGGTTCGGTGAGAATGTACTGCTCATGAGAACCTCCATTGCGGGTGAACGATACTCAACGATATGTCGTTAACGTCGCAATGGGAAGCCCCTCAGGCGGGCGGCGGCGCGTCGGCCGTCGGCGACTTCGGCAGCCACCCGAGCTCGATGCCCGTGGAGAAGAAGTGCCGGAACTGGTAGACGAGGGGGCTCCAGCGCCGCGGATCCGGCAGCAGCGTGCCGGGCTTCAGGATCTGGGGATCCGCGTGCACGCGCAGCACTTCCGCCTCAACCATGTAGTAGCTCTCGCCGAGCCCAGGCGTCGCGCGGGCGACGCGCGCCTCGAACTGCAGCTGGCACTCTGCGACGCGAGGAACCGAAACCATCTCGGAGTCTTCGGGCGTGAGTCCGGCAGCCTGGAACTTGTCGGCCTCGAACCGATACCTCGACTTATCCGCAGGCACCGGGTTCCGGCCGGTCGTACCGTCGAGCTTCAGGACCGATCGCCAGAGATCCCCCGACGGGAAGTTCACCGTGATGTCGGGCCGTGCTAGGAGGTTCTCCGCGGTCTGCCCCGCGGCCTCGAGCCCGAGCACGAGCATAGATCCGAGCGCCCAGTAGCTCGACGCGGGCGCGAGGTTTGCGGACCCGTCGGGATTCTCGGTGGCAATCAGGTAGGCGGGGGTGCCGACGTAGAGAGTCTCAGGGTGGGCGACGACGTGATCCATATCTCGATCGTATGGCCCCGAATCGCGTCGACGCCCCGCACGGGCCGGTGCGGGGCGTCGACGAGGTGGATCAGTGCGAGATCGCCCGACGTACGGCGGCGATGACGTTCTCAGTCGTCATGCCGCGCGCGGCCATCGCCTGATCCGCCGGGGCCGACAGGCCGAACTCGTCAATCGAGACGATCTCACCGCGGTCGCCGACGATCTCGCGCCACGACGCACCGGATGCGGCCTCGACGCTCACGCGCGCGGTCAGCTCGGCCGGCAACACGCTCTCGCGATACTCCGCAGGTTGCTGGCGGAACCACTCGAAGCTCGGCATCGACACCACCCGCAGCTCGAGCCCCTCGGCCGCGAGCAGCGCAGCGGATTCGAGAGCGAGCGCGACTTCGCTGCCCGTCGCGATGATGAGCGCGGCGGGTGATTCCGCATCGCGCACGACGTACGCACCGCGGCGCACGCCGGCTGCGACGGCCTCGCGCGACACGTCGAGCACCGGCACGCCCTGGCGGCCGAGCACGAGGCCCGCGGAGGCATTGCGCTCAAGCACGTTCGCCCACGCGGCGACCGTCTCGTTCGCGTCGGCGGGGCGGATCACCGTGAATCCGGGGATCGCGCGCAGCGATGCCAGGTGCTCGATCGGCTGATGGGTCGGCCCGTCCTGGCCGAGCGCGACAGAGTCGTGCGACCACACGTACGTGACGGGCGTCTGCATGAGCGCGGCGAGGCGGATCGCGGGGCGCTGGTAATCGCTGAACACCAGGAAGGTGCCGGCGAAGACGCGCCATCCGCCCGAGAGCGCGATGCCGTTCATCGCCGCGGCCATGCCGTGTTCGCGCACGCCCCAGTGGATGTTGCGGCCGCGCGGCGTGCCGAGCCCGGTTGAGACGGGCAGGAAGGATCCGCCGTCTGCGATCGCCGTGCGGTTCGGCTCGGCAAGATCCGCGGATCCGCCCCACAGCCCCGGCACCGCGGCCGCGATCGCCTGGATCGCGGCGCCCGATGCGTCGCGAGTCGACACGGATGAGCCGGCCTCGTACACAGGCAGGTTCTCGGCGAGGTCGGCCGGGAGTGCGCGCGAGATGAACGCGTCGTGCGTCGCGGCACGGTCGGCATCGGCCCCGCGCCAGTCGGACCACTGCGCGTTCCATGCGGCGTGCAGCTCGGCGCCGCGATCGACGACGGTCGCGATCTGTTCGATCACGTCGTCCGCGACGTCGAACGGCGCGCGATCGGATCCGAGCACCTCGCGCAGGGCGGACGTCTCGTCGGCGCCCAGCGGCGCGCCGTGCGAGCCGGCCGTGCCGACCGCGCCGGGCGACGGGAACGCGATCTGCGACTTGAGGATCACGAGGCGCGGTTTGCCCGCGCTCTTCTCGGTGCGCAACACCTCATCCAGACGCTCGATGTCGACGTCGCCGTCGGCGGCAAGACCGACGGTGACGACGTGCCAGCCCTGCGCGGTGAAGCGCGCCGCTGCATCCTCCGAGCTCGTGAGCCGGGTGTCGCCCTCGATCTGGATGTCGTTGTCGTCGTAGACGACGGTGAGGTTGTCGAGCGCCATGCGTCCAGCCAGCGCGCCGGCCTCGTACGACAGGCCCTCCTGCAGGTCGCCGTCGGAGGCCAGCACCCACACGTGGCGGTCGAACGGCGATGCGCCGGGCGCGGCGTCCTCATCGAACTCGGCGCGCTCGTGAACGAACCCCATCGCCATGCCGACCGCCGTCGCGAGGCCCTGACCGAGCGGCCCGGTCGTTGTCTCGACGCCCGGCGTGTGCCCGTATTCCGGGTGTCCGGGGGTGCGGGATCCGAGGGTGCGGAACTGTTTGAGGTCGTCGAGCGTGACGTCGTAACCGCTGAGGAACAGCTGCGTGTAAAGAAGGATGCTTGCGTGGCCGCACGACAGGATGAAACGGTCGCGGCCGGCCCACTGGGGATCCCGCGGGTCGTGACGGATGTGGTTGCGGAACAGCAGCGTCGCGACGGGAGCGAGCGCGATTGCCGTGCCGGGGTGTCCCGAGGCGGCGTTGTTCACGGCGTCCGCCGACAGCAGCCGGGCGGTCGTCACGGTGTCGGAATCGATCAGGCTTCCCCAGGTCGATGCGGGAGCGATGGTGGGCGTCGTCATAGAGAACCTTTCGTCACAAGTGATTATGACGTCATAATGTCTCGAAACGCAACACGAGCACATTATCGCGGAAATACCCGACTTGCCGAACCGTTCACTCGTATGTCATCATGTCGTCATAATCAATTTCTCACCGTGACGTCGCGGTGAACCCGCAAGGAGGCAGGCATGGAAGGTCAGACAGGCCGCAGTAAATACCGCGCCGTCCGCGATGATCTGCTCCAACGCATCTCGAACCTCGAGGTCGGCGACAAGCTCGCCTCAGAGCAGGCCCTCTGCGAGGAGTTCGGCGTCAGCCGAATCACACTGCGCCACGCGGTCGACGGCCTCGTGCAGGACGGCTGGCTCACAAGGGAGCACGGCCGCGGCACCTTCGTGACCGAGCCGAAGGCCGGCGTGCACTACCCCGAGCGATTCGCCGAGGCGGTCACGGGGTTCTACCGCCAGCAGACGGCCGCAGGCCACGAGGTCACGACCCGCGTGCTGCGCCAGGAGCTCATCCCCGCCGACGAGACCACCGCTCGGATCCTCGATATCACCGCCGGCGAGCGCGTCATCGAGCTCGTGCGCCTGCGCTACGTCAACGACCAGCTGCACCAGCACGTTGTGACGCACCTTCCGTACGAAAAGTTCCCCGACTGCGCGACGCAGGACTTCACGTCGGGATCCCTGTACGACTACCTGCGCGACGCGTACGGCGTCACGCTCGCGCGCAACGACATGCGCGTGTCGGTCGCGGAGGCGGCACCGGATGTCGCCCTCAACCTCGCGGTCGAGCCCGGACTTCGCCTGTTGAGCGTCGCGTCGACCGTGTACGACGACCTCGATCGCCCGGTCGCCCACGGCACCGCGCGCCACACGCCGGTCAACGGCGAGATCGAATTCAGCCTGCGCGTTGCGGGCCCGAACCTCCAGGAGGCACGAATCTGATGCTGACGACGCACCTCAATGACGACACGCTGCTCTTCGCCGAGAACCTCGGCGGATGGCGCGACGCGATCGAACTCGTGAGCACCCCTCTCCTCGAATCCGGCAGCATCTCGCGCGAATATGTCGATGCAATGCTCGAATCGATCGCCGACGGCGGTACCTACATCGACCTCGGCTACGGCATCGCCCTCGCCCACGCGCGCCCCGAGCGCGGCGTGATCAAGACGGGCCTGTCGGCGCTCTGGGTGCGCCCCTCGGTGCTGCTGAACGACGAGGCGGAGCACCCGATCTCGTTCTTCGTGTGCCTCGCCGCGGCCGACTCGACGAGTCACCTCGAGACGATGGCCGAGCTCGGAGCCCTGCTCTCGGACGACGCGACGCGCGACGCGCTTCTCGCAGCAACCAATGCCGCCGATGCCCTGGCGGTACTCAAGTCAGGAGAAAGCAAATGACGAAATTCCTCGCGGTGTGCAGCACCGGCCTCGGCAGCAGCTTCATGGTGCACATGAACATTGACAAGGTTCTGAAGGAGCTCGAGATCGACGGCGTCGATGTCGATCACGCAGACCTCGGATCCGTCGCGAACGGCGACGCCGACGCGGTCTTCGTCGGCCGCGACATCGCCGACGCCGCCTCCCACCTGGGCGACGTTGTCGTCCTGGACAGCATCATCGACCTCGCGGAACTCCGCGACAAGGTCGCCGCCGCAGCGAAGCGCCACGGCCTCACCGACTGACTTCTGGCCCCGCCAGACGTAAGAAAGGAATGCATCTGACATGGATGCTGTTCTCGATGTCCTGCTCGACATCTTCACCCAGCCGTCGATCATCGTCGCGCTCATCGCCCTCGTCGGCCTCGCCGTTCAGCAGAAGTCGTTCAGCGACGTTCTGAAGGGTACGATCCGCACGATGGTCGGGTTCCTCGTGCTGTCGGCGGGCGCCGGCGTTGTCGTCGGATCCCTGGATCCGTTCGGCGAGATGTTCCAGTACGCGTTCAACGTTCAGGGCGTCGTGCCGAACAACGAGGCGATCGTCGCGCAGGTGCTGATCGATTACGGTTCGGCCGCCGCTCTGATCTTCTTCTTCGGCATGATCATCAACATCGTGCTGGCTGCCACGACCCGGTTCAAGTACGTCTATCTCTCGGGCCACGTGTCGTTCTACATTGCCGCGATGTTCGCCGTGATCCTCGGCGTCGCCGGGTTCTCGCAGTGGCAGGTCATCCTGTGGGGCTCGATCGCGCAGGGCATCTACATGGTGGTCTCCCCCGCGCTGGTACAGCCGTTCATGCGCCGCGTGACGGGCGGCGACACCGTCGCGCTCGGCCACACCGGCGGTGCGGGCATCGCGTTCGGCGGGCTCATCGCGTGGCTCACGCGCGGCAAGGGCAACTCGAAGTCGACCGAGGAGATGAACTTCCCCAAGGGACTCAGCTTCCTACGCGACACGACCGTGATCGTGGCACTGTCGATGGCCGTGATCTACATCATCGTCGGGCTCTTCGCAGGCCCGACGTACATCGAGGGCGAGCTCTCGGGCGGCACCAACTTCATCGTGTTCCTGATCATGCAGGCGGCGACCTTCTCGGGCGGCGTGTTCATCATCCTGGCCGGCGTGCGCGTGATCCTCGCCGAGATCGTTCCGGCGTTCAAGGGCGTCTCCGAGCGCCTCGTCAAGAACTCGAAGCCGGCGCTCGACGTGCCGATCATCTTCACGTTCGCCCCGAACGCCGTGCTCATCGGCTTCCTCGTCAGCTTCGCGGGCGGCATCGTCGGCATGCTCGGTATGGTCGCGCTCGGCACCACGATCGTCATCCCGGGCGTCGTTGCGCACTTCATGACGGGTGCGGCCGCGGGCGTCATCGGAAACGCTGCCGGCGGGCGCCGTGGAGCCGTGATCGCGTCGTTCGTGAACGGCCTCGCCATCACGATCCTGCCGCTGCTGCTCCTGCCGGTGCTCGGCGACATCGGGCTGTCGAACGCGACGTTCTCGGACGCCGACTACGGCGTGTTCGGCCTGATCCTCGGTGGCCTCTCCGAGGCCGGCGGACAGATCGCGATCATCGTCGGCATCGTCGTGTCAGTCGTCGCACTGTACGTCATCACCTTCGCGACCCGCGGCCGCAAGGCCAAGAAGGCCGCGGACGCAGAGAAGGAATCCGTCGCGTAACCCGCGCACATCACACTGGCGGGGCGGAGGCGTGTCCCCTGCCCCGCCATCTCTCGTAGAAAATGGATCCATGCAGCAGATTCGCCTTGCCGTCTCCGGCCTCCTGTTCGACAACGACGGTGTACTCGTCGACTCCCTCGAGCCCGCGGCGGTCGCGTGGGACGCCTGGGCGGCAGTGTACGCGCCGACGTTCGACTTCCGCACGCAGGTCGAGCACGGTGTACGTGCCGCCGACACCGTGGCCACGCTCGTCGCGCCCGATGTCTTCGACGAGGCGATCGCCGCGCTCGACAAGGCCGAGCTCGACGGATCCGACGTGTGCGATGCGCTTCCCGGCGCCGTCGAGCTGACCCGCTCGTTACCCGTCGAGCGCTGGGCCGTGGTGACGTCAGCGATCCGCCCGCTGGGTCTCGCCCGGCTGGCTGCAGCAGGACACGCAACGCCGCCGGCGGTGATCAGTGCGGATGACGTCTCGCGCGGCAAGCCGGATCCGGAGCCCTATCTGAAGGGTGCCGAGGCGATCGGCGTCTCCCCCGCAGACTGCGCGGTGTTCGAGGACGCGCCGGCGGGCATTGCGGCCGCGCGCGCCGCCGGCGTCAAGTACGTCATCGGCGTGGGTGACCACCTCGAGGGCGCGATCGTCGACGCGCACGTGCACGACCTGTCGCAGGTCTCCTACGACGGATCCGTGTTGACGATCTCCGCCTAGATCCGCGTCATCGCGAGCAGCTCCTGCTCGAGAGCCCGCTGGTCGGCCTCGTCGAGAACCGTGCCCCACAGCGGTGCCGATGACACGCCGTCGGTAGCGGCGATGATGAGGCGCACCGTCGAATCCGCCAGGCCATCGGCCATGAGCTCGTCGCGCCAGCGGCGTCCGTCGGCATCGGACATCTCTTGGATCGGCTTCTCGGTCATCAGCTGCGCCGCGACGGCGATGACCTCGCGCACGCTGTCACCCGCGGCATCCGCGAAGCTGATGCGGATGTATGCGCGGGTGAGGCGGCCGGGCACCCCCTCGGGCTCGGGCTGCGCCGCCTCGTACACGCGCGTGCGGAAGCTCTCGAACAGGTCGATCGCGCCGGCCCGCAGCAGATCATCCTTCGTCGGGAAGTGGTAGAGCAGCCCGCCCTTCGACACCCCGGCGGCCTTCGCCATGTCGGCGAGCGAGGCGCCCGCGCCGCGCCGCGCGACGAGCGTCATCGCGGCGTCGAGAATCATCCGCCGCGTGTCATCGGTCGCGCGCCCAGCCGTTCTGCCCATGTCAGCTCACCTTACTGGCGACGACCTCCCGCGATGCGCGCACGCTCGGGATGAGGAAGAATGCCACCGCCGCGCCCGCCAGCATCACGCCCGCGGCAATCAGCGTGGTCGACTGCATCGCGACGACGAAGGCCTCGCGGGCCGCCTCGAGCGCGTGCCCCTCCGGCAGTGCGGCGACCGCGGTCGCGAGCGAGTCGCGGGCTGCCTCCGGGGTTCCTGCCGGCAGGCCGAAACGGTAGATGGCCGTGACCACGGAACCGAGAACCGCGATGCCCATCGCGGCGCCGAGCTCGTACGCGGTCTCTGAGATCGACGACGCGGCGCCCGCCTTCTCCTGCGGAACGGCGGAGACCACGGCGTCGACGCTGAGCGTCTCCGAGATGCCGATGCCGAAACCGAGCGGCACCATCGCGATGAGCACGAGCGAGAGATGCTCGGATCCTTCGACGAGGCCGACGACCAACAGACCGACGGCACCGACCGTCAGGGCGAGCGCGATCGCGCGCCCTCGGCCGAGCTTCGCGAGCAGGAAACCGACGGCGGTGATCGCGAGCATCGAGGCGATGGCCGCCGGCAGCTGCGCGAGGCCCGCATCGAGCGCGCCGAGGCCCCGGGCGAGCTGCAGGTACTGCGAGAAGAAGAACAGCACGCCGCTCATCGCGAACACCGAGATGAAGTTCACGGCGACGGCGCCCGAGAACGAGCGGTTGCGGAACAGCTCGACATCGATCATCGGATCCGCGCTCCTGCGCTGTCGGCGCACGAACCAGACCGCGCCGACGACGCTGACTGCGAGCGCGATGACGGCGGGCACGCCAAAGGATCCGCCCGCAATCTGCTTGATCGCGTAAACGAACGGGATGATCGCGAGCATCGACAGCGCGCTCGAGATGAGATCGAGCCGGTGAGGCGAGGGGTTCTTCGACTCGGGCAGCACCCACCACCCGAGCGCGATCACCGCGAGCATCACGGGCACGTTCACCAGGAATACAGATCCCCACCAGAAGTGCTCGAGCAGCAGGCCGCCCACGAGCGGCCCGAGGGCAATGCCGCTCGCCGCGGCGGCCGACCAGACCGCGATCGCGCGGGTGCGCTCCTTGGGGTCGGTGAAGATGTTGCGGATCAGCGACAGAGTGGACGGCATCAGCGTCGATCCGGCGACGCCAAGCAGCAGGCGCGCCGCGATGAGAATCTCGGCCGACGGTGCGAACGCCGCGAGCACCGAGGCAGCACCGAACGCCGCGGCGCCGATCAGCAGCAGCTTCTTGCGACCGACGCGGTCGGCGAGGTTGCCCATCGTGACGAGCAGCCCGGCGATCGCGAACGAATAGATGTCGCCGATCCACAGCACCTGGGTTGCCGTGGGGTCAAGGTCGCGCGCGAGCGCCGGCACCGCGAGGTGCAGCACCGTGGCGTCGATCGTGAGCAGCAGCACTGCGCCGATAAGCACGGACAGGCTGAGGTAGCGACGTGCGGTGGTCATGTCGAGATCCTTTACTTTACCGTCTGGTCGGTACAGTTTGAAGGATCTTGTTGTGGGGATGCTGGGCACGATGGGCTCGGTTATCGCGATGTCGCAACCGATCAACGTTATGGCGAAACTGCGATAGAGCCGCTTCATTGCGATATCACGATAGGAGCGTGCCACGGGACGACCAACAGCCAAGATCCGCGTTCCGACTGACATCGCCACGGCGCACTGACGCGCGAGCACCTCGTTCGTGAAATTGCGTCTTGGGAGGTGCGTGCCGCGCCCCTCGCTCGTGGTTCAAGCGCTCGAAGACATCGACGCGATTCTGCGCTCGGAAGTTCCCGTCGACGGTGCCCACACCAACCTGCACCGCGACCTTCGTCGATTCACGCGCAATCTGCTCGACGATCGCGAAGTGGGCGCCTGAGGTTCTGCCCACATCGAGCGATCGTCGACTTCACGACCGCACGTCCCACGTGACACCCGAGACGCGCAGGCTCGCGCGGTGCGCGGTCTGCTCGATGAGTGCGGCGTTGGCCCCGTCGACGGTGCGGGCGAATTCGGTCGCCTGCTCGACGCTGCGACCACCGAGGGTGTGGCGTTCGACGAGCCGCCGCTCGCGCTCATCGGCGGGAGCCTCACAGAACCACGCCTCGTCGAGCAGATCGCGCACGCGGATCCACGGATCCTGCTCTGAGAGCAGGTAGTTGCCCTCGACAACCACGACGCGAGCTGACGGCTCGATCGCGACCTCGCCGGCGACGGGCTCGTCGACCTCGCGGCGAAAGCTCGGGGCATAGACCGTGTGATCCGTCTCGCGGCGCACGCGCTCGAGGAGAGCAACGAATCCGTGCCCGTCGAAGGTGTCGATCGCGCCCTTGCGCGCGCGGCGGCCGAGCCGGTCGAGAGTGCGGTTCGCGAGGTGGAAGCCATCCATCGGCAGGTGCGTCGCGCGCTCCCCCAACTGCTCGACAAGTGCCGTCGCGAGCGTCGTCTTCCCGCTGCCCGGACTGCCCGCGATGCCGACGATTACGCGCGGTGAGGACCCGGCGAGTGCATCGATTCGGGCGATCAGGGTGTCGAGGGGCATGGAGGGAGTCTGGCAGAAGATTTCGTTGAGTGTCTCGTGGTGAAAGGCGACGGGCGCAGCCTTTCATGAGGAGCTCCCGCCTCGACCAAGCGCACAATTATGGCTAGAATTGAATCATGACTAACGCCACATTAGGAGTTCGAGAACTCCGAGATGGCCTCAGCCGCCACCTTGCCGCAGTGCGCGATGAGGGCGTGGAGATCACCGTCACGGATCATGGAACACCGGTCGCGCGAATCACCCGGATCGTCTCAGAGTCCGGGGTGGAGCGACTACTCCGTGAAGGCCTCGCGCGCGCTGCGACCGCTCCCCGGGAGCCGCTCCCCGAGCCCATCCTCACCGCAGGCACCGTGAGCGATCTCGTGGCTGATCAGCGCGGATGACGGCATACTTCGACACGTCTGCGCTGATCCCGCTGATCATCAAAGAACCGAGCAGTGCGATCTGTCTGAGTGCATGGGATGCGGCAGGTACGGTCGCTTCGAGCGCGCTCGCGTACGTCGAGGCCCACACGTCGTTCGCCCGCGCCCAGCGCATGGGGCGACTCACTGAGGAACAGCTCGACCGCGCGCTGGGGCGTTTCGATCACCTCTGGCGCCAGGTCGTCGTCCTCACGCCGACCGACGCCATCCTCAGCGAGGCCGCGCTGCTCGGCCGACGTCATGCGTTGCGCGGGTACGACGCCATACACTGCGCCTCAGCCCTTGCAGCCCGTGACGAGAGCATCTATGCCGTCAGTGGTGATCAGGCCCTACTCGAAGCGTGGCATGAGCATGGGGTTGTGACAGTGGATGCGAATCAGCGGCGTACGCCATGACATCGCCGGGCGCGCGTATGTCGACCGAGGATGAAAACGCACCGCTCACCGCCCCGTGTTCTCCCCCTGGAACAGCTCGGCGATCTTCGCGTTCTCGTAGCCGAATCCCGGCCCCTGCGGGGCGTGAATGAGCCCGTTCGCATCGACCTCGGGATTGACGTTGATCGGGTTGCTGTGGATCAACGCCTCGTAGTAGGTCGTATTGCTGATCGCCATGCAGAGGTGCTGGTGCACCACCGAGGGTCCGTGCACCTCGGCGCGCATGCGGAACGCGTTGGCAAGGTGTGCGATGCGCATTGCCCCGGTGACCCCGCCCTTGAGCGGCGTGCTGACACGCACATACGCGGCGCAGCCGTTCACGAGGAAGTCGGCGGAGTTCGGCGATCCGGGCGCATGCGCGGGAGGAGGGCTTGTCGTGAACTCGCGACTCAGGCGTTTCGGCCGAGGCCCTCGAACGCTCCGCGCAGCTGCTCCCGCACGACCGGATCGTGCACGTACATGTACGTGCCGCGCATGCCGCGGGTCATCAACACGACGTAGATGTTGACGATCAGCGCACGCAGATCCTCGTCCGTGACGGCTACCCCGTACTTCGGGCTGTTCTCCTTGCCCTTCGTATCGAAATAGTTCGCGCGATCGATGCGGATCCGGCCGGCCTCGTCATCCCAGCGCACCTCGGGCCCGACGATCACGCCGGCGTAGTTGAGGTCGTACCCCTGCACGGTGTGGATCGAACCGACCTCGTCCGCGGACCCAGATGAGTTGATCCAGTCGCGCGCGGCCACGTTCCAGCGCATTCGGAAGTCGCCGATCTCGATGTCGTATGCGTGGGCGTCCTTCTTAGACTTCCAGCGGTACCCGTACCCCGCGAGCATGCGGGAAAGACCAACTTCTGCTTCGCGCTTCGAGATCTCGAGTGGAGTCCCGCATAGTGGTGTAACGCGCGGTGGCCTGCCTCGTCTCTGACGTAGACGCGGTCACCGTGTGATCCTTCGAGGAAACCTCCTACAGCCTCTCGAACGGAAGACACACGATGACCGCTCCTCACATTGTCGACTCTGCCACCGTCCTGCGTGAAGCGCTCGGCGACGCGTCACCCGATCTGATGCGGCAGCTGCTGCAGACGATCATCAATTCGCTCCTGTCTGCCGAAGCCGACGCGGTCGCAGGAGCCGAGTACGGACAGCCCTCTCCTGACCGGGCCACCCAGCGCAACGGCTACCGCCACCGTGATCT
>NZ_AUGQ01000015.1 GCF_000422745.1 Microbacterium gubbeenense DSM 15944
GCCACCAGCGAAGCGACCTTCGACCCGGCGTTCGCGCCCTTGTCAGTCGGAACACTCAACCACCGATCGGCAAGGCGCCGAAGACCCGCCTTCTCCGCGAGACGGGCGATCGGGACCAGGCCCGCAGCCGACACGATATTCGGATCATCGAACGATGCGACAGCAGACCGTGCGGCGTGAGAAACTTGCATCTGCGAGATGCCTCTCTTTTCAGGTTCAATTGCCTCTGTGGTAAGAACAATTATCCCTGATCAGACAGGCATTCTCCGTTTAACGCGCCGACCCCAACTCACCCTCAATCGGTGGATCCAGGCTAAATACGCCAGGATCGCCGACGAATCCAGGCCCTTGCCGCGGCAGCGGCCCGCGCGGAGTGTGGGGCGAGACGTCCCAGGATCAGAGGAGAGGATATGCGCGCTCTGGCCCGGCAAGGCAAGCGGACTGTGAACGTCGGGACCGTGGCGGATCCCGCCCTGCACGTCCCCATCGACCTCGTCAGGCGCCGCGGAACCGTGTTCGTCCTCCGCGCGTACAGGGGCCACGCGACCACAATGCCGACGCACGAAGGAGGAACGTCTTGTTCGAGAACGAGACGAACGACCAGCTGACCTTTCAGGATCCGGTGACGCGCTTTCCGGAGATTTCGCCGCCGAAGCAACATCAGTCCGAGCCAGGTCTCGACACGGAGCTCATCCCGCAGACCGACCGCGGCCAGGACTCCTATCGCGGGACCGGACGCCTCATGGGCCGGAAGTGCCTCGTCACCGGCGCGGACTCGGGAATCGGGGCGGCGATCGCGATCGCCTTCGCTCGCGAGGGCGCCGACATCGCGCTGTCCTACCTCCCAGCCGAGGAGGAGGACGCGCAGGAGATCAAGGCGATCATCGAGGGATCAGGCCGCCGTGCCGTCCTGATCCCCGGCGATATCTCCGACCGTGCGTTCTGCGAGGAGCTGGTCGCGCGAGCCGTGGATGCGCTCGGCGGCCTCGACGCTCTCGTCAACAACGCGGGTCGGCAGATCGCCGTCGAAGACATTGCCGACCTGTCGGACGAGCAGTGGACCGCGACGTTCGAGACGAACATCCACGCGATCTACCGGATCTCGAAAGCGGCCGTCGCGCACATGCCGCCCGGCTCGACGATCGTGAACACGACATCGATCCAGGCCTACCAGCCCTCCACCCAGTTGCTCGACTACGCCTCAACGAAGGCGGCGATCAACAACTTCACGAAGGGGCTGGGGCAGTCGCTCGCGCCCCGCGGCATTCGCGTCAACGCGGTGGCCCCGGGACCGATCTGGACCCCGTTGCAAGTCTCGGACGGGCAGCCCAAGGAGGCGCTCCCCAAGTTCGGCAAGAGCACCCCGCTGGGTCGAGCAGGGCAGCCGACCGAGCTCGCACCCGCCTATGTCTTCCTCACCTCGCCGGAATCGAGCTATGTGATCGGCGAGACGCTCAACGTCAACGGCGGTACGCCGTCGCCGTGAGGCGGGCGACGGCGGGACAGGGCACGCAGCCCAGAGCGAGAGGACGCTGGTGACGGAGATCGCCGTCGACTGGTTCAGAGGCATTGCGGTAATCGCTCTCATGCCCACCATGAGAGCCGTCAATATGCTCAATCTTCTCGATCTCGCTTGCGCATTTCTGAATCTGTCAAGAAGATCGAAGGTGTGACTTCAGAGATCCCCGTCCCCCACCCCGCGCCGACACACTCCGTCGCCGACGATGTGCTCGGCATTCTCTGCGGCACCATCGTCGTCTCGGTCGGCCTGTTCCTGCTGCGCGCGGGCGGCGTCGTCACCGGCGGCACGGCCGGACTCACGCTGCTGCTCGACTACACGACGCCCGCCCCGTTCGGCGTGCTGTTCCTCGCGATCAACCTGCCGTTCTTCCTGCTCGCGATCCGCAGCAAGGGGTGGGGCTTCGTGCTGCGCAGTGCCCTCGCGATCGCGCTCGTGTCGGTCTTCGCCTCGTTCCACGCGCTCCCCGGCATCGGGGCACTCGGCGAGATCACGCTGAACCCGTTCTACGCAGCGGTGATCGGGTCGGTCGTCGCCTCGGTCGGCGTCATCATCCTGTTCCGCCACGGCGCCAGCATGGGCGGGTTCAACATCGTCGGCCTCATCCTGCAGGACAAGCTCGGGTGGCGCGCGGGATACGTGATGATGGTCGGCGACGCCGCGGTCGTGGCCGCGTCCATCGCGACCTCGACCTGGCTCGTCGTCGCGGCCTCGGCCCTCGGCGTCGTCACCATGAACCTCGTGATCGCGTTCAACCATCGCCCGGGGCGCTACGTGGCCGCCACTGCCCGACGTCCCTCGGCCCGCGTCTGACGCTCGGCTATACCCGCTCAAGGTCGAACAGCACGGCCTGCTGCGGCGCGAGAGCCGGCAGAGGCACGCCCACGGTCGCCAGCACCGAGCCCGGGAGCGTGATACCGTCGCCCTCCGCCTGGGTCACCCACTCCGGATCCGCGATGCCGATGCGCCGCGCGGGCCCCAGCTCCGTGCCCACGCGCACGCGGTAGGCCGCGCTCGGGTCGACACCGGGGAACGGCACGACTCCGGGCTGCCCGGCCTCGGTCGTGGTGAAGCGCATCCAGGTGTACAGAGCCCGAGAGCCGTCGGCTGCGACCACGCCCGTGAGCGCGGCGTCGTCCGGCAGGTCGGCGTTGACGACCTCGCCCGTGCGGACGATCCCGCGGATCTCGCGGTACAGCTGCGACCACGCCGAGATCGCCGCGATGTCGTGCTGCGGCAGGCGCGTGATATCGGCCTCGATGCCCGAGTGCGCGAACAGCGTCGTGGCGAGGCGCAGCGACAGGTCGGTGCGGCGCCGGGTCGTATGCGACAGCTCGTCGCCGATGTGCGAGCCGATGAGCTCGGGCGGCACGATGAGCCGCGTCCAGCGCTCGATGCGGGCGCGCTCGACCGGGTCGTTGCAGTCCGATGCCCAGAGGCGCGAGGCGCGGCCCAGGATGCCGAGGTCGGCGCGGCCGCCGCCGGACGCGCAGGTCTCGATCTCGAGGTCGGGGAACCGGGAGCCGAGCTCGTCGAGCAACGCGTACAGCGCACGCGTCTGCGCGTGCACCGCGGGCCGCTGCGTGTCGGTGCGGCGGGTGACGGGCTCGAGCAGCTCGCGGTTGTGGTCCCACTTGATGAAATCGATCCGGTACCTCTCGACGAGCCCCGCGATCGCCTCGAGCAGATACGCGTACGCCGCCGGATTCGCGACGTCGAGCACGTACTGGTGGCGCGCGGCGGGGCCGAGGCCGGCACGCGGACCGAGGATCCAGTCGGGGTGCTCCCGCGCGAGGTCGGAGTCGAGATTGACCATCTCGGGCTCGAACCAGAGGCCGAACTGCATGCCCTCGGCGCGCACGACATCGACGAACGGATCGAGCCCGTCGGGCCATACGCGCTCGTCGATCTGCCAGTCGCCGAGACCCGCGTCATCGGCGCGGCGCCCCCGGAACCAGCCATCATCGAGCACGACGCGTTCGACGCCCACCGCCGCCCCGGCTCGCGCGAGCGCGGTCAGCCGGTCGAGATCGTGCGCGAAGTACACGGCCTCCCACGTATTCAGCACGAGCGGACGCGGGCGCTGCGGGTGCACCGCGCGCGAACGCACGTGCCCGTGGAATCGGTGCGCCATGCCGTCGAGGCCCTCGTCCGACCAGACGAAGTAGGCGGTCGGCGCCTCGTACCGCTCCCCCTCGGCGAGCGACACCTCGCCGTGCCGCAGCGCCTCGCCTGCGCCGAGCACGGTCGCGAATCCGCCCGCCCCCTCGGGAAGGCTCTCGACGAGGTATTCGGCATCGCCGCTCCACCCGTAGTGGCACGCCCAGACCTCGCCGCGACGGAAACCGAGATTCGGGGTTCCGAGCGCCATCAGGAACGGGTTGTCCTGGCCGGGCTTGCCGCGGCGGCCGCGGCGCACGTGGCTGCCGCCGCGCACGGGGCCGCGCTGCGGCGCGCGCTCCCGGCACCACTTGCCCGTGAAGTCAAGCAGCTCGCTGGCTCGCTCGGGCACGGGCAGCAGTGCCCGTAGCCGCTCGAGGGCGTATGGTGCGTCGTCGCCCGCGAGCGATCCGTCGCGCGTCGCCGCGAGGTCGACGGCGAGCACGCCGTGCGGATCCATACGGTACGCCGCGTCGATGACGAGGCCCGCGAGGCGATCTTCGAAGCGCAGCAGGATCGCGGATCCGTCGACGCGCGCGTCCGTGAGCGCGGGTCGGTGCATGACGTCCGCTCCGCCGATCGATCCCTCCTGACCGGGCGTCCCGGACCACCCGCCGAGTACGACGGGTGGTCCGGGACGCCCGGGGCACGTCGGGAGAGTCGTGCAGCACGGCGGCCGTCGACGCCGTGCGCAGCGCGCGAGCGGCGTCGGGCTCGAGCGCGCCGAGCGCGGCGCCCCAGTGCAGCACGCGCGGCACGGATCCGGAGGCGTCGATCACGAGGCTCGCGCCCGCGGCCTCGATCTGAAGCACACACTCTTCGTTCGTCATTGATTCTCCCCTCTCAGGCGGTGGCGTGCGCCGTCGCACCCACCGGAACATACATCACCACGTGCAGGTCGACGGCGTCGGACGGCACCAGCCGGTGATGCTCGAACTCGATGAGCCCCTCACTGCGGTGGCGGAACTGGCGGCGCCGCGACTCGAACCGCGAGATCCCCAGCTCCGACCAGTGCCGCCCGAAATCCTCGTTCGTCGCGCGCAGCCGGTCGACGATCGCGCGGTGCTGCGGGCCGGCGAGGCGCACGCCGGCCTCAGCCCGGAACTCGGCGAGGAAGCGCTTCGAGTCCTGCTCCCAGTCGGGCAGCATTCGGCGCAGTTGCGGGTCCGTGTAGACCAGCCACAGCAGGTTGCGGTGATCCGCCTCGAGCGACGATATCCGCGGGTACAGCCACTCGTAGGCGCGGTTCCATCCGACGATTCCCCAGTCGGTCGTGAGGATGAAGGCCGGAAACTCGAGCGCGTCCACAAGTCGCTGCAGGTGCTCCGGCGCGGCATCGCGCACGACCGGCGGCTCCGCCTCCTGCTGCGTGAGGTTCGACACGTACGCCGCCTCGTCACTCGTCAGCCGCAGCACCCGCGCGACGGCCGAAACGACCTGCTGCGAGACGTTGATGTCGCGACCCTGCTCGAGCCAGGTGTACCAGGATCCGCTCACCCCGGCGAGCGCGGCGACCTCCTCGCGGCTGAGCCCGACGTCGCCGCGGCGGGTCGAGGGAGGCAGACCGAGGGATCTCCTGCTCGTCGCCTTCCGGCGCGCGGAGAGGAATTCGCCGAGCTCCTGTCGGCGCGGCGTGCGGGGCTGGATCACGTGACGATACTACTGCGAGTACCAGTACTAGCCCCATCGGCCACCGTGCAGTCCGCGCCCTGAGTGCGCGAGAGAATGACAGCATGCCCAGTTACCGCTCTCGCACAGTCACCCACGGCCGCAATATGGCAGGTGCGCGCGCACTGATGCGCGCCTCCGGCGTCGACGGCGCATCCATCGGGCGCAAGCCGATCATCGCCGTCGCGAACTCGTTCACCGAGTTCGTTCCCGGCCACACGCACCTCGCACCCGTGGGCCGCATCGTGTCCGACGCGATCACCGAGGCGGGCGGCATCGCGCGCGAGTTCAACACGATCGCGGTCGACGACGGCATCGCGATGGGCCACGACGGCATGCTCTACTCGCTGCCCTCGCGCGACATCATCGCTGACTCGGTCGAGTACATGGTCAACGCGCATTGCGCCGACGCGCTCGTGTGCATCTCGAACTGCGACAAGATCACGCCGGGCATGCTGCTCGCGGCGCTCCGCCTCAACGTCCCCACCGTGTTCGTCTCGGGCGGACCGATGGAGTCGGGGCGCGCGACGCTCGTCGACGGATCCGTTCGCACCCTCGACCTCGTCGACGCCATCAGCGACGCCGTGAACGAGAACGTCTCCGACGCTGACATCCAGCGCATCGAGGAGTCGGCGTGCCCGACCTGCGGGTCGTGCTCGGGCATGTTCACCGCGAACTCGATGAACTGCCTCACCGAGGCGATCGGCCTGTCGCTGCCGGGCAACGGATCCGTGCTCGCCACGCACACGGCTCGCCGCGCGCTGTACGAGAACGCCGGCTCCCGCATCGTCGACATCACGCGTCGCCACTATGAGGAGGACGACGAGTCGCTCCTGCCGCGGAACATCGCGACGACGAAGGCGTTCGAGAACGCGATGGCGCTCGACATCGCGATGGGCGGATCCACGAACACGATCCTGCACCTCCTCGCCGCCGCGCACGAGGCGGGCATCGACTTCGGCCTCAACGAGATCGATGAGATCTCGCGGCGGGTGCCGTGCCTCGCGAAGGTCGCCCCGAACGTCGCGAACGGGCGCACCTATTACATGGAGGACGTGCACCGCGCGGGCGGGATCCCTGCCCTCCTCGGCGAGCTGCGCCGCGCCGGCCTGCTCAACGACGACGTGCACACGGTGCACGCGAAGACGCTCGGAGAGTGGCTCGACGACTGGGACATCCGCGGCGGCAAGGCCACGGACGAGGCGAAAGACCTCTGGTACGCCGCGCCGGGAGGCAAGCGCTCGTCGACCGCGTTCTCGCAGTCGGAGCGCTGGGCCGAGCTCGATCTCGATGCCGCGGGCGGCTGCATCCACGACCTCGAGCACGCGTACTCGACCGACGGCGGACTCGGCGTGCTGCGCGGCAACATCGCCGTCGACGGCGCGGTCGTGAAGACGGCTGGAGTCGACGAGTCGATCTGGACCTTCTCCGGCCCCGCGGTCGTCTGCGAGTCGCAGGACGAGGCGGTGCAGCGGATCCTCAACAAGGAGGTCTCCGAGGGCGACGTCGTCGTGATCCGCTACGAGGGCCCGAAGGGAGGGCCGGGCATGCAAGAGATGCTCTACCCGACGTCGTTCCTCAAGGGTCGCGGCCTCGGCAAGGCCTGCGCGCTGATCACCGATGGGCGCTTCTCCGGCGGCACGTCGGGCCTGTCGATCGGGCATGTCTCACCGGAGGCAGCGGCCGGAGGCGTGATCGCGCTGGTGGAGGAGGGCGACACCATCTCGATCGATATCCCGACGCGCGCCCTGACGCTGGATGTGCCGCAGGACGAGCTCGACCGCCGCCGCGCGGAGATCGAGGCGAACGGCGGCTACCGCCCGAAGGCCGAGCGCCCGCGCAAGGTCACGGCGGCGCTGCGCGCGTACGCCGCCTTCGCCCAGTCGGCCGACAAGGGAGCCGTGCGGCTGGTGCCGTAATGCGGCTCGGGTGACGCAAACGGATCTTCCTCTGCTGGGGAGGGTCCGTTTGCGTCACGGGAGTGCCACGCGCACCCCGCTGGGACGGATCCGCGAGGGCACGCGATCGGCTCCCGTGACGCCAACGGATCCACTTTGGTGCGCGAACAGCCGTTTGCGTCACCGGAACCGGGGCGCCGTCGGTTCCCGTGACGCCAACGGACCCTCATTCCCGGGAGAAGGTCCGTTTGCGTTACGGGAGCGCCACGCGCAACCCGCTGGGACGGATCCGCGCGTGCGCGCGAACAGTTCCCGTGACGCAAACGGACCCATATTCGCGGGAGAAGGTCCGTTTGCGACACGGGAGTGCCGCGCGCACCCCGCTGGGACGAATCTGCGCGGGCGCGCGAACAGTTCCCGTGACGCCAACGGACCCACATTGCCGCGCGAGCAGCCGTTTACGTCACCGGAACCCGGGCGCCGTTCGCTCCCGTGACGCAAACGGATCCTCATTCGCGGGAGAAGGTCCATTTGCGACACCGGAGCGCCGCGCGCAACCCGCTGGGACGACGCAAGTGCACGCGCGCAGCTCCCGTGACGCAAACGGATCCTCCCCGCCGCGCGAGCGTCCGGTTGCGTCACCGGAACCGCCGCGCGCTACCGCAGCACCCTCAGTCGATCGGGCACTTGGCCGCCGAGGCGACCGCGTCGTGGGCCTGCTCTATCGTCCACGGGAGCGTCGTCTCCGGGGCCTCGTCGCCTGCCTCCATCGCAATCGCCGAGAGCTCTCGCGCGAGCGCGCCCGCGAGTTCGCCGCCGCCCGCCCAGTTGTTCAGGACGACCACCACGGTCAGTCCGGTGTCGACGTCGCTGTACGCGGCAACGCTGTAACCGAGGATGTCGCCCTGCTGGCCGAGCATGGATCCGTTGAGGCGATTGCCGCCGCCCGCGCGCACCCACTGCTCGCCGTCGGAGCTCACCGGGAACGTCTCGGCCCAGCGCGGCGCCAGGTCGTCGCTGTTGCCCGCGTTTCGGGCCTGGCGCGACATGTAGTCGCGCACGTCGGTGACGCTCGAGACGACGCCGCTGTCGGCGTATCCGTACGAGGCCGAGATCTCGGTCACGTCGGCGGGCGCCTCCGTGCAGCCGCTCTGCTGCACCTGCGACGACGAGTAGAACCCGGGCAGGGGGTTCGACCCGGCCGTCGACGGCGCGTCCGAGGGCAGGTAGGTGTCGCCGAGGCCCTGGGGGTCGAAAATGTACTCGTTGTACAGCTCCGGCAGCGACGAGTGCGAGGCGTTCTGCAGCGCGAGCCCCAGCAGAAAGAACGATGTGTCGGAGTCGGCCCAGCTGTCGGTCGACCCGAGACCCGCGCCGAGGCCGGCGGCGGCGTACTCGCGGGGATCCCACACGCGGTCGGTGTTGCCGATGACGAAGTTCCAGTTCGGATCGCGCGACGAGCGCAGCCCGGCCACGCCGTTGCACAGGTCGACGAGCGTCACGTCGGTCAGCTGCGGCACGCTCTGCAGGTACGTACTGACGGCGTCGTCGAGGTTGACCGGTCCGCCGTCCATCGCGTAGAGCAGGTCGCAGGTCATCGACCGCGTCACGGTCGCGGCGCGGAAGGTCATGTCCGTCGACGGGGCGGTGCCGGATCCGGGTTCGGTCTCGCCGATGCCCGCCTCCCACTCGCCCGCCCACGGCGCCCAGACGCCGACGATCGCGCCCGGTCCGCCTCCCGCTGCGATCGCGCGCTCGGTCGCCGCCTGCATCTGTTCGACGGCGTCGTCCGGCATCGGATTCGAGATCCGGTCGGGCGACGGCACGCTGTCTCCCCCGGTGCATCCGGCGAGCAGCAGAGCCGCGATGGCGAACGAGCTGAGGGCGCCGAGAACACGGCCGCGGCGGTGCGTTGAACGCATAGAACTCCCTGATCGACGAATCTTCTCGAGTCTACGGGGGAAGGCTGACTTCACGCGGAGACGGCACGCATCTCGGTGCCCTGCTTCTCCCACGCGTTCTTCATGAAGCGCCGGACGTTCTCGTCGACCCGGATGTCGCGCGGGCGCAGCGGCCGCGACAGGTACAGCCCGTCGAGCGATGTCAGCCGCGACAGCGCGACGTACGTCTGCCCCGGGGCGAAGGCACCGGATCCGAGGTCGACGATCGCCCTCTCGTACGTCTTGCCCTGCGACTTGTGGATCGTGACCGCCCACGCCAGCCGTAGCGGGAACTGCGTGAACTCGGCCGCGACATCGCGGGAGAGCTTCTTCTGGAACGGGTCGTACGCGTAGCGGTACTTCTCCCAGACCACCGGCTCGACGTCGAACTCGTCGCCTTCGACATCGACGCGCACGGCGTCCGGCAGGATCTTCGTCACGGTGCCGATCGTGCCGTTCACCCAGCGGGGCGGTTCGCCACCGGATCCGGAGTCGTTGCGCAGGAACATCACCTGCGCGCCGATCTTCAGCTTGAGGTGCTCATCAGCCGGGTACGAGTCTCCCCGCCCGAAGTCGCCCGACACGTCGGCGACGGCGGTCTGCTCGCGCCCCGGCAGCGCCGCAAGGTGCTTCGCGTTGATCTGGTTGACTCGGTCGTTGCGCGTTGCGAGGGTGATGATCGGATCCTCGGCGTCCGTCGGCGGCGTGCGCGCGCCCGCATCGTTGAGCTTCTGCGCGATGTCGGCGGTCACGCGGCCGTAGCGCACGGCGTTCAGCATCGTCTTGAACGAGTCGTCGTCCTGGCGATGGATCTGCGTCAGCTCGCGGATGTTCAGCTCGGCGCCGTAATTGCCCATCTCGAGCAGCCCGTCGCCCGCCTGCTCGCCCGCCCACACCTTCGCGTCGAAGAACCAGAACGAACGGTAGTGGTCGTCGATATAGCGCGCCTCGTCACCGCGCGGGGGCACGGGGGCGAGCTGGTACGGATCCCCGAACATCACGATCTGCACGCCGCCGAACGGCTCGCGCCGCCGGGCCCGAGCCTGCCTCAGCGACCGGTCGATCCCGTCCATCACGTCGGCGTTGACCATCGAGATCTCGTCGATGATGAGGGTGTCGATCGCGTTCAGGATCTTGCGCGTCGCGTCGTTCTGCTCGATGTCGCTGTCGGCGATGAGTCCGATCGGCAGCCGGAACAGCGAGTGGATCGTCTGTCCCTCGACGTTCAGCGCCGCCACTCCCGTCGGCGCGCACACCGCCACCTGCTTGCGCGTGTTCCACGTCAGGTGCCGCAGCAGCGTCGACTTTCCGGTGCCCGCGCGCCCGGTCACGAACACGTGCTCCTGGGTGTCCTCGATCAGCCGGAACAGGGATTCCTGTTCGGCGGATAGGACGGGTTCCGGCATCCGATCAGTCTAGGGCGTGCCGTCAGCGGTAGGCAGGCGCCGCGGGCAGCCCGAAGAACTGCTCGAGCGTGTGGTAGCCGCCATCGTGGTACTCGCGGGCGAGGTCGGCGCCGATGTAGCGCAGGTGCCACGGCTCGGGGTTGTAGCCGGTCGTGCCGGTGCGGCCCGCCTCGTACCTGACGATCCACCCGTAGCGCCACGAGTTCTCGCGCACCCACCGCTCCTGCGCCGTGCCGGCGAACGCGTACATCGATCCGCAGCCGCCCGAACCGCACGCCACGACATCCGCGGCGAGGCCGAGCTGGTGCTCGCTGTGCCCCGGGCGGGCGGCGAGGCGCTCACCCTCGACGACGCCGAGGCTGCCCACCTGCGAGCGGTGGATCGCCGCCTGCGTGTTGTACGAGCGGTAGCCGCTCGTCAGCGCGATGGATCCCGCGCCCGACGCCGCGACGTCGCGCTGCATCTGCTCGTAGGATCCGATCGCGTCGCCGCGCAGCCCGCCGTCGACGAGCGACCCCGACGGCACCGTCAGCGACGGCGGCACGTAGTCGGCGGGCGAGACGGAGTAGCGCTTGTTGACCATGACCCACGGAAGTGCCGGATCGCGCAGGGGCACGCACGACGCGCGCCCGTCGGCGATCGCGCTGCGCAGCACGCCCGCGCCGCCGAAGAGCCGCGTGATCCGCGCCGCGTCGTGGGAGGCGACGGCCGACGACATCTCGGGCGACTGGCAGCCGAGGCGGGGCGCAGCCGTTCCCGTGACGGGAGCCGAGGCGGCGCCGGACGTGGGCGCGTACATCGCGACGCCCTCGTAGCTCCAGCTGCGGTCGTTCGCACGCAGATCCTGCGCCTCCGACGCGTTCGCGGTGTAGAAGTGCTTGTTGTACTCCGAGCTCCAGAACCGGTGCACCTCGACCGCACCGTTCGCGGGCGCCGACAGCGCGCAGAAGCGCACGCCCTCGTAATGCCAGTTGTTGTCGCGGCGCACCCTGTCGGCCTCGGCCGAGTCCATCGTGTAGAAGTGCGACGTGAACCCGGGCGACCAGAAGCGGTAGACCGGATCCGTGCCGCTCACGCACGTGTCCGAGCTGAGCGGCCAGACCCGGAAGTCGGTGCCCTCGTACGCCCACCATCCGTCGGCGCGGTGCAGGT
Organism: Microbacterium gubbeenense DSM 15944; assembly: GCF_000422745.1. Lineage (GTDB taxonomy): Bacteria > Actinomycetota > Actinomycetes > Actinomycetales > Microbacteriaceae > Microbacterium > Microbacterium gubbeenense. Next base: position 11,744 of record NZ_AUGQ01000015.1, read on the forward strand.
TCTGCGCCTCGGAGTGGTCGAGGGTGTAGAAGTGGGCGTTGCCGTATCCCGCGCCCCAGAACCGGTAGATGGGGCGGCTGGACGACGGATCCGCCCCGGCGTCCGCGACGACCTCGGAGGCCGCGAGATCGGCGTCGGCGACCGCGCCCGACTGGGGCACGACCACCGCGAGCCCGGCGAGCACGACGGCCGCCGCGATCCCGCTCAGCATTCTGCGGATCCACGACGCCCGCACTGTTCCTCGGCTCAGCAACGAGCCCTCCGCCCCCACAAAGGTCATGACGGCGATCCTACCAAGCGCGCCCTACTGCGGGAAAGCGCAGAGGTTCGGAGTGGGCGGCGGATCGCCCTGCCGATCGATCGTGATGTGCACGCCGCCGTCGTCCTGCACCTCGACGTCGGCGACCATCGTGAAGAACACGTCCTGGTCGACCGAGATGAAGCCGCCCGCGTAGCACTGCACCGACAGGTTCACGTGCGCGGTGCCGGAGGTCGCCGAGACCTTCCACCCGTCGCCGTCGGGCACGAGCGCCGTCTGCGGGTAATCGTTGATCGACCATTCGATGTCGGGCTGGGCGATGCCCCACGACGTGTCGAATCCGAACGGGCAGTCGGCCGGCTGCAGCACGTTCTGCGTCGTGCAGGTGGCGTCGAGGAAATCGTCGACGCTCGACTGCACGACATCGGTCAGCGCCGACGTCGGACGGGTCTGGACGTCGAGCGGCACGACGTCGAGCGGGCCGGTCGCGACGACGGTCTCCGGATCCGCGACGGTCGCCGTCGTGTCGACGGCGACCTCGTAGTCGCCGGGCGAGAACGTCAGGAGCGATACCGGTTCGAGCGGATCCGCGTCGAGCCCCGCGGGCGAGATCTGGCGCTTGTCGATCTCGAAGCCGTTGACCGAGAACCGCCAGGATCCGCGCACGGTCAGGTCGATGACCGACAGCGGCGACGTCTCGAACCCCCAGCTCGGCACGAGCCCCTCGCTCTCCTGGGGCTGGATCCGGAACACGCTCTCGCGCGCCGTGCCGTCGAGGTTGTACCGCACGGAGACCTCGGTGACATCGCCCGCGACGGAGCGCTCGCCGACGGCGCGGATATCGGTGATCTCGCTCGTGAGGGCGGAGGATCGCAGAAGCGCCTCGGACGCGGTGCCGCGCCCGATCTCCTCGAGCGCGTCGTACTGGGGTGTCACGCCCGGCATGGCGAGGGCGCCCGCGGCGTCGGAGTCGGCGATGTTCTCGACGTATCGCTCGGCGAACGCGCTCGCACTCCAGACCTGCTTGTAGAGCACCATGAATCCGACGACCACCCCGGCGAGGATCACCACGAGCAGCAGCAGCGGCACCACGATCCGCAGCGCGCCGCCGCGCTGGGCGGCAGCGGATCCGTGGGGCATGGGCACAGTCTAGAAACTCCGCCTCTGTATCCGCCCACTCCCCCGCCGGTCGTTATCCGACCGGTGTCTACCAGCCCCGCTCGCGGTCGCGGTCGGCGAGCTTCTGCAGCTTCGCGTTGTACTCGGCGAGCTCGGCGTCGCCCGTGCGGTCCGCGTGGCGGTCCTGGCGCTTCTGCTGCTTCTCGTCGGTGCGGCTCCACTGGATGGCCACCGTGATGGCCGCGATGAGCGTGGGGATCTCGCCGATCGACCACGCGATGCCGCCGCCCCAGAACTGATCCTCGATCGGGGGCAGCCCCCAGGTGCGCCCCATCGAGCCGAACCACTCGGCCACCATGAGGCCCTCGCTCATCATGATCGTGATGCCGAAGAAGGCGTGCATCGCCATCGTGATGATCAGCAGCACGAGCCGGCCGGCGTGCGGCAGGCGGTAGTGCACGGGATCGATGCCGACGAGCGTCATCGAGAACAGGTACCCCGAGATGAGGAAGTGCGCGACCATCCACTCGTGGCCGAGGTGATCGTAGAGGCTCCACCGGAACAGGTCGCTGAAGTAGAACAGCCAGAGCGATCCGATGAAGATGGCGGCGGCCACGAACGGGTGCGTCAGCACCTTCGAGACGGGGCTGTTCACGGCCCAGAGGATCCATTCGCGCCCGCCGCGCGTGCCGTCGGTGCGCTTGTGGATCGCGCGCAGCGCGAGCGTCACGGGTGCTCCGGCGACGAGCAGCAGCGGAATGCCCATCGCCAGCAGCATGTGCAGCAGCATGTGCACGCTGAACAGGTAGTGGCCGTAGGCGTTGAGCGGGCCGCAGGTGACCCAGATCAGCTGTGCGATGCCGAGCATCCACAGCACCGTGCGCCACACCGGCCACTTGTCGCCCCGGCGCCTCAGCCGCTGCACGCCCGCGGCATAGAAGAAGATCGCGAACAGCCCGGCGATGAGCCAGAGCGGGTCGATGTCCCATTCGGTGAACCACCTGCTGGCCGTCAGCTCCGGCGGCAGCGGCTCCTCAGTGAGGATCTCGGCGGGCGTCTTGGCGACGATCTCGGATTCGCCGAACGGGGGCGCCGTGCGGGCGAGCGCGGCGGCGGATCCCGAGGCTATGCCCATGAACACGAACTCGAGCGCGAGCACCGCCCAGAACATCGCGTTCTTCACCGCGGACAGCGCGATCAGCCGCTGCCGATACCAGGCGCCGAGCGCACCCATCCCGAGCAGCATCGCGATCTTGACGAGCAGAATGAGCCCGTACGGATCCGTAACAAGCTGGTCGAGGGATCCGATCGACGCGAGCGTGCGGAGGAAGCCGGACAGCGCGACGACGACGAACGCGACGATCGCGATCGTCGAGTAGCGCTCGAGCACGGTGCGCATGCGGCCCGGCTCGAGCGCGGGGCGGATCACGACGAGCGCGACGAGGCCGCCGAGCCAGACGGCGGCGCCAAGGATGTGCAGCGAGATCGACATCACGACGAGGTCGTGGCCGGCGAGATCGCCCTTGTGGCTCGCGGTCGCCATCGGGATCAGGCTCACGGCCGCGAGAGCGCCGGTGATGAGCACGCCGAGCCAGCTGCGCACTGCGAACGCGAGGACCGTGACAACGCCGCCCGCGATCGTCTGGATCAGCCAGGCCTGCCCGGCCTCGCTCTCGGTGAGGAAGCGGCCGAGCTGGGCACCGAACTCCTGGCTCAGCGACAGCTTCGGGTTGAGCGTCGACATGTAGGTCAGGAAGGTGGTGGCGCCGCTCGCGACCGTGAACAGCGCGGCGGAGATCGACGCGGTATCGAGGGAGACGGCGAACGCGCGCCCCTTCGGTGCGAGCGCGAACAGGGCGAGCACGAGGGATCCGAGCATGACGGATCCCGCGACATTGACGATGAGCTTGGCCGTCGGAACCGACCAGCGAACGAACGCGCCGGGATCCTGCAGCGCCTGCGGCGCGGCGCCCCCGCCGATGACCAGGCTGGCGACGAGCGCAACGGCCGCGGACAGGGCCAGGATGAGGGGGCCAGCCCACCGGAGCACACGCGAATCCACGCTCTCACATTACGCGCGCGGCCTGATCGGATCCCCCGAAGACGACGAAGGCGGGCGCCCTCCCGAAGGAGAGCGCCCGCCCCGTGACGTCAGTGTCTTACTTGACGGATGCCTTGAGCTTCGAGCCCGCGGTCACCTTGACGCGCTTGCCGGCCGGAATCTTGATCTCGGCGCCGGTCTGGGGGTTGCGGCCTGTGCGGGCAGCGGTGTCGACCTGCTCGAACGCGATCCAACCGGGGATCGAGACCTTCGAGCCCTTGGCAACGGCCTCGGAGACCGTCGTGAAGAGCGAGTCGAGGACACCGGAGACGGTGGCCTGGCTCTGACCGGTGGCGCTGGCGATGCTCGCAACGAGCTCGGTCTTGGTGATGTTCTTGTCGGCCATTGTCTTCCTCCATCGGCGCAGGGCGCCGTGACGAATCGTTGTACCGCGAGCCGAGGCCCTCGGTTCGGTCGTGTGACCGAGCACAAAACTAACGCGGTTGCCCCGTTTTCCGCGTATTTCCGGGGGTAATCGGCGAATCCGGGCGGCGTGTCGCCTCGAAATGTGACGAAAGTGACGGTTGTGACGGTCGGGAACGCGAAAAGGCGGGACCCCCTTTCGGGGATCCCGCCTTCACGAAGCGGTGCTTACCAGCTCGACTTGGTGATGCCGGGCAGCTCGCCGCGGTGCGCCATGTCGCGGAAGCGAACACGCGACAGGCCGAACTTCGAGAGGACACCGCGGGGGCGGCCGTCGATGACGTCGCGCGAACGGACGCGGACGGGCGACGCGTTGCGGGGCAGCTTCTGCAGGCCCACGCGAGCAGCTTCGCGCTCGTCGTCGCTGGCGTTCGGGTTGACGAGGGTCTTCTTCAGCTCGAGACGCTTCTCGGCGTACCGGGCCACGATGACCTTGCGCTGCTCGTTGCGCGCGATCTTGCTCTTCTTAGCCATGCTTAGCGCTCCTCGCGGAAGTCAACGTGCTTGCGTACGACGGGGTCGTACTTCTTCAGCACAAGGCGGTCGGGGTTGTTGCGGCGGTTCTTCTTGGTCACGTAGGTGAAACCCGTGCCCGCGGTCGAACGCAGCTTGATGATCGGACGGACGTCCTGTGACTTCTTAGCCATCAGAGCTTCACACCCTTCGCGAGCAGGTCCTTGACGACCGACTCGATGCCACGGGCGTCAATAACCTTGATGCCCTTCGCCGACACGTTCAGCGTGACCTTGCGGCCAAGCGACGGGACGAAATACGTCTTCTTCTGTACGTTCGGGTCGAACCGGCGCTTCGTGCGACGGTGCGAGTGCGAAACGCTGTGACCGAACCCGGGTGTGGCTCCGGTCACCTGGCACACAGCAGCCATAGTTCACTCTCCTTCGATACCGTGACCCCAGACGGGATCACCCAAGATCTCTTGCCTGCACGCCGACCACTCGCCCGCGAACGGGCTGTGTTCAAATGGAGACGCACGAACCGTGCACAGGAGTGTGCACAGCCGAGGAGAGACTTTACCAGAATCTCGCCGCGCCGACTCTCAGCTTCGGCGCATCACCACGGGCCGACCTCGCACCAACTGATGTCGAAGCCCGGCCAGGCCTCGACGAGGTCGCCCGTGTCGGCGTCGTAGATGCGCGTCTCGATCTCCTGCGGCAGCGTCTGCACCTGCCCGCCGTAGGCGTTGCCGGCGATCGGCGAGACGGCGACCGCGATGTACTGCACGCTCGGCGACGCGCACACCTGCTGCAGCGCCTCCCCGTCCGAGGTCGACGCGACCTCGCGCGCCTCACCTTCCGGGTCCACGATCACAACGTCCGACGTCGTCGGGATCCCCTCCTCGAGCAAGGCGTACGAGCGCAGCGTGCCGCCGTCGGCGAGCGGGATCATGTGTCCCAGCAGCCGCTCTCCACCAAGATCCGCAGTCGAGACGACCTGCTGCTCGCCCGTGGCGAGGTCGAGCTCGACGAACCCTTCCTCGATCCGGTCGATGAGCGCCGTGTAGGTCGACCGGGCGACGCCCTCGATGCTGAGCGCCGTGCCGAACGACGAGACCTCGCCCTCGGGATCCGTGCGGTCGACGAGCGTCAGATCGCCCGAGAAGTCATTCAGCAGCAGCGACGACGTCTCCGGCACGAACCGCCAGCGGTCGATGCTGGGCTCCTCGCCGCCGACGACGACCGGATCCGGCTCCGCGTGATCGAACGCCCCCGCGAGGGATCCCGTGAACAGCACGTTCTTGCGGCCCGACTCCGCCGAGACGTCCTGATCCGTGAACGTGAAGCCGTACAGCTGGCCCCGCTCCGAGACCTGCAGCCCCAGCACGGTTCCGGGCCCGGGCAGCGCGGCGTCCGCCTGCTCGCCCGATGCCCGATCGACCACGATGACCCGCATGGTCTCCTCGTCGACGATCGAGGCGACCAGATACGCGCTCGTGGCGCGGAAGTCGTCGATGTTCTCCGCCGTGAACACCGGCGTCGCGTCACTCCCGCCGATCGTGCGGCTGACGATCCGGTCGTCGCCGTCCGGATCCCGCTCCAGCGCGAGAACCCCCGCGGGCGGCGTCGTGAACGTCGTGGACAGGTTCGCTTCCGGCCCGCCGCCGATGCCCTGCGCCCCGGCGACCGTCACGGTGTACTTCGTGCCCGCGTCGAGCGCGATCGGAAACCGCACGCCGACCGTGCGTCCGGCCGCGTCGACCGTGAACTCCGTCTCGGGCTCGACCGTCACCTGGTCTTCGCCGATCTCCCCGAGCGACTGGTTCGCGGTGAGGATCACGCGGCTGCCGGACGCGCCCGTCGCGGCGGCGGGATCCGCCTGGACGTCCGTGACGCGCGGACCCTGCGTGATGCTCACGGCCGCGGCCGCGCCGCCGATGACGACGAAGAACGCGAGCACGACCCCGACCGTGCGGGCGTAGCGACGACGCATCGCGCCCGTGCGATGCGCGCGCCGCGAGTCAGTACTCATACGGATCCTCGGGCTCATCGATCGGCGTGATCGACGCGGCTTCGATGACGAGCTCGCCGCCGTCGCCGACCGTCACGTCGCCGGTCAGCTCGACCCAATCGCCCGTCGCGAGGTCGGGCACATCACCCTCGAGCGGCAGCGTCGCGGGCATCGCGTCGATGACGCAGTGCGTGATGATCAGCCGGCTGAGCGCGGAGGATCCGTCGTCGCCCGGCGTCATGAACCCCGTGAGCGTCACCTGCTCGCCCGCATAGCGTTCGGGGCTCGTCGCCGCGGTGAACACGGCCGCCCAGTCGCCGACGCCGAACGTCGACGTGTCGACGACGCCGAGCTCGACGTCATCGGCCCCGGCGAACAGGGTCGGGTTGCCCGTGTCGCGCTCCATCGCCAGCTCGGCCGACAGGGTCGCCGGCGGCAGGATCAGGGCGGCCGCCGCGACGCCGGCGGCGATCGTTCCGCCCGTCACGCCCGCGATGGGGCCCCAGCGCGACCGGTCGCCGTGGTCGTGGTCGTGATGCTCGTGGTCCTCGGGCCGCACGGCGATCGCGAGCACGGTCCCGACGAGCACCACAACCGCCATGCCGCACGCGAACCACGCCTGGCCCGGGTTGATGTACAGCTGCAGCCGCTCCGTCACGGTCAGGCTGACCGTGACGACCGAGAGCACCGCCGCGAGCGCGACGCCGAGCCACTTAGACCACAAGGTTCGCCACCGCCCCGATCGTGAAGGCCGCCATGAGCACGATCGCCACCAGCACGGCGATCGTCTTCGCGGTGAAGGTGGTGCGCATCAGTGCGATCATCTTGACGTCGACGATGGGGCCGGTCAGCAGGAATGCGACGATCGACCCGGTCGTGAACGTCGAGGCGAAGCTCAGAGCGAAGAAGCTGTCGACGTTCGAGCAGATCGCGACCGTGACGGCCAGCAGCATCATCGCGACGATCGACAGGACGGGGTCGGATCCGATGGCGACCAGCGCGCTGCGCGGGATCAGCACCTGCACGGCGCCCGCGACGGCGGATCCGACGATGAGGGCGGGCATGACCGCCCTCAGCTCGACGACGAACTGCGCGAGGCTGCGGCGGAACTTCGATCCGTGCGCGTCCTGCGCGTCGTCGCACGCGATGCGGAACCGCTCGGTGAGCAGCACATCAGGCTCGGGGTGCAGGCTGAACACCCACCCGATCAGCAGCGCGATGCCGTAGCCGCCGAGGATGCGCATCAGGAGGATGCCGCCGTCCATGCCGAACGCCTGGTGCGTCGTGACGATCACGATCGGGTTGACGATCGGCGCGGCCACCAGGAACGCGAGGGTGTCGCCCGGGGTGAGGCCGCGCATCATCAGGCCGCGGGCGAACGGTACGTTTCCGCACTCGCACACGGGAATCAGCATGCCGAGAGCCGCGAGCACCATGCGTCGCGGCCATGCCCTCTTCGGCAGCACCTTCTCGATCACGTGGGCCGGAACCCACACCTGCACCGCGATCGAGAGCACGACACCGAGCGCCACGAACGGCAGCGACTCGATCAGCACGCTCAGCGTGAGGGTCAGCCCGTCCTGCGCCCGGGTCGGCAACGGGCTGTCGAAGAGGTTCGGGAGGAAGGCATCGGCGGCGAACATCGCGGCCACGAGCACGACCGCAATGCAGAAGTACGGCACGAACTGCCGAATACCACGCTGATCGCCCCGGTTCTGCGGGCTGCGGCGGGTTCCGCCGTCGTTGTGCTCGCGCACGGGAGCGGCCGAGTCGGGCGACACGAGCTCAGACGGCCTTGGCGGTGCACTCCGCGCAGACGCCGAAGATGTCGACGACGTGCTCGGCGTCGCTGAAGCCGTTCTCTGCCGCGGTATCGCGCGCCCACCGCTCGACCGCGCGGGCCTCGATCTCGACCGTCTTGCCGCACCGGCGGCAGATCAGGTGATGGTGGTGCCCCTCGGTCGTGCACGCACGGAACAGGTTCTCGCCCTCCGGGCTCTGCAGGCTGTCGGCCTCGCCCGACTTCGCGAAGCCGGCAAGGGTGCGATAGACCGTCGCGAGCCCGATGCCCGTCTCGTCGCGGATGAGCGCGTGGAGGTCCTGCGCGCTCACGAAACCGCTGGTCGACGTGAGCGCCTCGCGCACCGCCTCCCGCTGCCACGTATTGCGCTGTGCCATGGGATCGAGCCTACTTGACCCGCGTGCGAACGGCCCGGGAGCGCGAGGAGTCGACGATGCGGCACACCAAGTAGATGAGGAACGAGATCGACGTGATGTACGGGCTGACGGGCAGGGTCCCGGCGATCGCCAGCAGGATGCCGCCGGCCGCCGAGACGAGCCCGAATACGGCCGACAGGATCGGCACGGCCACGGGGCCGTGGCTCACCCGCATCGCCGCGGCCGCCGGGGTCACGAGCAGCGCCATCACGAGCAGGGCGCCGATGATGTGCACCGCGGCCGCGACGATCGCGCCGAGCAGCAGCATGAACGCGATGCTCAGCCCGCGCACCGGGATCCCGCGCGCCTCGGCCGCCTGCGGGTCGAGCGAGTCGAAGCGCAGCGGGTTCCACAGCACGATGAGGCCCACGAGCACGACCGCGCAGATGCCGATGAGCCAGGTCAGGTCGGTGTCGGAAACGGCGACGATCTGGCCGGTCAGCAGGCTGAACCGGTTCGCGGAGCGGCCGTTGTACATCGAGATGAACAAGATCCCGAGCCCCAGCCCGAACGGCATGAGCACGCCGACGATCGAGTTGCGATCGCGCGCCCGGGCGCCCAACAACCCGATGATGAGGGCCGCGACGATCGCGCCTGCGAGGGATCCGAACACCACGGATCCGCCGACAAGCAGCGCGAGCGCGGCGCCGGCGAACGACAGCTCGCTGATGCCGTGCACCGCGAAGGCCATGTCGCGCTGCATGATGAACACGCCCGCGAGGCCGCCGACGATGCCGAGCGCGATCGCCGCGATCAGCGGGTTCTGCATGAGCACCAGCAGCTCGCCGTAGTCCTCGAAGGAGAACACGTCGGACCAGGTCATCCGGCGTCCTCCTCGTGGTCGTGATCGTGGTGCGGGTGGTGCGGCTCTCCGCCGGGAATGCCGGCGACCAGCAGGCGCCCCGCGGTGCGGACGACCTCGACGGGAGCCCCGTAGAGGTCGCTCAGCACATCGCTGCGCAGCACCTCATCGGGGGTGCCGAGGCGGAAGCGTCCGCCGGCGATATAGAGAATCCGGTCGACAGAGCCGAGCACGGGGTTGATGTCGTGCGTGACGAACACGACGCCGACACCCGTCGTACGGCGCTGTTCGTCGATGATGTTCGTGACTGCGCGCTGGTTCTTCAGATCGAGGCTCGACAGCGGCTCATCGCACAGCAGCAGCGCGGGCCGATCGGCGAGCGCCTGCCCGACGCGCAGCCTCTGCTGCTCGCCGCCCGACAGCGATCCGACGGGGTCGTCGGCGTAGCTCGTCGCTCCGACGGCCTCGAGCAGCGCGTCGACGCGAGCGCGGTCGCCGCGGCGCGGGATCGGGGCGCCGAATCGGGTGCCGTTCACGCCGAGCGCGACGAGGTCGCGGGCGCGCAGGTTGGTGCCGAGCGGGAACGGGCGCTGCTGCGGGATGTAGCCGACGCGGTCGTTTCCGCGGCGCACCGCGCGTCCGTCGACGGTGATGGATCCCTCGCTGAGCTTCTGCAGGCCGAGGATCGCGCGCAGGAGCGTGGTCTTGCCGGATCCGGAGGGTCCGAGCACGGCGACGAACTCGCCGGGGGCGATCTCGAGGTCGAGCCCGTGCCAGAGGTCGCGGCCGCTGAGGCGCAGTCCAGCGCCTTCGATCCGGAGCACGGGGTCAGTCATTCGCCCATCCTATTCGCGAGTGATTATCGTTTGCCGCATGCAGAGGCCGCGCGGAACCGTCCCCATACGGTTCCGCGCGGCCGGTCTGTCGGAGGATCAGCCGAGGGCGCCCTCGAGAGCGTCGGCATTGGCGTTCATCCACCCGAAGTAGCTCTCGCCGTCGGGGATCGTCTCGGTGAACTCGATCACCGGAACATCATTCGACTCGGCGACCTCGATGACCCGGCTCGTCTCGGCGCCGCCGGTCTGGGCATTCGCGACCAGCACCGACACCTCGCCCGATTCGATCGATTTGATGGCCTTGTTGAGCACGGCCGGGGCGACATCCTCCCCGTGTTCGACGGCCTCCGCGAAGCCGTCGGTCGTCGCATCTTCAAGGCCAGCGGCCTCGGCGAAGTATCCACCGACCGGTTCGGTGAAGAACGCGGCCTCGCCCTCATGATCGGAGGCAATGACATCGAGACGACCCTCGAGAGCTGCGATCTCATCGAGAACTCCCTGCGTGCCCGCGGCGACTTGGTCGGCCGCCTCGGGAATCAGCTCGTCGAGCTCCTCCTGCAGCGCCTCCGCGAAGTGCTCGATCGTGTGCGGGTCATACCAGACGTGCTCGTTGAAGCCGTGGACGTGATCGTGGTCGTCGCCTGCCTCGGCGTGCTCCTCCTCGTGCTCATGGGCGTGCTCATCCTCGTCGGCGTGCTCGCCCTCGTCAGCGTGCTCGCTCTCGTCAGCGTGCTCGTGGTCATCCTCGTCGTGCTCACCGTCGTCACCCGGATACGCGTGACTGAACTCGACGACGCTCATGACGTGCTCGACCCCGGCTGTCTCCAGCAGATCCGTCATGAACTGGTCGTATCCACCGCCGTTCATTATCACGAGGTCGGCGTCCTTGACCGTGAGGCCATCGCGCGCGGTCGCTTCGTAGTCATGCGGGTCGACCGCGGCGGAATCGATGACCGCCTCCACCTCTGCACCGTCCCCGACGATGGCGCTGACGATGTCGGCATAGACGCTCGTGGATGTGACGATGCGGAATGAGCTGTCGGAAGCCGGCTCGGCCTCGGCATCGGCCGACGAACAGCCGGTCGCGACCAGCCCGCCGATGGCGATGACAGTGAAGGGGAGGATGATTCGGCGCAATCGCATGCGACGAATCTACCTAAATGACAATCGTTATCAAAATCAATTCGCTGTGAATCTCACGACATTGCGAGAACGCCGACGGCCGCACAGTCGAACCCGGGTGACCCCTCGCTACTCGCGCGCCCAGTCCGCGTCCGTCAACTCGATCTCATTCGTCATGTCGCGCAGAAATCGAATCACGACCTCGCGCTCATGCGGAGCCAGCCGTGCGGCCGAATAGAACCTGCGTGCCTGCTGACGCCCCACGGTCTCGCGAGCCGCGCTGTACGTTCCGGGCGTGATGCGCACGGTGAGCGCGCGCCGATCCGTCGGGTGCGGAAGCCGCTCGACATGGCCGCCCTTCGTGAGGCGATCGAGAAGCTTCGTCGTCGATGCGGTCGAGATATCGAGGTGCTGGGCGATCTGCCCCGGCGTGACGAGCTCTCCCGCGAGCGACGTGACGATCAGGAAATGGATGGCCCGCATGTCTGTCTCGTTGAGCTTCATATAGCGGCGCGACGCGGCGCTCAGGCGCGCCTCTGCTTCACGAAGGTCGCCGAGCGCAGTCATGACCTCGCTGATCTGCGCGACATCCTCGTCAGCGATCCCGGTGCGGTCGATCAGAAGCTGATCCGGATCGTTGGCCACGACATCGAACATCGAACGCGACTGCGACTCGTGCTCTCCTGTCTCCACCCGAGTAGCTTACGCATACGCTTGCTTCATGCTTCATTTGTTTCTAGCCTAGCTAGATAAGTTGTAGACTAGCGAAAGCTCGTCAGACGTGTTCCCGCCACCGCGCGCTGCTCCACCCCGGCCGATACGGAAGGACAAGATCATCCGCTCCTTGATCCGCGTGACCCTCCCCGCACTTCTCATCGTCGCGTGGCTGGCCGGTGCGTCGTTCGGGGGACCACTGTTCGGCAAGATCAGTGAGGTCTCTTCGAACGAGCAGACCGCCTACCTCCCGGAATCTGCCGACGCGACTCAGGTTCAGGAGCGGCTCGGCGAGTTCCAGGACTCCGATGCCATTCCCGCGATCGCCGTGTTCACGTCGAACGACGAGCTCACGGACGACGAGCAGCAGCGAATCACCGATGCCGTGACGCAGGTGACCGGGGTCGACGGCGTGGCCGACGACGTCTCTCCCGCATTGCCGTCAGAGGACGGACTCGCCATGCAGGCGTTCGTGCCGATCGATTCGTCGGCCGACGTCGGAGACGTCGTCACAGCTCTCGGTGAGAAGCTGCGCGGATCCGTTCCGGACGGCGTCGACGTGGCGGTCACCGGGCCGGCGGGCTTCACGGCCGACCTGGCCGCGGGCTTCGCCGGCATCGATGGGCTGCTTCTCGGCGTTGCTCTGATTGCGGTGCTCATCATCCTCGTGTTGGTGTACCGCTCGGTGCTCCTGCCATTCGTCGTGCTGTCGACGAGCCTATTCGCGCTGTGCGTGGCGCTGCTCGTGGTGTGGTGGCTCGCGAAGTGGGACGTGCTCCTGTTGAGCGGGCAGACGCAAGGGATCCTGTTCATCCTCGTGATCGGCGCTGCGACCGACTACGCATTGCTGTTCGTGTCGCGTTTCCGCGAGGAGCTGCGTCGCAGCGCGGACAAGGGCTCTGCCATCACGGCCGCATGGAAGGGCTCGCTCGAGCCGATCCTCGCCTCCGGCGGAACCGTGATTGCCGGTCTGCTGTGCCTGCTGCTCAGCGACCTCAAATCGAACAGCACTCTGGGCCCCGTCGCCGCAATCGGCATCGTGTTCGCCATGCTCTCCGCCCTCACACTGCTGCCCGCCCTGCTGTACGCATTCGGCCGGACCGCGTTCTGGCCGCGCGCACCACGAATCGACGACCGACGCGACGCGCCGGAGGAGCGCGAGCATTCCGCCCCGCCCGCTCGCGGGGCACTGGCGTTCCTGCCCGTGGCTCGCGCAGTGACCGCACCGATCCGCACGCTGAGTCCCCAGGCTGCGGGCCTCTGGGGGCGCGTCGCCGCGCTCGTCGCCCGGCGGCCGCGTTGGGTCTGGCTGCTCACCACGGCCGTACTCATCGCGGGCGCCGCATTCGTTCCGCAGCTGCAGGCCGACGGCGTGCCGCAGTCGGATCTCGTGCTCGGCGCTTCGGAAGCGCGAGACGGCCAGGCGGCTCTCGGCGAGCATTTCCCCGGCGGATCCGGCAGCCCTGCCTACGTCATCGCACCGGAGGACGAGATGCAGGAGACGGTCGACGCTCTGCTCTCGAACGATGGCGTCACTGACGTGTCGGTGTCCGCGGCCGATGCCCCGAGCGGATCCGCCCCGGTGACCTCCGACGGCATCGCTTCCTTCGGCGGTCCGGCACCCGAACCGACAGTCGAGAACGGCGACGTCCTGCTGCAGGCGACACTCTCCGACGCGGCCGATTCCACCTCCGCGATTGACACGGTGAGAGCGCTGCGCGACGACCTGCCCGACCTGCTCGTCGGTGGCGTGACAGCGACCGCGATCGATACGAACGATGCCTCGATCCACGATCGCGGCCTCATCATCCCGATCGTTCTCGCGGTGATCCTCGTCATCCTCATGCTGCTGCTGCGGTCGATCCTCGCGCCGATCCTGCTCGTGCTCACGACCGTGCTCTCGTTCGGCACGGCCATGGGCGTCTCGGCTCTCGTGTTCAACCACGTGCTGGGCTTCCCTGGCGCGGATCCCGCTGTGCCGCTGTTCGGATTCGTCTTCCTCGTCGCGCTCGGGATCGACTACAACATCTTCCTCATGACCCGCGTGCGCGAGGAGTCTCTCGCGCACGGAACGCGCGAGGGAATCCTGCGCGGACTGTCCGTGACGGGCGGTGTCATCACGTCAGCCGGGGTCGTGCTTGCGGCGACGTTCGCGGCGCTCGCGGTGATCCCGATCCTGTTCCTCGCGCAGCTCGCCTTCATCGTCGCCTTCGGCGTTCTGCTCGACACCTTCGTGGTGCGTTCGCTGCTCGTTCCTGCGCTGACCTACGACATCGGCCGGAAGATCTGGTGGCCATCGCGGCTCAGCAGGTGACGCGGATCCCTTGTGCGTCGTGCGACGGTCGGGGCACGATGAGTGCATGGCCGTGATCGAGAACGCGAAGGTGACCGTCGTCGGCGCGGGTGCGGTGGGTTCCGCGACCGCGTACGCCATGCTGATCCGCTCGTCCGCGCGCCAGGTCGTCCTGTACGACATCGATCGCGCACGCGTTGAAGCCGAGGCGCTCGATCTTGCGCACGGCGCGATGTTCCTCGGCGCCGGCACCGTGACGGGCACGAGCGACATCGACCGCACCGTCGGATCTCACGTCATCGTCGTCACCGCGGGCGCGGCCCAGCGGCCTGGCCAGACGCGACTCGAACTCATCGAGACCAACGCCCGCATCTTCCGCACGATGATCCCGCAGCTCGTCGCGGCGTCCCCGCGCGCGATCGTGATCGTCGTCACGAACCCATGCGACGTCCTCACGATGCTCGCGGTCGAGCAGACGGGCATCGACCCGGCGCGGCTGTTCGCGTCGGGGTGCGTGCTCGACACCTCGCGCCTGCGCTGGGCGATCGCGCAGCGAGCCGGTGTGGATGCGCGCTCGGTGCACGCGAACATCGCCGGCGAGCACGGCGATTCCCAGCTGCCGCTGTGGTCGTCTGCGACGATCGGGCCGGTGCCCATCGCGGAGTGGGAGCCGGCGTTCGATGATGACGAGCTCGATCGCATCGCGCACGGAGTGCGCACCGCTGCGTACGCAATCATCGAGGGGAAGGGCGCGACGAACTACGCCATCGGCCTGGCGGGAACACGCGTCGCGGAGGCCGTTCTGCGCGACGAGCGCGCCATCTTGCCGGTGTCGACCGTGCTGCAGGGCGACTACGGCATCGACGGCGTGGCGTTGTCGATCCCCTCGGTCGTCGGATCCGCCGGCGCCGTGCCGATTCCCCACGTGCGGCTCGCCGACCGCGAACGCGAGCAGCTCGAAGCATCTGCACGCACGCTCGCCGAGACCGCGGCAGCCGTGCGGGCGACGCTGTAGCCTGACGCGACACGTTCTGTCAGGGGTCACCCCTAGCCTCGGAGGATGGCAGGGATCGAGCTCACGGACGCGCACGTTGACGCGATCTTCACCGAAGAAGACGCGGCTGACGGGCGCGAGCTCGTGTCCCGACTGCCTGTGCGGGTGCTGAAGGCCGAGACGGGGCGCGAGTTCTCGGCCGCGCTCGTGACGGTCGGCTCGCTGAACGTCGAGATCGAGATGGGCGCGGCCGGCGAGATCGATCTGTGGTGCGGGCATGACGGATCCGGTCGCTGCGCACACGGGGCCGCGGCCCTCCTCGCGCTCGCCGAGCGCAGCGAGCCGTTCGGCGTCGGCGGGGTCGGGCAGGGTGACGGCAGGCGACGAGCTCCCACCAGCGATACCTGGGAGCGCACCCTCAAGAGCCTCATGCCCGCCGAGCCCTCGAGCGACGGAGCAGATCCACCGGGCGGCATCGCGCTGCTGTTCGCGGTGCGCGATCCGGATCCGGGCGATCCTCCGGGCGCCGGCGTCGCCGTCCGCCCCGCCGTGCGCGGTTCGCGCGGCTCCGCCGGTCAGTGGGTGCGCTCGGGGATCAGCTGGCGGCAGGTGTCCGAGTCGGATGCGCAGGATGCACGGTGGCGCGCGCTCGCCGAGATCGAGTCGCTGTTCGCCGGGCGCCACAATTTCCGCGTCGCAGAGGAACGCATCCGGCGCGGCTCGCGCACCGGATCGCATGGCGCCGGCGGGTGGGGAACACCCGATTGGATTCGCCTGGACGCGGTGCCGTCGCGCGGCCTCTGGGAGGCCCTGCTCGCCGCGCACGATTCCGGTGTCGAGTTCGTCACCGACGATCGCGAGCAGCGCGCCATCGACGTCTCGGACGCCGCGCACGAGGCGGTGCTCGATCTCCGGATGGTGGGCGGCCGTCTGTGGGTCGAGGCCGCCGTGACGGACGCCGATGATCCGGGCGCGCGCGCCGCGGTGATGTCGCTCGGGGCGCCGACCGCGGCGATCGCCCGGATCACCGACGATCCCGCGCGTCTGGACCTGCTGATTCCGCTGGCGAGCCCGACGACACCCGAATGGGATCGGTTCTTCGAGAAAGGGCATCTGTCGATCCCTGCGACGCGCATTGCCGATTTCACGCATGACTATCTCCCGCAGCTGCGGGAGGTCGCCCCGCTCGTCTCGAGCGATGGATCCTTCGATCTGCCGGCGCCCGCGCTTCCCGAGCTCGTGCTTGCGATCCGCCATGCCGACCCCGTCGCGCGACTGTTCTGGGAGTGGCAGCTGCCACCGGGCGAATACCGAGGCCGCCAGGCCGAGCGCGATCTTCTGCACGAGGTGGAGCGTGCCGCCGGCCGATTCGCGCACTTGCTCGGTCGCGGCCGCGCGGATCGCAATTTTCCCGCGCGAGATCTGGACGCCGATCAGACGGTCGAGTTCCTCGCGCACGTGCTGCCCGCCCTGCGCCGTGTCGAGGGGCTCACGATAGAGACCCATGACGAGGTGCCGTCTTTCTCGTTCGCAACGGAGGACCCGGTCATCCAGATCGGCGCCGATCCGTCGGGCGAAGACTGGTTCGAGCTGAACATCGTGGTCTCCATCCAGGGAGAGCCGGTGTCATCCAGTGACCTGCTGCGAGCGCTCTCGCTCGGGCGCACCTACTTCCGGCTTCTCAGCGGCACGGTTTTTCCCCTCACAGACGAACGATTTGCTCGCCTGCGCGACGTGCTCACCGAGGCGAAGGCGCTGCACGATTTCCCGGCCGAGCACCCCACGCTGCCGCGCTATCAGTTCGACCTGTGGCAGGAGCTCGCCGAGGTCGGCCTGCTCGAGAAGCAGCACGCCGCATGGGTCGGCTCGATGCGCGCGCTCGGCGACGACCGCGTCGAGCGGCGCGAACCGCCCCCGTCGTTCCGCGCGACCCTGCGCGACTATCAGCAGCACGGGTTCAGTTGGCTCGACTTCCTGCGCCGGCACCGACTCGGCGGCATCCTCGCCGACGACATGGGCCTCGGTAAGACCGTGCAGGTGCTCGCCGCGCTCGACCAGGCTCGCGCTGACGACCCCGAGGCGCGTTTCCTCGTCGTCACGCCGACGAGCGTCGTCGGCCACTGGATAGCCGAGGCAGAGAGATTCGCGCCCGAGCTCGGTGCAGTCGCCGTCACCTCGACGACGCGGAAGCGCAAGACGCCCCTCGATGAGGCCGCTGGCGGCGCGCGCCTCATCGTCACGAGCTACGCCATTCTGCGCCACGACGCCGAGGACTTCGCGCGCGCGGGCTTCCGGATCCTCGTGCTCGACGAGGCGCAGAACGTCAAGAACTCATCGTCGCGGGGTTACGCGGCCGCGCGCCTCGTCGGCGCTCCGACGACGTTCGCCGTCACGGGAACCCCGCTCGAGAACAATCTGATGGAGCTGTTCTCGCTCGTCACGCTCGCGGCTCCCGGGCTCGTCGGCACCAGATCGCACTTCCGCGAGCACTTCTCGCGCACCATCGAGAAGCAGGGCAATCCCGCCCGCCTCGAACAGCTCCGTGCGCGGGTGCGGCCGTTCCTCCTGCGCCGCACGAAGGAGGAGGTCGCGCCCGAGCTGCCGCCGAAGACCGTGCAGGTGATCGAGGTGCCGCTGCATCCCACGCATCAGCGCGCATACGAACGGCGGTTCCGTCGCGAGCAGCAGAAGCTGCTCGGCCTCCTTGACGACGTGAACAAGAACCAGATCCAGATCCTCGCTTCGCTCACGCGGTTGCGGCGCGAGGCGCTCGATCCGTCGTTCGGCGACGCCGCCGACGTGGCGGGTGTGCGTTCGGCGAAGCTCGACGCACTCGGCGAACTGCTCGACGAGATCACCGCCGACGGGCATCGCGCGCTCGTTTTCAGTCAGTTCACCGACTTCCTCGGGCTGGCCGCGGGCGTGGCAGAATCCCGCGGCATCAAGTTCTCGTATCTCGACGGGTCGACGACGCAGAGGCAGCGCCAGCGCATGGTCGATCGTTTCCAGAACGGTGAAGATCCGGCGTTCTTCATCTCGCTCAAGGCGGGCGGCACCGGGCTGAACCTCACCTCGGCCGACTACTGCATCCTGCTCGATCCGTGGTGGAACCCCGCCGCGGAAGAGCAGGCGATCGACCGCGCGCACCGCATCGGACAGACGAAGCCGGTCATGGTCTACCGGCTCATTTCGGCGGGCACGATCGAACAGAAGGTGCGCGAGCTGCAACAGAAGAAGCGGCAGCTGTTCTCGAGCGTGCTCGCAGGAACGGCGGCGTCCGGCCTCACCAGCGACGACTATCGAGCCTTGATCGACGGGCACCCTGTGTGATAATTTTTATATGCGCGGGAATAGATCATGACCGCTCGCGTTATCCTCCACGATCACGCTCCGCTCGAAAGGATTCTTCATGACCCTCACCGCTGCCACCGTTCCCGGCTACATCGCCGGCACCTGGACCATCGACCCCGCCCACTCCGAGGTCACTTTCTCGGTTCGCCACCTCGCGATCAGCAAGGTCAAGGGCAAGTTCGAGACCTTCGACGCGACTGTCGTCACCGGCGAGACCCTCGAGCAGTCGTCCGTCGAGGCCACGGTTGAGATCGCCAGCGTCAACACCGGCCAGGAGGGTCGCGACGGCCACCTGCGCACCGGCGACTTCTTCGCCGCCGACGAGTTCCCGACCATGACGTTCCGCTCCACCGCGATCCGCCCGCAGAACGACCACGTGCTGATCGACGGAGACCTCACGCTGCGCGGCGTCACCAAGCCCGTCACTTTCACGGGCGAGTTCGGCGGCATCACGGTCGACGGCTACGGCCAGACGAAGGCCGGCGGCGAGGCCACGGCCAAGATCGACCGCACCGACTTCGGTGTCAACTGGAACACCGCGGTCGACGCCGGTGGCTTCATGCTCGGCAACGACGTCACGATCACGCTCGAGCTGCAGTTCACGCTCCAGCAGTAATCGCGATCTCCACCAGAGCGGCTCGGCGTCACGGTACGCCGGGCCGCTCTGTCGTGCGCCTGTATGTGTGCGCATCTGGAAGGAGGAACGATGGAAGCACGCCGTCGTTCTGCTATCTCGCGGGGCCGATGTCTTCGGTCAGTGGTGTTCACTGTCGAGGTTCCGGCCCTGGCCAGCGAGCAGGGCTGCAAAGGACCCATCGGCGGCAACGAGCTCGTCCCAGACTCCTGTTTCGACGACGCGCCCCTCCTCGAGCACGATGATCCGATCGGCATCGCGAAGCGTCTCGAGCCGGTGCGCGATGACAAGCATGGAGGAGCCGAGTGTTCGCAATCGTCGGATGAGGCGGGCCTGTGTGAGCGGATCCTGGTGGCTGGTCGCCTCGTCGAGGATGAGCACGCCACCAGGCAGATTCGGCGCCGCGTGAAGCAGCGTACGGGCGAGGGCGAGGCGCTGGCGCTGCCCGCCAGAGAGACGGAACCCGCGTCGCCCGACGACTGCCCCCAGGTCAAGATCATCGAGCTCGACGAGTGCGAGAGCGCGGTGCAACTGCGAGTCGGTGGCGTTGATATCCGCGAGACGCAGGTTGACGGCGACCGCGTCGTCGAGCACGAACGGATCTTGGCTCGCGACCGACACGCGTCGCGTGACGTCGCGTGTGCCGCGTACACGGGCATCCTCCCCGTCAATGCGCACGTTCCCGACATCAGGATCCCGGTGCCGCTGCGCAAGCCGCGCCAGGGTCGATTTTCCCGATCCGGTCGCACCGACAACGCCGACGAACTCACCTCGCCTGACTTCCAGTGCCACGTCACAGAGCACCGGTCCTGCGGTGCCCGGATAGGTGTACGTGACGTTGTCGAATTCGAGAGCGACAGACTGCGCGCGATCGCCGGTGACGGGCGATTCAGGTTCGGTTACGGTCGGTGGCCGACACATGAGTTCGCGGATGCGCCGGGCCGCCTCCAACCCGGCCGGCAATGAGGTTGCGAGACGCTCGACGGTTTCGAGCGAGGTGAGTGTTCCGAGAACGAGCGCGATAGCGACGAACAGGCCGGGCAGTGTGTCGCGGAACGCATCCGCATCTCCACTCGCGAGCACACCAGCGACGAGCACGGCGAGCGATCCGCCCCACACGCGCAGATTCGACAGCGCGTGCCGCCAGCCGGCGCGGGCACCGGCCGCCCTGAGCACCCGCGCGAGGCTCCGGTCGAGCGCCGCGAGCGAGGCGGCTCGTTGCGGCTCAGCTTGAGCCGCAACGATCTCCTCGCGGGTGCGCATGGTGTCGGCAACGTGCTGGGCGATGTCAGCGCGCACGGTTGCGGTGGCCTGCGCCGCGCGCTGTCCGGCGGCCGCCCCGAGCAGCGGCAGCAGAATACCGAGGGCGAGGACGCTCGCCACCGTCGCCCCGATGGTGGCTCCTGCGGCGATCCACGCGGCGATCGTGGCTCCGAACGGAATGACCACCGCACTCACCGCGGGGGCGATCGTGTGGGCGAAGAAGACCTCGACACGGTCCACGTCGCGCACGGCGACCGTCTGGATGCGGGCGGCGCCAAGACCTTCCGTGACCGCGGGGGCTTGTGGCGCGAGCCGCTCAAGCAGCTGGATGCGCATCTCGCCCATCAGGCTGAACGCAGCGAGATGGCCGAGCAGCTGCTCGAGGTATCGCAATAGCGCGCGCAGCACGGCGGCAACGAGTGTGGCGACAACGACGCCGGCGAGGAAACTCGGTCTATCTGCGCGACCGGCCGCGAGCATCCCGATACCCCAGGCAGGCACAGCAAGGACGGCTGCACCGAGAGCGTGGCCGAGCAACCGTGAGACTGTCGAGACGAGCAGACGCAACGACGCTGCCCTGGCGAAACTGAGCAGCCAGCCGATTGTTGTTCGACGTGTCATACCTGCTCGACATTCGTCTTGAGCGCGGCTCGATAGTAACCGGGACGCTCGCGGAGTTCGGCAGGGCTGTCGGCCGCGGTGATGCGACCGCCTTCGATGACGATCACGAGGTCAGAGTCGGTGGTCATCTCGAGGCGGTGAGCGACTTGCACCACTGTTCTGCCGCCCGCGGCGCTGTGCAGGCTCTCGCGCACGAGCGTTTCGGTTCGACGGTCGAGGTCGGCCGTCGCTTCGTCAAGCAGCAGCACGGGACGCTCCCGCAGCAACGCCCGTGCGAGCATCAGACGACGGCGTTGGCCGCCCGAGAGCATCGCCCCGCCTTCCCCCACTGCCCCTGCCAGACCATGCGGTCTTGTGAGGATCTCACCGCGAAGGTGAGCCTGTTCGAGCGCCGCGAGCAGCTGCGCATCCGTCGCGGTCGGGTCGACGAGCCGCAGGTTATCGGCGACCGTTGTCGAGAGCAGGCTCGCATTCTGCGATACGAGATTCATTCGTTGGCGCAGGTGTGCCGCAGTGCAGGGTTCGCCGTCGAGAGTGATGTCGCCTGCAGTGACGGGCTGGAGTCCGGCGACGACGCGCAGCAGCGTTGATTTCCCGGCACCGGTGGGCCCGACGACGCTCACGTGCGCACCTGCCGGGATGCGCAGATCGACGCCATCGAGCACGGTGCGGTCGCCGTGGCTCACCGTGACCCCGCTCAGCTCGAGATCGCCCGCTGCTCGGAGGGCATTCGGCGCGCCGGCAGGATCGGGCCCCTCACCGCTCTCCGCGAGCAGCGACTCGAGCTGCTTTCTCCGCGCCCGCCCGCCGAGCCCGACATAGAAGGTGCGGCCCACTCGGTCGATGGGTTCGACGAGCAGCACAACGAGCAACAGCCCGGCGAACGCGTCACCGGCGCTCACCGCATCCCCTGCGAGTTGCCACAGCAGCAACGCGACTGCTGCCCCGCTCATGACGAGGCCGAACGCCGCGTCGTTGACGATGATCATGACCTGGTTGCGGGCAAGAAGCCTGCCGAGCTCGGCCATCGCGTTGCGCGCCGATTCGGCGTACTCACGCCGCACTCGTGGAAATGCTCCGAGCACGTTGATGGTGCCGAGCCCCTCCAGCATCTCGAGGTATCGAGATGCCGCCTGCGCTTCACGACTGCGGTAGTGGGCGTTCGAGCGACGCAGCAGGCTTCCGGCAACGATGATGACCGCGGGCACGAGCGCCACGAACCCCGCGAGCGCGAGGGCGCTCAGCGGGTGAATGCCGACCGCCCACGCAATGAGCACGATGATCGGTGCGGTGAACGACGCGAATGTGGCGGCCAGGAACGTCGCTCGGTACCCGCCCGTTTTCTCGACGCCGGATGTGGCGGCGTCAACGATACTGTTCTCGGTCGCGCGATCAGGGCGATCGCCGTGCGACGGCTCGAGGGCATTGACTCTCAGTCCGGCGGCGACGACCCGCTGCCGCCACCGTGCTTCTTCCTCGCCCTGGATGCGCCCCGGCAGAGACTCGGCACACATCCCGGCGAAGGCTCCGAGCAGCGCGCAGGCGATCGCAGCGGTGACGGTTGAGAAGATGGGCTCGCCCGCGAGCGTTCGGTCGAGAACACCCCCGATGGCGATTGCGCTGGCCGCGAGGGCACCGGTGCGCAGCCAACTCGCGATCACCACGCACCACGCGCCTCTCGGTGCGTCACGCAGCAGCTCATCGATCCACATCGGTCCCCCTCGGCTCTCTGCCATCACCCGCGCGCGCTGGAGGTTTCATCCGGAGAAGGTCCCTACGCGAACACGTCGGGGTGCAGCAGCTCAGCGATCTCTTTGAGGCCCTCGCTGATCCGCGAGCCGGCGGTACCCGAGGTCGTTTCGGCGTCAACGAGATGCACCTCGTCATCGGCGACTGCCCGAACGTCAGCGAGCGCTGGGTTCTCCAACAGCTCGGCAAATGGTTCGAGCCCAGCGTCACGGAAATCCTGCACAACGATCACATCGGGATCCGCGGCGATGATCGCTTCAGGATCGGCAGGCATCGCCTGATTCCAACCTTCCTCGACCGCGACGGAACTCCCACCTGCGAGCTCGACGAGATTCGTGGTCGACGAGTGCGCTCCCATGATCATCTGTGTGCCACCGCGGGCCATGAGCACGAGCACGCGCGGTTTGTTATCCACGTCGGCGACCGCGTCGGTCACTGCCGCGGCGTCGTCACGGACTGCGCTCGCGATTGTGCGCGCTTCAGAGTCAGCGCCGACGAGATCGCCGATGGTCTCGATCGAGCTCGCGACGGTCTCCGGATCACCGAAGTCGGTCGACTCGAAAGCGGCGATCGGCACCCCGACACCCTCGAGCGAGTCGATGAGCGAGGCCTCGTCATCGTGCCGCCCCGTGAGCAGGACGAGGTCGGGGTCGAGGGACAAAATCTGCTCGGGGTCTGGGTTCTGCGTCACGCTCAGGTGCGTCGGCACGCTCTCGGCGAGGTCGAGTTGGTTGCCGGTGCCGGGCGTTGCGGACCCCTCCGCGACCGCGACGAGCCGTTCTGGGCCCACGAGTTCGAGAACGATGTCGCCCACCTCGGTCGACAGCGCGGCGACGTGCTGTGGCTCGGCGTCGATGTCGATGTCGCGGTCCCCGACGGCGACGGTGCGCGGGAAGTCAGCGGCAGAGGCAGCATCGGTCGATGCCTCGGAACCGCCGCCGTCGCTCGCGGACGACCCTGCGCATCCTGCGAGTGTGAGACAGCCAATGGCGGCAAGCGCCGTGAATGCCGCGCGGCGGCGATGTGGGAAAGCGGTGGTCATGGTGTGTTCTCTCATTCCGTGTTGTCGGTGTGGCGTCGTGGAGTGGACGTGCGCTCGAGGACAGTCACACGTGGTGTGTGCAAATGCGGGTCGCGATCGACGACGCAGTGCACTCCGTAGCATTCGGCGAGAAGCGCCGGGGTCAGCACGTGCTCGGGAGCACCCTCGCCGCGCACCTCGCCGTCGGCGAGGAGCGTGAGGCGATCACAGCTCCGGGCCGCGAGATTGAGATCATGCAGCACGACGACGACGCTTCGGCCCTCGTCGGCGAGCTCGCGGAGCAGAGTGAGCACCTGCATCTGATATCCCAGGTCAAGGGCCGACACGGGCTCGTCGAGCAGAAGCACGAGAGACTCCTGGCTGAGCTGCTTCGCGATGAGGACGAGCTGGCGCTGTCCGCCAGACAGCTCAGTGATCGGCCGATCGGCGAGGTCATGTACGCCAACGCGGCGAAGCGATCCGTCAACGGCGGCGACATCCTCTGGCGTCAGGGCGCCGCGCATCCTGTCAAACTGGCGCCGATGCGCGTAGCGGCCAAGCTCGACGATCGCACGCACGCTGAGGGCCTCGTCGATCCGGGTGTCCTGCGGAAGGAAGGCGATAAGTCGAGCGCGCTCGCGGGGCAGCAGCGTGCCGAGGTGGCCCCTGACAGTTTCGACGCGCCCCGCTGTGGCAGGTGCAATGCCGCCGAGCACGCGCAGAAGAGTCGATTTTCCGGCTCCGTTCGGACCGATCAGACCGTGCACTTCACCGGCGCGCACGTCGACGTCGATGTCGCGTATCACCGACCGACCGCGATAACCAGCCGCCACGGTACGGCCCGCGAGGAGGAGTTCCTGACCCGCAGGGCGTGCGTGCCGCGACGAGTGTGGGATCTCAGTGAGGATGCTCATCATCTTCTTCCGCTCCGGGCGACGAGCAGGAGCAGTATGGGAGCGCCAAGGAACGCGGTGATGGTGCCCGTCTGCAGGACAACGGGATCAAAAAGGTTGCGTGCGACCAGATCAGCGCCCACGAGAAAAATCGGCCCGATCCCGATGCTCACGGGCAGGAGGAGGCGGTGGTCGGGACCGAGCACGAGCCGTACAAGGTGCGGCACAACGAGTCCGACGAACGAGATCACCCCCGTGACCGCGACGCCTGCGGCGGTGATGAGTGCCGCGATCGCGAGGAGCACCTGCCGGACCCGCTTGATGCGAGCACCGCTCGCGATCGCGTGCTCATCACCGAGAAGGAACAGATTGAGCTCGCCTGTTGCCGCAAAGAGGAAGACGAGGCCGACCAGGATGGGGACGACCGCGAGGCCGACGTCGCGCCAGTTGCTTGACGTGAGATCGCCGTTGAGCCAGAACATTGCCTGCTGGGCGTCGTCAGAGTCGGGCGCGTTCGCGATGATCGCTGAAATGAGCGCACCGAGGAACGCATTGATCGCAATCCCGACGAGAAGCAGGGTCGCGCCGGATCCTCCGCGCAACCCGGCAACGAGTTGCACGATCGTGACGGCGACGAGCGCGCCGAGGAATGCGGCCGTCGGCAAGAGCCATGGCATGGTCGCCGCGGCACCGCTGACAATCACCAACACCGCCGCGACGGCGGCACCTGAAGACACCCCGGTGACACCGGGCTCGGCGAGCGGGTTGCGGAACACTGCCTGCATGACTGCGCCGGCCGCCGCCAGACTGGCCCCGACGAGCAACGCCAACACGGTGCGCGGCAATCGAACCGACCACACGAGGTGAACGGTCGCCGATGCGATGTCCGGCAGCGGCAGGCTGAGGACGGCCAGCGGGTCGCGGAGCGGCTCAACCAGTGCGAATAACACCGTCGAGAGGTTCGTGTTGACGGGCCCGATCGCGCACGCCACGACTGTGATCACGACGATGCCTGCGGGAACGCCGATTCCGAGCGCAAGACGTCGCGCGGGGCGCGGGGTGGCGCGGGCAGGGCTGATCACGTCGCCAGCATATAGTAATGAGAATCATTGTCATAAACCGAGAGCAGTCTGGTCAGGCACGCAGCGAACACCGCCCGCCGACAAGGCAACGGCCGGTGACTCGAAGCGAATCACCGGCCGTCACATCGTGTGCTCAGTCGAGCAGCAGCGCCGGCTCCTCCAGCACAGCGGCCACGTCGGCGACGAAGCGGCTGACCTTGTCGCCGTCGACGATGCGGTGATCGAACGACCCCGATACCGTCGTCACCCACGCCGGGCGCACCTCGCCGTCGATGACCCACGGCTTCTGACGGATCGCACCCATCGCGATGATGCCCGCCTCGCCCGGGTTGAGGATCGGCGTGCCGGCGTCCATCCCGAACACGCCGATGTTCGTGATCGTGATCGTGCCGCTCGCCATGTCGGCGGGCGACGTCTTGCCCTCACGGGCCTTCAGCGTCAGATCCTGCAGCGCCGACGCGAGCTCGCGGATCGACAGATCCTGCGCGTCCTTGATGTTCGGCACGATGAGGCCGCGCGGCGTCGCCGCCGCGATGCCCAAGTTCACATAGTTGCGCACCTGGATCTCGGCGCCGTCCTCCGACTCGATCCACGTCGAGTTGATCTCGGGCGTGCGCTGCACGGCCCACAGCACGGCCCGCGCGTACACGAGCAGCGGCGAGATCTTGATGTCGGCGAACTGCGGCTGCTGCTTGAGCCGCGCGACGAACTCCATGGTGCGCGTCGCGTCGACGTCGGTCCACACCGATACGTGCGGGGCCGTGTACGCGGATCCGACCATCGCGTTCGCGGTCGCCTTGCGCACGCCCTTGACGGGAACGGATTCGTAGCGCGGATCCTTCTGGGCCTGCGGCGCAGGGATCGTGCGCTCGCGCTCAGCGCCCCACGCGGGCGTCGACAGGTTGCGGAACACGGACGCCTGCTCGGCCTGCGCGACGACGTCGTCTCGCGTGACCTCGCCGGCGGGCCCGGACCCGACGACATCGGACAGCGTCACCCCGAGGTCGCGCGCGAGCTTCCTGACCGGAGGCTTCGCGATCACGCCGATCGAGCTCGTCACGACGGCCTCGTGCGTCTTGGGCGTGCGGCGGGTCTTCGCCTCTGCGCCGTTGCCGTAGCCGACGAGCACGGACGTATCCGACACGTCCTCCGCGGGCTCGGGGCGCGCGCCGCCGTCGGTGCCGCTCTCGGCAGCCGTCGTCTCGGAGACGACCGTCATGATCGCCGCGCCGACGTCCACGGTGTCGCCGGCGCTGACGAACAGCTCTCCGACGACGCCCTCGAACGGCGACGGCAGCTCGACGACGCTCTTCGCGGTCTCGATGTCGACGACCGGATCGTTGATCTTGATCTGGTCGCCGGGCTTGACGCGCCACTCGACGATCTCGGCCTCGGTCAGGCCCTCGCCCACGTCGGGAAGGTGGTAGGTCTCCATGGCGATTCCTCCGGGTTTCAGAATGCGAGAGCTCGGTCGACGGCCTCGAGCACGCGGTCGGCGTCGGGCAGGTAGAAGCTTTCGAGTTTGGCGGGCGGGAACGGCACGTCGTATCCGCTCACCCGCATGACGGGCGCCTCGAGCGAGTAGAACGCCCGCTCGGCAACGGTCGAGGCGATCTCGCCCCCGACACTGGTCGCGCCCGGAGCCTCCTGCGCCCACACCATGCGTCCGGTCGAGCGCACCGAGTCGATGATCGGGTCGTAGTCGATGGGCGACAGCGAGCGCACGTCGATGACCTCGCAGCTGATTCCCTCGCCCTCGGCGATCGAGGCGGCCTGCAGCAGCACCGACACCATCGCGCCGTGGCCGACGAGGGTGATGTCGGATCCGCCGCGGATCACGCGCGACGCGTGCAGCGGCGCGGCACGATGATCGGTGTCGACCTCGCCCTTCTGCCAGTAGCGGCTCTTCGGCTCCATAAAGATCACCGGATCGTCCGACGCGATCGCGTCCTGGATCATCCAGTAGGCGTCGTTCGGCGTCGACGGGCTCACCACGCGCAGACCCGGGGTGTGCGCGAAGTACGCCTCCGGGCTCTCCTGGTGGTGCTCGATGGCGCCGATGTGGCCGCCGTACGGGATGCGGATGACAACCGGCATGCTGATCGTGCCCTCGTGCCGGTTCGTGAGCTTCGCGAGCTGCGTCGTGATCTGGTCGAACGCCGGGAACACGAACCCGTCGAACTGGATCTCGACGACGGGGCGGAATCCCGCCATCGCGAGTCCGATCGCGGATCCCACGATGCCCGCCTCTGCGAGCGGAGTGTCGAGCACGCGGTTCTCGCCGAAGTCGCGCTGCAGGTGCTCGGTCACGCGGAACACGCCACCGAGCTTGCCGATGTCCTCGCCCATCAGCATGACGCGAGGGTTCTCCTCCATCGCGCGGCGCAGGCCGGCGTTCATCGCCCGCGCGAACGGCATCGTCTCGAACGTCATGCCGCTCCTCCCTCGAACGAAGCCTCGTACTCGGCCAGCCAGGCGGCCTGCTGCTCCATGAGCGCGTGCGGCTCGGAGTACACGTGCGCGAACATGCTGGCCGGGTCGGGATCCGGCCATTCCGCGATCCGCGTGCGCACGTCGGCGGCGAGCGCCTCGCCCTCCTGGTCGACGTCGGCGAAGAACTCGGATCCCGCGCCGCGGTTCTCGAGGAACGCGCGCATGCGGGCGATCGGGTCGCGCCGCGCCCACGACTCCTCTTCGGCCTTCGTGCGGTACTTGGTCGGGTCGTCGCTCGTCGTGTGCGCGCCCATGCGGTACGTGACGGCCTCGATCGCGCGCGGACCGCCGCCCGCACGCGCCTCGTCCAGATACATACGGCTGGCGGCATACGATGCGAGCACGTCGTTGCCGTCGATGCGCAGGGTGGGGATCCCGTAGCCCGCCGAGCGGTTCGCGAGCGGGCCCGCGGCCTGCGTCGCAACGGGCACCGAGATCGCCCACTGGTTGTTCTGCAGGAAGAACAGCTCGGGCGTGGAGTAGCTCGCCGCGAACACCATCGCCTCGTGCACGTCGCCCTCGCTCGCGGCACCGTCGCCGTAGTAGACGACCACCGCCTCGTCCTTCTCGGCGTCTCCGCTGCCCGTGCGGCCGTCGAAGTTCAGCCCCATCGCGAACCCCGTCGCGTGCGGCACCTGCGTGCCGAGCACGAGCGTGTACAGACGCGTATTGCCGTTCTTCGGATCGGTGGGATCCCACCCGCCGTGCGTCGCGCTGCGCATCAGGGCGAGGATCGACACGGGGTCGACCCCGCGCACCCTCGCGACGGCGTGCTCGCGGTACGAGGGGAAGATCGTGTCCTGCGAGCGCGCGGCCCGCGCCGACCCGACCTGCGCGGCCTCCTGGCCGAGCGACGGCGGCCACAGCGCGAGCTGCCCCTGCCGCTGCAGCATGGTCGCCTGCTGATCGAAGGCGCGCGTCACCGCCATGTCGCGGTACATCTGCTCGAGAGCGGACTCGTCCAACGCCTCGACGATCTCGCGGAGAGGCTCGGCCTCGGGGGTGGGCGCGAACGAGCCGTCGGGCTCGAGAATGCGCACGATAGGAGTTTCTGCCGAAGTCACATGTCCACGCTAGGCCCCATCGCTCATGCGCAGGCCATGACGCGCTCGACAACGGATCGCCGGATCGTGTGGTGGGAATCCACATACGCACATCGATCAGGTGGCCGTGCGTCCGTCCGCGGAATGCGGCCGCCGGATCCTGCCTCGTCGCGGCACGACGAGGGGGCGTCCCGTGTCGTCGTCGCGCAGGATTCGCACCGCGAGCCCGTACACGGCTTCGATGCGTTCGGCGGTGAGCACCTCGTTCGGCGAGCCGCTCGCCACCGCGCGCCCCGCGTCAAGGATCATCACCTCATCGGCATATGCCGCCGCGAGCGAGAGGTCGTGCAGGACGATGACGACGGCGGCACCCGCCCTTGCTCGGTCACGTGCGATACGCAGCACGTCCTCCTGGTGGCGCAGATCGAGAGCGGCCGTCGGTTCGTCGAGCAGAACGATCGGCGTCTCCTGCGCGAGCACGCGCGCGAGCGAGACGCGGGCCTTCTCGCCTCCCGAGAGCGTTGGGAAGGCCCTCGTCAGGAGGTGACCCGAATCAGTCGCCTCGATCGCCCGCGCGATCGCCCGGTCGTCATCGGCCGACTCCTCCGTGCCGATCCACGGCGCCCGGCCCATCTCGATGACCTGTTGCGCGGTGAACGGGAAGACGAGCTGGTTCGATTGCAGGAGCACGGCGCGGCGACGCGCGCGCTCCCTGGGAGGCCACTGGCCGAGCGGACGCCCGTGCAGCAGCACGTCGCCGCCCGTGGGATCGGCATCGCCCGCGAGCATTCCCAGGAGGGTAGATTTGCCGGCGCCATTCGGGCCGACCAGAACGAGCACCCGACCGCAGCGCACGTCGACGCTCACTTTGTCGAGAATCGTCGTTCCGCCGATCCGGTAGGAAGCGTTCACGATGCTCAGCCCGGCGCCCGTCTCGGCCGTCACGCCCATCCCCCGGCCTGCCGGCGATTGCGGCGGATGAGCCAATAGAAGAACGGCCCGCCGACGAGCGCGGTGAGCATGCCGATGGGCAGGTCGGAGGCCGGCACCAGCGTGCGCGCCAGCAGGTCCGCCCAGACGAGCAGTGCGGCGCCACCCAGAATCGAGACGGCGAAGAGCATGCGGTGCGCCGGACCCAGCAGCATGCGCACGAGGTGCGGCACCACGAGGCCGACGAACGAGATGATGCCGACAAAGGCGACACCGACGCCCGTCAGGAGCGCCACGAGCACGACCGACGCGATGCGCAGCCGCTCGACCTTGATGCCGAGGTGTGACGCCGTGCGATCCCCCAGCGCGAGCAGGTCGAACTGCCGCGCGAGCGACGCCACGATCGCCGTCGCGCACACGCCCACGATGGCGACGATCACGACCTCGTTCCATCGGGATCCGTTGATCGAGCCGAGCTGCCAGAACACGATCTGCTCACGGCTCTGCGTATCGCCGAGGAACGTGATGAGTGCGAGCCCTGCCCCGGCGAAGGCGTTGATCGCCACGCCCGTCAACAGCAGTGTGACGGTCTCGGTGCGCCCCTGCGCGCGCGCCGTGCCGTAAACAAGCAGCGTGGCAACGAGGCCGCCGAGGAACGCGAATGCCGCGATCGTCCACCCGCCGAGGAACGACAGCCCGAAGCTGATCGCGGCGGCGGCCCCCAGAGCTGCGCCGGAGGAGACGCCGACGACGCCCGGCTCGGCGAGTGGGTTGCCGAAGACGGCCTGCATGACCGCGCCCGCGATTGCGAGGGCCGCCCCGACGAGGAGTGACATCGCCACGCGCGGGAAGCGGATCTTCCACAGGGTCTGCTCGATCAGATCGTCAGTGGGTGCCCAGGCGTTATCGATGCCCACGGCGCGCAGAACGGATCCGACGACGTCCTGTGCCGAGATCGGCAGCTGCCCGAGTGCGGCCGACAACACGACCCCGCCCACGAGGAGCAGCGACGAGACGGCGACGACGATCGCCCCGCGACCGGCGCGACGCTTCCGGGCATGCGGAGAAACTGCCGGTTCCGCGGCGGCGGTGGTCCCGGTGGTCATTCGTCGGCTTCGCCGGCGTGCGCGTTGTCGGGAGCGTATACGGCGCGCGCGAGCGCCTCGATGACGTCAGCGGAGCGGGGCCCGAACGACAAGATCGTGCCGTCGTCCATATCGACGATGCGCTCGTTCTGACCGGCGGCCGTCAGCGCGACAGCCGGCTTCTCCTGCAGCAGGCCGTCGATGCCACCCGTCGACTCGATGCCGCCCGTCATCGTGAGGATCAGGTCGGGATCCGCCGCCAGCAGCGCCTCGTCGGTCATGGGACGCATGCCCTCCCATCCGAGCTCGGCCGCCACGTCGATGCCGCCGAGGGATTCGATGAGCTCGTCGGCGCCCGATTCCTCGCCGAACATGTAGTAGACGCCGGCGTTGCCGCGCAGGTAGAGGAACACCATCCGCACGCGGTCGCTCTCGTCTTCCGGCACGAGACGCGCGATCTCGGCAGCGGTCGCGGCGACGTCGTCGGCGATGTGCTCGGCAAGCTGCTCGCCGACCTCGGGCGCACCGTATACGGCCGCCACCTGGCGGGCGAGATCTTGAGCGCCTTCGAAAGACGGATCGTTATCAACGAAGACCACTGTGATCCCCACGTCGCGCAGCTGCTCGATCACATCGCGCGGGCCCACCGTGCCGTCGGTGATGACGACGTCGGGGTCGAGACCGATGACCGCCTCGGCGTTGATCGTGTGACCGCCTGAGGTGACCTGCTCGATGCCTTCCGTGCCCGGAAACGTCGTCGACTGATCGATCCCGACGAGCGTGTCGCCGAAGCCGAGGGCCCAGGCGGTCGCGGCGATCGAGCCGGCGAGATCCACCGCCACCACGCGGTCGGTCGCAGCGACCGTCACCTGCTCCTCGTCGCCGGATTGAGCATACGACGTGACGGTCGCGGGCAGCTGCTGCCCGGGATCCTCTGCGACGACCTCGATCTCGTCGTCCGGCATGACGGCCGTCGACGGCCCGACGATGCTGCGCGGGTCCGCCGCGGGCTCGAGCTGCGACAGGTCGGGCTGCACTCCGGCATCGCCATCGGCCGACGCTCCGCCCGCGCATCCCGCCAGCAGGGCGATCGCGGCCGCGACGGCGACGATCGCCGTCGAGCGTCGAGCCTTCGCACCCGTCACTGTGCGCCGCCCGTGGTGTCGGGCTCCGCATCGACCCCTCGCGCCGCGCGCGCTCTGCGCCCACCGACGAGCAGCCCGCCCGTGAACCCGATCACGAGCAGAGCGACGCCGCCCACGCCGATCGCCGCCCACGGGATGTCGGCGCGCACCTCGACGGGCTGCACGGCCGCTGGCTCTTCCACGACGGCGCCGGCGGCCGGTTCCGGCTCCTCCGTGGCCTCGGCAGCCGGTTGCGGTGCAGCGCCTGCGTCGCAGTTCTCCGTGGTCAGCGAGAACGAGACGGGATCGAGCACCTCCCCCGCCTCGTAGAACCCGGCAAACGCCGCGGCGCCGGGGTTCGTGAGGGTCGTCTCGAGATCCGATGCGGCGAGCGTGTCACCGATCGAGTCCGGCGCGGCAGGCAGCGTGACGTCTCCGACCCATTCCTGCTCGGCATCGACCGCGACTTCGCCCTCCATATCGTTGCTGTGCGCGTCGAGCAGCAGCGCCGCCGTTTCTCCCTCGAACTCGATCGTCGGGTTGCCGAGCGTCAGGTCGAGGACACCGTCGTGCCCGGTGAAGTGCACCGTGCCGGGAAAGGACACGGATCCCGTTCCGGTCGCCGGGTCGTAGCTGCCCGTCGCGCCGGTCCACTCGAAGTTCGGGGTCTCGTAGGTCGCGCCGTCGAGGGCCTCCCAGGATCCGTTCGCGATCGTGCCGCTGATGTACGAGCGGAAGCTCTCCTTCACCCCCCAGGAGAACGTGCCGTCGGTGACGACGCACGCCTCCGCGTCCGCGGTCGCCTGCGCGCTCGCAGCGGTGGCGGGGACGAGCATCGCGGCCGCGAGTACAACGCCCGTGCCGATGATGTTTCGAGTCTTCACGTCAGTGGATCCTTCTTCTTCGTTCGAGCGGTGCGGATCACGCGGCGGCCTGAGCAAGCGAGCGCTGTCGCGCCGACAGCAGGATCATGCACAGGGCGATGGCACCGAGCCCTCCCGCGATCACCCACCATTCGAGCGGGCTGAGGCCGCCCGTCGCGACGAGCAGGGGCGAGACGTTCGAGGCGGGCGCGGCCACGACCGCGGAGGTGTCGGCGCTCACCCCTGCGAGCACCGGAGCGGTCTTCGCCTCGAGGATCTCGATCTCGGCACCGGCCGCGGCGCTTCCTTGAACGGTCAGCACGTGGTCGCCCGTCGTGCCGCCCGGCAGCGTGCCGGACCACGACACGGTGCCCTCGTCATCGGCCACGGCCTTCTCATCGAGCACGACCGGCTCTTCGCCCTTGCCGTCGTACAGCACGACGAGCACGCCGGCGTCTCCGGTGTCGAAGCCCGAAGCACGCACGCGGATACGACCGCCGTCGCGGATGTCGTCCGGATCTGTGAGGACCTCGAGTCCCTCCGTCGTCGGTGCGGTGTCCGCTGCGACGTACGCCGCGGATTCATCGTCGCCGCCGCTCTCGGTCGCCGCAAACGATTCCGCGCTCGCCGTACCGACGGTGAAGCTCAGGTCGTCGAAGCCGATGGTGTTGGAGGTGTCGCCGCCGGGGCCCCCCGAAAGGGATCCGGATACGCTCACGCCCGTCCAGGTCACTTCGCCGTTCTCACCGACCGATCTGCTCGCACTCGAGAGGTCGAGGGGGTACGAGGCGGAGCCGAAGTTCGCGGTGTTGCCCGTGTTCAGCGTGGCCTGATCGGGCCCGGACACGGTGATCGACGGGTTCGCGACGGAGAACATCGTCATGCCGTAGCCGTTGAAGCTCACGACCCCGGAGAACGCCACGGTTCCGGTCTGCGTCTCAGCGTCCCAGTCGCCGCCCGACGCCTGCGGGAAGCGATAGCCGTCTCCCACACCGCTCGTGGCGACGCTGCCGTTCGCGCAGTGGGAGTAGCCGAAGTTCTCCTTGCCGGCGCAGGTCGTGTACGCGACGAACGCGCTCGACACGCCCCAGGTCATGGATCCGGCGGATGCCTCACCCGACGCGGCGGGCGCGGGCGCGGGCTCGGCTGCGGGGGCGGGGGCGGGGGCGGGGGCGGGAGGCTGCTGCTGAGCCGCGGGCGTCTCGCCCCCGGGCTCCTCCGCGGGTGGCACGTCGCTCGCACCGCCGACCGTGAAGGTCACACGGTCGAGTTCGGTGCCGGGCTCGTAGAACGTCGATTCGCCGTACGAGAAGAACGCCGCGCCCTCGTGCGTGAGTGCGGTGCCGGCACCGCTGAAACGAATCGCGCCGTTCGGGAGATCCTGCGACACCGCCGATCCGAGATCGACGTCAGCGAAGACGACCACGTTGCCCCGGTACGAGGCGACCAGCTCGGCCGACTTCCCGTCTGCGACGCGAATCGCCGGGTTGGCGATCGTGTGGTTCAGCACGCCGTCGTGCCCGTAGAACGTCACCTGCCCCGCGTACTGCACGGTGCCGGTTCTGCTCTCCTCGTCCCACGTGGTGCCGCTCGCGGCCTGCGGGTAGCTGAAGACGCCGTTGTCGGAGCCTTGAGTCGCGCCCTCCGCGGCGGTGATCTTTCCGTGTGCGATCGACCCGACCACGTAGTTCCGGAAGCTCTCCTTCACTCCCCATTCGAGGCTTCCCGTGTCCGGGCTCTTGGCCGGCGCGGCCTCGACGATCGTGACGACCACCTCGTTGGACGTCGCGGGTGAGAAGCCGTCTTCCGCCGGCGCGAAGCGCGCCGTGAGGCGGTGCTCCCCCGACGGCAGGTCCGTCGTCTTGAACGTCGCCCGGCCGTTGCCGGCCGACACCGCGACGTCCTCGCCCAGCTGGGTCGAGCCGTCCCAGAACGTCACGGATCCCTTGGCCGCGGGTGCGACGCGCGCCGAGAGAGTCACGGCCTCACCCTGCTCCGCCGACGTCGGGGTCGCCGTGAGCGCGATCTCGGTGGCGGTCTCGACGGGAGCGGTGGGCTCCGGGGCGGCGACGCCGATGCCGAACATCACGTCGTCGACGGGCGCTCCGGGCTGGAAGTCCTCGTTCATGCGCGAGTAGATGTCGGCGCCGTCCTCCGTCAGGGTTCCGTGGGCGGTGACGATGCCGTCGAGCAGGTCTCCCTCTCCGAAGGTGAGGTCGACGATCTCGATCCGCTCGCCCGCGTACTCGGGCGCGTAGTCCGTCGGAGGTTGAACGACCTCCGCCGACATCACGCCGGTGGTCGTGGAGGTGAGCTCGACCTGGATGTCGCTGTATGTCTGATTCAGGGCCCATCCGCCGCCCGGACCGAGACCGTTGTGGCCGCGGGCGGTCAAACCGCCCGCGTACTCGATGATGCCGGAGCCGTTCTCGAGGTCGACGTCGCCGGATCCGTTCACCCAGGTCACGGTGTTGTCGTCGTTCAGCTGCGCCGGTTCGACGGCGAGGAACTCGCCGTTCGCGATCGGCCCGGTGATGTACGTGCGCCAGGCTTCGCTGATGCCCCAGACAAGCGTGCCTTCTTCCGCCGCGGGCGGATCCGCCGGTTCTGACGGCTCAGCGGGTTCGCTCGGCTGCGCCGGTTCGGTCGGCTGGGCCGGCTCGGAGGGCTTCGCGGGTTCTGACGGTTTCGCCGGTACCGACGGCTCGGCGGGCTCACTCGGCTCTGCGGGTTCCGAGGGCTCCGCCGGTTCGGTCGGGAACTGACTCGGGAACAGTGCGGCCCAGTCCACGTCGATGTCGGCGCGCGCGTAGAGGTTGGTCTCGGTCGGGAACGACCGCGACGGCCACGAGATGACCTCGTACGATGTCGACGCGTCCAGCTCCTCTGCCGGAACCGTCAGGACATCAGAAATGGTGCCGTCCGGAGCGACCGATGCCGAGATCGCTGTGTCGGCCTGACCAACGCCCGACAGATCCGCGCCGTCCTCGATGAGCGTGAAGTAGACGTGCGGCTCGGTCTGGCCGGGAAGCGCCCTGACGTCCCCGAAGCCGGTGCCGTCGATCGCGATGTCGATGCGCTGGTCGGCGACCTCGGTCACGTCGGTCGTGAACGAGTACGGCTCCGCGGCGGCCGCGGCGGGCGCCGCCATGACCGCCAGGGCGGCCGCGGCGACCGCGGCCGCGGCCTTCTGAATCCATTGACGTCGGGCCATTCTCGTCACTCTCATCTCCTGCGAGCCGTCCGGCTCGCGATTTTCTGTTCAACACGGCTCCGCGGGTCGGGCGCCCGCCTCCGAAAGACGTTCACTCGACCCGCGGCACCGTTCATTGCGTCGTCGTCATCGGGCCGAGGCCGACACGACGCGTCGACGGACGAGGATCAGGACCGCTCCGCAGAGGATGGTCATGATTCCGGCACCCGCGAGCAGTTCCGTTGCAGGGCCCGAGCCGGTGGGCGCCAGACCGCTTCCGCCACCGGGAGCGTCCGCCGCCAGCACAGTGAAGGTCAGCTCGTACGTGTCCGTGTCCGACACGAACCGCACCGTGTGGTCGCCGACCGGGAAATCAGCGGGCACCGTCCACGACGAGGTCGCGACGCCGTCCGCGTCACCGACCGCGGTCGGCAGCGTGACGGGATCCGAGTGCACCGTCACGGCGAACTCGGTGCCGGCCTCAACCGGTGCGATGCGGAACGTGACATCGCCGCCCTGTGCGACGCCGTCGAGGGGGTTCCCCGAGCCATCGGTGAGCTCGATCGCCGTCTCTTGCGTGGGCTCGGCCGTTGCGGTCGGTGCAGCAGGCTCCGACGGTGCAGCCGGCTCCGTGGGCTCGGCGGGATCAGTGGGCTCCGCAGGGTCCGTCGGCTCAGCCGGGCTGGTGGGCTCCGCAGGGCCCGTCGGCTCAGCCGGGCTGGTGGGCTCAGCCGGCTCCGCAGGGCCCGTCGGCTCAGCCGGGTCGGTGGGCTCCGTCGGCTCAGCAGGCTCACTCGGCTCCGTCGGGTCGGTGGGCTCGGCCGGGTCGGTCGGCTCAGCCGGCTCAGTCGGCTCAGCCGGCTCAGTCGGCTCAGTCGGCTCAGCCGGATCGGTCGGCTCAGCCGGCTCAGCCGGATCGGTCGGCTCAGCTGGCTCACCCGGTTCAGCGGGCTCGCTAGGCTCGGCCGGCTCCGACGGATCGCTCTCGGGGAACAGCGCGTCCCAGTCGATCGTGACGTCGGCGCGTGCGTAGACGTTCTCCTCGGTCGGGAAAGACCGCGACGGCCACGAGATGACCTCGTACGACTTCGCCGAGTCGAGCTCGCCCGCGGGAACGGGCAGCACGTCGGTGATCGTGCCGTCCTCGGCGACCTCGGCCGAGATCGACGTATCGTCCTGCGCGACCTCGGAGAGATCCGAACCGACCTCGTTCAGTTTGAAGTACACGTGCGGCTCGGTCTGACCCGGCAGCGCCGTCACATCGCCGAATCCAGATCCCTCGATCGCGAAGTCCACACGCTCGTTCGCGACCTCCGTCGCCTCCGCCGCAAACGTCGGCCCCACGGGCTCCTCGGGCTCGGCAGGCTCACTCGGCTCCGCGGGCTCCGATGGCTCCTCGGGGAACAGCGCGTCCCAGTCGATGGTCACGGCAGTGCGCGCGTAGAGGTTGTCATCGGACGGGAACGACCGCGACGGCCACGAGATGACCTCGTACGACTTCGTCGCGTCCAGATCGTCAGCGGGAACCTCCAGCACATCGGAGAGCGTGCCGTCCTCCGCAATCGACGCCGAGATCGCCGTATCAGCCTGACCGACCTCGCTGAGGTCGGCGTCTACCTCGATCAGCGTGAAGTACGCGTGCGGCTCGGTCTGACCCGGCAGCGCCGTCACATCGCCGAATCCAGATCCCTCGATCGCGAAGTCCACGCGCTCGTCGGCGAACTCGGTCGCCTCGGCCGTGAACGACGGCACCGCGGCCTCATCGCTCGGGAACAGCGCGTCCCAGTCGATCGTCACAGCCGTGCGCGCGTAGACGTTCTCCTCGGTCGGGAACGACCGCGACGGCCACGAGATGACCTCGTAGGACTTCGACGCGTCCAGCTCGCCGATCGGAACTGACAGCTCATCGGAGAGAGTGCCACCCTCGGCGATCGACGCCGAGATCGACGTGTCGTCCTGCGCCACCTCCGAGAGGTCGGAGCCGACCTCGTTCAATTTGAAGTACGCGTGCGGTTCGGTCTGCCCCGGCAGAGCCTGGATGTCACCGAAGCCGGTGCCCTCGATCGCGAAGACGACCCGCTCGTTCGCAACCTCGGTCACGCCGACCATGATGCTCGGCTCTTCGGCGGCCTGGGCGGCGATCGGCGCAGCGATAACACCCCCTACGGCCACGAAGGCGGTCATGACGAAAGCGAGGATTCCCCGCCTCCGCAACTGACCGCCGTCTCCCCGCGCGCGGCGCGCGGCCAATGCTGTCTCAGTCATGTGTCTCGTGATTCCTCTGCAAGTAGAATCAACGTGACCGCCCGGCCACGCTGTTTTCGTGCGCGCCAATGGCGCGTGTCAGCCCAAGGCCGGCGGTCCGGAGCGAGCGTTGCTTCTTGGTAGGGAGAGCGCTCGCTCCGTCTCACCGAGGAAGGCTGGGCTTCCTGGCCTCGGGCGCTGGCAATCCGGCCGCATCACCGCCTCGCGGCGATTTACATAGGGTTGCCTAACTAAGGGAATACTAAGTCATTGCCGTGTCCGCTTCAACCGGCGAACGATGAGCCCTAAGCTTTCCGCCATGCCCCACACCTTCTCGCCCGATGTCGTCGCTGCAATCCTTCGCCACATGAACGACGACCACCGCGACGACAACCTGCTGATCGTGCGCGCTTTCGTCGACGGCACCGCCGTATCGGCAGAGATGGTCGATCTCGACGGAGACGGCGGCG
Source organism: Microbacterium gubbeenense DSM 15944 (assembly GCF_000422745.1). GTDB lineage: Bacteria > Actinomycetota > Actinomycetes > Actinomycetales > Microbacteriaceae > Microbacterium > Microbacterium gubbeenense. The sequence goes on from NZ_AUGQ01000015.1 coordinate 51,146, forward strand.
AATGGCGCTTCACAACAGGAACCGGAAGCACGGCCGACACGACGATCCCGTGGCCGGCCGGACCGATCGCCGAACGGATGGCCGTGCGCCGAGAGATCGTCGCCCTCTATGACGAGTCATGCCGCCGACTCGACGTCGAGCCTCGACCCCACAACTGACGAGCTCGACGCAGCCGATCGCAAGTTAGGTGAACCTAAGCCTTACACTTCTTCCATGGAGAACGTCACGGCGCTGTCATCGGTCATCCGCGAACGAACACGCGAGGCCCATTCCTCGAGCGAAGGGGCATCGTTCATGTCGACGCTGCTGCGCGGCGAACGCACACGCGACGACTACATCTCGCTCGTGGCTCAGCACTACTTCATCTACGAGGCGCTGGAGGGTGCCACGGAGCGGATGCGCCATGAGCCCATCGCCGCGCGGTTCATCAGCGACCGCCTCACGCGCCTGCCCGCCCTCGAGGCCGACCTGTCGTTCTTGATCGGCGACAACTGGCGCGATCGGATCGCGCCACTGCCAGCGACGGCTCGGTACGCGGCCCGCATCGATCAGGTCGGCGCGACATGGGTCGGCGGTTTCGTCGCCCACCACTACACCCGGTACCTCGGCGACCTGTCGGGCGGCATCCACATCGGTCGGGTGCTGAAACGGCAGTTCGACTTCGATACGAACGGCATCGGGTTCTACCTCTTCGGCGACATCGCTGACCCGTCCGAGTTCAAGAACGTCTACCGCGAAGAGCTCGATGCGGTGCCGTGGGACGAGGTCGAGAAGGAGCGTGTGATCGCCGAGGTGCTCACCGCGTACCGGTTCAACACCGAGGTGTTCGAGGACCTCGCCCGCGAGTGCGAGGCGCGCATCGCCTGACGCTCACCGCAGCGTGCGGGCGACCTCGGCCACGCGCGCGAGCGATTCTTCCTCGCCGACCGAGATGCGGATCCCATCGGGGAACGGGCGCACGACGAGCCCGGCGGCATCGAAGGCCGCCGCGTGCGCCGGGTCGGTCGTCGGCAGCCAGACGAAGTTGCTCTGCGTGTCCGGCACGTCCCACCTCGCCGCGCGGAGGTCGGCGACGAGGCGGCCGCGCCGGTCGGCGATGACGGCGACGCGGTCGCGGATCTCCGCCTCGCGCTCGAGGCTCGCGAGCGCCGCCGCTTCGGCCTGCTGCGTGACCGACAGGGGGATCTGTGTGGCCCGCGCGGCGTCGAGCACGCGCGTATGCCCGATCGCGTATCCGACGCGCAGGGCTGCGAGCCCGTACGCCTTCGAGAAGGTGCGCAGCACGACGACGTTGGGGTGGCGCTCGTAAATGCGCTCGGCTAATCCGTCGACCGCCTCGTCATCCGTCCTGAACTCGATGTACGCCTCGTCGAGCAGCACGAGCACATCGTTCGGCACCCGCGCAAGGAACGCCTCGACGTCGGCCGAGGAGATGGCCGTTCCCGTCGGGTTGTTCGGGGTGCACACGAGGATGCACCGGGTGCGGTCGGTGATCGCGCCCGCCATCGCCTCGAGGTCGTGGCGGCCGTCGGCGGCCAGCGGCACCTCGACGCTCGTCGCGCCGGCGACGCGCACGAGCCCGGGATACGCCTCGAACGATCGCCACGCGTACACGACCTCGTCGCCGGGCGCGGCCGCGGCCTGGATGAACGCGGCCAGCAGCGCCACGCTGCCGGCGCCCACGACGACCTCGTCGGCGCCCACGCCGTACCGGGCGCCGAGCGCCTCGCGCAGGCGGCCCGCCGTCGCGTCGGGATAGCGGTTGAGGGCCGAGGCCTCGGCGACCGCGGCGAGCACGCCTGGCAGCGGATCGAAGGGGTTCTCGTTGCTCGACAGCTTGAACCCGTCAGCAGACGCGGCCCGCCCCTGCTTGTACGGCGGCAGCGCCGCAATCTCGGGACGAATACGGGGCAGAACGGGCTCAGTGCTCACGTGTCGAGCTTAGAGGGCGCCCCGAACCCGCCGCACATCGGGCCGAAGATGCGAGACTTTCCCCATGGGTTTCGTCATCCGATCGATCGTCAACGGTTTCGCACTGTGGGTGCTGTCGCTGATCCCCGTGCTGCAGATCTCGGTCACGCCGTTCCCTCCCGGCCGCGACCTGCAGCTCGTGATCACCCTCATCGCGCTCGGCGCGCTGTTCGGGCTGGTCAACGCGATCGTGGGCACGATCATCAAGATCGTCGCTTTCCCCCTGTTCGTCATCACTCTCGGCTTGATCTCACTCCTCCTTAATGGCGTGCTCCTGATCGTGACCGCCTGGATCACCGGGTCGTGGGGGTGGGGCCTCGGCGTCGGCGACTTCTGGCCCGGCGTGCTCGCGGGCATTCTCCTCAGCGTCATCAACTGGATCTTCGGCATCATCCTGCGCCCGCAGAAGAAGCAGCCGCGGCGTCGCTGACGGCCGACGGCGGCGCGGAGAAGGCGCCGTTCCCGCCGCCCTCGGGCGCGTGATAGACGAAGCTCTCGACCGACGACGCCCGCCCCAGCTGCGCGTAATACTCGCGCACGCTCTCGGCTCGCGGATCCCCCGATTGCTCGAACAGGCGCGCAGTCTGCTCGTACGCACTCACGCGGTGCGCGCCGACCTTCCACTCGCGCAGGCCGGTGGCCGCCTCGTCGTACGTGCGCCGGATCAGCAGGCTGTCGTCGTCGCCGAGGCTCGCGGGGGATCCGCCGTCGCTGAGGGCCGCGACCGGGTCGTCGTCGTGGGCGATCGCGATCGACGTGACGTCCTCGCCCACAGGCATGCGCACGGGCGCGCCGATCGTCGTGACGTGGCCGACGCGGAAGTCGGAATCGGTCGCGATCCGCTGGGCGACCATCGTGCCCTGCGAGAACCCGTTGACGTCGACGAACGACCCCTCCTGCGCCCCGGCGCGTTCGAGGGCCTCGAGCACGAAGTCATATCCCTCTGACTCGGCCTCGCCGAGGTACAGACCGACGTTGTTGCCCCAGTCGAACGGGTCGCCGTCCTTCCAGGGCGCCCCGCGCGATCCGCTGATGTAGACGACGAAGCGCTCCTCCCCCGTCGGAAAGGCGTATTTGTCGATGCGCACGCGCGCCTTCTCGCCGAACGCCTCTGTCTCGCCGTTCGGGATCCGCGCCACCGAGCTCGCGAGCCCCGTGGGCGCCGTCGTCGCGCCGACACGCTGCTCGAGCATGTCCACGAAGCGACCCGAGGTGCCGGGCACGCGCCCCGATCGCCGGGCGGCGCGACCGGGCTCGCCGAGAGATCCGGCGCGCCTGCCGCCCGTCGTGCGGAACCGGCGGATCCCGCCCACCAGGAGCGCCATGACGTACGCGCCCATCACGCCGGCGCCCATCCAGTTCTCGACGAGGCCGTCGCCGCTCGTGGCCTCCCACGCCGCCCAGAGATGGTCGGCGGCCTCGCCGGCGGCGGGGTTCCGCGCGAGGATCCCCTCGAGCCGGCGACTCTCGGATCCGTCGCCGGCACCGTCCATCTGCAGCAGCACGCGCAGCTCGATAACCTCGTAGGCGTCCGCCGCCGCGTCGAGCCCGTCGGCGAGCCTCACCGCGTCGTCCTGCCACCACTCGCACCGTTGCACCGGTGTCATCACGTCGGCCCACACGATCGTCCACTCCGCCGGCACCTGCGCCTGAATGGCATTGGCACGGCCGATGTGATCGAGCGCCGAGTCTGCGAGGCTCGCCGCACCGCGCACTCGGTTCGCGATCGCGCGCAGCTCATCGGGGTCGACCGCGACCACGGATCCTTGAGATACCTCGAGCGTCACGATGCCGCCGCCTTGTTGCCCTGCTCGAGCAGGGTGTTCGCGGTGCCGGCGCACGACCCGACGGCGTGATGCCCGAGGTCGAGCAGCTCCTCGATCCGCGCGGAGAACTGCTGGGCGGCGGTCGGTGAACGCCACGCCATGTCGGCCTGCAGCCCCATAGCGAGGCTCTTGGCCATCATCATGGCATCGGCGGCCGCACACATCTCGTCGTGCGCCCGCCAGAACAGGTGTGCGGCCTCGAGGTTCGTCGTCATGCGCACGAGCCTGCCCGAGCGCGCGGCGTCCGCGCTGGCCGCGACGACGGATCGTCAGATAACTTCTCGAATCCGGCGAATGTGAACGCGTTGATCCGCGGCCCCGTCCGATTAGGCTTGACGCGTCATTGTCCGCGCCAAACCGGAGGTGTCCGTGAACGCCCTTCCTCCTCAGCCACTGAGTCCGCTCGACGGACGCTACCGTCCGGCCATTGCCCCCCTGACCGAGTATCTGTCGGAGGCGGGGCTGAACCGTGCCCGCGTCGAGGTCGAGGTCGAGTGGATCCTGCACCTCACCGATAACAAGCTCTTCGGCACGTCGCCGTTGCCGCGCGAGACGAAGGACAAGCTGCGCCTGGCGTACCTCGACTTCGGTCAGGACGCGATCGACGAGCTCGCCGAGACTGAGCGCACGACGCGGCACGATGTGAAGGCCGTCGAGTACTTCGTGCGCGCGCGTCTGTCGAAGCTCGGCCTCGACCACCTCGCCGAGCTCACCCACTTCGCCCTCACGAGCGAGGACGTCAACTCGGCGTCGTACGCGCTGACCGTCAAGCGCGCCGTGAAGGACGCCTGGCTGCCCGCGTACCGCGGCGTCATCGAGAAGCTGCGGCACATGGCGATCGATCTCGCCGATGCGCCCATGCTGTCTCGCACGCACGGCCAGCCCGCGACCCCCACCACGATGGGCAAGGAGCTCGGCGTGTTCGTGTGGCGCCTCGAACGGGTGCTCAATCGCATCGAGCAGACCGAGTACTTCGCGAAGTTCTCGGGCGCAACCGGCACCTGGTCGGCGCACCTCGCTGCTGAGCCTCAGGTGGCCTGGCCGAACATCTCGCGCGAGTTCATCGAGGGCTCGCTGCGGCTCGACTTCAACCCGCTGACGACGCAGATCGAGCCGCACGACTGGCAGGCCGATCTCTATGACGACGTCAAGCACGCAGGCGCGATCCTGCACAACCTCGCGCAGGACGTCTGGACCTACATCTCGCTCGGCTTCTTCGCGCAGATCCCCGTTGCCGGTGCGACCGGATCCTCGACGATGCCGCACAAGATCAATCCGATCAAGTTCGAGAACGCCGAGGCGAACTTCGAGATCTCGGGCGGCCTGTTCGCGACGCTCGCCCAGACCCTCGTCAGCTCGCGCCTGCAGCGCGACCTGACCGACTCGACGACGCAGCGCAACATCGGCGTCGCGTTCGGCCACTCGCTGCTCGCGCTGACCAACCTCTCGGACGGCCTCGACCAGATCTCCCTGGCGCGCGACGTGCTGCTGGAGGATCTCGACGCCAACTGGGAGGTGCTCGCCGAGGCGATCCAGACTGTGATCCGCGCGGAGGTCGTGGCCGGCCGCTCATCGATCAGCGACCCGTACGCACTGCTGAAGGAGCTCACGCGCGGCAACCGGATCGGCGCGGCGGAGCTCGCCGAGTTCGTGAGCGGTCTCGAGATCGGAGACGAGGCGAAGAAGCGGCTCGCCGCCCTCACGCCCGCGACCTACACGGGCCTCGCCGAGAGCCTCGTGAGGGCGAAGCTGCAGAAGTAGCCGCGGAGACGCAACAAGGGCGGGTGGTGCGATCTACGCACCACCCGCCCTTGTTATCCGTGCTTATGCGTGGTCGTCGTCGAAGCCGCGGAGGTCGTCCGCGGTCTTGTCCAACCACTGCGCCATCGCGCCCACCGACTGCGCAGCCTCTTTCAAGCTATCGGTGAGTTCCTGGTAATTCGTGCGGTAGTTCTCCGACGCCTTCTCCGTCTTGAACCCGTCCTCGACGAGGTCATCGACCACGCCCTGGAGATCCTCGAGGAGCTGCTCGATATCGATCTGCCCATCCTCGAGCTTCTTCGAGGCATCGTCCATCCGGTCGAATGAGACTCCGAAATCAGTTGCCATGTCTGTCCTAACCCCCAGGGAAGTGTCGTGCGTGGTC
>NZ_AUGQ01000016.1 GCF_000422745.1 Microbacterium gubbeenense DSM 15944
GCCGGCGTGATCGCCGATCACGCCGGACGACTGGCCAAAGCGACGACCGCCACGATCCGCCGCACGCTCATCGCAGTGCCCGCTCGACTGGCGCGTTCCGCGCGCCGCATCACCCTGCACCTCCCCGAGGCCTGGCCATGGCACACCGCGTTCGCGCAACTGTTCACGGCCACGCACGCCCCACCACCGGCCGTGGCCACCTGACCATCGCCGCCGCAACGGCACGACCGAGGACCACGTGGACGACCGGGATGCAATGCCCGGAACTCACACCTGCCCTCGAGACATCACCGCCCGCTGATCATGCCAGCTGAGCCCACCCCAGGCTCATCGGTGGATCGAGGTTTAGTGTGCGACCGGGTAACCGCAATCCGTTACTCGCGACTGCGGTGATTGAACACGACGACGGCAGAAGCCGGGCGGGCGCCAACGGCGAGGTCCGGGGGAGCGGTACCGGGCATCCGATCGGCGTCGTTGTGCGTCGCGTCAGCGCCGCGTTCCGACCGCGAGCTGCTGACGCGGTTCAGCTGGCGCGCAGAGAGCTGTGGCGCACGATTAGCTCGGGCTGGATGACCATCCGCCGCGTCGCGGGCCGGGCCAGGGCACGGGCCTGATCTGAGACGAGGTCGACTGCGCTGCGCCCGAACTCGACGCGGGGTCGCCGGACGGACGACAGCGGGATGGCCGAAGCTGCAGCGAAGTCGACGTCGTCGTAGCCGACGATCGCGATATCGTGCGGCACGGCGATCGTTCCCGTACGAACGAACGATTCGATCATGCCGATCGCGAGCGAGTCGTTGGCCGCGAATACGCCGTCAGGTCGATCGTCCTCACGGCGGCGGGCAATGGAGTCACCGGCGGCGATGCCCGACATCACGGAGCGATCATCGGTTGCGATGATCTCCATCTGCACCCCCGAGAAGTCCTCGATCGCCGACTGCGCTCCGCGGAGCCGCTGCGCGATCTGATGCGTCTTCGTTTCGCCGCCGACGAAGGCGATGCGCCGGCATCCCTGCTGCACCAGGTGAGACACAGCTTGCCTCGATCCGGCGACGTCGTCGATGGAACAGGAAGAGAATCGGTCCGTATCGGGATACGCATCCATGAGAACGGTCGGGATGCCGCTGCTGTGCAGCAGGTCGAGCTCCGCGTTCTTCGTCTGTCCCGACGCGAGGATGACCCCGTAGACGCGCTGTTGGACGAGCAGGCCGACGTACGCGGCCTCGCGTTCGGCGTCACCGCTCGCGCTGACGATCGAGAGGAACAGGTCGTCCTCGGTTGCGCGGCGCTCCATCGCCTCGGCGACCTCGCCGAAGAACGGGTTGTTCAGCTCTAGGGCCACGAGCGCGATCGTGCGGCTGCGGCCGGACTTCAGTTGCCGGGCGGCCTCGTTGCGGGTGTACCCGAGCTCGGCGATCGCCGCGCGAATGCGCGCCTGCATCTCCGGAGATACGCGTTGGGGAGTATTGAGATATTTCGATACCGTTCCGAGCGCGACGGATGCGTGACCCGCCACGTCCTTCATGCTGACCACGTCATGTTTCCTTCCCGCGGGCGGGCTTGCCATTGCGCCCTCGTATGACGATCATCGGATAGTGTAACGTTTCACTCGGCGAGGACGCCCCCAGCCACGCCTGAAAAATTCAACGGAGAATCAGAACAGGAGCACACGCGTGTCATATCAGATCGGAAATTCACGCGCCGGTAATCGGCGCGCCTCCTCTTTACGACGACGACCGGGCGCACGCATCGCTGGGGCCCTCGCTATCCTGCTGGGCATGTTGGCATCCGTGCTCGTCCCGTCCGCGGCGTTCGCGGCAGAGACGCCGGCGTGGACGTTCGACACCCCCGGCGACACGCAGGGATGGACCGTGGGCAACGGCGTGCCGTCGCTCGAGGCCACCGAGCGCGGCCTTGAAGTGCAGATCTCGGGCGACGATCCCTGGATCGCCTCGCCGGACTTCGATCTCGACGCCGAGGCGATGAACACCCTCGTCATCAGCGCGGAGAACGCGACGGGCAACACCGCCGGCAAGATTTATTGGCAGACGGCCGACTCTCCGGGCTATTCCGAGACCATGGCGCAGACTTTCGAGCTGCGGCCGGACGAGTCGGCGCCGAGCGAGTATCGCGTAGATCTGCGAGGAATCTCGTCGTGGGCGGGCACGATCACGAAGTTGCGCATCGACACGGGTGAAAACGCCACGAGCGACGGCACGGTGACGGTCACCTCCGTCGGATTCGACCTCAACGAGGAGGAGCTGCCGAACCCTGAGGAAGAGGACCGTGATCCGGTCGACCACATCGGTCACGTCGACCCGGTGGCGGCGACTGATGACCAGATCCACGTGACGGGTGCGGCGCGTGAGGACGCGGATGAGTTCCGGCTTTACGAGCTCGACGCCTGGGAGTATGAGACGGACATCGATAGCGCGGATCTGCTCGATGCGCAGCCGGCGGCATCGGAAGACTTTTCCTTCGCCGTGTCGCGGTTCGACGGCGAGCGCGACCGTCTGACCTCGAAGTTCCTCGTCGTGGCGGCCACGGGCGACGATGTCGCCTACGTCGATTCGGCACAGTACGCGAGCGACCTCGATTTCGCCGCGGAGAACGACTTCGCCTTCCCCGAGCCGCCGACGAAGAAGGGGCTGCAGGTGCAGATGACCGATGATGCCGAGGAACTCGGTGTCGGTCACGCGGCCATCAACGTTGCCTTCGATCGGTTGCTGCTGCCCGACGACCTCGGGCCGGAGAAGACGATCCCCTTCTCCTACGACGGCGAGACGTACTACTTCGATCGGGAGTATGCGGAGGAAAGCGATCAGGCGATCAAACCGCTCTCGGACAACGGCATGCTCGTCAACCTGATCCTGATCGTCTACGACGACGATAAATCGAACCCGGGCGCGCCCGACCTGCTCATCCATCCCGACGCCGCCCGCGGCCAGGGGACGGTCTACGCGTTCAACACGGTTGACGACAACTCACGGTTCTTCCGAGCAACGCTGGCCTTCCTCGCCGACCGGTACAGCCGTGAGGATCAGGCTAACGGTCGCGCGGTCGGCTGGATCGTCGGCAACGAGGTGAACAGTCCCTGGGTCTGGCAGAACCGTGGCGAGGCGAGCGTCAACACATTCATGGACGACTACGAGAGGGCGCTGCGGTGGACCTACTTAGCGACGAGTCGCGAGTACGACAAGGCGCGCACCTACATCTCGCTCGACCACTTCTGGAACCAGTCGATGAACCCATCTCAGCAGTACCGGTACTACTCGGGACGGGCACTCCTCGACCGGCTGCAGGAGCTCACGCAGGAGACGGGAGACTTCCCCTGGAACGTCGCCCACCATCCTTACCCGGAGGATCTGTTCGATCCTGCCGTGTGGAATGACGAGACGGCGACTGACTCGTTCGACACCATGCGCATCACGTTCAAGAACCTGCAGGTGCTCTCGGAGTATCTCAGTCAGGACGCGTTCCTCGACGAGGGGAAGCTGCGGCACATCATCTTGTCGGAGCAGGGATTCAATACGCCGTCATCCGACGAGGCCGACGAAGAACTGCAGGCAGCTGCATATGCCTACGGCTATTATCGCGCCGTGTCGACACCCGGGATCGACTCGTTCATCCTGCACCGCCATGTCGACCACAAGGTCGAGGGCGGTCTGCGGCTCGGGCTGTGGACGTGGGACGACGAACATGAAGAGGACTCGTCTCCCGGCGAACGTAAGCGCATCTACGACGTGTTCCGCTACATCGACACTGTCGAGGGGAGCGAGCACACCGCGTTCGCGCCTGCGATCATCGGCGAGGAATCGTGGGAAGACATCTTCCCAGGTCTCGACATCGAGGCGCAGGGCACTCGCCCGCTGCCGGCGGAGATGCCGATCTCGATCGAGGAGGCCGCTTCCGGCGAGGACGCACTCGAGATCCAAGTCCCACTGCCGGACGAGCGCTGGGTCTCGAGCGAGAACGCGAAGGGCGTGGAGACCGGTGACGGCGTCACGGTCGATTTCGCGGCGCTCGACAAGCTCTGGCGCGGCATCGTGCATCCCGCGCAAGAGCCTATCGATGCGAGGGATGCGCCTCTGCTGCGCTTCGGACTCGACGTCCCCGGAACGAACGCCGACAACGGGCGGGTCGCGAAGGTGAAGGTCTACTCAGGCGACGAGGTCGCCTTCGGAACGGCCGAGCTCACGGGAGAGAAAGCCACTGTCACGGTCGATCTTGGTTCGTGGGACCGGACGGAGGCCATCGATCGGGTGAAGATCTGGGTCCGAGGTTCGTCGAACGCCGACTGGGACGGTACCTTCACCGTGACCGGCGCCGGCTTCGCCTCCGACGCGCCCGACGAGGAGCCGGAGCCGGAGCAGCCGGGACAGCCGGCTCCTGAGGATCCGGAGCCGGAACAGCCCGCGCCGGAGCAGCCGGGTCCCGTGGAGCCGGAGCCGACAGCGCCCGTTCCAGAGCAACCGGGTCCGGAGGATCCCTCCGGCGAGCAGCCTAGGTCGGGTGAGGATCCCGGTGAGGGCGACGAGCCACTGGCGCCGACCGGCACCGACGCGGCGTCAATGCTGGGTGCTGTGAGCATCCTGCTTGTGCTGGGCGGGTGCCTGATCTGGCGTGCGTCGCGCCGCATCGCTACGAAGTGAGCACGAGCATGTTCCGCCTTCCGCTGCATCGCGCGGAAGGCGGAACATGCCTATCGGTCGCGCGATGCGGGGGCGCGCCGGCGTCGTGAGTACCTCGCATACGACGTAGGGGCCTCTGTTGCCGCGATGGCCCTCGTCTGCGCGGGGTCACCAGAGCGGCGGAGCTGTAGAGTGTCTCACTTCGAGGGTCGGAAGAAGGTCGACTCGGCGGGGCTCGCGACGGCCTTCGATGCGCTCGATCATGAGGCGAATGGCGTTTGCGCCGAGCTCGAAACCATGCTGGTTGACCGTAGTCAGCATGACGCGCGAGTGCGCGGCGACCGCAATTCCGTCGTAGCCGACGATGGACAGGCGTTCCGGAGGGAGATCGGCTTCGGCAGCTGCGCGGAGAGCACCCATCGCTAGGGTGTCGTTGCCTGCGAACAACGCCCGGGGGCGATCGTCGGATGAGATGAGCTGCCGTGTAGTCGCATACGCGGCTTCCTCATCGATGCCGGTGAGGAGGACGTGCTCAGCGAGACCCGCGGCCGCCATGCGCTCTCGGTAGCGTTCGAGGCGCCGCATATGAGGATCGGTAGCCCCGGTCATGAGCTCGGGCGAGACTGTGAGATGAGTGATCAGCGTATGTCCGAGAGTGAGCAGATGGTCCATCACGAGGTCGGTTCCGGCGCTGTCCCGTCCAGTGACGGCGTCGTACTCCTCGGCCTCGGCGTGGCGTCCGATCATGACGACGGGCATCGACAAGGCGAGGTTCTCGAGCCAACCGGGGGCGAGCAGCGGGGCGATGACGACGATGCCGTCGACCTGGCGGTCGGCGAGGCTTTCGATGGCTTCGCTCGCGCGCGCAAGCGAGCTGACGTGTGCCGCGATGAGCTGGTAGCCTGTGCCCTCCATGCCAGCGATCGCGCCGCTGACGATCTGAGAGAAGAACTCGTTCTCGACCTGGGGAATCTGGATGCCGATGGTGAAGCTCGATCCCCGCATCGCGCGGGCCGCGACGCGGGGCCGATAATCTAGCTGCTCGATCGCTGTTCTTACTCGTTCACGCATGTCGTCGCTCACGCCGTAGGCGTCGCGCAATACCTTCGAGACGGCAGCTCGAGAGACGCCGGCTACGCGGGCGACATCTTGGATCGTGGCTGCTCGACCGCGTGGGGATGCGTGGGTTGACATTGTCCTCCTCTCGCGGCTACCTTAGCTAGGTCGTCGCGATAGTAAGCGGCGGTCCGTTCGATGTAGATCGGTCTACACAAATGTAGATCGATTTACGCCAGCTTACAAGGAGGTAACTGATGGCTTTTCCGTCGCGAAAACGCTTCATGGTTGTGGGATTGGGTGTTCTGTCTTCGATCGCCGTCGTCGGATGCGGTGCCGCGTCGGATGACGGCACTACTCGAGTTTCGTTCGTCGTGGATAACTCGTCGACCATGGTCGACACCGCCACGGCCCTGGTCGAGGCGTTTGAAGCCGAGAATTCCGACATCTCGGTCGCTCTCGAGACTCGTCCGTCGGGTACCGAGGGCGACAACCTCATCAAGACCCGGCTGTCCACGGGCGAGATGGAGGACGTCTTCCTGTATAATGCCGGTTCGCTTCTGAATGCGCTCAACCCCGATGAAACCCTCGTCGACCTGTCTGAGGAGGAGTGGATGGAGGGCCTCAATCAGGACTTCATCGATGTCGTCAGCGGCGACGAGGGGGTTTATGGGGCGCCATTGGGAACGACCTCGGCCGGCGGCGTAATTTACAACAAGCCCATCTACGACGAGCTCGGGCTCGAGATCCCGGACACCTGGGACGAATTCATGGCGAACAATGCCGTGATTCAGGACGCCGGAATCGTGCCCGTGGTGCAGACCTTCGGCGACACGCACAGTAGCCAGTATTTCGTGTTGAGCGACTTCGCCAACGTCGTCGCCGCCGACCCCGAATGGGCCGAGGAATACACCGCGAATAACCGCAGCTTCGCTGAGGAGCCCGCGCTCGCGGGTTTCCAGCGTCTGCAGGACGTCTACGACGCCGGGTATCTCAACCCCGACTTCGCCAGCGCGACCGTCGACGACGGCACCCGCATGGTGGCCGAGGGCACCGCAGCCCACTACCCGGTTGCATCCGGCATTATCGCCACGATCCAGCAGAACTCTCCGGAGTACGTCGAGGACGTGCGCTTCTTCGCACAGCCTGCAGACGACGCCGCCAACACGCAGGCGACCATCTGGCAGTCCAACGCGGTCTACATCCCGCGAACCACGGAAGGCGACGAGCTCGAGGCGGCGAAGGCATTCGTCGCGTTCTTGAACAGCCCAGCCGGCTGTGACATTCAGAACGAGATGGGTTCCGCGGCGGGCCCGTACGCGGGCCTGTGCGAGCTCGACGATGACGAGCCCTCGCTGCTCTCCGACATCCAAACGTACGTCGACGAGGGGCGCAGTGCATCCGCGCTCGAGTATCTCTCTCCCATCAAGGGACCGAACCTCGAGAACCTCGCGGTTGAGGCCGGGTCAGGCATCTCGACGGCCGAGGAGGCCGCCGCGCGCTACGACGAGGACGTCAAGAAGCAGGCGCAGCAGCTGGGCCTCGAGGGCTGGTGACGGCCCGCTATCGGAATGGGGCCGGCACTCCTGAGCGCCGGCCCCCGCAACGGAATCTCATGATCAGAAAAACACCTGCCCCCCGTCGGCGGGCGCAGCCGCTACGGTCCGCCTACCCGCTGTGGTTCTACGTACCGGCGCTCGTCCTCTATGCCGTTTTCTTCGCGGTCCCAACCTTCGCATCGTTCTACTTCAGCCTTACGCGCTGGTCGCTCTTCGATATCGAGTTCATCGGTTTCGAGAACTTCGTGCAGTTCTTCAGTGAGCCGCAGCTGCTTCAGGGGTTCATCAACACCTTCGTCTACGGCTTCCTCACCTCCGCGGCGAAGGTCGTGCTCGGCCTCGCGCTGGCAGTGCTGCTGACGACCCAGCTCGTCGGGAAGTCCTTCCTCCGGTCGGTGGTGTTCTTTCCCGTGCTTGTCTCCACGATCGGCATCGGAGTCACCTTCAAGGCGCTTCTCGATCCCTTCGACGGGCTCGTCAACGCGGTGCTCGGATTCTTCGGCCTGGAAGGGCCGGGTTGGCTCACCGATCCGAGCCTGGCGCTGCTGACCGTGGCGGGAGTGGACATCTGGAAGGGGCTCGGCATTGCGACTCTCATCTACATTGCGGGTATCGCTGCGATCCCTCAGGAGTATTACGAGGCCGCACGCATCGACGGAGCGAGCGCGTGGCGCAGCTTTCGCAGCATCACCCTTCCCCTCGTCCAGCCCGCGACGGCGACTGTCGTGACGCTCTCGCTCATCGGCGGATTGCGCTCGTTCGACCTCATCTGGGCGATGACGAAGGGTGGGCCTGGTTTCACGAGCGACGTCGTGGCGTCTGTCATTTACAAGCAGTACCAAGCGGGCTTCTACGGGCTGTCTACGGCTGGCAACGTCATCCTCTTCGTTGTCGTCACGGCGATCATGGTGCCGGTTACGGTCGCCCTGAATCGGAAGGAGGTTGAGCGATGAGAATTTTCCAGCGCTGGTCTCTGGGGATCATCTCGATCCTCGTCTCAATCGTCGTCTTCATCGTCCCCTTCGCTTTCATCTTCTTGACCGCCTCCAAAACCGCGAGTGAGGCGTCGCGATTCGAATTCACCTGGCCCACGACGTGGGCGTTCATCGAGAACGTCGTCACTGTCTGGCAGTACCGCGACGGGATCCTTCAGCGCGCGTTCGTCAACAGCACCGTGCTCACGGTTGCGAGCGTCGTCCTCATGGTCGTGTTTGCGGCCATGGTCGGGTACCTGCTCAACCGTCGGCGCTCGCGCTGGAATCGCCTCATCAACGCGCTCGTGCTCGCGGGGCTGATCGTGCCGCCCGCCATCGTCCCGACGATCTGGGTTCTTCAGGAGATAGGGCTGTTCAAGACGCTGCCGGGCCTCATCCTCGTAGAGGCGACGTTCGGTCTGTCGTTCTGCATCGTGATGTTCCGCGCCTTTGTCGGCACGATCCCGCGGGAGCTTGACGAAGCAGCGCTCGTCGACGGCGCCGGCCCCATAAGGCTGTTCTTCACCGTCGTGCTCCCGCTGCTGCGCCCCGTCATCGTCACGGTCGTCGTCGTGCAGTCCGTGACGGTGTTCAACGATTTCGTGAACCCGCTCTACTTCCTGCCGGGAGACGCCAACGCGACCGTGCAACTGACTCTGTACAACTTCCAGTCGCAGTCCGTGAGCCAATGGAACCTCCTGTTTATGGACGTTCTGCTCATCACCGTTCCCCCGCTCATCATGTACATCTTCTTCAACCGTCAGATCGTCACTGGCATGACCGCAGGGGCGATCAAAGGATGACCACCACAAGGAACCAGATGAACTCTTCCAGCCCTGCTCCTCGCGTCACCCGTGTGCGCCTCGAGCGCCGCAACGATGGCGCTTTCGCCGACAGCCCCAGCCCTCGCTTGAGCTGGATGGTCGAGACCTCAGCATCAGGATGGCGTCAAGCGCGCGCAGAAGTGCGCCTCGATGCAACGCAGACGGTCGCGATCCAGTCCGACGAGTCCGTGTTCCTTGATTGGCCCTTCGCACCGATCGCGCCCTACGCTCGCCATCGTGTTGAGGTGCGAGTGACCGGCGCCGATGGGATCACCGGGGACTGGAGCGATCCCGTCGAAGTGCGGGCGGTGTTCGTGCCGGAGAAAGATTGGCGGGCCGACTTCATTGCGCTGGCAGAACCGCCTACGGCGGCCGCTCCCGCGTTGCTGCGCGCCGAGTTCGACATTGATCGCGCCGTCGCATCGGCGACGCTGTTTTCCACTGCGCGAGGCGTCTACCAGGCGGTCGTCAATGGGCAAGACGTCGACGACGCGGTGCTCAAGCCGGGCTGGACGGTTTATCAGTCCCGCCTGCTCCACGACGCCGTCGATGTCACCGCTCTTGTGCGCAGTGGGCGCAACGCCCTCGGCATCCGTCTGGCCGGAGGATGGTGGACGGAAGAATGGGGCTTTGCCGGCGCTGGTCAACGGTTCTACGGCGAGCAACCGGACGCACTCGCGCAGCTGCGTGTGGAGTACGTCGACGGAACCGTGCTCACCATCGCCACGGATGAACGATGGCGTGCGGCTAACGGGCCGGTCGTATCGAGCAGCCTCTATCACGGCGAGCGAATCGACCGGCGAATCGACCGAACGGGCTGGGCAGAACCGGGGTACGACGACTCGACCTGGGCGCCCGTTGCCGTCTCCCCGAGGGACATCGTTCCTGAGGCGATGATCGCCGAACCTGTGCGACGCACCCAAGAGGTCGCCGTCGAGCAAGTCATTACGACGCCGACAGGCGCGACGATCCTCGACTTCGGCCAGAACCTCGTGGGTTGGCTGCGCGTGCGTGCCACCGGGGAAGGCGGCGATGTCATCACTGTGCGGCACGCTGAGGTGCTCGAGCACGGTGAGCTGGGCACACGGCCCCTGCGCTACGCCCGCGCTACCGACGAGTTCGTCCTGAGCGGCGGAGAGGACGTGTTTGAACCGGAGTTCACGTTCCACGGCTTCCGATACGCGCAGATCGACGGATGGCCGGGGGAGCTCGACATTCGTGACGTTACGGCGATCGTGGTCGGCAGCGACATGCGGCGCACGGGGTGGTTTGAGAGCTCGCACGACCTCGTCAATCGCCTGCACGAGAACGTCGTCTGGGGGATGCGCGGGAACTTCCTCTCCGTGCCCACCGATTGTCCGCAGCGCGACGAGCGCTTGGGATGGACGGGGGATATTCAGGTGTTCGCTCCCACGGCGTCGTTCCTCTTCGACTCCGATGCCTTCTTGAGCTCCTGGCTGCGCGACGTCGCGATCGAGCAGACGGCGCGCGATGGGGTCTGTCCGATCATCGTGCCGCAGGTTCTCGAGTGGGGCGACTTTCCCGCGGCCGCGTGGGGAGACGCCGCCGCGATCGTTCCCGGGGTGCTGTTCGAACGCTTTGCCGACCGTCGCGCGCTCGCCGAGCATTATCCGCACATGCGAGCGTGGGCGGATGTCCTAGTCGGGCTCGCCGGCGACCGCATGCTCTGGGAGGGCGGATTCCAGTTCGGTGACTGGCTGGACCCCGACGCGCCCCCGGAACAGGCTGAAGCGGCCAAGACGGACCCTGACATCGTCGCGAGCGCCTACTTCTTCGCCGCAACGAGGGCCGTTGCCCGCGCCGCGGACGAGCTCGGGATAGCGGACGATGCGCACCACTACGCAACTCTGGCTGAAGAGGCCCGCCAGGCGTGGATCCGCGAATACACGACTAAGGGAGGACGCATCGTCTCCGACGCTCCCACGGCCTATGCTCTCGCCGTCGGCTTCGACCTCGTCACGGGTGAGGCGCGTCAGCGCATGGGCGACCGCCTCGCCAAGCTCGTGCGTCGCGGCGGCTATCGCATCTCCACGGGCTTCGTCGGCACTCCGCTCATCCAAGACGCGCTGACGACGACCGGCCATGCCGACGTTGCGCGGAGACTGCTGCTGCAGACTCGCGTCCCCTCGTGGCTCTACGCGGTGACCATGGGCGCCACGACCATTTGGGAGCGTTGGGACAGCATGCTTCCCGACGGCAGCATCAACCCCGGGGAGATGACGTCCTTCAACCACTATGCGTTCGGCGCAATCGCGGATTGGCTGCATCGATCGTTGGCGGGCCTCGCATGCGAGGCTCCGGGATGGCGTCGCCAGCGGATCGCTCCCGTGCCGCTCCACGGTTTCTCGCACGCGTCTGCTCGCCACGAGACGCCGTACGGGATTGCATCGTCCGGCTGGGAGGAGAAGGACGGCGCGATCGTCGTGCGAGCAGTGGTTCCGCCGAACACTACGGCGGTCGTCGCGTTGCCGGGAGCCGAGCTCTTCGAGGTTGGCTCCGGCACGCATACGTGGACTATCGCTGACCCGCGGCCGGTTCTTGAGCTGCCTTCGCTGTCGGTCGATTCGTCGCTGGGCGCATTCGTTGACGACGAGCACGCGCGTCAGGTCGTGGTTGAGGCCATCGCAAGCGTGGACGCGACGGCGGCTACCGCCTTCGACGCCATGGCCAAATGGGAAGACGGAACGCGTCTGACCGCTGGCGCGCCTATGGTATCCAGCGACGCCATTGCGGCTGTTTCCCGAGCTCTTGCAGAGCTGAACACCGCTCGCGCACGCGCTTGACCTTCCCCTGCTGTGGCGGACGACGTCCGCCACAGCAGGGAGCGAGAGGTTTGCACGTAGCTCGGTTAATCTGAGCGGATGTCGACCTCGCCACTCACCAATCTGTCGCCGTCGGTCCGTCGGCTCTTGGTAGTGGGATGCATCGTACTGATCGTCGTTTTCAGCTCCGGCACGCTGTGGTCGGCGACGGCCTGGATTCTTGACGGCGCCGATGCTGAGGCGTACTTCCCGGGACGAGGCGGAAACACCTCCGTCGACGCGTGGAAGACCACCCTGCTCTACGGCGCGCTGGCAGGGTTCTCGTGTTGGGGCCTGCGCGGACTGCTCAAAAGTCGCAACGCTCAGTAGTCGGCTGTTGAACCGAACCGCCCCCAGTTGAGGCTGGAAAGCGTCGGGCTCAACAGAGCTGAAGTGTCTCATCGACAGTGAGAACTCACCGAGGGGCTGACGGGAATCGAACCCGCGCTATCTGCTTGGGAAGCAGAAGTTCGGCTTTGGTCTATTCCGTAGTGTTGATTAATGCGTCTGACCAGGTCATTCCGCCACACAGACATGCTCATCAACGCGGGTCAACGCGCCCCAAAATGGCGGGTAAGTAGCGGTTCTGCGGGAGGGGCCGAGGCCTCCTCGTTGGGGCGATCGCTTCGTCCGGCCTGCTTGCGCTATCGCTAGCGTAACGCTATGCTTGACTTGTGACAGGGAAAGGAGGTAGACAAGATGCATAAGGATCTTAAGAAGATCGTGAAGGCCCTCGAAGCACAGGGCTTTGAGACGGCGGTAACGAGGCGCGGGCACCTGCTCGTCATTCGCGACGGCCGCGTCGTCACGACCTTCAGCGGAACCCCCGGCGACGGGCGGTCCTGGAAGAACGCGCTGAGCTATGCAAAGCGCGCCGGGTTCGACTGGCCGCCGAGGCGGTAACCGCAAAGGGTCCGGAGGTAGACGAAGTACCTCCGGACCCGGATCCTCAGCATAGAACGGAGACATGATGCAGCACTACACGGCCGAAGCGGAAGTCGCCCGCACCGGCGAGCTCACCCACGACCAGATCGACCTGGCGATGGACCACCTCGCCGACCACGCCCCGTCGCTGTCGGTGACGTCGCGCGGGCACCACGCCGCCCGTATTACCTTCGCTGCCGATAGCATCGGCCAGGCCGCCCGCACCGCGGCGCTCGTGGTCGAGCACGCCCTCGCGAGCACCGTGATCCGCGTGGACGTCATGACCGAGGCGGAGGCAGACTTGCGTGACGGCGCAGTCGACGTCCCCGAGCTGCTCGGCGTCACCGAGGCCGCCCGGCTCCTCGGTGTCAGCGTGCAGCGCGTTCGCCAGATGATCGCCGAGGGCAAGATCGCCGCACACCGCATCGGCGAGCGTTCCTACGCCCTCACCCGCTCCGAGGTCGAGGCAAAGGCAGCGGCCTAGCCGGAAACGACGAAAGCGCCCCGGCACCCTCCCATCACAGGAGAGCGCCGGGGCGCATTTCGTGCACAGCCCGCCAGGGTCAGCGGGTCGTCTGGTACTCCTCGGGCACGCCCTTGGAGATGATGTCGAGCGCAGACGCGGCACCCGCCAGCGCAGCCGATACGAGCGCGCCACCGGCCGCGAGGCCGATGCCGAGGAGCGCGTCCCCGGTCGTCGGAATCGCGATCGCGCCGAGCGGGATCACACTCGAGAGCGCCTGCGTAGCAGTTCGAACGAAGCCACGCTTCGCGGCGAGCCGCACGTCCGCCGGGACGACCTTTGCGCGGCTCACGGCGTGAGCCCCTGCAGTCGTGCGATTCGGCGCTCGACGGTCCAGAGGCCGCCGGAACCGAAGTTGTTCGACGAGGCGTTGCGGATCATGCCGTCGCTTCCGCGGTACGCGACATGCATGGGGACGCCCATCGCGGTACCGATGTTTTCCACCGTGTAGCCGTTGTTACCCTCCATGTAGGGCACGCCCGCCTGGCGGAGGTTGCCAACCGTATTCGAGCTGGTGATGTGCCGGATGTACTGGTTGCCGATGAGGTAGTAGTGGCCGAGGGCCTTGTCCTTGACGAGGTACATGTCGTCTCCGTTCTCTGTGGTGGGGTTGGGTGCGCCACCCGCGAGGCGCTCGCGGATGAACGGGATGGGGTCGATCGCGGTGTTCGACATGTCGTGCGTGCCGAGCTGGATCTCCAGGTGCAGGTGCGCGCCGTAGACGCCGTCGGCAAAGCCGGATCCGTTGGAGTTCGAGCCGCTCGTACCGACCGTGCCGACGTAGTCGCCCCGCTTGATCGGGGCCCCTTCGCCGCCGTAGTACTGCGGCCGGTAGGACACGAACGAGCCGTTCTCGTACCGGCCCTCCGTGTCCTGGTGAACCGCGTTCAGGTGGAAGTAGCGCGAGATGAAGCCGTCGTGCTGGATCCACACCTGACGCCCTCCCGCGGCCCAGCCGGGGGGAACATCGAGGTCGCCGTTGTCCATGTACGGCGGACGGAAGAACACGCGGCCGTCGGCCACCGCACGGACGTTCCAGCCGATTCCCGGCGCGAAGTCGTACCCCCGGTGGATGCGGCCGTTGCGCGGTGCTCCGTACAGGCCGCCCGCGTCGACCGCGGGGTACGGGATCTCATTGCGATAGGCCGATTCGGGGTCGTCGGCGTACGCGACCGGCCACTGCATATCTACAGCCATTTCTGGCTCCTCTCATCTGGGTAGGTCGTCGGGCCACTCCGGCGGCGGCGGGGGCTTGCCGTCCCAGATATGGCTTCGGTGCTTGTACAGCAGGTCGCGGTAGCGGTCGGCGCGGTCGACGAGGATGCCGTTGCGCTCCTCCATCGACGTCAGCCGTCGCTCGGTCTCCGTGATGCGCGCCTCCTGCGCGGTGCGGTGGCCGCCAAGCTCCTCCTGGAGCTGATCGGCGAACTGGTTCGCGGCGTCCACCTGGGCGGCGAGCGCTTTCACCTCCGTCTCGCGGCGCTTCGCCTGCGAGGCGATCCAGGCCCCCGCAATGCCGCTGATTGCTGTGAGCACGACGCCTGCGAGCGCGATCACGGGTGGTGGCGTTCGCAGCAGCAGGTCGATCACGTGGCTGCCTCCGCCCCGGCCGCGCGCCGCGGCGCGCGGCCGACCGGTGTTATTGCGGTCTGCTCGATGGTGGGTGCCCGCGTTTGCACGGCGGTTCCTCCTTCGGGGTCGGCGCAGGACGCCCGGCGCTGTGGCCGGGCGTTCATGCGTTCAGTCGTTTCGTTTCGGGCGGGAGGAGCCCGCCTTGCATGAGGTCCCACAGCCGGACGTCCTCCTGCCCGAGGGACCACATCGCGATGCCCGCGAAGCCGTAGTCGAATGCGGCAACCGCGCGCCAGTGCAGGACGCCCTGCGGGTCGTGTACGTAGATGATCCGCGCGTAGTCGGCGTCACAGGCGACGAGGCGGCCGACCCACACGTCGTGGTCGCGCGGCACGATCGTCACCGTGTGGGCGACGTCGGCGGCCAGCGGCGACGGGTTCCAATGGTGGAGCGCCCAGTCGCGGGAGATCGACGCGTCGCGTGTCTCGTGCTCGTCGACGTCCGCGTCGGGCCGGAACTGCGAGTTCTCGTCGCGCCAGGTGACGCCGGTACGGGCGATGCCGCCAAGTTCCATCTCCTCAGCGATACCCGGCGCTTCGATCTGGACGGTGACGCGCTCGCGTGGCATGTACCACCAGCCGTCGCCGAGGTAGAGGTGGTCGAGCCACATCTCCGCGCCGAGGCCGGTCCGGAACGACGTCGCCTCGCCCGGGGCCGCCTGACCCGATGCCGAGAGCATCGTCGGGATTCGCCCTTCCTCGGTGAGCCCGAAGTAGGCGCGTGCAGAGTTCTCGCGCACTCGCAGCGCGAGGACGAAGCGTTGCTCCTGTGGCGCAGCGCCCGCCTCGCGAGGCGTCACATACGCGGACGCCTCAACCGTTCCGGAGCGGACCAGCTCGAGCAGACCCGTCACGTTGCTGTAGCGCACCGCCCAGCCCTGGGAGTAGATCGAAAAGCGGCCATCGGAGGCGAACTGCCCGCGTGCCTGCACGTACAGCGGCTGCTCGCCGAAGTCGTTGTCGTAGGTCAGCACGCCCGAACCGCGCCACTGGCGGTACGAACGGAGCGCGTCGACGATCTCCCACTCGCCCTCGCGGACGTAAGCCGTCTCGGACGTGATGTAGTCGTCGAGGATCGTCGCGGCGACCGGGTCGCGCTGCAGCAGGTCGAGGGTGAACCCGAACCCCGTCGACGGCTCGACGAGTTCACCGCTCTCGGAGACGACACGGCGGGGCTCGATCGTGTACACCGCGTGCTCGTCGGTGGCCCGGTTGTCGACAACGTCCCACCGCGGCTCCGCCACCGGCTGCCCATAGCGGGTCGTGTAGTGGCGGCCGTCGAAGGTCTCCGACACGACGCCGAGTGACGAATCGAACATCGACGGTTCGAGCCAATCGTAAACGTCGGTGTACCCCCAGAGGGACTGGCTGTCCTCATCGCGGTAGACCACCCAGCCGATGCGCTCGTGCGAGCCGTCGCCGTGCGGAGCCCCCTGGGTGCCGTCGCCGGTACGGAAGCCCGTGAAGTGCTGCCACGCGGCGTAATACGTTCCCGAGTCACCGCGCCAGCCCGACTCGTTATCCGGGTAGGCATGGATGGTCCAGAAGTAGGCGTAGAGCGGCACCCCGAGGCTGACCTTCGCCGGGTCGACCTGCGATGCCACCCAGCCAGCGACATCGCGCACCCAGAAGCCGGGCGCGATCGGGCCGGGCGCGGACCCCATCCATGCGAAGTCGTACGTCATGATCTCGACGTGGTCGACGATCGCGCCGAGCTCGGCGTACCGCACCCAGTCCTCGCCGCCGACCGAACCGGACGCCGTCAGCGGCGGGAGCGCGCACGCGGCCTTGCGGCCGAGCAGGTGAGCGCGGTCGGCGACGGCCTGGTAGATCGCCTCCGACTGCGCCGGGTCACCGTCGCCGCCCTGCTCGAGGTCGATGTCGACGCCGTGCAGCCACGGATACGCAGTGAACACGTCCTCGACGGCGTCGGCGAGCGCAGCGCGAGCGGTCGCGGATCCGCGCAGCGCATCGAAGATCTCCCGCGGTGCCTCATCCGGGTTGTCCATGTTCCGGAACGCCGCCCACCAGCGGATGTGCGGCCAGCGCTCCCGGTAGCCGTCCAGCACGGCCGGGTCGAGCGTTTCCGCCAGCGATCCGTCGGTGGACACGTACCAGCCGAAGATGCTCACGTCCGTGAGGCGGTCGCCGTAGTGGGTGAGCACCATGTCGATCCGGTCGGAGATACCGAGGTGGCCCACCCAGCACCACACGTCTTCGTTCGCCACGGGTGGGCTCCTCTCAGCCGGGCGCGTCGGAGTCGTCCTCGGCGCGGTCTTCCCACTCGGCCCGGAGGAACGCGCGTCCCCCGGTCGAGCGAATGTCGGTGTGAAGGTCAGAGCGGGCCGAGATGACCGGCACGCGGCCCCAGCCCCTTGTCGCGGTGAACGTGCGGCCATCGGCGACCGCCCGCGCGCCGTTCAGAGTGCCGAACCGGTACGAGCCAACGCGCACCTCGCCGCGGCCGCGCTCCACGGCGATCCGCGTCGGCGTCGCGTTATCGATGTTGGCGAGCAGCACCACGCCGGTGCCGTCGTGGATGACGCCGTTACGGTAGGTCGTCTTGCCCGTCGGCGTGCCCGCCTCGGCCGGGTTCGGGACAGGCCCAGATGGAGTCTCCCCGGCCTGCAGCTGCACGTCGGTGATCGCCACCTCGGCACCGTCCGGCAGGTCGACCGCTTGGATGCGGAGGGCGACCCGCCGGACGGCGCGACGCGGCGTGTAGTAGTTCGCGCGCAGCCTCATGAGCCGACCGTCCCCGGTGCCCACGGCAGCTCCGACACGTGCGGAAGCCACCCCGACGCCGCCCCGCCGGGCTGCAGCATAAGGTCGGTGACCGTCGCCTCCGACGAGTCGGCCCCGTTCGGGATCTCGATGCGGATCCGGACCCGCGCGATACGTCCGGCACCGGGACGGAAACTCGCCTGCATCAGCTCAACTCCAGCTCGATCGTCTCCTCGCTCCCGTCGTCGTATTCCACGACGGCGATCGCCCGCACGTCGGGCACCCAGCCCTGCGGGCCGGACGACGTGATGTCGAACGAGAGCGTGTACGCGTCCCGGTTGTCCGGGCTCACCGTCTGCTCGATCCACCGCTCGCCGGTGCCGGTGAACAGCGCCGAGTAGTCGCCCGTGCCTTGCCCGTTCTCCACGACGGAGACGCCCTGCCGTGCCCAGTGGTTGAGCCCGTTGTCGAAGCGCCCGTTGAGGAGCAGGTTGAACGGCACGAGGTCGAACGTTGATGCCTGCGACCCGGTCGAGAGGTTCTCGTCCTCGTCGCTGCTCGAGGAACCGAGCTCGCGGAGCTTGCCGGAGAGGGTGATCGTCGTACGGTCGGGCCGGACGATGTCCCGCTCGACCTTCACGATGCGCTGCGCCTCGCGGATGCCCAGTTCGTCGTCGACGACGGTCACGGTGTCCCCGACGTCGAACCGGTCGACTTCCTGGCCGGTCCGGTACGAGAGGTCGGCGACGGTGAACTCGTACGAGTAGGACGGCTTCGACCGGTTCGCGAGGGTCGCGTTGACCATCGAGAGCATCCGGTAGGGCGAAGTGCCCGCCGCGAAGTTGTAAGTCGCCTCGCGCACCTCGTCCGTGTACGTGAAGTCCTCCACGTACGCGCGCCCGCCGTTCACCGCGGCGATCGTGACGCCGTCCGCGTTGCGTGCGTAGATGCGGGTCACAAGCGACGTTGTGTCGACCACGCGCTGCGACTCGGTCAGCCCGCGCCCGTACAGGAAGGACACGCCCGCGTCGGCCCCGGAGCGCACGAGCAGCGACACCGTCTTCGCCTGGTTGTTGAACACGAGGTCGCCGCCGTGGTTCGACTGGATCGTGCGCAGCATCTCCAGCGGCGTCGCACGGTCCTCGATCGTGTAGGTGCGGCGCGTCGAGACGTTGACCGTCGCGACGTCCCATCCCGTGCCCGCCAGAGCATCCGCGAGTGCGTCACCAGGCAGCGTCTGCCGGTACTCCCGCTCGCTGATCTGCCCCGCGTACGCGAGGTCGTAGAACGCCGCCTCACAGTAGACCTCCATCACAGGAGCGCCCTGCTTGCGGCCGGTCGTGACGCGGCGCACCCGGTAGGGCTCGCCGACGAACTCGACCGGCTGCTCGTTCCGGATCGCGCCCGCATGGCGGTGCTTCACCGGGACGGAGAACTCGAACGTCTGCTCGCCGTTCACCTCGCGGATGTCGACCGCGCTCAGCGCGTCGATGATCGCAGCCGCGTCCCCGTCGTCACCGATGATGATCGGCGACCGCGAGTACGCGGGAATGTCTCGGTCGGGCGCATCCGGCACCGTCACGGCGACGGGGATCGTCGCGCTGTCCGACTGCCCGAAGGAGTCGGTCACGGTCACCGCAACGCCCGCCGACCCTGCGTCGAAGCCCGCGCCGATCGTGAGCGTGGACCCCTCGAGCATGACGTTGATGACGCCGTCGGGGTCGTCCTCCTCGGCGCTCCACGTGAGCGCGCCCGTGCCCGTCGCGGTGAGGTCGATTACCTCCGCTGCGCCCGCGTCGAGCGCGACGGACGACGGCACATCGATCACGGGAGGATCGGGAACGATGCCCGCCACCGTGACCGAGAACGCCTGCGATGCGTCCTGGCCGTCGTCGTCTGTCGCCGTGGCCGTCACGACGGCCTCGCCCACGGTGAGACCGCGGAGCGTGAGCGTCGCCCCCTCCACGGCGACCGATGCCACCGAGGGATCCGTCGACACGGCCGAGAACGTGATCGGGGCGATGCCTCCGGTTGCGTCCAGGCCGACAGTGACGGTGTCGCCCTCGTCGACGTGCTGGTCATCGATCGCGGCGAGAGCGAGCGGATCGGCCTCGGGGATCTCGAACTCGATGCCGTCGAACGCACCCGCCCCGCTGCGCGAGTACACATAGAAGCGGACGAGACCGTCGAACTCCTCGGGGAGGTTGTTCTCCGAGGCCGTCGACGAGTCGTCCCACGTCGCCCCGCCATCGGTCGACGTTTCCGGCCGCACGGTGTGCCCCGCTCCAGGCGACAGCGGGTAGCTCGGCTTCCGCTGCCAACGCAGACGCTCGGCGCTCGTGTACCACCCGAACCCGCCGTCCGACGAGCGAGTCACGCCCTCATCGGTCACGTCCAGCTCGTCGGCGTTACCCAGCCGCTGCGCGTCCGCCCCGATCGAACGGTGCACGAGGTCGAGGAACGCGTCCGGGTCCCACGTCTCCGAGTCGGCACGGGCGACGAAGAACTCGTCGAACTGGCCGCCCGTGTAGTAGTCGGCGATCGGGAGCCCGAACACGACCGGCGACTTCTCGCATGCCGCGTTCGGGATGCCGTCGATCGAACGAACCGGAGACGCCCACGCGCGGTCACCCTCGTAGTCGATCGTGAGGACCTGCGATGTCCGGTTGTCGAGGTCGACAACCTGCGCGACCCACTGCGGCGTAAACACCGCGCCCCACGGCGCGTCCTCGCCCTGGTCGAGGATGAGCGCCCCGTCGGCGTCGTAAACCTGGTGGCGCAGTCGCCCCGTGTTGTACGTCGACAGGTACGCCAGCGGCTCACCAGCACCGCTCGACGCCACGTTCTCGCGCGTCGAGATGTACGGGTTGAACGCCATCGTGTAGTTGTGGGCGAGCCACAGCCCCATCACCATGACGCCCGACGTCGGCCAGATGTCATCGACGCCCGAGTTCACAGCAATGTAGTACGACCGCTGCGAGGCCGGGTTCACCGTGTTCAGGTTCACCTCGTCGCCTCGATACCCAGGAGTCTCCGACACGCTCGAGGCGTCGGCGTCGACGTAGCGCACCGCAGTGGTGTGCCCTCCGGCCTCGTCGACGTACTGGCGCGACGAGGACGTCGTCTTGCTGAACCGAGACCGCATGAGCAGGCGCATCTCGAGGCCGAGCCTCGACGCGTCCACCGGCCACTCGCCCGACCAGGCCAGGCGGTTATCGAACAGCTTCGGCATGGTGCCTCCCGTGGCTCGGCCGGAGGTCACTGCCTCCGGGAGTTTGCGAACAGCGCTGCGGCGGACACGGTCCCGGTCGCCGCGACGCGGAATCTCGTCTCCTCGTTCGGCCACAGCACGGGCCGGTCGAGGGTCGACATGGACCGCACCGACGAAGCGACCTTCCGGTTACCGGACCAGCGCCCGAAGTCGAACGTGTCCCAATCCAGGCGAAGGACCTGCCCAGATGAGAGCGGGCCGGACACCTGCACCGAGACGTCACCGACCTCGACGGTGACGTGCTCGTTCGCGGCGATCGTGCCGCGCACCTCGACCGTGGGGAACGATCGTGCGTTGCCCTCGCGGCGGGTGATGTTCCGTGTGCCCGCCGACGTGTACGACCACGACTCGTCCTCGACGAGGCGGCCGTACCCCGACAGCGCGTCAAATACGACATCGCCACGGAGCTGGAAGCCGAGGCCGTGGTCCCACGTCAGCCGCTCCCAGTCGATACCGACGGACGCGATCGCCGTCCAGTACCAGTCAGGAGCGGCGTCGACGCCGAGCCGCCGCTCCCCGCGGGCGGGATCGAGGGCGAGAATGAGGCCGTCGCGGTGGGCCGCGACCTCCTCCGGGGACGACCCCCGGATGATCACGTCGAACTCGAACTGCGTACTCGACCGTGTCGCACCCGCAAGGATCAGCCCGTCGGTGCCCGGAGCCTCGAGCGTTTCCAGCCCGAGGCCCCCGAGCGACGGATACGTCCGAAGCGTCGCGATGAGACCGAGAGAGTCCGAGTTGAAGTTGCCGAACGTGAAGCTCACGCCGTCACCGCCCCTCCGAGATTGACCTTCCCCTGCGCCCGCTCGGCGCGCTCGGCGCGCTCGTACAGCGCGCGCGAGACCTCATCGACGCGCTGCTCGCTATCGACCGTCATGTGTTCAACGTGCACGAGCGGCCCTTGCACGGTCGTGCCCGAGCCGCCCTCGCCGCTGAGGCCTTCTTCCAGCGCCCGGTTCATCAGGCCGGTGTCGACAACAGACTCCGGCCGCCCCGCCTCGGCGAGCACCGCGAGGGTGCCGCCAGAGCGCGGCAGCACCGTTGCGCCCTTCGCGAGGTACGGGATCTGCGGAATCGACAGGCCCCACGTCTGGCCGCCAACGATCGGCACCCAGTCCGGGATGCTCACGCTCAGCGAGTTCAGGCCGCTGATCGCGCCGTTGATGAGCCCGATGATGCCGTTCACCGGTGCCTTGACAGCGCCGAGCACGGCGTTGAACGCCGTCTCCGCGAAGCCCGCGAGACCCCCGAAGATCGATTCGAAGAAACTTCCGATGCCCGACCAGAGGCCGTTCCACCAGGAAGCGATCCCGTCGCCGATGCCGCGGATGCCTGCGGCGAACCCGCCGAAGATATCCATCACCCAACCGACGAACCCGTTCCACGTGTCGGTCACGAAGCCCGAGATGCCGGACCACAGACCGTTCCACCAGGAGGCGATCTGGTCGCCGACGATGATCACGCCGAGCATGAACAGGCGGAACTTCTCCTCGACCCAGGAGGTGAAGCCCTCCCAGGTGTCGCGCACGAAGTTGCCGATGCCCGACCAGAGGCCGTTCCACCAGTCAGAGATTGCCTGTCCGATCGCGCGAACGCCAGACAGGAAGCCCTGAAACTTCGACTCCACCCATGAGGTAAAGCCGTTCCAGGTGTCCTGGATCCACTGGCCGACGGCGGACCAGAGGCCGTTCCACCACGACAGGAAGCCCTCGCCGACCGAGACGACCCAGTCGATGAAGCCCGACCAGATGCCGGTGATGAACGCCACGACCTCGTCCCAGTTCATGACGAGCGCGACGACGGCCGCGATCAGCGCCATGATGCCGACGATGATCCACGTCACCGGGTTGGCGAGCAGCGCGACCGTCGACGCCCAGATCGACGCCGTCCAGGCGACCATCGCCGCGACCAGCGTCACGCCGATCACGCCCGCAATAACACCGATCGTCGTGGTGTTCTGCGAGACCCATTCGCCGAGCGCCTGCAGCGTCGGCATCGCCGCCGTCAGCCCGTCCGACAGCGCCTGGAAGATCCCGGTCGCGAGCGGCTCGATCGCCGTCATCGCGGTGTTCATCGTCTGCTGCCACCGCTCGGAGAAGCTCATCTGCTCCTCGCCGGTCTCCCGGATCAGACCGGCAGAGCCCGACAGCGCACCGTCGAGGTCCTCCAGCGCGAACGACCCGTTACGGATCGCGGTCGTCATCCGCTGCGCGCCCTCCGCACCGAACACGTCGGTCGCGAGCGCGAGCGCCTCGGTGCTGGTCTCCGCCTCGGCGATCGCAGACACGGTCCGGCCGAGCTCAGCCTGCACGTCCTTGCCCTCGCCCGCCCAGTCACGGAACGACTTGTTGAGGCCGGGCATGATGCGCGAGACATCGAGACCGGATTTCTGCAGCGACCCGAACAGCACCGCCGACTCCTCCATCGAGAAGCCCGCGTTCTGCAGCACCGAACCATAGGTGTTGAGCTGGCCGATGAGCCCGCCGAGCCCGACGCCGTAGTCCTGCGTGACCTTGAACAGGCCGTCGAGCGACTCCGCGCCGGTATCCGCGTCAAGGCTCCACTGGTTCAGCGCCTGCCCGTACGCCTCCGCGTTCGCGACGCCGTCCTCACCGAGCAGCCGAGACGACTCGAGCACCTGCGTTGACAGGTTCTCCAGCGACTTGCCCGACTCGCCCGTGTAGGTGTTCAGAGCCGCGATTGCGTCGCCCGCGGTGCCGAACTCGATCGGGATCGTCTTACCGACTTCCTTCGCCGATTCGACGAGCCCGTCCAGCGCCCTCCCCGACGCGCCAGTTCCGGTGCGGATCTGGTCCGTGACCTGGTCGAACGTGTCGCCCACGGAGTAGAGGCCCTTGAACGCGCCGACGACCGCGCCTCCGATCGCCGCGACGCCGATCGCCTTCTTGACGCGCGATGACCAGCCCTTCCCGGCCTTCGTACCCTCCTTCTCGGCGGCCGCCGTCCCCGGAGCGAGGGACTTCACGATGCTGTCGGTCGCGCCCTCCATCGACGGCACGAGGCGCACCCACGCAGTAGCCAGTTCGACACCCTGACCAGCCATGACTCACCCCCGCTTCTGGCGTTTGGATTCCCACCAGTCGTTGAACTTGCTCAGCGCGATCGGCTTCGAGCCGAACTTCCGGCCGCGAGGCTTCTCCCACGGCCGCTGGAACGGCTTCGGCTTCGGCGCGTGCTTCTTGCCCGCGCGCTGCCAGTTGCCGATCTGCAACAGATCGATGAGCGCGGCGAGCAGCTGGTCGGTGACCGACCAGCGCTCGCCATGCACGGCGCGCGCTGTCGCCGTCTCCGGGTCCCGTTGGAACCGGCGCACCATGACGAGCAGGTCTCGCCATGAGAACGAGCCGCCGACCTCCGACAGCCGCCAGCCGCGGTCCAGGAGGTCGGCCTCGACGGCCTCGTAGTGCTCGTCGATCAGCTCGACGAGGCCGAAGATTCCCCCAGGCTGATCCCCGAGTCCTTCTGCCACTCGCTGATGAACTCCTTGACGTACTTCACCGGCACGTCCTTCATCGCCGTGCCGAGCCCCGGCGAGACCTCGTCCAGGACCGTGTACACGCCGCCCTCGACGTCGTCGGCCTCGGAGAAGCGCTGCACCTGCGCGCCGGTCATGTACTCGGCCTTCGGGAGCAGGAACGTGCTGCCGTCGACCTCAACATCGAACTTGTTCTGATCGAGCGACTTCTTCCAGTCGGGCACCTTGTAGCCCATGAGGAACCTCCAAGTAGTCAGGTGGGGAACGGGGAACAGCAGCGCCCCCGGCCGGTTCCCCATCGGCCGAGGGCGCTGGTCTCAACGGATTACGACTCGGGGTCGGGCGCGGATGCGCTCACGACGCCGTCGTCCGTGAAGATGTAGATCGACTTGCCCGCCTTGTCCGGGTACGTCGACAGCGTCACCGGCAGAGTGACCGCAGCGGACGCCTGCAGCGGGATCTCGCCGCGCTCGGTGACCTGCCCGTGAGGCACCATCACGAGCGCGCGCCGGTCGCCGTCCTTGAGCTTGAAGTACCAGGCCTTGATCGGCCGAACCTCGCCGGAGATCGCCGCGCGCACCTGCGTGCCGTGCTCCGCGGTCGCCTCGGTCACCTCGACGTTGTCGTCGCCCATGTAGTTCTTGAGCGCACCGACCGACAGCTCGAGGTGGGTCCACGCGATCGTGCCGTCGAACTCCGTCAGGATCCGGCGGATCACGTTCAGCGCCCAGTCCTTGATCGTCTCCGTCGATTCGGACGGCGTGATCGTGACGCCGTCCTCGTTGACGTAGCCGGAGTCCTCGAGGCCTTCGATCTCGACGTCGTCGATCGTGGCGGGGATGACGTCGGTCTCCTCGCCGGTGAGGATCGCGCCCGTGACCGACTGGTCGGGCGCGCCAATGAACACGTTCTTGCTGTTGACGCTCATGGAGCGCTCCTTTCAGGCGTGCGAAACGCGCCCCCGAGCCGGGGACGCGCAGAGTGTGGGGAACGGATCAGACGCGCTCGCGGCGCAGATCAGCGCTCACGGTCGCGGAGAAGCGGAATCGATCGGGCACGTTCGGGTCCGGGAGGTTCGCGGGCAACGAGCCAGCACGAACCCCATAACAGACGACGCCGCCAACGGAGCCCGCCCGCCCCGCAGCCTGCAGGTGCGCGATCATCTCCGCGCAGATGCGCCGGGCGCGCGTCTCGGTCTCGGCGAACCCCTCGAGCGCGAGCGTCGCGCTATCGGTCACGAGGTCGCGTTCAGCGCCGCCCGCCCCGACGACCCGCCCGAACTCGGCCGGACGCGGCCGCGGGATCCGAGTCCCCACCGGGACCGACATGCGCGCCGAAAGTTCATCGACAACCGCGACCTCGTCATCGGCCGGAAGCAATACGTCGGGCACGAGTCACCTCCCGGCGTCGATCGCGCGCGTCAGCGTCCGGCCCTCGGCCTCGGCCTTCCGCGCGTCGAACGTGGCAGTGTTGACGAACGCGACCACACGATCGCGGTTCCGGGTCACCTCGACCTCGTGACCCTCGCCCGCGGCTCCCGAGATGCGCTCGGCGCGCGCGGCCAGGTCATCCTGCACTGCCTGCGAGAGCAGCAGCTCGGCGAAGCCCTTCGGGTTCCTCTCAATACGGAGCCCCTTGATGTTTGCCACGTCATCCCTCCCAACGGACTAGTTGAACGATGCAATGCGATGTGCGGGCAGACGGCCCCGGCTGGCGCAACACGCCACCATCGATGACGTGCACCTCGCCGAACAGCCGCACCCGGTCGGTTGCCGCGAGATCCGCGTCGAGCGGGCCGCGCAGCGCGTACGCCGTCGATGACCCGTCCCGGTTGGTCCGGTCCTCCGTGGCCGCCGCGGTATCGACCGCCCACCCGTCGAGCGGTGACTCGACTGCCGCGGCCCAGTCGCGAGCCTGGTTGCCGCGCCCGTCGTCGACGAGCGGCGCGCGCAGGCGCACGATGTCATGCCGCGCGATCCGCCCGCCGATCACGGCAGCCTCCCGATCCGGTACGCGATGAGCCGCTGCCCGCCCGGGCTACTCTCATCGATGCCGCCGCCCGATCGCCCGTAGGTGATCGACACGGACCCGGCCTGCTCCCGCGTCTGGCCGAGCGAGGTCCCGAGGCCCTGTGCCGCCAGCTCGAGGGTTGCGGTGACGAGGTTCGGCGGCACCTCGTCGAAGCCCGCCGTGTACTTCACGTGCACCTTCCGGCCGCAGATGTTCGTCCACCCCGTATCGGGGTCGAACTCCACCGCCGCCATCCGGTCGTCGTCCCACGTCTCGCCGTCGACGGTGACCTCGTCGATGGACGTGATCTCCATCGCCGAGAGCCACACGTCATCGGCCGAGGCCCCGACCCGGCGGTACGTGACCTGCTTCTCCGGGTAGATGTGCCAGCGACAGAACGTGCGAATGTCGTCGCTCGCGGACGCGAGCTCGTTGGCTAGGAACGGATGCGACTCGGCCGAGACCTCGCCCTGCGTGCGCTCGCACATCTGCTCCGGTGTCGCGAGCGGCTCCTTCTTCGCCACGGCGACCACCTACCAGTCGCCGCCGTCGGGATCCGTCGCGTCACCCGACTCGTTATCGCCTGAACCGGACGCCTCCGCAGATTCGACGTCAGAGTCGGACGCGTCACCCGAGCCGGACGCCTCGGCAGGATCGTTCGCCTCGTCCGAGGTCCGCTCGACCGCTTCCTCGGTCTTGGGCGAGCCCTTCTTCGTGCTCGGCGTGCGCGCCTTGTTCTTCGGAGCCTGACGCCCCTTCGTAACCGGCTTCGCGCCCATCTTCCGAGCAGTCGCCTCGGAAAGCTCCATCGTGTGCGGCAGACCGCCGATCATTACCGTGTACGGCTTGTTCATGGTCTTCTCCTCGTGAGAACGCGGGGCGGTGGCTGGTGCACCGCCCCGCGAGATAGTCGCCGTCAAGCGGCGTCGGCCTTGGCGTCGAGTGCGTCCTGCAGCCCCTCGACCTCAGCGATCGTGTGCGTGTGCGCAGCAGGCGTGAACTCCGTCGGCTTGCCCGACACGTCCGCCCACGCAACCGTGGCCGGATCGCCGCCGCCGGACACGTCCAGCGGGTTACCGTCCGCGTCGAAGAACGCGATCCGCCCGAGAGCCTGCGACTCGTCCACAGCCTCAGCAGGCACCACCACGAACTGCTTCGTGACCTGTTCCGTCATGGGTACTCCTCCCGTGGTGGCGCGCCCCGGCCGCGAGTGTCACCTCACGACCGGGGCGGCCATCGACTACTCAGCGGCCAGCGACACCTTCACGAATGCCGACGGGTACTTCACCTGCAGACCCAGGCGCGCACGCAGCCGCACCGTGATCCGGTCGTTGGTGAAGTCATCCGCATGCGAGTTCGTCGACTCGACGCGGATGCCGCCCTTGCGGAACACCTTCGCCGCCGAACCGAACGCGCCCACGACGGGCTCGCCCTGGGGAGCAGCAAGCGTGACGACGGTGCGCAGCCCCCACACCGGAGGGTTCTCGAGCACGCCACCCTGGCCGTACTGCCCAGCGAAGTAGCCCCCGCCGTAGTACTGGCCGTTGCCGTCCTTCCCGAGGCGCAGCTGCTCGTAGTCGAGCGGGTTGATCACGAGCGCGTCGGCCGAGAAGCCGGTCGCGGTCTGGACCTTCCGCATCGCCTTGAACAGCGCATCGGCCGCCGAGTCCTCACCGATCGCGTGCGTCTGCACGCCCTCACGGTTGCGGATGCCGAGCAGGTTCGAGCCCGACCCGTCACCGGACAGCAGCGCCGCCTCGGTGCGCTGGGCGAGGTCGTACTGCGCAGTGCTGTTGATTTCCGACGCGACGTAGTCGAGGTCCTCGGCCATGTCGTCGGTCATCTTGAACCAGCCCGCGACCTCGCTCAGGGCGTCGGTGCGCCACGTCGGGTCGGCGACGTGCATCTGCGGCTTCTGCTTGCCCTCGCCGATGAAGTCGGTGCCGCCCTCGAGCGCACCAAACACCGGGTAGGTGATCGCCGTGCCGGACACGACGCCCGAGCCGAGGAGGTCCTCGACCACCAGGCGCTCGCGCTTCGGCAGCACAAACCCACGGTCGACGTCGGTGACGAGAGGACCATAAGCGCCCTCGTGTCCGCCGACCGCCTGCACGTCGGTCGCGTCCTTGAACTCGGGCGCGGTGATCGTGCCGCGCTCCTTCAGCGACCGGTCGCCGAGCGACTTGATGAAGTGCTCACCGAGCGACTTCGCGCGCGGCTCGTTGCCGGAGTCCATCGCGGGCTCGGACTCGACCTCGCCAGCGATGCGCTCGAAGACCGCGTCGGCCTTCGCCGAGCGCTCGATCTTGCCCTTGAGGTCGATCGCCTCAGCCGACTTCGTTTCGATCTCCGACATCTCGTCGTCGGTGAAGTCGCGGCCCTCGTCCTTCGCCTTCTTCTGAATTGCCAGCAGGCCCTTCTGCAGCTCCGCCAGCTTCTTCTTGGGATCCATCGGATCCGCTCCTTCCGTGCCCCGCAGGGCGTAGAAATGAAACAGCCGCCCGGCCGGGCGACTGCGAGTGGGTCGCCGCTTAGATAGCGGCCGCGATGAGTCCCAGGTGCTTTGCGGACGAGGATCGGTGGGAGTCCTCAGCCTTGCCCCCAGGGGGGTCCTCAGCCTTGCCCCCGCCGTCCTCGGCGGCCTTTCCCTGGTCGTCCTGCGACTCGGCGGCGGCAATTACCGCGCCGATCGCGCCCTGCGCGGAGCGCAGGGAGTCAATGTGCTTCTGCGCGAGCACCCGCCCGGCCTTCATGCCTTCCGCGAGCACCTCCGCGGCCGACTTCACGGCGACGACGGACGTGTCCCGGTTAGCGCCTATCGGCACGAAGCTGAACTCGAACACGTCGAGGTCGCGCAGCTCGTTCGCCTTGGTGCCGTCGTCCAGCACCACCTGGCCCTCGTCGAGCGTGTCGTACGCGAACGACAGCTCACGGATGCGCCCGGACTTGACCAGCCGGTAGACCTTCGCGGCCGTGGTGTCGTCGAGGTCGAAGGCCCCCTTGACCCACCACCCGTGCTCGTCCTCGCCCTCATCGATCGCCGCAGCGATGTTCAGGTGCGGGTCGTCCATCCGGTGCCCGTACAGGCCGGAGAGGACGATGCCCTGCTCCTTGCGGTGAGCGATCCCGTCCGCGAACGCGCCCTTGGCGACGACGTCGCCGTACGCGTCGGGCGTGCGGGTGAACGTCGACGGGTAGACGAGGAACTCGCCCTCGGCCAGCGACTCGTCGGTCGCGCCGGTCTTGAACTTCACCGGCAGGCTCTTGAATTTCATGACGGCTCCTTTCAGCCGAAGGTGATTTCGACGTCGCACCTGCAGTTGGATACGCCGTCCGCGCCGAGCACCGGATCGCCCGGCCACTTCGCGCCATTGGAGAACGTCGCGTCGACGGGGACCGTCTCGCCGTTCATCGCGGCGTGCGAGGCCCGCGGATCGCCTGATGTGACGATCCACGTTTTCCGGCCGCCGCCGTTCTGCCGGGCCGCCTCGGTCGCCGCGAACGCGGCGA
This sequence comes from Microbacterium gubbeenense DSM 15944, assembly GCF_000422745.1. Classification (GTDB taxonomy): domain Bacteria; phylum Actinomycetota; class Actinomycetes; order Actinomycetales; family Microbacteriaceae; genus Microbacterium; species Microbacterium gubbeenense. The sequence continues at coordinate 29,956 of NZ_AUGQ01000016.1, forward strand.
ACGTCGTCACGAGCGTCGCGGCGATCGTCGCCGACCGCGACGACTTCGCTACCTCGAACGCGTGCGCGGGGTCGGCAACCCCGTCCGGTCCCGAGCCTGCGAGGATCGCGCCGATCTGGTCGCGCGTTGTGGCGTTCACCATCGCCGCGCGAGAGGCAGCAACTTCCGCGAGGAAGGCCTCTGTCCGCGCGACGTCATACGCGTCCGGGTCGAGCCCAAACGCGGCGAGCGTGGCGGCCGCCGCATCCTTCGTCGTCTGCAGCGCCAGCGCGAGCAGCTCCTCGGCGAGTTCCTTATCCCACCGCTCGGCGTTCCACCACGTGTCGTCCTTCGCGCCGTTCACACGGGCGAGGACCGCCTCGCGCTGCCGATCGAAGAACGCATCCATGATCTCCTCGGCCTTCGCCTCGTGACCGTCGCCGACCTGCGCCTTCGCGCGGACGGGCCGCGATGACTTCGCCGGAAGCGCACGGATCACGCCCGTGGCCTCCTGGGGGTGGGACGCGTTCAGCTCCTCGAGCATCGCGAGCGCGCCCTTCGATAGCGCCCGTCCGGAACGTTCGTTCTGGGTGCCGGAGTCGCGCGGCGACGCCTGGCCGCCGACGAGGACGTTCAGCGGGACCACCCGCTGGTCACCGCCGTCAATCGCGGGCAGGTTCATCCGCGCCCGGGCCTCGTTTACGGTCATCCACGGCGCGCCGGTCGACGTCGAGAGGATCGACGCCTGCTCCTCGAACGACCCCTGCAGCTTCTCCTCGATGTTGAACTCGACGTATGCGTCCGGGTTCGTCGTCACCCGCGGCACCAGGAACGCATTCACGCGCTCCTCGATGCGCGCGAGCGTCGGCCCGAGCGTCTCGGAGTAGAGCATCTTGCGGAACTCCCGAGTGTTCGAGAAGTTCGCGTTGTCGAGGATCCCGACCATGACCGGGTTGACGTGGTACACCGCCGCGACCGTCGACAGCGCCAGCTTCGCGACCTCGGCCCACTCGTCCTCGCGGGCGGAGAAGCCGAGCCGGTGCAGCTCCATGCCGTCCTCGAGGATCGGCGTGCCGCCCGCCTTTTTGCCGTCCTTGCCGGTCCAGCGGTCCTTCCAGTCGCGTGCGAAGCGCTCGCGCGCCGCGTCCGACCACGTCGCGTCCTTCGGCCGCGTGAGGTATGCGCCGACGCGGCCGCCGCGCTGCCACACCTGCTCGCGGTACGACCAGGCCTGCACCTGCTCCGAGAGCACCTGCTTGAGGGTCTCCACGGGCGAGGTACCGTGCTTCGGGCGGCCCGGGTTCCAACCGTGGAACACGATCATGTCGTCGGCCTTGACGTAGGTGACCCGCCCGCGCGGGCTCGTCACCTCATAGCGGCTCGGGGCAAATGCATTCCCCCCGCTCTGGCCTGTCACCCACGCGGGCGGGATCGGCCGTAGCGCCCAGCCCGACGGGGCGTTCACGTCCTCGCGCAGCCACCAGTAGGCCACGTCGTACAGGCCCAGGTCCGCCGCGAGGGTCTCCACCAGCTCGAACGTCGTCATGTTCGGGTTCGGGCGGGCGATCAGCGCCGCAAGCGGGTCATCGGACCGCCCGAGGCGTCGCCGGTCGTTGTCGCCCTCGCGGGCGTACGCCTTCAGCCCAAGGTGGGCGACGTTGCGGGCGACGAACGACAGCACGATCCGCAAATGCGGCTGCGTTCGGTACAGCTCCTCCGGCGTCAGCCCGAGGACCATCTGCCGGAACGTCGGCCCCAGCCACTCGATCTGCGTGTTCGGTCCCCCGCGCCCGAGGAGTGCGGCGATTGCATCACGGAAAGCCAACGCGGCCCCCTCTCGTCATTCGAGGACGAGCAGGTCGCCGTCCTCATAGGCCGACACGTATGCCGGTTCTGGATTCGTCATCAGTAGGCCGACGGCCGCGATCGCTGCGACGAGCGCGGACGGGTCCGCTGGGGACTGCTTGCGGTCGACTACCCAGCCGTCGCCGAGCGCCTTCACCGTCGCCGAGTTCGCGGGCACGTCAAGCGCGGGCTGCCCGCCGTGCGTCAGCCGCACGACCGGGTCGTCCTCGACCACCGCGGAGCGCAGCAGGTCGAAGAACGCGCCGTGCCAGCCCGCCAGCTGCGGGCCTTCCCACGGGTGCGGATCGAGCCCGGCATCGACCAGCGCGTCCCACATCGACGAGATCGGGGCCCCGCGCCGCTGCGCGGCGACGTAGGTCGGGGCTACCTTTCGTTTCGGCGACGTGAGCCACGGGATCAGCCAGTCCGGCCCCGAGCGCTGCGCCGCAATCTCCACGCGCGGCACGCCCTCGGTGTCCCAGTACGCGATCGCGACGTACACCATCGTCCGGTCGTGCGACATGTCGATGCCGTAGCAGGCGGGCCGCGCGGTGTCGCGAGTGACGCCGCGCGAGGCGCGGTCGTTCTTCGTGTCGAGCGATGCTGCCCATGAGCCCGCGGGGAACGGGCCGAGGCCGGCCATGTTCACGAACTGGCACAGCACCTCGGTGCGGAACACCCACTCCGGGTCCGTCGAGGCCGCGCCCGCGATCGAGCGCTCGTCGATGGTGTACCCGAGCGACGGGTTCGCCTCGCACCAGCCGTCCCGGTCCCACACCTCACGGTCGGGGGCCGCGGACCACTCGAAGATGCCCAGTGAGTCATCGGCGTCTTCGGATTCGTGCGGCAGGTCGACCATGCCGTCCTGTCCGTCGGGCCAGCCGAGCGCGCGGTGGGCGAGCGACCGCAGGTGCCGCAGTACGACAGAGGAGAGGTCGCCCGCGTTCGACGCTGCCCAGACTTGCGCGAGGCGGCGGGCCATCGTGGTCTTGGTGACTGCGCCCCATGCGTGCCAGTTCTGGTGCTCGCGCAGCTCGTCGAGGAGGACGAGGTCGCCGGAGAGGCCGCGGCCGCCGCGGCGCGATGCTGCAGCGACCTTGTAGCGTTCGCCCGTGTTCAGGCGGAGCGCCTTCTTCCCGTTCGTCTTGTCGACGTGCTCGATCAGCTCGTCTAGCTCGGGGACCGACTCGGCCATTTCGACCGCGCCCGCCCACTGCTCCTCGGCGATGTCGAGCGACTGCGCCGTACCAATCACGAGGGGAGCGCCGTCGGCGTACATGCGCCACAGGCTGAGCACCTGCATGAGTGTCGACTTGCCGTTCTGGCGGGCGACGAGGAGGACGACCGTCTTGAACCGGTAGGTGCCGTCCTCGTTCGTTTCGAGCGCACGGATGAGGAGCGCCTTCTGCCACGGCAGAAGCTCGACCTCGAGAATCTCCTCGGCGAACTCGATGCACTCGAATCCGCGGGACGTAGCGCGAGTTAGCTTGCGTTTCGGGGGCGTGAAGACCCGCGGCTCGGTGCACCCGACGCGACGCTTGAATGACGCGGCCCGGGTGGGCCCGCCGACGGCGGCGGCGTAGGCGGCACCGGGGCCGCGGGATCCGGCCCTACGCGGTGCGTCCTCCCCGGAGCGCCGTGAGCTTCGCGCGCTTTTCGTCGTTGCCATTCGGTGCCTTCGCCTTCAGGTCTGCGCGGGCCGCGGGCGTCGCCCCTAGCTCGCGCAGGATGTTCATCAGGTGGGGCAGCAGGTAGAGCGCCTTCGTCTCGGCGAGGGCATCGCCGGACGCGGCGGCGGTGTCGATGCGCTCGGCGATACGGCGGCCCGACGCGATGATCGATACGTCCTCGGGCTCGGTCTTGAGCGCCTCGACGGTGCTGTCGAACGCATTCGTCATCACGGACTCGCCGCGGGACGCGATGCCCGCGAGCCGTACACGCGCCTCGGCGAGCTTCTGCGCCTGGTCGATCGCTTTGATATCGCCGTTGAGGGCCTGCGTCCACACGGCCTGCTGTAGGCGGTCGAGGCGGTCGAGTTCGAGCGCGCGCACGTCGGCCGGGTCCGTAGGAGTGCCCGTTGCCTTCATGGCCCGTTCGATCGCTCGCTCGGCCTGCAGCGGAGTGCTGAACCCGAGCCGGTCGACGATGCGCGCAACAGAGACACCGGCGCGGCGCAGTTCGAGGGCGCTCCGGTCGCGGTCGGCGCGATCGTTGGTGCTGGCCATGCTTCCTCCAGGGGTGCTCACGCGCGCACACGCACGCGATGGGGTACTACGGCCGGAGGGGGATAGTTCATTACCGGCGCACCTGCCCGTGGGCGGGGTCGCCGTGATTCGGACGCCCCTACCCGGTGGCTACCGTGTGAGGGCGCGGAGTAGGCGGCGGATCGGCCGGTCGAGCAGGCTCACCCGTAGGCGTAGCCAGGAGAGCGCCAGAGGGTCACAGGTCCAGTCGGGCGCGACGTTCACGCCGAGTTCTCCGCCGAGGTACGAGTAGTAGCCGCGGCCGACGGCGTCGAGGCCGCTGTCGTTCGTCACGCAGGCGCGTAGCTCGTCGTAGTCGGTGGCGCTCACCACGACAACGCTCGCCTTGCGCGGGTGCTGGTGCAGGGCCACGCCGTACCGTTCCTCCACGTCGCGGACGAGGAGAGCGCGGCGTCGGGCGATGCTCGCTCGGTACCTCGGCAAGGCGGTCTGCAAGGCCAGCATGTCGTCGATCATGCTCACGGTCGGATCACCTCTCCGGATGCGCTCGTGTCGAGGCAGGGGGCCAGGGCCTCGAACAGGTCGAGGTGCTCGCGGTGCGGCACGTCGGCGTCGATCATGACGGTGTCGAGCGCGAGGCCACGGTGCCCCTGCGTTCCCGGTCTGCGGAAGTAGATGAAGCCGCCGCTCGGGTAGCAGATGCGCTCGCGCCCGTTGGCTACGAGGATCTGTGACGCGGTGTCGAGCAGCTCGTCGGGCACCTCGTCCATCGCGTACCGGGGGTGGTACGTGGCGACGAGGATCCGGCGGCCCTCGTCGCGGGCGGCCTGGGCGAGTGCCTTCGCGGTGTACTTGTTCATGCCTCCTCCACGCCGATGAGCGTGCCGCCGCGGGCCTGGACGGCCTGGCGGAGGTCGCGCAGCTCGTTCGCGCGGATGCGGGCGTGGCGGGCGACGTAGATGCGGTCGAGGCTGTAGCCGCGCATGTCTGTTCCGGCCACCTGGATCAGGAGGACACCGCCGGAGTGGTAGTCGATTGCTTCGGTCCCCGCGGCCCTGTGGATGCGGCGTGCCGGGGCGACGAGTGCCATGTCTTCGAGCGCGGGCTTGGCGTGCTCGCGGGCGGCGACGATGACGGCTACGCGGAGTCCCGCGTGGGCGTCGAGTGCGGCGTCATTCACGCGTCTGCGTCCTTTTCGAGTTCGTCGGCGGCGCGGCGGAGCGCCGAGGCGACGCCGGAGCGGAACGCGGTGTTGTCGAGGGAGAGGCCCGGGCCGTTGCTGCTTGGGCGGGCTACGAGCGGAACCTCGGCCGTGGCGATTTCTGCGGGCGTCGCGTCGCCGAGCCGGAGGAGGATGCCGAGGGACGCCTCGGGGCTCACTTCTTCGCCCTGCTCGTCTTGGTGCCCCGGCGGGCCGGAGTGTCGGCGAGGCCTTCGAGCGCGTCACCGAGGTCGGTTTCGCTGTCCGCCGCGGTCCAGGTGGCCCGCGCGCCCTTCACGGTGTACGTGCCGCCCTTGGCCGGGAACTCCTTGGTGTTCGCGTGGACGTCGTAGCGCTTGCCGTGCAGGGGGCCGCCAGTGCAAGTGATGCGTTGCATGGTCATGAGGTTCTCCTTCGGTGGGTACGGCAAAGGCCCACCCCCGGAGGTGGGGGTGGGCCTTTCGGGAGCGCGGTTGCGCTCGGCTGGTATCAGTCGCGGGACCAGGGCTCCTCGGGGTCCGGGCGGAGGACCACGGCCGCTCCGGCCTGAAGGTCGTGGCCGTTCGTGTGGTTGTAAGCGGCGAGGGTTCGTTCGCCTACGCAGAACCGACCGGCGATTGCTGCGAGGGTCTCGCCGGGCTGCACCGTGTAGGACACGATCTCGCCTTCCTCGTTGAGGGTAGGGTCTCCGGCGGCCAGATCGCGCGGGCCGGTGTCGAATATTTCTCCGTCCAGGCGGGCCGTATTGCTATAGGAGGGCGCGTAGGCATCGGCGGGGAGCCGGATGATCGCGGTGGGCCCATCCTTGCAGTCCGCCGCGCTCAGTTGCGTAGGGGTTGGCGTGGGGCCCGGCGTCTCGGCCGGTTCCGGCGTCGCGGTCTCCGCGGCGACGGGCCCTGGGCTCTCTGCGACTGCCTCCGGCTCTGCGCTTGGAGAGCAGCCGGTCAGCGCGAGGGCGGCGACAACGGTCACCGAGATCAGAGCCGCATGCTTCTTCATAGGTCGATCCTCATATCGGCGGCGGCGTCGGTTCCGCCGCTGCCGGGGTTCCGCCGCCGTTCCGCGCCCCTGCTCGACGCCTATGGCGGCGAGGGCGGTCACTGTTGGGGAGGCATCGGAATGTCCGGGTTGTTGGCGTACGCCTGCCCGTTCTGGTCGCCAACGCTGGAGATCGTGTATGGGTTCAGGTTGAGGGTGTCTCCCTCGTAGAGGTCCATCATCGTGATCCGGGACCCGGCCTGTGGCCAGGGGATGTCCGTCTCCACGGTCGAGGTGTTGCGACGGATCGAGTTCAGTAGGACCAGGTAGTCCCTCGTTGCGCAGAACCGCTCCGCGATCGCGTCCTCGTTGTCGCCCGCGGCGACGGTGTACGAGGCGGGTACGCCCTCGTCATCTGCGGCGGCGTCGCCCTGCGCGCCCGGGCGCGCCCCGGTGTCCTGCAGCGGAACGATCGGGAAGCCGCCCAGCGAGTCGCCGTCCCCGTAGGAGCCGTATGCGTCGTTGTTCTGGCCTGCGATTTGCTCGCATGCGGCGGCGTCGGTCTCGGCGGGCGCGGTTTCGGTGGGCTCCGCGGCGGGCGTTTCGGTGGGCCCCACCGGCTCGTCCGTTGTCTCCGGCTCCGGCTCCGGCGACGCGGTCGGTGTGGCGTCGGCAGAGGGCGGGGCGCTCTCGGCCGTGGCTTCCGGCTCGGCACCCGTGGCGCAGCCGGTGAGGGCGAGCGCGGCGATGCCGATGACGGCCGCCGCTGCGTGTGCTGTGCGGTAGTACATGCTCCGATATTTTCATCTATCGGGGGGCGAAAGCCAGCCCGGGCTACCACTCCTCCGCCACGGCCCCGATCTCGGGCCGCGGCGGCCGCGCACCACGGGACCGGTTGCAGCGTACATGCGAGGGGCGCAGATTGCTGCGCACGAGCGCGAGGTGCGGGTGCGTTGAGTACGGCTTGACGTGGTCCACATCGAGGGCGTCGGGGTCATGTGCCGGGGCGTCGTAGTCGATCGGTTGCCCGCATAGCCAGCAGGGCGGCCGGGCGATGCCCCAGAGGCCGTGTAACTCGGCGTGGAGGTCGCGTTCCGCTCGGCTATCCCGTGTCATGTTCCGTCCGCTTGCTTTGTCCGTGTGCAGGAGTAACGTATGTACTACCAACCGGTACATACGAAAGTAGATGAGATGAAGACCTACAGCACCCGCGAGGCGGCCATCAGAAACGAGATCATCGAGCCGATCATTTCCCAGGCCGCCGAGGCCGGAGTCGAGGTCTGCGCCGACGACGTCTACGCGACCTACGACATCCGGTGGATCGCCTTTTCGATGATCAGCACCACCGTCCGCCACGGTCCGCTCGAGCACTACCGCAACGGCACCGATGACCAGTTCTGGGCCTGCGTCGAAGACAACTTCCTCTGACTTCCGCCGCCCGAGCAGCACGGGCCCGGGTGCGACCCCCGGGCGGGCACGACGGCAACACCGCCGCCACCACACGAAGGAGCAAGACATGGCACACGAAATCGACGAACTCGCCCCCGGCGTCCACGCGGCGGCATTCGCCCGCATCCCCGCGTGGCACCGCCTCGGCACCGTCCTCGACGGCGAGATGACCGCCGAGGAGGCCATGAGGGCCGCCCACCTCGCGGGCTGGAACGTCCGCAAGATCGGCCTCACCGCCACGGAGGTCACCGACGACGGCGTCACGTCGCTCGAGGTGCCCGACCGGTACGCAACCGTCCGCACGAACCCGGTCACCCAGGCGACCGAGTACCTCGGCACCGTCGGGTCGTTCTACACGCCCATCCAGAACGAGGAGCACGCCGAACTGCTCAACCGCCTCGTCGACGAGAGCGGCGCGCACTTCGACACCGCCGGAAGCCTCCGCGGCGGGCGCGAGACGTTCATGACGATGAAGCTGCCCGACACGATGCTCGTCGGCGGGAAGGACGCCGTCGACCTCAACCTCGTCGCGCTCAACTCGCACGACGGGAACTCCGCGTTCCGGTTCCTCGTCTCGCCCGTCCGCGTCGTCTGCGCGAACACGCAGGCCGCCGCGCTCCGCGAGGCGAAGGCGACGTTCTCGATCCGCCACACGGCGAACGCGGGCCGCGAGCTGCAGGAAGCGCGCGAGGCCCTCGGCCTGACGTGGAAGTACGTCGAGGCGTTCGAGCAGGAGGCCGAGGCGCTCCTCGCCCGCCGGTACACGAACAAGCAGTTCGACGCCTACGCCGCGCAGCTGTTCGGCATCAAGGACGACGGCAAGGCCAGCAAGCGTGCGGCCGAGAACCGCGACGGCCTGATCCGCCTCTACCGCGACAGCGACACGCTCACCGGCATCCGCGGCACCCGCTGGGGTGCCTACCAGGCCGTGACCGAGTACGTCGACCACTTCGCGCCCACGCACGGCGAGGACCAGGCCCTCGCGCGCGCAACGCGCACGGTCGCCAGCCACAAGGCCGACCGGATCAAGAAGAGCGCCTTCGCCCTCCTCTGACAACGACTGGGCCGGGGGAGCGATCCCTCGGCCCCGAAAGGAGTACCGCTATGGCGGTCAAGACATCACAGCCGGGTGGGGATGCCCGCCGACGGGCGGGTAACGTCATTCGCATGGCCGGACAGGACTACCTCGACATTGCCGGGATCGCCGAGCGCATCGGCGTGAAGCCCGCCAGCGTGCAGACGTACCACACGCGCGCGAAGACGAACAGGAAGGCCGGGACGCCGAAGGAGTGGGACCTGCCCGAGCCGGACATTCGCATCGGCGGCCGCCCTGCGTGGCTCGTCGAGACGATCGAGACGTGGGAGAAGGCGCGGCCGGGCACGAATACCGACGCGGCGACGGCCGCGCGCCGTAAGGGCGGCGAGCCGTGATCCGCTCCGAGCAGGTGCGCGCCCGCTACGCCGTCTCCGACGAGATGCTCGCGCGCGGGCGGGGCGACGTGTGCCCGGCGTGCGGGAGGTCGGTGGGCTAGTCGTGGCCGGTTGGTGTGGCGGGGTCGGGGCGTGGTCCCGGCCCCGCTTGCTTTCCGTTTGTGTAGGAGTAACGTATGTACTACCAGCCGGTACACACGAAGGAGCTAGAGATGACCGACACCGCCGCCCGCGTCCTGATGAGCATCAGTGACAACCAGGGCTACGCGCCCGACCAGATCAACAGCACCATTAGCCTCGGCGACCTGCTCGAGCAGGTCGAGCAGGCGGTAAAGGTCTTCGGCGAGGACGCGCTGGTCGTCCTCGCCAACGGGCAGCGCTACGGGGCGGGCTACGGCGCGATCCCGTCGCTCGCCTGCGAGGACCTGTTCGTCGACCCCAACGACGAGGGCGACGACTACTACTGAGAGGAGGAGGCCCGGCCGGGTGCACAACGTCCGGCCGGGCCTCCGGCTTATCCGGCCGTCAGCTCGAGCAGCTCGGGCCGGTACACCGGGGCCGAGTCGAACGACGGCTCCCATGTCGCGAGCTTGTCATTCTGCGGCCGAATCGGCACCTGCGCGGGGTCTGCCGCAAGGGCGACCGCTTCGCGCGTGAGCCGGATGCCCAGCGGGAACAGGTAGTCGGACCAGAGGTGCGACGCCTTCATCCCGCCGGGCACGATGACGTGCTCCTGTAGGGCGATGGGGCCACCGTCGACGCGATCGGTGAGGTGGTAGATTGTGCCGCCCGTGACGCGCTCGCCGAGGCGTGACTGCCACTTCACCGCGTCGCGGCCCCTGTGGAGGGGCAGGAGCGACGGGTGGTAGCCGAGGGCCAGCGGCGCGCGTGCGCGCGTTCTGCGGCCCACGAATGCGTGGCTGTGGGCGGTGTAGATGAGGTCGACGCCGTCGGGCACGTGGTCGGGCGTGAGCCGGTCGACGTCGGTCCACGGTGTGCCCGTGCGCTCGCAGTAGAGCGCGAGGGGATCGCGGCCGCCGCGGCGGCCCTCGGCGGGGGAGCAGACGCCCGCGAGGGCGTGCCCGTCCTCGACGATTGCCTCGGCTGCGGCGAGCCCGAACGAGCCGGACCCCGCGAGGTACACGTTGATCATGCCGTCTCCTTGTGCGTGGAGGTGTCGCCGTAGTAGCGGAAGCCCTGGACGGCGCGCAGGTGGCCGCCGAAGCCCGAGGCCCCGAAGGATCCCGTCTTCGCGGCGGCGCGTTTAAGGGATGCCTTTGACGCGCCCTTGTTGGATCCGGACAGCGTGCCGCTGATCTGCCGCCACAGCGTCGAGCGCCGGAGCGCAGCCGATAGCTGCGGGTGGGACGTGTGGAAGGTGGTCGTCATCCGTCGGCCAGGGAGGACGCCCTCGCCGGTGCGCTGCAGCTCGCAGACGTGGTTGAGGAATCGGACGCCTACGCCCGCACCCTGCCACTCGGGCAGGACGACGAGCCGGGACGCGCGCGCCTCGACGGCATTCACCTTCCGGCCCCGTCGGTCCTTAGTCGCTACGTTCTTCGTGCCGACGCCGAGGTGCGCGACGGGCTCGCCGTCGACGAACGCGACGTAGCACTTCGCGCCGATCATGCGGGGGATATCTAGATAGTGATGCGGCTTAAAGAACGGCCATAGGTCCCACCCGCCCATCCGGACTTCCACGTCGATCCTCGGCCGTCGCCAAGTTTTACCCTCCTTGTCGGAGGCAAGCTGGAACTGCTTGGTGCCGGTGTCGATGACCCAGTCGGGCTCGACCCAGTCGAGGATGTCGTAGTGGCAGGACAGGAGAACGGCCTTGCCGCCCGTGCGACGCCACGCCTTGGCGAACGCGCCCGCGCCCACCTTTGCGATCTGGCGGTCGACCACAGACGTGAACTCGTCGAACACGACGCGGTCGGGCTGCTCGGCGAGGATGCGGGCGAGGTCGGCTCGGAAGCGCTGCCCCATCGACAGGACCGAGTACGGCCGGAGCCATACGGGCACGTCGCCGAGGCCCGCGGACGCGAGCGCGCCCGTGACGGCGTCGAAGCTCCCGCCCGGGGCGATCGCATCAACGATGGGCTTGTCGTCGGGCCAGCCGTCGGCCTCGTAGAAGGCATCTCCGTCCCAGAGCTGCCGACCGATGCTCGACTTGCCTGACCCGGAAGGGCCGACGACGACGCCGACCTTCCAGTCGCCGTCCATGTCGATCGGGAGGTCGAGGTCCAGCCGGAACCGGGTGGCCTGGTCGTTGGTCGCGTTGAACAGCGAGCGGACGCGCTCGGCGCGGTATGAGTCGTACGGCGGGACCGATTGGTCGACGCGGATCGCGGTCGTCATACCGTCACGACCTTGCACTCGTAGCCCTCGCCCTTGAGGCGTTCGTAGACGGCCTCCTGCTCGGCCTCGTTGGTGCAGACGACCGTCACGGCGAACTGGGCGTTGTATTTGTCGTCCTCGGGCTCGAGCAGGTCGGCCGCGCCGGGAGCGCCCTCGTCGTCCGAGACGAGCTCGTCGACTGCGTCGGTGTCGTATCCGGTGCCGTCGAGGTCGTCGAGGCCGCCCAGCAGCTCGAGGAGTGCGTCGGTGTCGTAGTCGGCGAGGTCGTTCGTGCGGTTGTCGACCGCGACGATCTTCGCCGCCTGCTGCTCGTCGACGTCGACGACGGACACGAGCACCTCGCCCCACCCGAGCTTCCGCGCGGCCTGCAGGGTGTGGTTCCCGGCGAGCACCTCGAGCGCGTGCCCGGTGTGTGTGCCCTCGTTCACGACGAGCGGCCGGTACTGACCGTGTGCCTTGAGCGATGCGGCGATCGCGTCCACGTCGCCGCGCCGGGGGTTGCCCCGGTACGGGCGAAGATCGGCGACGGGCATTGGGACGGTACGGACGATCGTTGACACGGCGAACTCCCTAGTGCGCGGGTGAAGACTGCCCCGCGGGGAGTCGTCTCCGGTGCCTGACCGGCCCTCGACCCACGGGGATGCGAAACGCCCCCTCGACGGAGCTAGGTGCCGAGGGGGCGTTTCTCGGACAGCTTTTGCCATCCAATAGGAAAGACTATTGCACGTTTTGCAGGTTCTTGTCTACCCGACACGCGGTCGGCCCGGACGAGTCCGGGCTGCCGCCGCTAGAACGTCTTCGGTGCGGACGTTGAGGCCGTCGGTGGTCTCGGTTGCCCGGAGCTTGCCTCCCCGCACCCAGCGGTAAATCGTGTCCGGGGACTTTCCCGTTGCGGCGGCCGCCTCGGCGATAGTCAGTTCGCGCTTTCGGATCGTTCGGCCCATCATGCGTTGCCGCCTCGAGTGGACCCAGCCAGGATGACCGGTCCGCCTACCTGGATCGCCGCCTGCGCCGCGAGCGTCGGCTGCCAGCCGCGGTCCTCGAGCCCGACCTTTAGCGTGTCGAGCAGATCGCAGATGCCGGACATGGCCTCGACTACTTCGAGCTGCTGTTCCGGGGTCATGCGGTCCCCCTCGCGTTGGCCCGCTCGGCCGCGATGAGCGGAGCTAGGCCGTCGGCGAGCGCGCGGGCATCGTGCTCGTCGGTCAGCACGCCGGTCGCGTCGATCGCACGCAGAATGCGCAGCCGTACGGTCGGGTCGGCGTTCGCCCCCGTCCCGTGCTCGATCGCCGTTGCGAGCGACGGCCACCCGCGGCGCACCTTGTGCTGCCAGCCGCGGTGAAGTGACGGCGCGGGGCCTGGAACTGTCCAGGCCTCCCGGATCGCCGCGAGCGCTTGGAGGGCGGCCGCGCCCGCGCGTGCGTCCTGTGCCTGCTGGTCGTCGAAGATCGTCCCTCTCGGGCCAGCATCGCCGTGCAGACGCTTCGCGGTCTCCCGCATCTCGGCGGGTGTCATCTGGTCAGACATCGTTCTTCTCCTGCCATTCGTAGATCAGGGGTGCTTCTGGGAGCACCCGCGAGATGGTCGCGACGCCGATGTGCCACCGATTCCCGCAGTTGCACTGCCACACCGCGCCGAGCCGCCTGCCCCTGAGGCGCGCGAGCCAGAGACACGGGCGGCGACACTGGTGCCCCCACCCGGTCGGGCGGACATCACCCACGGCGCACCTCCTGGGCGGCAAGGAGAGCAGCGCGGATTCCGTCGCGGTATCGTCCCGCGAGCGCCGCGTCGGTGGCTACCAGTCGTTCCCATGATGTGAGGCCGCTCGCGCCCTCGTAGAACGCCGCGCATCCCGCCTCCACCTCGGCTTCGCTCGCCGTGTAGCTGTCAGCCATGTTCCCGCTCCTCGCGTCGCTGGTGGGCCTTCTCCTGGAGCCAGTCCGCGGCCCCGGATCCCTCGTCCTGCTCCCGGGCTTCCCCTGCCAGGGCGTCGATCAGCGCCGCGTCGTGCTCGCGCAGAGCGTCAGCGGGGACACCGCAGAGAATCACCACCATGCCGTCGACTTCAGCGACGTCGACGTTCACTCGTGCGTATCGGAGCGCAGCTTCGATGGACGCGAGAGCGGCGTCGCGCTCGTGCTCGGCGTCCGTGAGCCGGGAGAAGAACCTCTGCGAGGCGGTCATCTTGTCGATCAGGGCCTCCGCCCTCTTGGCCCGCTTCTCGGCCGCGATGCGGCGATCGCCGCTGTCAATCAGCGCGCGCCGGTAGCGCAGGACCTGCTCGGAGAGCGCGCCGACCTCGCGCCCTGCCCGGACAAGGGCGGCCCGCAGGCCTGCGAGGCTCGCGCGTTTCTCCTCGGGCGGGCCTGTCTCCTCGCTGGGGTCGTAGGGCGTTCCCCCGGCCGCACTGGCGTTCACTGGACCACCAGCTCGGTGCTGTGGCTGATCTCGCCGTAGTCGGTGGGGAACAGGGCCATGAGTCCCTCGGATAACAGCCAGGCTCCGCCCGCGGTGGCCGCGAACATGAGTGCCGCGAGGATCGTGAGCGCGGCGAGGAACGTGAGGACCGCGAGGGCTGTTCGCGCGTAGTTGGTGGTCATGCGTAGCTCCTTTCGATGGGCCGGGGCGGTTTGCCCCGGCCCGGGGTGTCAGCGGGGGACGGCTACCCAGCGTCGTTTGGTGCCGGGCGTCGCGGCCTGCTCGTTCGCGTTGAACGTGTCGAGCAGGCCGAGCTCGCTCTCGCGAAGGAAGTTGATGGGGCTGATGCGCTTGCCGCGCGGCGAGACCATGTAGAACTCGAACAGCTTCTCGGTCGTGGTCTCGTTCATCTCTATCTCCTTCGTGTGTACCGGTTGGTAGTACATACGTTACTCCTGCACGAACGGAAAGCAAGCGCCGGATCCCGCCTACGGGTACAGAACCGCCGCGGCGTCCCCAGCGATCCGCTCGGCGAGCGCCGGGGCGGCCACGCCTTCGCGTTGCACCGCGAGGAGGTTCCCGGCGCGCACCTGCGCAGCGAGCTCGAGCGCCGCCTGCGCCTGCGCGACGCCGATGCTGTATTCCATATCCAGGCGAGCGCGGTCCGCGCTCACCGGCCCAACTCGCCGGATCGCGTCACGGTAGGCGTGATCGGCATCGTCCAGCGCCTCGGCGGCCTCGTGCGCGTGGTTCGTTGTGCGGTTCATCGTGTAGCTCCTTCGATTAGGCGGCCTGCTCGGCCTGGATCTGTCGGCGGTACTCGGCGAGGTCGACCTCGACGATGTAGGGGTCCCACGCGCTGCCGCACGCGGGGTTGACGCAGCGGTAGACGAGCGGGTCGAGGTACTGCAACGGCGGGCGGCGTTCGAGGGTCATGTGCCCGCAGCCGCCGCGGTGTTCGGGGCACGCGATGTACCCGAGCGGCCGCGAGTACTCCTCAAGCGGAAATGCGGCCAGCGCGCGCTGAATGGCGCGGTAGAACCGCACGGCGAGCTGTGCGATGTGCAGGTCCGTCGTATCGCCGGACTGCGCGATGCCGAGCGCCAGCTCGACACGGTCGCGGACGTGCTCGATGGTGTCTTGCGCCCCGAACCCGTACGCGGTCGTGCCGCCCGGTCGCACCGCGAGGGGCTCGGACGGATCGCACCTAAACGCGAGCTCGTGCAGCGCCGCCCACGTGTCGTCGGCGGTGAGCCATGACGTCGGCACGATCACCTGCGAGCCGGGCCGGGTCGGCGATCGCGGCCCGTCGGGTACTGAGCCGCGCTCCACGGATCGCATGTGCGTGATGAGGTCTACGGCGATGTCGATCGCGGCCGCGTAGCGCTCGTTGCACGACTCGCAGAGCATCCCGCGGGTTGCGGGCTGGGGGAGGCATCCCTCGCAGGCGACGGCGCGCTCGCCGTCGAGGGCGACTCCGCGGCAGGTCGGCAGGTGCTCGCCGTAGACGGTGCACGGCTTGGCCATGCGGAGGGTGTGGGTGACGCACGGGAACATTAGGAATCCTCTCGGTGGCAGGTGCAGGAGGTGGCGACGGCAGAGTGCCCGTGCGGGGTCCAGCAGCACGCGTGGCCGCAAGGGCTCGGGGCCTCCCGGGGCCGTGCGGGGGGCACGACCCTGGGAGCTGGACGGCGGCCCATCAGAACGGGGTGTCGTCCGAGAACGACCCTGGGGTGCTCCACGCGTCGGCCGAGGCGGGCGTCGACCAGTCGGGGGCGGCCTGCTGGCCGCCGGGCACCTGGGCGGGGGAGCCGCCGCGTGCCCCACCGGCCGCTCGGGTGACCTGGGCCGTGGCGTAGCGCAACGACGGGCCGATCTCCTGGACATCCAGTTCGATCGACGTACGCCGCTCCCCCTCGCGCGTCTCGTAGTTCCGCTGACGGAGGTTGCCCTGCGCGATGACGCGCATGCCCTTCGTCATGGATCCGGCGACGTGCTCAGCGAAGTCGCGCCACACGCTGGCGCGCAGGAACAGGGCTTCCCCGTCCTTCCACTCGCCCGACGCGCGATCAAACGTGCGCGGGGTCGAGGCGATCGTGAAGTTGGCCACGGGGACGCCGGACTGCGTGTAGCGCAGCTCGGGGTCGGCGGTCAGGTTGCCTACGACGGTCATCACGGTTTCTCCGGCCATCAGGCCACTTCCTCTCGGATTTGCTCGCCGCGGAGGTAGCGGCGAAGCTGCTCTGTCTCGTGGTCGTACTCGCGGGTCGCGAGCACGCCGGGGGTGGGTCTGAATCGCTCGCGGCGCAGACGCCTACGCCGGTTCTCGGAGCGGAGGAGCCGCTCCTGCGCTTGGTTCGCCCAGTCGCAGGCGGTGCAGTGCGACTCGGTCATGAGGCTCGTCCGCCCTGGCGCTCGGTGCAGTGCATGCAGGTTCCGTCCTCGAGGAATCGGTGGCCGCCCGCGCACGGGTCGCCGGGTGCCGAGCGCATCGCGGCGGTCCACTGCTGGTCGACGACCTCGCGGCTCGCGACCGGCAGCTCGTCCGTCCAGCGCTCGCCGTTCAGCCACACGACCAGCGCCGGGACGAACTGCGTCTCCGTCGTCTGCGTGTACGCCTGCCCGAACCGGATCACCTGGTCGGCGAGCCACGACGGGTCGTGCTTCTGCGCCAGCCGGACGAACTTCGCCTCGGACTTCTTGCGCTCTGTCTTCTTCGGCCATCCGGCATAGGCCCGCTCGAACTCCTCGCGGATGCGAGGAATAGATACTCCGTTAGGAGTACGGGACGGGACGGGACGGGTAGCGGGGGACTCCCCCTCGGGACCAGACCGGGACTCCCCGGGGGTGTCCCCTGGGGACACATCGGGGGACGCGTCGGGGGAGGTGAAGCGGCCGTCCCCCGAACGGTCCACGCGGGACGATCCGCGGGCGCGCTGCGCACGCTTCTTGTCTCGCTCGCGCTCCCGGCGCTCCTCGACCTCCGCGCGTGACGGCTGGTGATCCATCCAGTCGTGGAACTTCCATCCGTCCGCCTCGCGGGTCCACAGCCCGGCGTCTACCAGCTCGTCGGCTACCTCCTCGGTGCCCAGGAGGCGCAGGGCCCGGGCGGGCACCGTGCCGTCGAGGAGCTGCTGCGCGCAGTACGTCCCCGCGCGCACCCACAGGGCGACCGCCGAGTCCGACAGGAGCAGCACCTTCGGGTGCGACCAAAACTTGTCGTCGACCTTGAACCACGCCATTACGCGGCCCCCTCTCGGGCGTCGGGGCCGTACACGGCGAGCATCATCTCGACGGCCTCGGCGCGCGGGATGTGCACGCGCCACGGCCCGTCGTCGGTGAGCGCGTACCAGCGGCCCGAGGCCGAGTGGTAGTAGGGGACGCGCGCCGGGTCCTTCACCCAGCGGCGCACCTTCCACCCGTTGAGGAGGGCGAGCGTCTGCATGTCGGCCTCGAAGCGGGCGTTGCAGGGCCCGCACGCGGCGAGCCCGTCGGCGTACCCGGGGCGGAGGCTGGACCCGCCCTGCCCTACGGCCCGTCGGTGCTGAAAGGTGAGGCCCCATTGCGTGCCGCACGCGACGCAGCGCTCGCCGTCGCGCTCCTTGGTGCCGCGGCGCACCTTGTCGGTCGGGTCAGCCACGGCGGCCTCCGATTGCGGCGTCGACGTGCTTGCCCACGTTCATTAGCTCGAAGTGCCGCCGGTTGACGGACGCGAGGACGCCCTTCGCGTAGTCGGCGGCGAGCTTGGATTGCTCGGCTTCGCGCCGGAACTCGCGGAGGCTGTGCGACGCCCGCTCCCGGGCGCGGGTCAACGTAAACCCGCCGCCCAGGAGGTCGTCGATCATCTTCGCCCGGCGCGCGTCGTAATCCAGCTCCGCCTCTGACGCTTTTGCGAGGAGGCCGGTATCGGTGTCGCCGATGAACGCGGTGAGTTCGAGGCCGAGCATCGATAGGTGGTGCAGGGTGCGCGCGATTGTCACGGGGTCGAGCGCGCCCTGCTCGACGAGGGCCTCGGCGCGGTCGCGGAGGTCGCTCCACTCACTCATGCGCCGTACCTCCTGGCATCGAGGAGGAGGTTCGGCTGTACGAGCCCGCGGGCGGTGCCCTCTGTGTTCACGACGAGGACCGGCTGGAACTTCCCCTTTTCGGCTGCCGTCGGGAACACGAACCGGAGGGCACCGATGCCGCTGCGCAGCCAGCGCGTGTCGGCGCGCAGCGCGGGCGTCACGTCATCCTTCGACGCCGCGGCGAGCGCGCCGCGGAGAAGCCACTCGGCCTCGTGCGCGGGGAGGGCGATGCTGCCACTCATGCGTGCGCCTTCTCTCCGGCCGGTGCGTCCTCGGGGGTTTCCTCCGCTGCGGGTTCGGCGTCGGTCGGCTCGGACTCGGCCTGGCGGGCGCGGCCGAGCGACGCGATGCGGTCGAGGTGCTCGAGGGGCGCGCCGTCCTGCTTCGCGGCCTGCCAGAGCCCGGCGAGGTGAGAGGCGGGCGCGCCCGCGGCGTAGTCTTGCTCGGCCTTCGCGGCCCAGTTCCTCGGCTCCGGCGCTGCCTGTGCGGGGGCCTGCAGGCGCGGGGCCTGCTGGGGCTGGTTCTGGTACGCCTGCGTCGCCTGCGCGTCGTCGTCGTCGCCGCCGGGTGCGACGCCCGTGATCGCGGTGAGGATGTAGCGGCGTGCGTAGGTGATCGCCGACCCGAGCTGCTGGGGCGGCGTCGCCGCGGCCGGGAGCGGGTACTTCCCGGCGAGGCGATCGCCCGACTCGTGGGTGAGCGCGTACTCGAGGAGGAACCCGCGCTCGTCCTGTGTCGGCATGGCTGAGAAGGCGAGGCCGTGCTTTCCGAGGAGGGGGAGGGTGGCCTCGGTCACGTCGGAGAGGTCCGCGTAGTCGTACGAGTACGAGCCCTTCTGCGATGCGACGTTCGCGGTTTGCCCCTTGCGGACGTTCGGCACCTCGGCCTGGAACGCGGCGAGCGCGGCGGCGAGGTTCGGGTGCTTCGGCGGCTCCTCGTAGGGCGGCAGGCCCGCGGCGGCGCGGGCCGCGTTGGGGGTGGTCTTCGGGGTGCCCTTGGGTGCGAGCTTTTCGGCGGCGGCGGTCATGTTCTAGCTCCTTGCGGTGATGGTGAGCCGCGGGCGCGACTCGGTCGTTTTGGTGAAGCGCTTGGCGGCGCTCGGGTAGCGGGCCTGGAACGCCTTGGAGTCGAAGCGGGTCGACTTGACGGGTTTGCCCGAGTAGGTGACGTTCGCGGCGGTGCCCTCGAACTTGACCGGCTCGCCGTGGGCGTCGATCAGTTCGCGGATCTGGTCGTCGAGGTCGGAGACGTGCGCGGCGGCGACGTCGGCGGCCTCCTTGAACTGCGCGCGGTCGGTCAGGAGGCGGTCGAGCTCGGCGAGGCTTTCGGGGACCGGCTCGTCGGCGGCGGCGCGCCAGCGGTCGACTGACTCGATGAGTTCCCGCGTCTCGTCCGCGTGGTCGGAGGCGTAGACCTCGAAGACGCGCGGCTCCATGTAGAGCGGGATGAAGTTCTCGTGCGGCTCGAAGGCGAATATGCACTTGCGCGCGCCGGTCACGTGCATCTGCCAGAGGACCTGCCAGAAGTACTGCCGCGGCACGTCCTCCCACGCTTGCCAGTCGTGGAGCGTCGTCTTGATCTCGCCGATGGCGTGCGTGACGTACTCGAGTCCGCCCTCGGTGAAGTTCGGCGTGGGGGGCGCGATCGCGTCCGGTGTCGCCAGGTCCTCCGGCCGCTCGGCGCTTGCGGCGAGGGCTGTCGAGGGCTCGAGGCCGTACTCGTCGGCGAGCCACGCGGCGATGACGGGCTCGCGCTCGTTGCCGTGGCGGGTGAACTGGTTGCCGCGGAACTTGCCCTCGTGGCCGTCCTTCTCGCGGCGGATCGTCGCCCACGTGCCTGCGCCGCCCTGCATGAGGCGGGCCGCGTCGGTGGCGGTGACGCCGCCTCGGCGCTTGCCGAGCCAGCGTTCGCGGTCGGCTCCGTCGTCGATGATGAGGTACGTCATGAGCAGTCCTCCTCGTCGGTGAGCGCGTCGATCGCGCGCTCCTCCTCGGCGGTTGCCTCGGGGCTGTCCCAGATCACGAGGAACATCCCGGGTGCTTTCGGGTGGCCCTTGGCGTAGTGGATGATCGGCATGGGCTTGTCCATGTCCTCGGGGGTGTCGTCGGCGGCGATACCGGCGTCGACGAGCCCGTCGCAGGCGGCCTTGAGCGTCGGTACGACGTTGTCGGCGTCGCGGCGGTGCCGGGTTGTGACGAGCCATACGAGGGTGACGCGCGGCCGCCGCATCGGCGGCACGAGGTCGGACGCGAGACGCCCGACGGTGCCGCGCACGAGCGCGGTCGCCTTGGCGCGTGCGCGGAAGTGGAGGCGCTGGTTCGCCGTCACCGGCGGCGTCGCCCAGGGCAGCTCGAGGACGGTGACGCCCGAGCGGGCGAAGTAGGTGTGGCTCATGACGCCGCCTCCCAGACCCGGTCCGACTTAGCGGCGAGCGCCCAGGCGAGGCCGAGGAGAGCGGCGGCGATGAGGGCCCAGGCATCGACGGTCATGCGCACGTAGCACGACAGGACGGCGGCGAAGGCGAGCGCCCAGGCGACGACCTGCGCGAGTCCGAGGGTGGCGAGCAGGCGGGCCCGGCGGGTGCGGCTCATGCGGCGGCCCAGACGGTGCTCGCGCGGCCGCCAGCGAAGCCGGACACGGTGCCGGTGTCGACGACGCGGCCCTCGTTCTTGAGTTCGGCGCGGCGCTTCCGCACAGAGTCGGTCTGCGTCGCGGGCCAGTCGTTCCGAAACCGGAGGCGGCTGTACTGCCAGGTCAGCTCGTGGTCGGTCATCGGGCCGATGTTGCTGAGCAGCCAAAGGATCGCGCGCTTCTGCTCCTCGCGCTTGGTGCGGGAGGGGGCGGCGGTGTGGCTGGTGTCCGGGTCTGTTGCCCGGGCGAGTGCTTCGTGCATCTCTAGCTCCTTGTGTGGTTCAGGTGGCCGGGGTCAGGCGATCGGCGAGCCAGTCGTCGAGGTCGGCCGGGTAGTAGACGTTGAGGCGGCCCTGCTTGAAGGCGGCGGGGCCCTGCCCGAGGTGCCTGAGCTTGCGGAGCGTCTGGGGCTTGAGCCCGACGTACTCGGCGGCCTTCGCGGTGGGCAGGACGGGGCCGCGGCGCTCGGTCACGCCGCGACCTTTCGCGGCTGCGCGCCCTCGGTGAGGGCCCGGGAGATGGCGGCCGCGACGCATCCGATCCACGCGGGGGAGGCGTCCTCGCGGCCCGTCTCGACGCGCGACAGGTAGGACTCGGAGACCCCGGCTCGCTCGGCGACCTCTCGGGCTGTGAGGCCAGACTGCTCGCGGAGTACCCGGAGTGCCCGGCCAGGAGTGGGTAGCTGTGTCATAGGAAAAACCGTAGCGAGTCTTTCCCCTCGGAGCAAGCTCGGGCCGGAACGAGACTGCAGTATTTTGCCGTTTTGCTTGGCGTAACCGGAAACAGTCGGTAGGCTCTTCCCCATGAGTAGCGAACCGACCGGGAAAGACCTCGTTCTCACCCGCACCGCGATTGAGCGCGCGACACAGCACGAGCGCTTGCTGTACGGGGAGCTTGTGGGGGACCTCCGCGCGGCCCGCGGGATGACGCAGGCGACCCTTGCGGAGCGCTCCGCGGTGACCGCCCGCACCATCCGCAACATCGAGAAGGGCGCGGTCGCGCCGCAGGCGGAGAAGCTCATCCGCCTGTTCGTCGCGCTCGACGTAGACCTCGACGGCACGATGTACAGCGCCGAGGTGCAGGCCTACGTCGCCATGCTCGCCCCCCTCATCCGCGACATCGACCCCGAGCACCGCCTCGCCGCCGTCGCGGACCTCATCCCCGCACTCAGCCGCGCCGTCGCCGCACACCCGAGGAGCAACTGATGGCACGACCCCCGCTCGTACTCGAAACCTGGGGCCGCATCCGCCGGACCACGCTCGGCGGCAGGCCCGCCGCCGTCGCCTACTACCGCGACAGCGACGGCGTCACCCGCAAGATGGAGCGCCGCGCGAAGACCCACGCGCAGGCCGAGCAGGCCCTCGTCCGGGCGCTACGCGATCGCGTCGCCCCCACCGGCGAGACGATCACGCGCGAGTCGACGCTCGCCGAACTCGCCGAGACATGGCTCGATGAGATCGAGAAGGAGGGCCGCGCAGCCGCAACCATCGCCCGCTACCGCGGCACCGTCAACGCCCAGATCAACGAGCACGTCGGCCGCGTGCGCATCCGCGAGGCGACGCCGCCCCGCCTGCAGCGCATCACCGACCGCGTCGCCGAGTCATCCGGCCCCGCGCAGGCGCGCATGCTCGGCGTCGTCCTCAACGGCATGTGCAGCCTCGCCGTCCGCTACGGTGCGGCCCCGTCCAACGCCGCCGACGAGCTGCGCCTCCCGAAGCGTACGAAGAACGCCGTACGAGCGCCTGGGGTCGACGACGTGCGTGCACTCCGCGCGGCGATGCGAGCCTGGGACGCGAAGCCGCCGCACCGCGACGGGTCGATCCACGACCTCGCCGACTTCGCCGACGTGCTCCTCGGGACCGGGTGCCGCCCCGGCGAGGCACTCGCCCTGCGCTGGGACGACGTCGACCTCGATGGCGGGTGGATCACGATCACCGCGACCGTCGTCCGCATCGCGGGCAAGGGGCTCGAGCGCCAGGAACAGCCGAAGTCGGAGGAGTCGCGCCGCCGCCTCGCGCTGCCGCGGTTCGTCCTCGACGCGCTCACCTCGCGGCGCGTACAGGCCTACAACGAGTGGGTGTTCCCGTCGGCCGTCGGCACGCTCCGCTGGCCGGAGAACGTGCGCGCGCAGTGGAAGACGGCGCTCAAGGACACGAGCGTGTCCTGGGTGACGCCGAAGGACTGCCGCAAGGCCGTGGCGACCGTGCTCGGCGTCGAGGACGCGCAGCTGCAGCTCGGCCACGCCCCCGGCTCGACGGTCACCGACCGGCACTACGTGGAGAAGCCGCTCGAGCGTCCCAACGTCGCCGCGCGCCTCGAGGTGTTCGCCGCTGAAAACGGCGAGTAAATAGCGGGCGGCCCCGCTCGTCCTGTCGGACGGCGGGGCCGCTACCCGGGAAAATCCCTGGTCGGAGGGGCTGACGGGAATCGAACCCGCGCTGTCTGCTTGGGAAGCAGAAGTTCTACCATTGAACTACAGCCCCGGAGCTATTCTGCCGCGTAATCACGCGGTAGAACGGCGTTCGCTCAGAATACACGCTGGGGCTTTTTGCGTCGAATCCATCGTTTGCCCACCGCTTTGCGCATCGGATCGCATCGGGCGGGCGAACTTCTCGAGGACCACGGAGACGTCGGGCGCCTTGATGATCTGCACGCCGTAGCGCTGCTTGGTCGTGGTGAGCCACCGAAGGGCCGCGCCCGCCCCGGAGCACCTGAACTCCTCGACTCGAATGAGGCGCGGCGCTGCCCATTCGTCAGCGCATCGCTCCTGCTTCGACTCGACGGGCCCGAAGGGTGTCGGGCGGTTCCCGTGGATGACGTGCGCGAGCTCTCGATTCCAGGCGATGACGGCGTTGAGGACGGCTGCGGCGCGGTAGATGACCGCGTGTTTGTCGTAGCGGGTGGCGAGCCCGCGTCACTGCTTGATCTTGCAGTAGTTGCGCTCGATTGGAGTGGACCCCGAAAGTTGGACTCGGAATCAAAATCCTACGGGCTTGGCAGGGCGTGTTGGCGGTATTCATTGGGGCTGAGGTAGCCGAGGCGTTTCTGGATTCGTGCCGAGTTCCACCAGGTCAAATACTCGGAGAGCCCTGCATGAAACTCGGCGAGAGTCTGCGGTTCTCGGATGCGGAACCACTCCTCCTTGAGATGGCTGAAGAAGCTCTCCATCGCAGCGTTGTCGAGGCAGGTGCCCTTGCGAGACATCGACTGCGTGAGTCCGGCGTCTCGCAACGTGTCTTGCCAGAGGGTGTGCCGATACTGAAAGCCCTGATCGGAGTGGACCAGAGGCTTCTCGCTCGGTTCGAGGTCGTTGATCGCTGTGCGGAGGCC
>NZ_AUGQ01000017.1 GCF_000422745.1 Microbacterium gubbeenense DSM 15944
CGCTGGGTCTCGCTACCGCAGACATGGCACCTACGGCACGAAGACCTGACAGAGTAGGCGGGTGGTGCGTTTACCGGTTGAGACCGCCACCGTTTCTGACAGGCGCACCGAGTCGTCGGCCGACTGCACGACACATCGTTCGCGCACCTGTCGGAACCAGTTGCGCCGAAATGATCCGCTCGACGTTTTAGGCAGAGTGAGAGCGAAACGCGATCACCGACAAGTTTCGTGAGACAACCGGCAGTTTCGGCAGCGCGCCACTTACCAGTATTTCCGGGGGTGATCTGTCTCACCAACCGACAACCTTTGTGAGATCGGACATTGATGTTGGATAGAGCTTGTTCAGGGGCCGACGGCGACGACCTCGTGGATCGCGGTCGCGAGGGCGCCATCGTCGACGCCGTGCCACTCGCCCGGCAGGATCTGGGCGGTCACGCTCGGGGCCGTCGCGGCGAGCAGTTCGACCCCCTCGAGCATGCCGGGGTCAGTGGCGTCGGACGCGATGACGAGGGTGGGGATGCGGAGATCCGCGAACCGCTCGGCCGTCGTGCCGGGAAGGAATGTCAGCTCGTGGACGATCGTCCGAGTGTTCTCGAGATCCTCGGCGGTGGGCGGTGGCATCTCGTCGAGAACCTCGGCGGGGACGCCCACGATCTCGGTGTTGAACCACTGCCGTGCCGAGAGCAGATCCTCATCGATGAGGCGCTGCGCCTCGGCGCGCGCGGCGTATCCGGGATCCTCGGGCATGAGTGGTGGTTCCAGGAGGGCCAGGCGCGCGAGCGGCACCTCGGCCTCGGCGGCGAGCATCAGCAGCGTCGCGCCGGACGAGAATCCGTAGGCCGTCACGGGGCGGCCCTCCGCGAGGCCGACGATCGCCGCGAGGTCATCGAACTCGCGCTCCACGGCGTATGGATCGGTGGATCCGCTCTCGCCCGTGCCGCGGCGGTCATACGTCCATACGGTGAAGTGCTCTGCGAGTGCGGTCGGCAGGCCGGGCTGGGGAGTGGCGGCTCGGGACGTCGCGACGCAGTGCACCATGACGAGGTCCGGGCCGGAGCCGGTGCGACTCCACGCGAGCTGCGTTCCGTCTGCGGACGTGATCGTGCCGTGGGTGGTGGTGTCTGAAACAGTCATGACACTACGTTTAGCATAGTGAATGCTATGATGTCCATAGTGAATGTGGGATGATGTGGGCATGCCGATCAAACGCTCCTACGCCGACCATGGGGATGCCTGTGCCACGGCGCACGCGATGGAACTCCTCGGCGACCGGTGGACGTACCCGATCCTGCGCGAGCTCATGCTCGGCCCGAAGCGGTTCGTCGAACTGGCCGAGGGGCTGTGGGGCGTGACCCCGGCGGTGCTGACCGCGCGACTGCGCGGGATGCAGGAGTCCGGACTCATTGAGCGTGTCGCGCTGCCGGCTCCCGCGCGTGCTGCTGCATACCGGGTGACCGACTGGGGACGGGATCTGCGGCCCGTGCTGAACGAGCTCGGGCGGTGGGCGCAGAGGTCCCCGATCCGCGATGATTCCGGCGGTTTGACGCCGGACGCCGTCGTGCAGTCGATGCTCACGATGGCGCCGGCGACCCCGCCGGCAGCGCCGCTCGAGGTCGAGCTGCGACTGCACGACGGGCGCCGCACGCCGGCCCGCTCATACGACTATCGCCTGACCTGGGACAGCGACCTGTCGATCGCGCGCGAGCCCGCACCGTCGGCCCGCGCCCGGGTCGCGGGGGACTCCACCACCTGGGCGCGGGTGCTCTACGACGGTGTGCCGCTGAACGAGATGGAGATCGACGGCGACCTCGACGAGGCCCGTCGCATGGTCGAGGCGTTCTCGGCCTGACGCGATGGATCAGGCTGCGCGTCGAGTGCCGGCTGAGGAGGGCGGCGGCCAGGTACCGACAGCTGCCACTCGTGAACCTGCGCAGAACGTATTACGAACGACCGACAGCGTCGGCGCCCTCCTGCCTCCCCTCCTCGCGCGCTTGCTCGATCGCCCGCTCGAGGCGTGCGCTGCTGCGTCGTCGTCCGCCGATGAGGGCGGCGATGACGAGGGCCGCACCGGCGATCACGAGAAGCTGCGGCCACGGGATAGCCCATGTCGACACGCGGGTTTCGGCAGACGTCGCGAGGGGCTCGTCTCCAGGAGCCGAGCCGTGCACCGTCAGGGTATCGCCGACCATGAACAGCGGCCAGGTGGGCGTCGGGTCGATGCTCACGGCGCGCGACTCCCCGGGCAGGAGATCGCCCCGGTCGCCGCCCGTGCGGCCGTCGATCTCGTCGCTCAGCGCGAGCGCGACGTTGCCGGTGTTGGTCACGGTGTACTGAGTGGACAGCGCCCCCGGGCGGAACGGGTTCCACTGCGCCGTGTAATCGGCCGCGGCCTCATCGATCGTGAGGGCGGGCGCGAGCTTGCCGTCGACCCGCACGAGCACGCGGAATCCCACGCGGCTCTCGACGCCGATCGTCGAGCCGTCGGCGTCACCCGTCGAGGCCACGGACGCGAAGACCCCCGCCGCGTGATCGCCCGGCGTCGCCTGCTCCGGAATGGTGATCTCGAACGGGATCACCACGGTCTCGCCGGCAGCGACGCGCACGTCCTCGGGCAGATCGATCCACGCGCCCGCCGCCGTCGACTCGGTTCCGGCGGGCAGGGTCGTGAAACGGCCGTTCTCGGTGTAGTACCCGTCGGCGGCGCCGAGCCGGAACGTCGCCTCGGCCGCGCCGAGATTGCGCACCGCGAGGTGTTCCGTCGCGGCCTCGCCCGGTTCGAGCTCGGCCTCGATCGCGCTCCTGTCGTCGGGGCCCTGCTCGTCGGCGGGCACAACGGACCACGTAACGGACTCACCGGGCGCCGCCGCAGCGGCTCCCGGTGATCCGCCGAGAAGGACGAGGCCGGCCGCAAGGGCAATGGCGCTCCACAGTCGGATCACGGTGCGGCACACGTCCTTCGGAACAGTCCTGGTCAGTCTTCGAACAGTCCCAGCGTAAGGGTCGACGAGTAGCTGCCGGGCTCGACGTTCGCGTCGGTCCGCAGCGTCAGATCGGCGCTGGCGACCCAGGTGCCCGGGCCCGCATCCGCAGAGCTGAACGTGCTGGCGAAGAGCTCGAAGTCGGAGAATCCCTCGCCCGGCACGACGTCATCGCCGACGGCCACGTCCGAGGTCTCACCTGAGACGACGCGAGGCGACCAGCCGAAGCTCTCGCTGGCGAGGATGTCGGCCTGTCCCGCGTCGCCGACGAAGTCGGTGACGGATCCCGTGACGTACCAGTAAGCGCCTTCGGGGATGCTCGACGGATCCCGGGTGTCGGTGACGGTGACATCGGGCAGCGAGCCGATGAACTGTCGTTCGGTGCCCGTCGACCCGTCCTCGACGAGCTGCACCATATCGGCAGTGTCAACCGTCATGCTGAGGGCGCCGGTATCCGCTTCGTCGATCTCGACGCCGATACCGATTCCCTCCTCGGCGGCGGAGGCGGTTCCGACGCCGACGGCGACGAGCATCGCCGCTCCGACGACGCCGGCGATGGTGCGCCAGCCTGTGCTGCTGCGGGCAATGTTCATGGGCGGGGCCTTTCTTCTGAGCGTGGCGCGTCCTCGCGCGGTACTCGGTTGATCGCGCATCGGAATGACGTGCGGGGTCGGACTCGACAGCAGCAACGATGCGAGCGGAAAGAGTCCGTAGTGGCCGAGGTTATGAGCATTTACCTCGGAGGTCAAGCATGATTCGTCGTTCAATCATGCATCTTATGTAGACAAGTAAGCAAAAGTCTTCTACGCTCCTCACGGGCCCGCATTGATGCGGATCCGCTTGGCGATCCGCGACGCGAATCTCCGGACGCCCGCACACGTAAGGAGCAAAGATGCCCAATCCCACCGCAGCACGCCGACGTCGGCGTGTGGCGTTCGGCAGAAGAGGGGGAGCAGCCTTCTTCACGGCGGCGGCCCTTCTCGGAACGGCTTTCGTCGCGACTCCGTCGCTCGCGACCGCCGCTGTGCCCGACGACCACGAACCCGGCTACACACTGCAGACGTTCCAGGTCCCGCCGGGGCTCGAGAAGCTCTGCACGCTGAAATCCGGTCAGACGCCGAACGTCGACCGTCTCGCGTCGGCACTCGACCTCACGAGCGATGACGACTTCGGCCTCGTCGATGACTTCATCACTCACGCGAGCGCGACCCTCACCGTGCCCGAGGATGGCGAGTACGTCTTCCGTCTCACAAGCGATGATGGCTCGCGCCTGACGCTCGATGACGAGCTGGTGGTCGACAATGACGGCTCCCACGACGTCACCGCGGTGGAGAACTCCGCGACGCTGACGGCGGGCGCACACGATCTCTTCGTCGAGCACTTCGACGGCGTGAACGGGCAGCGGCTCCTCCTCGAGTGGAAGACACCGGGGTCCGACAGCTTCGAGGTCGTTGACGAGAGTGTTCTCAGCACCGAGGCTGGCGTCGTGCGCGTCACGGCACCCGGTCTCAAGTATTGCGAAGGCGCGACGGACACGGCAGGCGACGGGCTCCGCCTCGACTCGGTCAACCCGAACTACGAACTCGTCGATCTGCGCCCCGAGGGCTTCAACCCGAAGGTCTCCGCACTCGCCTTCGACGCAAACGACGAGCTGCTCGTGAGCACGACGGGGTCCGTGAGCTCCGGCGGGTGGCTCGAAGATCCTGACCCCGGCGAGATCTTCCGCCTCGACGGCGCCGCAGAGGCGACCGGCCCCGAGGACGTCACCGTCGAGAAGGTTGCCACCGATCTGCTGAACCCGATGGGTATCGACGTGATCGGCGACACGGTCTACGTCTCCGAGCGTTACCAGCTGACCGCCCTGACGGATCCGGATGGCGATGGGTTCTACGACACGCACACCACGGTCGCCGAGTGGCCGGACGGCGGCAACTTCCATGAGTTCGCCTTCGGACTCATCCACGACGAAGAGAACTTCTACCTGAACCTCTCCGTCGCCATCGACAACGGTGGCGCGTCGACCAACCCGCAGCCCGGCGAGAACCGCGGCACCTCCATCGCGGTGGACCGTGAGACCGGCGAGGTCAGTTATGTCGCGGGCGGTCTCCGCACTCCGAACGGCATCTCGTTCGGTCCGAACGGTGACATCTTCGCGATGGACAACCAGGGCGGATGGCTCCCCGCGTCGAAGCTCGTCCACGTGGAGCAGGGCCGGTTCTTCAACCACTACACGAACCCCGCGGGCATGTACGACGACCAGCCGGTGACACCGCCGGCCGTCTGGCTGCCGCAGAACGAGATCGGAAACTCACCGAGCACGCCGTTCTACCTCGAGGAGGGCCAGTTCGCCGGCCAGCTCCTGCACGGTGACGTCACGTACGGCGGGCTGCAGCGCATCTTCCTCGAAGAGGTCGAGGGCGAGTACCAGGGCGCGGTGTTCCGTCACAGTGCCGGATTCGAAGCGGGTGTGAACCGCGTCATCATGGGCCCCGACGGATCGTTCTATGTCGGCGGCACCGGCGAGGGCGGCAACTGGGGCGAGAGCGGCAAGCTCCGCCACGGCCTGCAGAAGCTCGTGCCGACGGGCGAGAACACGTTCGACATGGTCGCCGTGCGAATCGCTGAGGGCGGACTCGAGGTCGAGTACACCGAGCCCATCTCCGAGGAGACGGCCGCCGGCATCGCCGAGGCGTACACCGTGCGCCAGTGGCACTACACGCCGACGTCTGGATACGGCGGACCGAAGATCGGCGAAGAAGCGCTGACGGTGTCGGATGCGCGCGTGTCCGAGGACGGCACCACCGTGTCGCTCGACGTGGACGGCATCACACCCGGCAACGTGGTCTATCTGCGCTCACCGCGGCCGTTCGAATCCGCGAGCGGCACGCCGCTGCTCAGCACGGAGGCGTGGTACACCGCGAATTCTGTGCCGGGTGTCGAAGCGCCGACGAGCTCCGGCTGGTACGAGGCAGAAGAGGCCTCGCTGCTCGGCGATGCGCAGACAGCTGATGAGCACGTGGGCCACTCGGGCCTCGGCTTCGTCGACGGCATCACGTCGGTCGGGTCCGGCGTCTCGTTCCCCGTCACGGCGGAGGAAGCCGGGACGCAGAAGCTCAACGTGCGCTACGCCAACGGACCGAACCCCGAGCCCGACATGGATAAGTCGATGAACCTCGTCGTCAATGGCGAGGTCCAGGACGAGCCGTGGGTCTTCTCGCCGTTCGACGACTGGAAGACGTGGGCGTTCTCGAGTCGCGATGTCACGCTCAAGGAGGGCGTGAACACCATTGCGCTTCGCTATGACGAAGGCAACGACGGAAACGTCAACGTCGACGCGCTGTCGGTCGGTGACGTCGTCGACAGGTGCACCCCCACGGATCCCGCGGATGGGTACACGAGCCTGTTCGACGGAACGCTCGCGAGCTTCGAGCAGTGGAAGCTTGCCGGCCCCGGTTCGTTCGGACGCATGGAGGACTGCTCGCTGCGCACGATCGGCGGCATGGGCCTGCTCTGGTACGCCGAGCAGGAGTTCGAGGAGTACAGCCTTCAGCTCGACTGGAAGCAGATCGGCGACTACAACAGCGGCATCTTCGTCGGCTCGCCCGAGCCCGGAGATGACCCGTGGGTTGCGGTCGACCACGGATACGAGATCCAGATCGACGAGTCGGACGAGCCCGACCGCACGACGGGATCCATCTACACCTTCCAGTCGGCCGACCGCGACGCCGTCGACGAGGTGCTCAACCCCGTCGGTCAGTGGAACCACTACGAGATCGTCGTCCAGGGGCAGAACATCAAGGTGCTGCTCAACGGCAAGCTCGTGAACGACTTCGACAACACCGATCCCGAACGGGATCTGTCGAGCGGGATCATCGGCATCCAGAACCATGGTGGGGGCGAAACGGTGTACTTCCGTGACATCCAGATCAAGGAACTGGCGGACGAGGCGCCCGCACCCGAGGCGACCGTCGAGGCCGTCCCGCGATGCATGGCGGGCAAGGCGGTCCTCGCGGTGCGTGCGACGAACGACGGCGACCAGCCCGTCGATCTGACGATCAGCACCGAGTTCGGCGAGCGAGAATTCGCCGGCGTTGAGCCCGGCAAGTCTGGTTACCACGCCTTCACGATCCGGTCGACCGATCTTGGGGAAGGAGACGTGACGGTCACGGTGGATGATGGAGAATCGACATCGGAGATCACACAGGAGTATGCCGCGCTGAGCTGCGGCTGATCCATGATCGCGGGGCGGGTCGCATGTCGGCCCGCCCCGCGGCACGCCCGTAGAAAGGATTCCCGCATGAGCACGATGCTCGCGTCACCGGGGTCGACGATCGTGAGGTTCCGGAAGTCGATCGTCGTCGTGTGGGGGATTCTCGCGGTGCTGGGCATCGCGGTGGGCGGCGGAGTGTTCGGCAGCACCACCTCGGTGCCCGACGCGCCCGCCGGCAGCGAGTCGCTCCGCCTGGACGAGCGACTGCACGACCTCGCTCCTGAAGGCGAGACGGTCATTGCCGTGATCTCGAGAGCCGATTTCTTCGATCCGGGCATTCGCGAATCAGCGACGGAGGCGATGCACCGTCTTCGTGCGCAATCGGGCGTCGTCGACGTCTTCGACGCGTACACCGCCGGCGGCATCGTCAGCGACGACGGCCGCAGCTCGCTCGTCGTCGTCGAACTGGATCCGGCGCTCGACTCGGATGCGGCGCTCGCCGCCGCGGAGTCGGTTTCCGAGGTTCTCACCGCAATCCCGGCGCCCGAGGTATTCGTCGGCGGCGAGGTGCTCGGCGAGCGGGCCTTCGGCGACCGCGCCATGCGCGACGCCGGTATCGGCGAGGGCGTAGCGATCGTCGTCCTCCTCGTGCTGCTCACGGTCGTCCTCGGGCGGTTCCGGGTCGGCGCCGTGCCGGTCGTCGTGGCGCTCGTCGTCGTCGCAGTGTCGCTGCTGGCGCTCCGCGCCCTCGCGGCGATCGTGCCCGTCAACGATTTCGCCATCAATATCGTGACGATCCTCGGGCTCGGCATCGCGGTCGACTGCACGCTGCTCGTGATCTACCGCTTCCGCGACGAGCGCGCCGACGCGCCGTTCGCGGCGCCGGAGGTGCTCATATCGCGGACGTTCTTCGGTGCGGGCCGCGCGATCGTGTTCTCCGGACTGGTCATGTGCGTCTCGCTGCTGGGCATGCTGCTGCTCGGCGACCCCCTGCTCACCGGCATGGCGGCGGGAGGGCTCGCGGCCGTCGCGGTGGCGGTGCTCGCGGGGGTCACCCTCGCGCCCGCGCTGGTCGCCATGCTCGGCGACCGGATCCCTGCACGCGGCGAGCCGACGTGGGCGCGCCCGTGGGCGGGGCGCGCCCGCCGCTCCGACCGCCCGTCGTTCGTCCGGCGCACGGTCGGGCTCGCTCAGCGCCGGCCCGTCACCGTCGCCGTCGCGTCCGTCGCGCTGCTCGCCTTCCTCGCTGTGCCGCTGTTCGGGCTCACCCTCGGCGGATCCGACGTGCGTTCGCTGCCCTCGGACAGCCCGGAGCGCCGCGCGCAGGAGCTCGCCACGAGCGAGTTCAGCGGCGTCTCCTTCGACGCCATCACGGTGTTGGCGGAGGGCCGGGAGGACGACGAGCGCGTGCGCGACTACATGCGACAGATCGCTGATCTCGACGGCGTCACCGACACGAGCATGTACGCGGAGGATCTTCCGCCCGAGGTGACGGTCATCGACTTCGAGCCGGTGGGCGAGGCGACCGGCGAGCGAGCTCAGGAGCTGGTGCGCGAGATCCGTGCTCTCGACGCCGACTTCGAGGTGCTCGTCGGCGGGCCGGCAGCGGAGACCGTCGACACGATCGACGAGCTCTCCACGCGACTGCCGATCGCGATCGGCATGATCGCGATCGCCACGTTCGGGCTGCTGTTCGCCCTCACGCGGTCGCTCATCGTGCCGCTGAAGGCGCTGCTGCTGAACGCCGCCGTGATCGCGGCGACCCTCGGCGCGATCACGGCCCTCTTCGGGTGGGGCTGGGGCGAGAAGCTGCTCGGCTTCGAGTCGTGGGGCGGCCTCGACGTGACGACCCCGCTCATGATCGGAATGCTCTCATTCGGCCTGGCGATGGACTACGAGGTGTTTCTCGTCAGCCGCATCCACGAGCAATGGCGAAAGAGGGATCCGGGGGAGAGCGCTGCGCTCGCGAACCGGCGCGCGGTCATGGAGGGCCTCGTTCGTTCCGCGCCGGTCGTGGTCACGGCTGCGGTGTCGATCGGCATCGTGTTCGCTGGCTTCTCGCTCAGCGCGCTGCAGTCGATGAAGGAGGCGGGGATCGGGCTGCTGCTGGCCATCGTCATCGACGTGACGATCGTTCGCCTGCTCCTGCTGCCGGCGACGATGACGTTGCTGGGGCGCGCCAACTGGTGGCCCGGGACTCGTCGCGAACGAGTCCCGGGGCGCCAGATCAGCTGATTCTGCCCTCGGAGTTCTCGTCCGCGTCGTTGCCCATGCCCGGAGCGGCCGCACCGGACGCGTTCGCCCTCACCGCGTCCTCGATCCGCTGACCAATGGTCTCGTCGACGTTCTTCCAGTACTGGAATGCATTCGACAGGACGGGCTCCTTCACGCCGTCCAGCGCACCCGCGACGGTCGTGACGAACTCGTCGCGCTGGGCATTGCTGAACACCTCGCGCACGAGCGTGCCGGGCTGTCCGAAGTCGTCGTCGTCCTCGTGCAGGTCGTACGCATGCCGGGTGAGTGCGCCGTCAGCCTCCCAGCCGTTCTCGACCGGACCCTCCTCGTCCGACCATGAGTCGCCGAACGAGTTCGGGGCGTACACGGAACGCGCACCAGTGTGCTCGTGCCACATGTTGCCCTCGAAGTTGTAGGAGTGCACCTCGTTCGTGGGCCGGTTCACCGGCAGCTGCTGGAAGTTGGTGCCGATGCGGTAGCGCTGGGCGTCCTGATACGAGAACGTCCGACCGAGCAGCATCTTGTCCGGGGAGTTCCCTGTACCGGGAACCATGTTGGCCGGCGAGAAGGCGGCCTGCTCGATCTGAGCGAAGAAGTTCTCGGGGTTGCGGTTCAAGGTCATGGTGCCGACCTTGATGCGGGGATAGTCCTTCTTCGACCAGATCTTCGTCAGGTCGAAGGGATTGAACCGATAGCTCTTGGCCTCTTCGTACGGCATGATCTGGAAATACAGATCCCATGACGGATAGTCGCCCTGCTCGACGGACTCATAAAGGTCCTGACGGTGATACTCGGCGTTGGCGCCGGCCAATCGCTCCGCCTCGGCGTTGCTGAGGTGCTCCACGCCCTGGTTGCTCATGAAGTGCCACTTGACCCAGAAGCGCTCGCCTTCAGCGTTGACCAGCGAGTAGGTGTGGGAGCTGTAACCGTTCATGTGCCGCCACGTCTTGGGGAGGCCGCGCTGACCCATGAGGTAGGTGACCTGGTGGGCCGACTCGGGGTTGTTCGTCCAGAAGTCCCACTGCATGGTGCCGTCGCGCAGGCCGTTGTTCGGCAAGCGCTTCTGCGAGCGGATGAAATGGGCGAACTTCATCGGATCGCGGACGAAGAAGACCGGGGTGTTGTTCCCGACCATGTCGAAGTTTCCCTCTTCGGTGTAGAACTTCAAGGCGAAGCCCCGCACATCACGCCAGGTGTCCGGGGAGCCCAACTCACCGGCGACGGTGGAGAAGCGTGCGAGCATCTCGGTCGACGCGCCTGGTTGCAGGAAACCGGCCTTGGTGAACCTCGAGACATCCTCGGTGACCTCGAACGTGCCGAACGCACCGGCACCCTTCGCGTGCGGACGGCGTTCCGGAACGTTCATCCGGTTGAAGTGCTGCATGGTCTCGATCAAATGATGATCGTGCAGCACGATCGGCCCGTTGTTGCCTACGGTCAGCGAATTCCGATCGCTGACGGCCGGGATGCCGGCCTGCGTGGTGGAACCAGTGGCGTTCGGGGTCTTCTTCTCCATGTCATTCTCCTTCGTTGACGAATTGCATCGATGGCCGTTCAGGTGCGCACATCGCCATCCTCGCACTCAAGGGTGGTTCGCGGGCGGTCTCTGCGATTCCGTTCGGGTTTGACGCCCGTCACGTGCGCTGACTACGCTCGAGTCGGCTGACCCGCCCGCGGATCCTCGAAGGATCGCGGTCGCGCGGGGCGGGCCGGACAGGGGAGCGAGGTGAGTGTCTGATGACTGGCGATAGTCATAGTTCGGGCACCGCGCGTGTTCCGCTCCCCGTCGCTCTTCTTCACTGAGCGGTCGGAGTGGAACCGTGCGGACGTCCGTTGCACGAACACTTTCTCTGCATGCGCACGCCGCGAGTTCCCGCGGGTAGCGATCTTTCGCCACAGGGATCGCGCCCGCCGAATGCCTCACGCGAGCGGCCGCGGGCGACGCATGCCTCACACGAGAGCGAGCCTCCTTATGACCGAAGAGCAGACCCACACGCCGACGGCGGTGATCAACACGATCACGCAGTCCGTGAACGATAACGACCTGACGAAACTCGCGGCGGCGGCGGGCAAACTGACCACGCGGCAACTGGTCTCGACGCTCGAACGGTTGAGCGCGCGTCAGCGCGCCGTGGCCTACCGGCTGTTGCCGAAGCAGCGTGCGCTCGAGGTGTTCGACGCGCTGCAGCCGGCGCTGCAGGGCGAACTGGTCGAGGCGCTGCAGGATGCCGAAGTCGCCGCGCTGTTCGCGGAGCTGAACCCGGATGACCGCGTGTGGCTGATGGACGAGCTGCCCGCAACCGTGGCGCAGCGCCTGCTGCGCGGCCTGCCCGAGCGCGATCGTCAGCTGACGGCCGAGGTGCTCGGATACCCGCAGGATTCGATCGGACGCCGAGCGAGCCCCGAGGTGGTCGCTACACACCCTGAGCTGACCGCGGCGGAGACCCTGCGGCGGCTGCGGTTGCGCGTCGATGACGCTGAGACTGTGTACACCTTGCCCGTCGTCGACCACGAGCGGCGCGTCGTCGGCGTCGTGAGCCTTCGCGACCTCATCGGCGCAGAGGACGACGTGCTGATCGAGTCGCTGATGCAGGAGGCGCATACGGCGGTCGCGACGGAGGATGCCGAGATCGCCGCTCGTCGTTGCACCGATCTGGAACTGCTGGCGCTGCCCGTGGTAGACAGCGAATCACGCCTGGTGGGTATCCTCACAATCGACGATGCGGTGCGGATCCTGCAGCACGAGGAGAGCGAGGACGTCGCCCGACAGGGTGGCGTGGAGCCCCTGAATCGTCCGTACCTGGCGACCCCCGTGCTGACGCTCGTGCGCTCCCGAGTGGTGTGGCTGCTCGTCCTCGCGCTCGGTGCGACGCTGACTGTCCAGGTTCTCTCGGTGTTCGAGGCGACACTCGCGCAGTTGACCGTGCTGGCGCTGTTCGTGCCGCTGCTGATCGGCACCGGCGGCAACACGGGCAACCAAGCGGCGACCACCGTCACTCGCGCGCTCGCGCTCGACGACGTGCGTCCACGCGACGTCGTGAAGGTGCTCACCCGCGAAATGCGCGTGGGTGCCCTGCTCGGGCTCATGTTGGGAACGCTCGGGTTCGCCATCACGAGCGTGATCTATGAGATGAACGTCGGCCTCGTCATCGGCCTCACCCTGCTCGCAGTATGCACAGTGGCGGCCACGGTCGGCGGCATCATGCCGATCCTCGCGCGGGCAATCCACGTGGATCCGGCCGTGTTCTCGAACCCATTCATCTCGACATTCGTAGACGCCACGGGGCTCGTCATTTACTTCCTCATCGCTCGCGCGGTACTCGGGATCTAGGGCTTGTCTGACAAAGGCTGCTGATGCCAGGATTGGCGGGTGACTTCTTCGCAGCCTTCGATGGCCTCTCAGCGGGGCAAGGGATCGGCCGTCCGGACGAGCGGTTCTCATCGCGGTTGGTGGGTCATCGTCGCGGCTGTCGTCGGGTGGTTCGCTCTCTGGTCTCTCACGCCCGGCCTGCTGAGCAATGGCGTCGGCCATCTCCTCACGGATGATTTGGCGGCGTCGGTGGGCATCGAGACGTTGCTCGCGGCGGTGCTGGCTGTGATGTTGGTGCTGACGCATCAGCGCTTCAACCGAGTGTTGTTCGCGCCGTCGTGGTCGGTCTGGCTCTATGCGTTGCCGCTCATTCTCGCGATCGCGTTGCCTCTCCACTACGACCTGGTTCTCCCAGTGTTCCTCTACATGGTGTGGATGACCGTGTCGGTGTTCTGGCAGGACTATCTGACGTTCGGGTTGCTCCAGAGCTACCTGGGTAGGCGGCTCCCGACGTGGGGTGTCGTTGCATCGACCGCGGTAATCTTCTGGCTGGGGCACGCTCTGTTCATCCCCGAGCGCTTCGGCCTCGCCAACTGGGTTCCGAGCCTCGCGATCCTCGGGTTGGGGCTCGCGTTGGCCTCGCTACGATCCTGGTTGAAGACGTTGCATCTGATTCTCGCGTTGCATCTATCGTTCTACTTCCTTTTCGCCTGACCTCTCGTGGCCGCGTTGCTGATTTCTCGAATCCAAGCAATCACGACGTTCAGGACGACTGCGGCGCGGTAGATCACGGCGTGCTTGTCGTAGCGTGTCGCGAGTCCTCGCCACTGCTTGATCCGGCAGTAGCCACGCTCGATGACATTCCTGTTCTTGTAGTCGGCGGCGTCGAGTCCGACCGGGCGGCCACCGCGTGACCCGCGTCGCTTGCGATGTCCCTTCTGATCGTCGGGTTCGGGGATCACTGCCTTGATCCCGCGGGAACGCAGATGCCCTCGGATCGCGCGAGACGAGTACGCCTTGTCGGCTCGCACCGCGTCGGGCCGAGTTCGGGGCCGGCCGGTGTCACGCCCGACTCGCAGCTGCGCCATCAGCGGCAGGAACATCGGCGAGTCGCCCGCCTGCCCCGGCGTGATCAGCGTGACCAGGGGGAGCCCGTTGCCATCGACGAGCTGATGGATCTTCGTCGACAAGCCGCCTCGGGAGCGGCCGATGCCGTGATCAGGCGGCTCGAGCGTCAGATCCTTGTAATTCGACCCAGCCCCCTGTGAGCCGGGTCGTGTTCGTCGCGTGCTGATGCGCACGGGCGATCGTGGAGTCCACGGACAGTGACCAGTCGACCATCCCCGCCGCGTCGGCCGCCGCAGTGATCTTCGCCGCCACTCGATCCCACGTTCCATCAAACGCCATCCGGCGATGCCAAGTCCACACCGTCTGCCACGGACCGAACACCTCCGGCAGATCACGCCACGCGATCCCTGTCCGGTACCGGTAGACAATGCCCTCGACCATCGTGCGGGCGTCAGAAAACTTCCGCCCCGGCCGACCCGTAGGACGAGGCAGCATCCCCTCGATCAACGACCACTGAGCATCCGAAAGCACCTGAAACCGCGACACCCATCGAGACTCTCAACCGCAGCCCCCAATCTTTGTCAGACACGCCCTAGGTGCTGCCGGAGCCGCCACCTGGGATCCGAGAGCGGGCGCGGTAGCGTGTGCTCAGGAACGTAGGCGGCACCTGTGGGGGAGAAGATGGCGCTCGTCGATCGAGTCGATATACCTGTGCGCGGCGTCAGCGCCGCAATCACACGCCGCGTACTCTTCGCGGGCGGCGTCGCGACACTGGGGCTCGCGCTCGCTGGGTGTGGCATCCTCGGTGCCGGTGAGCGCAGTGATCCGGAGGCCGTGCAGCGTGCGCTGCAGGGCGCTGTCGAGGCACTGCCCGAGTACGCCGACGGCACCGTCCAGTACGTGGACGGCATCAGCTCCGGGACAACGATCTCCGGGGTCCTCCGCGTGAAGTCGACTTCGCGCGAGGAATCGGAACGGGCGCTGACACGCATCCATGAGGCGCTCATCCGTACGTATCTCACGCAGCCGAGCGTGCGGAAGGCGTTCGTACGGATGACCGTATCGCCGCACGACGATGCATCCGGGACCGTTGACTCTGCCGATGTCGCCCCGCCCGAAGAGGGCGCGAACACGACCACCGACGACCTCGCTGCGCAGTTCGGGTTGTAAGGCGCAGAGCCGGCCGACCTACTTGTGTGCGAGAGGATGGCCCCATGACTCTTGACATCCCACAGATCACCCTCAACGACTCCCACGCGTTCTACGAGGTGGGCTTCGGCACATACGGTTTGACCGAAGAGGAGGGGACAGCGTCGATCCGGGCCGCCATCGACGGCGGATACCGCGTCGTCGACACGGCCGTGAACTACGGCAACGAGCGGGAAGTCGGCGAGGCAGTGCGTGCGAGCGGGGTCGATCCGGACGAGGTCATCGTCACCTCGAAGATCCCCGGGCGCGCTCACGGGTACGACGAGGCGATCGCGTCGACGCGCGAGTCGCTGCGCACTCTCGGACTCGACCGGATTGGCCTGCACCTGATCCACTGGCCGAACCCGTCTGTCGACAAGTACGTCGACACGTTCCGCGGTCTGATCGCACTGCGCGAAGACGGCGCCGTGCGCTCGGTCGGCGTCTCGAACTTCACGATCCCGATGCTCGAGCGCCTCATCGCCGAGACGGGCGTCGCGCCCGCCGTCAACCAAGTCGAGATGCACCCCTACTTCCCGCAGGCCGAGCTGCGCGCATTCCATCAGGAGCATGGGATCCGCACCGAGAGTTGGAGCCCGCTCGCTCGGCGCAGCGAGATGCTCGCCGAACCGCTGATCCCCGAACTTGCCGCGAAGTATGAGGTCACGCCGACCCAGCTCGTCGTGCGCTGGCACGTGCAGCTCGGCTCGACCCCGATCCCGAAATCGGCGAGCCCCGAGCGTCAGCACGAGAACGCGGATGTGTTCGGATTCGAGCTCTCGGCCGAAGATGTCGACCGCATCTCCGCTCTCGAACGGGGCCGGCTCTGGGACGGCGACCCCGACACGCACGAAGAGATGTAACCGCCCCCGCTCGGTCACGGATCTATCACGATCCGTGACTCGCCGTGCCGTCTTGTTGGACACCATCGGTTCGTGGGGATTGACTGACACCGCAGATCGTCATTGACGATCGAGTCCCGGTCGCGGCTATGCGGTCGGGACTCCGGCGACGAAGGCGGAGAACATCATGAGAAGGACGCGCATTCTGACGGCGGCCGCGGGCATCGCGGCAGCGAGCATGGCACTGGCTGGCTGCTCCGGCGGCGATTCCGGCGGCGGATCCGACGGAGATCCCGGCGGCGAGGTCGAGGTATTCACCTGGTGGGCCGCGGGCACGGAGAAGGCGGGCCTCGACGCGCTCGTCGAGGTCTTCAACGAGCAGAATCCTGACGTCGAATTCATCAATGGCGCCGTCGCGGGCGGCGCGGGATCGGCGGCCAAGGACCTGCTGCAGTCGCGCCTGCAGGCGGGGGATCCGCCCGACACGTTCCAGGCGCACGCGGGTGCCGAGCTGCAGGACTACATCGACGCAGCGCAGGTCGAGGACGTTTCTGACCTGTACGAGGAGTTCGGACTGACCGAGGCGTTCCCGCAGGATCTCCTCGACCGGCTCACGGTCGACGGCGCGATCTACTCCGTGCCGGCGAACATTCACCGCGCGAACGTCGTGTGGGCGAACCCGGGCGTGCTCGAAGAAGCGGGACTCGACCCCGAGGCCGAGTACGCGTCGATCGACGACTGGATCGAGGCGATGGAAGCCGTGAAGGAGACGGGTAAGACGCCGCTGTCGGTCGCCACGACGTGGACGCAGGTGAACCTGCTCGAGACGGTGCTCCTCGCCGACCTCGGCGCCGAGGGGTACGAAGGGCTGTGGACGGGAGACACTGATTGGACGGGCTCGGACGTGACCGACTCGCTCGAGCACTTCGAGACCCTCATGAGCTTCACGAACACCGACCGTGATGGGCTCGACTGGCCGGACGCGACGCAGCAGATCATCGATGGTCAGGCGGCGTTCAACGTCATGGGCGACTGGGCGGAGGCTTCGTTTGCGGAGGCCGGGTTCGAGGCACCGACGGATTACGTCTACTTCCCGGTTCCTGGAACCGACGGTGTGTTCGACTTCCTCGCCGACAGCTTCACGCTGCCGGTCGGCGCCCCGCACCCCGACGGCGTCAAGGCCTGGCTGGAGACGGTCGGATCCGCCGACGGTCAGACCGCGTTCAACCAGGCGAAGGGATCCATCCCCGCGCGCACTGATGCGGACACGAGCGAGTTCGGCGCGTACCAACAGACGGCGATCACGTCGTTCGCGGAGGACACGATCGTGTCGTCGCTCGCGCACGGCGCGGCAACGCCGGTCGCGACGCTGAACAAGATGACCGACGCGACGAGCAAGTTCACCACGGGGGCGAGCGATCTCGCGACGTTCCAGGAAGAGCTCGCGGCGGCCGTCGGCGAGTGACCCGTTCGGCGCACCCGGGGCCGAACGGCCCCGGGTGCGCCGCGGAGCAGGAAGGACCATCGCATGAATGGCATCCGCAAGATCTGGCCGCCGATTCTGCTGCTCGCGCCGTCGCTCATCGTGCTGGGCGTCTTCGTCTATGGCCTCATCGCCGCGAACTTCACCACCTCGATCACCGATAACCACACGGCGGCACAGGCGACAGGCCAGCAGCCGACGGCGTTCGTCGGTCTCGACAACTATGTCGCGCTGCTCGCCACCGACGACTTCCAGCATTCGCTCCTGAACCTGCTGTTGTTCACCGGGGTGTTCCTCGTCGGCGCCATGGTGATGGGGTTCATGTGGGCGTGGATCCTCGAACGTCCCGCGCGGGGAGAGGGGCTGTTCCGCGCGATCTACCTGTTCCCGATGGCGGTGTCGTTCGTGGCGAGTGGTGTCGTGTGGCGCTGGCTGCTCAACAGCAACCAGGGCGAGAACGCCTCGGGCCTGAACCGGCTGTTCCAGATGGTCGGGCTCGATGTGCTGCAGAACAACTGGTGGAACAACATCACGTTCGGCATCGTCGCGATCGCCCTCCCGGCGATCTGGCAGCTGTCGGGCTACGTCATGGCGCTGTTCCTCGCGGGGTTCCGCGGCATTCCCGACGAGCTGCGCGAGGCCGCCCGGATGGACGGCGCGTCCGAGTGGCAGCTGTATCGGTACGTGCTGTTCCCGCAGCTCGCGCCGATCGCCCTGTCGGCCCTCGTGATCATCGGGCACATGTCGCTGAAGTCGTTCGACCTGATCATGTCGATCTCGAAGGCAGCGAACTATCAGACGAAGGTGCCGGCGGTCGACATGTTCGTCTTCAAGAGCAGTTTCGACTACGCGAACTCCGCTGCCGTCGGAATGGTCCTGCTCGTCATCGTGGCGGTCGTCATCATCCCCTACCTCTGGTGGACGAACCGGAAGGAGAACACGCGATGAGCACCACTGCCCTCCTCACGACATCCGGATCCGCTCCGCCCCCGAGCACCGTGGGGCGCGCGGCGTCGAGCCGCGCGACCTGGCGCACGATTCGGTACGTCATCGCGATCTTCTTCGTGATCATCGTCCTGATTCCCGTCTACGTGCTGCTCGTGACCAGTTTCAAGGCGCCGGGCGACGCCGCGCCGACCCGGGCCTGGGCGCTGCCGCAAGACTGGACGCTCGACAACTGGAAGACGGCGTGGGCGACGCTGTGGCCGGCCATCCTCCGCTCGTTCCAGATGGTCATCCCCGCGGCGATCATCTCGTCCGTGCTCGGATCCCTCAACGGGTTCGTGCTGGCGCGCTGGTCGTTCCGCGGTGCGAACATCGTCTTCGCCTGCATCCTCTTCGGGATGTTCATCCCGTACCAGGCGGTGATGATTCCGCTCACGCAGCTCATGATCGGCGCGGGCGTGCCGAGCGGTGTGCCGTCGCTGATTTTGTTGCACGTCGTCTACGGCATCCCCATCACGACACTGATCTTCCGCAACTACTACGCGTCGGTTCCGCACGAGCTCGTCGAGGCGGCCCGCGTCGACGGCGCCGGCATGCTGCGCACGTACTGGTCGGTGATCCTGCCGATCTCGATCCCGAGCTTCGTCGTGGTGCTCATCTGGCAGTTCACGAACGCGTGGAACGACTACCTCTTCGCGGTGTTCTTCGCCTCGAGCCAGAACGGGCCCGTCACCCTCGCCCTGAACAACCTCGCGAACGGTGCGATGCTGCAGAACTACGGCGTCTCGATGGCGGGCGCGCTCCTGGCGTCGATGCCGCCGCTGATCGTCTACATCCTGCTGGGCAAGTACTTCGTCGGGGGCCTGATGTCCGGATCCGTGAAGGGCTGAGGCGAGCGTCACACGAGCCGCAGGCCGGCGCCGTGATGCACGATCGACCGCGCGAGCGACGGTGACAGCCGCTCGCCGGTGACGAACGTCTCGATATCACTCATGGTCGCGAACCGCGCGAAGCTGTGCACGCCGAACTTCGTGTGCTCCGCGGCCACGATGCGCTTGCGCGAGACCCGCACGGCCATCGACTTGATCGCCGAGACAGCCGGATCCGGCGTCGTGAGCCCCTGCTGCTGCGAGATGCCGTTCGAGCCGAGCATCGCGACGTCGATCGCGAACCCCGACAGCATGTCGCGGGCCCAATAGTCGACGGTTCCGAGCGTGCGCGCGCGGACGCGGCCGCCGAGCAGCAGGATCTCGTGGTCGGCCGTTGACGCCAGCTCGACGGCGGCCGGCAGCGACGGGGTCACGATCGTCAGCCGGCGGTCGCGGCGGAGGTGCGCCGCGGCGAGCAGCGTGGTGCGCCCCTCGTCGATGAACAGCGTCGAATTC
This sequence comes from Microbacterium gubbeenense DSM 15944, assembly GCF_000422745.1. GTDB lineage: Bacteria > Actinomycetota > Actinomycetes > Actinomycetales > Microbacteriaceae > Microbacterium > Microbacterium gubbeenense. The sequence continues at coordinate 19,645 of NZ_AUGQ01000017.1, forward strand.
TCGTCGAGCCAGTCGTCGACGATCTCGGCAGTCGCCCGCGCGATGCGTCGGCGTTCGTCCGAATCGCTCGCTTCGCGCAGGGCGAGGCTGGTCTCGTAGCGCGTGGTCTCGACCGGATACACCATGCCGTACCCGCGTCGGATGGATCCCTCCGCCTCGAGCTTTCGTAGGTCGCGCCGCAGTGCGGCGGCCGGCAGCTCGAGGATCTCCCCCAGCTCGGCAGTGCTGACGCCCCCGCGCTCGCGCGTGAGCGCCACGATCCTGCTCTGGCGCTCGGCAGGAGTGCCGCCCTTGCCCTCGGGAGATTCGTTCACGGGATCCTCTCGGTAGAACGTTCGCCAAACGTACACGATTGACGAGGAAGCGTCCATGCTCCTGAACGTTTCAGTGCCCTATCGTGAGGAGCGTGTTCACAACGGTGGGACAACGAGAGAAGGAAATGATGACGTTCACAACTCGGATGGGAAGCACCAGCCGCCGCGTTGTCGCAGCGGTCGGCATCGCGGCGGGAGCTTCCATGGTTCTCGCGTCGTGCAGCGGCGCGGGCGGCTCGGGCGGCGGATCAGGCGACACGGTCGAGCTCACGCTCGCCACCGTCAACAACCCGCAGATGAAAGACATGGAGGAGCTGGTCTCGCACTTCGAGGACGAGCACCCGGGCATCAAGGTCAACTTCATCCAGATGGAGGAGAACGACCTGCGTGATGCCGTGACGAAGGACGTCGCGTCGAAGGGCGGCCAGTACGACATCGTCACGGTCGGCTCGTACGAGGTGCCGATCTGGGCGCAGAACGGATGGCTCCGCGACCTGACGGATGACCTCGCGGCCGATGAGTCGTACGACATCGACGACCTGTTCGGCCCGGTGCGCGACGCGCTGACGGTCGACGATTCGCTGTACGCGGCTCCGTTCTACGGCGAGTCATCGATGCTCTACTACAACACCGAGATTCTCGACGCGGCCGGTCTCACGGTGCCGGAGCACCCGACCTGGCAGGAAGTCGCCGACATGGCGCGCCAGGTCGACTCCGACGACGTGACCGGGATCTGCCTGCGCGGCAAGCCGGGCTGGGGCGAGCTGTTCGCGCCGCTGACGACGGTTGTGCAGACCTTCGGCGGCAACTGGTATGACGCAGACTGGAACGCGCAGGTCGATTCGCCCGAGTTCTCCGAGGCGGTGCAGTTCTATATCGATCTCGTGAACGACGCGGGCGAAGCGGATCCGGTCTCGACGGGCTTCACCGAATGCCTCAACGACTTCAGTCAGGGCAAGACGGCGTTCTGGCTCGATGCGACGGTGGGCGCCAGCACGCTCGAGGACACCGAGTCCTCGGCGGTTGCGGGCAAGATCGGCTACGCGCACGCACCCGTCGTCGAGACCGACGAGTCGGGCTGGCTGTTTGCGTGGAACCTTGCAATTCCGGAGACCACGGAGAACTACGACGAGGCGCTCGAGTTCGTCTCGTGGGCGACCAGCGAGGAATACCACCAGCTCGTCGGCGAGGAGCTCGGCTGGACCCGGGTGCCGCCGGGTGCGCGCGAGTCGACGTACGAGATCCCCGAGTACAAGGAAGCCGCGGCAGCGTTCGCGCCGATCACGTACGACATCATGACGTCGATCAACCCGGAGCAGCCGGGCCTCGAGCCGCAGCCCTGGGTCGGGATCCAGTACGTCACGATCCCCGAGTTCCAGGACGTCGGCAATCAGATCTCCCAGCAGATCGCGGACGTGTTCGCCGGACGCAGCGAGCTCTCTTCCGTGCTCGAGAGCGGGCAGAAGCTCGCACAAGAGGCGGGCGACGCGCAGACGCAGTAGCCGCCTGATCATCCCCGCTGAACGCCCCGGTCGCCGCCTCAGAGCGCGACCGGGGCGCCGAGAAGGAGAACCGATGTCCGTCACCACCACCCTCCCCGAGGTGCGCGGGGCCGAGCGGGCGCCACGTCGCGCTCCGGCCGGCACCCGGTCGCGATTGCGCGTGCCGCGGGCCCTGCTCTGGCCCGCGCTGATCACCGCGATCGTGCTCACGCAGATCCCGTTCCTGCTGACGATCTACTACTCGCTGCAGAGCTGGAACCTCCTGCGCCCCGGCGACGTGTCGTTCGTCGGCTTCGCCAACTACGCGAAGGTGTTCGGGGGCGGCGCGTTCGCGTCGTCGCTGTGGGCGACGATCCTCATCACCGGCGGATCCGTTCTGCTGTCCCTGTTGCTCGGCCTGATGTTCGCGGTGCTGCTCGACCGCAAGTTCATCGGCCAGAGCGTCGCACGCACGCTGCTGATCACCCCGTTCCTCGTGATGCCGGCCGCGGCCGCCCTCATCTGGAAGTGGTCGATCCTCGACGCCTCCTCGGGGCTCGCGAACTGGGTGCTCGGCCTCGTCGGCCTGCCGCCCGTCGCGTGGAACACCGACGTGCCGATCTGGACGATCATCATCGTGCTGACGTGGCAGTACACGCCGTTCATGATGCTGATCCTGCTCGCGGGGCTGCAGTCGCAGAGCCGCGAGGTGCTCGAGGCCTCCGCCGTCGACGGCGCGGGCGCGGTGCGCACCTTCACCCTCATCACGCTGCCGCACCTGCGGCAGTACACCGAGATCGCCGTGATCCTCGCGACGATCCTGCTGCTGCAGGCGTTCGATCCGATCGCCATCATGACGCGCGGCACGGGAGGAACGAAGACCCTGTCGTACCTGCTCTACGAGCGCGCGTTCGTCGGCCTCGAGGTCGGCGAGGCGGCGGCGTACGGCGTCATCACGGTGATCATCACGATCGCGTTCGCGCTCGTCGCGCTGCGCACCCTGTTCAAAGTCTTCTCCTCCGAAGGGATCACGCGATGAGCGATTTCGCCCGACGTCGCCCGATGGCGGCGCGCACCCGAGGCGTGCTGGTCACGGCGCTCACGTGGATCCTCGTGCTGGTGTTCTTCTTCCCCGTCGCGTGGATGGTGTTCACGGCGTTCAAGCCGGAGAACGTGGCGGCGACCTCGCCGCCGACCTTCATCTTCGAGTTCACGACGGAGCAGTTCTCGAAGGTCTTCAGCCGCGACATGATCCCGTACCTGATCAACTCGCTCACGGCGAGCGTCACATCGACGCTCATCGTGCTCGCGCTGGCGATCCCGGCGGCGTACGCCCTGAGCGTTCGCCCGATCGTCAAGGTGCGCGACGCGCTGTTCTTCTTCATCTCGACGAAGTTCATGCCGCTCGCCGCGTCGATCATCCCCGTGTACCTGGTGCTGCAGGCCCTCGGCCTGCTCGACAACATCAGCGCGCTCTCGATTCTGTACGTCGGCATCAACCTGCCGATCGCCGTCTGGATGATGCGCTCGTTCCTCGCGGAGGTGCCGCGCGAGGTCATCGAGGCGGCGCAGCTCGACGGCGCGAGGCTGCGTACAGAGATGTTCCGAGTCGTGCTGCCGATGGTGATGCCGGGCGTCGCCGCGGCCGGACTCATCTGCTTCATCTTCGCGTGGAACGAGTTCTTCCTCGCGAACCTGCTCACGGCGAACGTCGCGCGCACCACGCCGCCGTTCCTGACGAGCTTCGTCGACGGCCGAGGCCAGTTCCTCGCCGTGCTGTCGGCGGCATCCACGATCGCGATCCTCCCCGTCGTCGCGGCGGGCTGGATCGCACAGAAGCAGCTCGTGCGCGGGCTCGCGATGGGAGCGATCAAATGACCTTCGACAACGCACAGGCGCGTCCGCTCCGGGGCGCAGCGCTCGGCGACATCGCGGCGGCGGGCCGCGTCGAGGTGCCGACCTACGACCGGAGCGAGGTCTCCGTCGGCATCGTGCACTTCGGCGTCGGCGGCTTCCACCGCGCGCACCAGGCGGTCGTGATCGACGACCTGCTGGCGAGCGGATCCGCACGTGAGTGGGGGATCCTCGGGGTCGGCGTCCTGCCCGGGGACGTCGCGATGCGCGACGCGCTCGCGGCGCAGGACGGGCTGTACACGCTCGTTCGCAAGCACCCCGACGGGCAGCTCGACGCGCGCGTCATCGGCAGCATCGTCGACTATCTTTTCGCGCCGGACGACCCGGAGCGCGTGATCGAGGCGCTCGCTGATCCGGGCGTGCGCATCGTGTCGCTCACGATCACAGAGGGCGGATACAACTTCGATCAGGTGACCGGGGAGTTCGACTCGTCGGCGCCGGACGTGCAGGCCGACCTCGCCGCCGGCGCCGCGCCGTCGACGGTGTTCGGGCTCGTCGTCGAGGCGATCGCGCGGCGCCGCGAACGCGGCATCGAGCCGTTCACCGTGATGTCGTGCGACAACATCCAGGGCAACGGCGACAAGGCGCGCGCCGTCTTCTCGACGTTCGCGGCGCTCAGGGATCCGGACCTCGGGCGCTGGGTGCTCGAGAACGTGGCCTTCCCCAACTCGATGGTCGATCGGATCACGCCCGTCACGACGGACGAGGACCGCCAGTTGGTCGCGGACGAGTTCGGCATCATCGACGTGTGGCCCGTCGTCGCCGAGCCGTTCTTCCAGTGGGCGCTCGAGGATCGCTTCCCCGCGGGGCGGCCGCCGTACGACGAGGCGGGCGTGCAGCTCGTCGACGACGTCGAGCCGTACGAGCTGATGAAGCTGCGGCTGCTGAACGCGAGCCACCAGGGCCTCGCCTACTTCGGGTATCTGGCGGGGTACCGCTACGCGCACGAGGCGACCGACGATCCCGCGATCGCGGCGTTCCTGCGCGACTACATGGACCTCGAGGCGACCCCGACGCTGCACCCGGTGCCGGGCGTCGACCTCGACGTTTACAAGACGACGCTCATCGAACGGTTCGCGAACCCCGCGATCCGTGACACGCTCGCGCGGCTCTGCGCCGAGTCGAGCGACCGGATCCCGAAATGGCTGCTGCCCGTCGTGCGCGAGCGGCTCGCCGCGGGCGGCGACGTGCGCCGATCCGCCGCGATCGTCGCCAGCTGGGCGCGGTACGCCGAGGGCATCGACGAAGCGGGCGAGCCGATCCACATCGTCGACCGGTACGCAGACGAGCTCACGGCGCTCGCGCAGACGCAACGCGACAACCCCGTGGCGTTCATCGGCAATCCGGCGTTCTTCGGCGACCTCGCCGACGACGAGCGCTTCCGCACAGCGTATCTCGAGGCGCTCGCGTCGTTGTTCGAGCACGGCGCTCTCGCGACCGTGCGCGGGCTCGTCTCAGAGCGCTGACGCGGGTCAGGGCAGCCGCGCGCGGAACTGCTCGCGGATGATCCCACGGGTGTCGACGGGGTGCACCACGGCGATCGGCTGCGGCCAGCGCCCCTCGGTGCCGACCGCGGTCGCGGCCTGCCGGGCCGCGCCGAGGGCGACGTACTCGCGCGGCTCGGGCACGGACACCTGCGCGTCGAATACCTGCGCGGCGATCCGTTGCACCGCGTCGTTCTGCGCGGCGCCGCCGACGAACAACAGCCTCTGCGCGTCGACGCCGTGCGCGCGGATCGCGTCGAAGCCCGCCGCCAGCCCGCACAGGACGCCCTCGATCGTCGCCCGGGCGATGTTCTCGGGGCGCATCGTGTCGAGCGTCAGCCCGAACAGCGACGCGGTGGCATCGGGGCGGTTCGGGGTGCGCTCGCCCTCGAACCACGGCTGCAGCACGAGCCCCTCGGCGCCCGGCTCGGCCTCCAGCGCGAGGCGGGCGAACCCGGCGTGGTCGACGCCGAGCAGGGCGGCGGTGCGGTCGAACACGCGCGCGGCGTTGAGCGTCGTCACGAGGGGGAGGAAGCCGCCGGCCGCGTCCGCGAAGCCCGCGACCGTGCCCGACGCGTCCTGCACGGCCGTATCCGTGATGGCGAACACGGTGCCGCTCGTGCCGATCGAGACGCACACGTCGCCGTTGACCGCGCCCAGGCCGAGGGCCGCGCCCGCGTTGTCGCCGCACCCGGCGGCCACGACGAGTCCATCGGATCGCGTCAACGATGCATCCGGCGCCAGCACCCGCGGCAGGACGATACCGACCGCATCGCGGCGCAGGGCGGTGGCGAGCAGATCCCGGTCGTATTCGTTTCGGACGGCGTCGTAATACGCCGTGCCGCTCGCGTCGGACCGATCCGTCACGAGCTCGTCGAGCACGGGGCCGAGCGGCGAACGCCCGGCCGGCCCATATCCCCTCAGGCGCCACGTGAGCCAATCGTGCGGCAGCGCGATCGCCGCGATCCGTGCCGCCGCGCCCGGTTCGTGGTCGGCGAGCCAGCGCAGCTTCGTGATCGTGAAGGACGCAACCGGTACCAGGCCGGTTCGGCGCGCGAACTGCTCGGCGCCGATCTCGTCGACGAGGTCGGCCGCCGCCCCGCTCGAGCGCAGATCGTGCCAGAGCAGCGCGGGGCGGATGACGCGCCCCTCGGCGTCGAGCGCGATGAGCCCGTGCTGCTGTGCCGCGATGCTGATCGCCTGGACATCCTCGATGCCGCCGGCGTCGTCGAGGGCGGCCTGGAGAGCCTGCCACCACACCTCCGGATCCACCTCGGAATCGGGCAGGTGCGGCGCGCGCCCGATGCGCACCACGCGCCCGGTCAAAGCGTCGCAGATGACGACCTTGCAGCTCTGCGTGGACGAGTCGACCCCGGCGATGAGCCTCATGATCCCCATCGTCGGGGAGCGGTGTCGGGGGCCATCGTGTTCTCCTGGACGGGATCGAGCGCGGGCGACGCGGAGCCGTCGGCGCAGCGCGCACGGGTGTCGTTATGTTAGCACCGGGCGCACCTCCGGCCGGGGCACATGTGCGGCGGGGATAATCGGGCGGATGAGCGCGAAGAGGACGATCGGGATCGTAGCCGGCGGCCTCGCGCTCCTGGGCGGAATCGGGGCGCTCGGCGTTGTCGGGGTGACCGCCCTGATCAACTCGATGTCGGGCCCGTCGTTCGAGCTGGACGACCTGCTGCCGACGCCCGAGCCGATCGAGACCGTCGCGACGCCCGCGAGCGCGCCCGCGAACGACTCGGCGTGGCTCGACCAGACGGCCGAGGCGACGGGGATCCCGCGCCGTGCGCTCTCAGCGTATGTCGCGGCCTCAGTGCGCGCGGAGAACGACGGCTGCACAGTGGGGTGGAACACGCTCGCCGGAATCGGCTGGGTCGAGAGCCACCACGGCGCGCTGCAGGGCGGATCCATCGAGGCCGACGGCGTCGCGCGCCCGGGCATCATCGGCATCCCGCTCGACGGCACGAACAAGACGATGGAGATCCGCGACACCGACGGCGGGGCCTTCGACGGCGACGCCGAGTACGACCGGGCCGTCGGGCCCCTGCAGTTCATCCCCGAGACGTGGCGCATCTGGGGCGTCGACGTGTCGGGCGACGGCGTCGCCGATCCGCACAACATCGACGACGCGGCCGCGACGACGGCCCGCTATCTGTGCCGCCTCGACGGCACGCTCGAGACTGACGAGACCTGGATCCGTGCGGTGCGCTCGTACAACGACACCCTCGATTACCAGACGCGGGTCGCCACGGCCGCCGCCCGCTACGCCGACGCCGTCGGCTGACGCCGCTACAGCGTCTCGGTGTCGATCACGAAGCGGTAGCGCACGTCGCCTGAGACCGTGCGGTCGTAGGCCTCGTTGATCTGGTCGGCCGAGATCAGCTCGGTCTCCGGGGCGATGCCGTGCTCGGCGCAGAAGTCGAGCATCTCCTGCGTCTCCTTGATGGATCCGATGTTCGAGCCGGCGAACACCTTGCGTCCGCCGATGAGGGATCCGACGTGCATCGGCAGCGCCTCGGGCGGCAGGCCGACGTTCACGAGCGCGCCGTGCGGGCGCAGCGTGCGCAGGTACGCGTCGATGTCGAACGGCGCGCTGATCGTGTTGATGATGATGTCGAACGTGCGCTTGAGCGACCGGAGCACGCCCTCCTCGGCGGTCGCGACGTGGCGCACGGCTCCGAACGCGAGGGAATCGTCCTTCTTCGCGTGGGTGCGCGAGAGCACGGTCACCTCGGCGCCCATGGCGACGGCGATCTTGACGGCCATGTGGCCGAGCCCGCCGAGGCCGACGACCGCGACCTTCTTGCCCGGGCCGGCACCCCAGGCCGCGAGCGGGGAATACGTCGTGATTCCGGCGCAGAGCAGGGGAGCTGCCTTGTCGTACGGAATCGCCTCCGGCACGCGCAGCACGAAGTCTTCGTTCACGACGACGTGGGTCGAATATCCGCCCTGCGTGATCGTGCCGTCGACGTCGACCGAGTTGTAGGTGCCGGTGTTGCCGTTCTCGCAGAGGTGCTCGTCGCCTGCAAGGCACTCGTCGCACTTACCGCAGGAGTTCACCATGCAGCCGACGCCGACGCGGTCGCCCACGGCGTGCTTCGTGACGGCGGATCCGATCTCGGCGACGACGCCGACGATCTCGTGCCCGACTACCTGCGGGAACGTGATCGGGCCCCACTCCTCGCGCACGGTGTGGATGTCGCTGTGGCAGATGCCCGCGTAGCGGATCTCGATGAGGACGTCGTTCGGGCCGACGTCGCGGCGGTCGATCTCGAGGGGCACGAGTGGATCCGTGGCAGAGGTGGCGCCGTAGGCCTTGACGGTGAGCATGGGGTCTCCTGTCGGATGGTCAGGGGAGTGCAGGCCGGGAAGATCCGGCCGGGTACAACGCTACGCGCCGCGCGGGGTGTCCGCGCCGGTCGCGCCCCGAAAATCGAGCGCCGACGGCATCTCGGCGGGGGTATCGAGGGCGGCGTACCGCACGTCCGCGCGATCGCGGAACACCTCGGCGACGCACGCGAGCGTCGTGAGTGTCGGGTAGCCGTGCGCGCGGTTGTCGCGCACGATCGCGCGGTCGTCGCCGGATCCGACGGAAGCGGTCTAGGCGAGCAGGGCGGGCCATTCGTCGAACGACGCGCGCGCGAACTCCTCGCGCCACGCGATGATGCGCGCCGTGCGCGGATCATCGACGTCGTCGTGCGCGAGCATGTGCGTGCCGGGCGCGAGGGTCGTCGTCTCGACGGGCACGGATCCCGTCCACGACGTCACCTCCGCGGACCCTGCGGCGATCGTCACGAGGTTGAACCCGCGCATGCGTTCGAGGCCGTCGAGCGGCCTGTGCGCGAGAGCGTCGAGCGGCAGCGCGCCGCGCGTGCGGATGCGGTCCTCCGGCAGATCCGGCTCGCCCTCGCGGTTCAGCACGACGGCGAGGCGTCCCGTTGCGGGCTCGGCCGCGAGCCACGCGCCGCCCGAACGGCGATCGCGCACGCCCACGACGCCGGGCCGGTCGGGCCACCACGCGCCGAGCGGATCCCACGCGCGGCCGGGGTCTTCATCGCGCACGGCGAGCAGCTGCACGGGCTCGTCGTCGCCATGCGGAATGCGGATGATCACGGTGCACATCGACCCCCAGCGTAGTGACAAGATGGGGGACATGTTCATCGTCGTGGGTGTGACCGGTGGAATCGCGGCCTACAAGACCGCCCAGCTCGTGCGGCTGCTCGTCAAGGACGGCCACGACGTGCACGTGATCCCGACCGACGATGCGCTGCGCTTCGTGGGGCTTCCGACATGGGAGGCGCTCAGCCGCAACACCGTCACCACGAGCGTGCACGACGACGTCGCGCGGGTGCGCCACGTCGCGCTCGGGCAGCAGGCGGACCTCATCGTCATCGCCCCGGCGACCGCGAACTCGATCGCGAAGATGGCCGCGGGCCTCGCCGACGACCTGCTCGGCACGACGCTGCTCGCGACGACGGCGCCGGTCATGATCGCGCCCGCCATGCACACCGAGATGTGGCAGCACGCGGCGACGCAGGCGAACATCGACACCCTGATCTCGCGCGGCGTGCACATGATCGGGCCCGTGGCCGGTGAGCTGACCGGCGGCGACAGCGGCCCCGGGCGCATGGTCGAACCCGACGACATCCACGCGGCCGTCGTCCGCGAGCTGCAGGCGGCGGATCCCGTGCGCGGCTCAGCTGCCGGGCAGCACTGGGTGGTGACGGCGGGCGGAACGCGCGAGCCGCTGGATCCAGTGCGCTACATCGGCAACCGCTCGAGCGGCCGCCAGGGGCTGGAGGTCGCGCTCGCCGCGGCACGCGCTGGCGCGCAGGTGACGCTGGTGGCGGCGAACATGGATCCGTCGCTGCTCGCTCCGGTGACGCAAACGGACCCTCCCGCCGCGGGGAACAGCAGTTCGCGTCACCGGAACGCCGGGCCGTCCGGTTCCGGTGACGCAAGCGGATCCTCGTTAGCCGACGAAGGTCCGTTTGCGTCACCGGAGGGGCGGGTTCGCGTGGTCGCTGTCGGGACCTCCCAGGAAATGGGGGACGCGGCCCGCGATCTCGCCGACGGCGCCGACGTCGTCGTGATGGCCGCGGCCGTGAGCGACTATCGGCTCGCCGAGGTGGCCCAGGAGAAGATGCGCAAGGAGGATGCGAGCGGCCCGCTCACGCTCGAGCTGGTCGAGACGGCCGATATCCTCGCCGGGCTCTCGGCCTCGAAGCGCGAGGGTCAGACGATCGTCGGATTCGCGGCGGAGACGCCGGGGGAGATGACGCTCGCCGAGCGGGCGATCCGCAAGCGCCGGCGCAAAGGCTGTGACCTGCTCGCGGCGAACGAGGTCGGGTGGGATCGCGGCTTCGAGCGCGACGACAACCGTCTGCTCATCGTGAACAACCGCGACGAGATCGTCGCCGACGTCGCGGGCAGCAAGCGCGAGACGGCCGAGTCGCTCGTCGCGGCGATCCTTGCGCGCTGAGCGCGGATCCATGGCCTGATCGCGCCTTTTCCCGCGCATTCATCGCCAAGTACGGCAATGTACCGGCATCTTTTGCTTGACAGCCGTCATAAGTGTCCGTACCTTCGTTCCCGGGGGCGGGCGTCGTTACGATGCGGCGCTCATGACAGAGAAGTCACAGAGGAGTACGAGTGATTCAGCGCAGGAATCCCATGATGATCACCTCGACCGCCTACGCCGCTCCACCCGTGTGAACACGGTCCGAGCCGGACAGTCAACCGATAGCTAGCGATCATCGCGCATCTTTTGGCTGATAGCCGGTAGAACAGGCTCCAGAAGCGTCCCCGACCATCGGGGCGAAAGCCGATCGGGCCACCTCGCACAAGCCGTTGCAGCGGCGCGCGGATGACCCGATCGCATTAACACATCCCATGCAGGAACATTCGACCCTATAAGGGAGATGTCACGATGAATCGTACTCTTCATCGTCGCGCGCGATGGTGGCTCACAGCCAGCACAGCGGCGACTCTCACCATTGGCCTAGGTACCGTCGCCGTACCGGCGTCGGCGCACGACGGCCACGACGAAGAACCGGCGGCCCCCGCCGCGGATCCGGCGCTCGAGACCAGCAACTACGAGCGCAACCTCATCACACGCAACGTCGGCGAGCCGATCGACATGGCGGTCATGCCGGACGGGCGGGTCCTGACGACCGCTCGCAACGGCGACGTCCGCCTGCACGACCCCTCGCTCGGCACGACCGAGATCGTCAACGAGGTCGACGTCTACGTCAACTCCGAGGACGGCCTCCAGGGCATCGCGCTCGACCCCGACTTCGAGAACAACGGCTGGGTCTACTTCGTCTACGCACCGGTGGACGCCGACGGCGACGGCGAGCCGGACACCCCCGAGGGCAACGCCCCGGAGAAGCTCCCCGAGGGCGAGGACGAGAGCTACTGGGAGCAGTGGGAGGGCATCAACCGCCTCTCGCGCGTTCAGTGGACGGGCGACAGCCTCGACATGTCGACCGAGCAGGCCATCCTCGACGTCGACACCCAGCGCGGCCAGTGCTGCCACGTCGGTGCCGACATCGACTTCGACGGCGAGGGCAACCTCTACCTCACGACGGGCGACAACACGCCCGCCAGCACGCCGGGCGCCAACGGATACGCCCCGACGAACGACGCACCCGGCATGAACCCCGGCTTCGACACCCGCCGCGGTGCGGGCAACACCAACGACCTGCGCGGCAAGATTCTGCGCATCCACGTCGAGGAAGACGGCTCGTACTCGATCCCCGAGGGCAACCTCTTCGAGGAGGGCACCGAGCTGACCCGCCCCGAGATCTTCGTGATGGGCGTACGCAACCCGTTCCGCTTCGAGGTCGACCCCGAGACGAACTCGCTCTCGTGGGGCGACTACGGACCCGACGCCGGCAAGGCAGACGAGGACCGCGGACCGATGGGCTACGTCGAGTGGAACGTCGTCAGCCTCGACGACCCCCACAACGCGGGCTGGCCGTACGTTCACGGCCCGAACGCCGCCTACAACAACTGGGACTTCGAGAACATGGTTCCTCGCGAGTTCCACGATCCCGAGAACCTCGTCAACGAGTCGCGCTGGAACACGGGCCTCACCGAGATCCCCGCACCCCGCGAGGCCACCGTCTACTACGGTGACAACCCCGGCGACCAGCCGTGGGACGAGCTCGTGAACTTCGGAACCTCCAACGGCCAGGCACCCATGGGCGGCCCGGTCTACCACTTCGACGCCGAGAACCCCTCGACGACGAAGCTGCCCGAGTATTGGGACGGCAAGGCGTTCATGGGCGAGTTCTCGCAGGACTACGTCGCCGCCCTCACGGTCGACTGGGACACCTTCGAGGTCACCGACATCGAAGACTTCCTGCCGAACGCGGAGCTGATCGCCGATGGTCAGCACCCGCACGACAACCCGATGGACATCGAGATGGGCCCCGACGGGTCGATGTGGATCCTCGACTACGGTGACGGATTCTTCCGCGAGAACCCCGACGCGGGCCTGTACCGCGTCGACTGGGCTCCCGACAACAAGACGCCGCAGGCGAGCTTCGCAGTCTCCGAGGAGTCGTCGTCCGACGCGCCCCTCACGGTCGACTTCGACGCCTCTGCGACCGTCGACCCCGACGGCGACGAGCTCACCTACGAGTGGGATCTCGACGGCGACGGCGAGTTCGAGGCGACCGGCATCACCGCGTCGCACACGTACGAGGAGCTGGGCGCGTACTCGGCCCGCCTCCGCGTGACGGACGAAGCCGGCAAGTTCTCGGCGACGAGCCGCGTGATCTCGGTCGGCAACCAGGCCCCTGAGGTCACGCTGCCCTACCCGGCGAACGGCGGATTCTTCTCGTGGGGCGACCGCGTGCCGTTCCAGGTCACGACGAGCGACGCCGAGGACGGCGACGCGACCGTGTGCGAGAACGTGCGCTGGACCTACGGTCTCGGCCACGACGAGCACGCCCACCCCGAGTCGTCGGGCACCGGCTGCGAGGGCGAGTTCCGCACGGACGCGAACTCTCCTGAGCACGGCGTCGGCGCGCTGCTGTACGGCGCGGTCGTCGTGAACTACGAGGACCAGGGCGCGAACGGTCTCCCGGGCGCGAAGGGCGAGGCCACCGTGCGCCTCAACCCGAAGGGCCTCGAAGCCGAGCACGCCGCCGAGATGGAGGGCACTGAGCCCGCTGCCGACTCCGAGGCTTCCGGCGGCAACGCCGTGGGCCCCATCGGCGAGGGCGGCTACCTCGGATTCCCGACGGTGAACTTCACGAACATCGACGGTGCCGTCGTCCGCGCCAGCGGCGAGGGAGAGGTCCAGCTGCGCTGGGACGCCGCCGATGCCGAGCCGTTCGCCACCGCGACGATCCCCGCCGGCGAGGGCTGGCAGGACGTCGAGGTTTCGTTCGAGGCGCCCGAGGGCACCGGCACGCTGTACGCCACGACCGCGGACGGCGTCGCACTCGACGTCATCACGGTCACGGGCGCGGGCGTTGCCGAGGCACCGGCAGAGCCGGAGCCCGAGCCCGCCGCAACGACGACGAGCGCGACGGTCGACGCCGCACGCGTGGCGTTCGGTCAGGCCGGCCAGGTCAGCGTGACCACGACGAGCGACGAGGCCACCCCGGCCGGCGAGGTCGTCATCTCCGAGGGCGACACCGAGATCGCCCGCGGTGAGCTCGACGCCGACGGATCCGCCGTCATCGACCTGCCCGCCGACCTCGCGGTCGGTTCGCACACGCTGACGGTCACGTACGCCGGATCCGACGAGTTCGTCTCGTCGTCCGACAGCGTGCGCCTCGTGGTGACGACGGCGAAGTCCAGCGTCGAGGCGTCCTTCGCATCCGACGTGGTCAAGCCCGCGGTTCGGGCGCGACTCGACGTCGCGGTCGCGACGAAGGAGGGCAACGCTGCTCCTGGATCGGTCGAGATCCAGATCAAGCGCAACAACCTCGTGGTCGACACCATCGAGGCCGACCTCGAGGACGGCGCGGCCAGCATCAGCCTGCCGCGCCTCGACGCGGGCACCTACCGGGTGACCGTGACGTACGACGGCGTCGACGGGATCCGCGGATCCCACAGCACCGCCGTGCTCAAGGTGCGCTCCTAGTAAGCGGTGGGGCGGCGGGCTTCGGCCCGCCGCCCTTCTGCCGCAGTACCCACTCGCGGGGCGAAGCCCCGCACAGTTCTCGAAGGAGAGACATGACACACCACGCACACCCGACGGTATCGGCGAAGCCGCTGAGCCGTCGGACAATGCTGAAGGCGCTCGCGGCCAGCTCGGTCGCGGTCAGCGCTGGATCGATCATCGCGGGCTCCGCCGCGAGCGCGGCCGCTGGCCCCGTTCAAGCGGGCGCCACGACCCCGCTCGCGAGCGGATCCCGCCTCGTGCCCACCAACCGCATCGGCATCCAGATGTACACCGTGCGCGACAAGGTGCAGTCCGAGGGCTTCCGCGCCGTGTTCGAAGAGCTCGCCGACATCGGCTACTCCGAGATCGAGTTCGCGGGCTACGGCCAGGGCACGGGCGACATCTCCATCGCGGAGATCCGCCAGCTGCTCGACGACAACGGGCTGCGCGCCGTCGGGGCGCACGTCACGCTGACGCCGGAGTCGATCGACAAGGAGATCGAGAACGCGCTCGCGCTCGGAATGCCGTTCGTCGGCCAGGGCGGGCCGATCACCCGCGGCACCACGAAGGCCGAGTGGCAGCAGGCCGCCCAGACCTGGGCCGAGATGGGCGAGAAGGCCAGGGGCGCGGGCCTCGGGCTGTACATGCACAACCACTCCGGCGAGTTCCAGTTCACGTCGGACGACCCGAACACGCGCGTCTACGACCTGCTCTGGGAGGACCTGAAGGGCACGAACGTGACCTTCGAGATGGACGTGTACTGGGCGTACGTCGGCCAGCACCTGTACCCCGGGTTCCAGCCGATCGACTACGTCAAGGCCGATCCCCGCCGGTTCCAGCTGATGCACCTCAAGGACGGCAAGCTCAACCCCGAGAGCGGCAACGGCTACGACATCATCGAGTTCGGCGCCGGCGACATCCCGTACCAGCAGTTCCTGACCCAGCTCAAGTCGTTCCGCGGACGTCGGTACGGCATGTACGAGCAGGACAACGCAGCAAACGTTGCCGAGCCCGGCAACGACCTCAACTCGCTCGGCAACGCACGCCGCAGCTATCAGCAGATCGCCGCCCTGCGCGGCTGAGGAGAATACCCATGAGAATCACCAAGAAGTGGCTTGCCCCCGTCGCCGTTGCGGCGCTCGCAGGCGGATCCCTCGCGTTCGGCCCCGCAGCGATGGCCGCGGGCGGCGCGACGTGCGCCGAGGACCTCGGAGACACAGCAATCGATGGCGGCATCGTCGTTCCCGCGGGCGAGACCTGCACGCTGGGCGGCGCCACCATCTCCGGCGGCATCGTCGTCGAGGCGGGCGGATGGCTCGACGCCACATCGATCGAGGTCGGCGGCAACGTCGAGGCGATCGACGCCTACGGCGTTTCCATCGACGGATCGAGCGTCGGCGGCGACGTCAGCGTCTACGGCGGCGACCGCGGCGGATTCGCGTATCTGAACGACCTCGACGTGGCGGGCAGCGTTGCTGCGGGCGGCGTCGACGTCGAGATCACCGACTCGTCGATCGGAAGCGGGCTGCTCACGCAGTCGGCGCACTACGTGGAGCTGCTGCGCACGTCGGTCACGGGCAACGCCGACCTCGTCGGATCGCCGTTCGGCGCTGTTGTCGCCGGTGCGATCGTCAAGGGTTCGCTCACGGTCGACGGCTCGCAGCACGAGACGCTGATCGGTGCGACTGCCGACGGCGAGCCGGAGGCCTGGGGCAACCAGATCGACGGCGACCTCGTGGTCACCGGCAACACGGGCAACACTCGCGTGGCGGGAACCAACGTCACGGGCACGATCACCGCGTCCGGCAACGACGCGGTCGCCGTGTTCGGCGCCGGCAACACGGCGGGCGCGGTCGAGGGCGAATACGAGGGCGAGGATCCCGGTGAGGCGGGCGGCGGCGACCAGTCGATCGCCGTCACGGTTCCCCAGCAGGCCACGGGAGAGCTCGTCTGGGCGCTCGACGGTACGAGCGGCCTCGTCGACCTCGGCGTTGCCGAGAGCCTCGACGACCGCTTCGCTGCCACCGGCGAGATCGTGCCGATCCGCGTGCTGGACACGCGCGTCGGCAGCCCGTCGTGGTCGCTGACCGCGCAGGTGAGCGACTTCCAGGCCGGCGGCGAGACGATCTCGAGCAGCTACCTCGGTTGGACGCCGGAGGTGCGCGAGAACGAGGGCGGCGCCGTCGCCGGTGCAGCCATCGACAGCGGCTTCTCCGGCGGCGACGGCCTGTCGGTGTCTCGCACGCTGGTGCAGGCGAACGAGGGCCACGACCGCGGCGAGTCAGTCACGGGTGCGGGCCTCGACCTGCAGCTCCCGCTCGACACGCCGCTCGGTACGTACAGCGCGACCGTCACGCTGACGGCGCTCAGCTGATCGACGGTGCGGGGCGGGCTTCGGCCCGCCCCGCACCTCCCCATTCTTCGAAAGGCCACCATGACCTCGCTCACTCGCATCCTCTCGCCGCGACGACTCGTCGCGGCGCTCGCCGTCGCGATCCTCTCCATCGGAATCGCTGCCCCCGCCCTCGCCGCGAGCGAAGAGCAGGAAGCGTCGACGTCGGTGTCGTGGGGCGCGCGCCCGGACGATACCGCTCAGGGCGAGGGCCGCCCGAACTTCATCTACGACGTTGAGCCGGGCGGCGAGCTGAGCGACGCGATCCTCATCACGAACCGGGGCGAGGAGCCGATCGAGCTGTCCGTGTACGCCGCAGACGGCAAGACGACCTCCGACGGCACGCTCGACCTGCTGCCCTCGGGGGAGGAGTCGACCGAACTCGGATCCTGGATCGCCGTCGAGCAGGACGAGGTTGCTCTCGCCCCCGACGAGAGCGCCTCGATCCCGTTCGACCTCGCCGTTCCCGCGGACGCGCAGCCGGGCGACTACGCCGCCGGCGTCGTCGCGGCGATGCGCGTCGAGGGCGGCGACGGCCTCATCACCGAGCGCCGCCTCGGATCCCGCGTGCTGCTGCGCGTTGCCGGTGACCTCGCGCCCGCGCTCGAGGTCTCCGACCTTCAAGCGGACTTCTCGGGCGGTCTGAACCCGTTCCTGCCCGGATCCGCCTCGATCGACGTGACTCTGACCAACACGGGCAACGCGACGCTCGTCGGCGGCGCCGACCTCGCGGTGTCCGGCCCGTTCGGCTGGGCCGCGCGGGCGGTCGACGTCGGCGAGATCCCCGAGATGCTGCCCGGCACGAGCCTCACGCGCTCGATCGCGGTCACCGAGGCGTGGCCGCTCGTCCTGTTCAACGCCGATCTCCGAGCAACGGGCGACGTCGTCGTGCGCGAGGGCGCCGTTCCTCCGCCGACTGCGACCGTCACCGACGAGGCATCGACGCAGGCCTGGGCCGTGCCGTGGACGATCGTCGCGATCGTCCTGATCATCATCCTGATCGTGGTGTGGCGCGCGGTCGCGGCGAAGCGCCGCAAGCGCGCGCACGAGGCCGAGGTCGCTCGCGCCGTCGAGAAGGCCCTTGCTGCCTCGCGGGAGAACGAGACCGCCGCGGTGTGACCCGGCAGCGCACCCACCACGAACCGCGTCCCACGTGGTGCGGGAAACACGGCCTTATTCCCGCACCAAGTGGGGCGCGGTCAGGCGTCAGGCGTTCGCCGGCGTGAAGGCCGCGATGCCCTCGGGGGAGAGCGCGTACTGCACCGCGAGCAGGCTCGCGCCGACGACCGCGGCGTGCGAGCCGACCGACGACTGGGCGACCGATAGGTGCTCGGTCGCGAGCGGCGTCGAGCGCGTGTAGACGATCTCGCGCACGCCGGCGATCAGATGCTCGCCCACGCGAGCCATGGATCCGCCGATCACGATCACCGACGGGTTCAGCAGGCTGACGGCGACGGTCAGCATCTCGCCGATGTCGCGACCGGCCTGCCGTACGGCCTGGATCGCCGTGAGGTTGCCGCTCTTGACGAGGTCGACGACATCGCTGCCGGTCTGGGCGTCGAGGCCCTGGTCTCTCAGCGTGCGGGCGAGGGCGGGGCCGGAAGCGAGCGCTTCGAGGCAGCCGCTGTTGCCGCAGGTGCAGGGGATGTCGGCGCCGCGTGCGATGCGCACGTGCCCGACGTCGCCCGCGATGCCCTGCGCACCGCGCTGCAGCCGCCCCTCCGACACGATGCCCGCCCCGATGCCGGTGGCAACCTTCACGAAGAGCAGGTGCTCGCGCACGGGCCACGCGACGGCGCGCTCACCGAGCGCCGAGATGTTCACGTCGTTGTCGACGAGGACGGGCGCATCGAAGTGCTGGCGCACCCAGCCGGGCACGTCGAAGCGATCCCAGCCCGGCATGATCGGCGGGTTGACGGGCTGCCCCGTCGAGAACTCGACGGGGCCGGGCAGGCCGATCCCGACGGCGGCGATGTCGCTCGCTGCGCGGCCGGCGTCGTCGAGCATGCGGGCCGCGTTCTCGACGAGCCACGTCAGCACCGTCACGGGACCG
Organism: Microbacterium gubbeenense DSM 15944; assembly: GCF_000422745.1. Classification (GTDB taxonomy): domain Bacteria; phylum Actinomycetota; class Actinomycetes; order Actinomycetales; family Microbacteriaceae; genus Microbacterium; species Microbacterium gubbeenense. The sequence goes on from NZ_AUGQ01000017.1 coordinate 38,416, forward strand.
TCGGAGATCGCGATGTTGTCGCTGTGCTCAGCGAGGATCGCCCCGGTGAGGTCTGTGATCGCGACGGTCGCGTGGGATGCGCCGAGGTCGGCGGCGATCACGAGCCGCGCCGCCGGATTGAGCGCGAACTGCGAGGGCGGGCGACCGCCCGTCGAGACGCCGTCGGCGACCGGAGCGACGAGCCCCATCGACATCAGCATGTCCACGCGCGCTGCGATCGTGGAGCGCGCGAGGCCGGTCGACTTCGCCAGCTCTGCGCGGGTGCGAGGCGCTCCGTCGCGCAGCAGCTGGAACAGGTGTCCGACGCTGCCGCGTCCTGAGGTGGTGTCGCTCATCTGATCTCCCTGAAATGCGTTTCGACGGAAGCCCGGGGGCCTTCCGTCGATCGCTTGAAATGTTACGCCGCGAACTCAGCGAGTTTCCCGAGTGCCGCGGACGCTATCTGCCGGGCTTCGCGGCGAAGCGCTGCTGGAGCAGCACGGCGACCACGATGATGATGCCCTTGGCGACGGCCTGCACGGACGAGGAGAGGTTGAGCTGCACGAACACGTTCGACAGCGTCGCGAAGATGAGCACGCCGAACACGGTGCCGGTGATCGTTCCGCGCCCGCCGATGAGCAGGGTGCCACCGACGACGACCGCCGCGATCGCGTCGAGCTCGTAGAGGTTTCCGTGCGTCGAGGTGCCGGCGGTGGTGCGCGCCAGCATCATGACGCCCGCAATGCCCGCGCACAGGCCGGCGATCGAGTACAGCCACATCGTGTGGCGCTTGACCTTGATGCCGCTGAGGCGCGCGGCCTCGGGGTTGCCGCCGATCGCGATCGTGCGGCGCCCGAAGGTGGTGCGGTTGAGCACGATCCAGCCGACGGCGGCGACGAGTACGAAGATCCAGATCAGCACGTCCACGCCCAGGATGTCGACGTTGAACGCCCGCTTGAACTCGCTGGAGTCGACGATGAAGTTGCGGTTGTCGGAGACGAGCTCAGCGAGACCACGGGCACCGACCATCATTGCGAGGGTCGCCATGAACGCGGCGACCTTGCCGTAGGCCACGACGATTCCGTTGATCAGACCCGCGGCGAACCCGGTGGCGAGCGCGACGACCACCAGCATGATCCAGTGGGTGTTCTCGACGATCACGTCCTGCATGATGTCGACGGTCGCGACGACCGACGCGAGGCCGACGACCGCGCCGACCGACAGGTCGATGCCGCCCGCGAGGATCACGAACGTCATGCCGATGCTGATCACACCGATCACCGACGCCTGGCGCAGGATGACGAGGATGTTGTCGAGGCCCGCGAAGCTGGCACCGTCAGTGATCGTTCCGACGAGGAAGATCACCGCGAGGGCGAGGACGAGGCCGAGGTTGCGCCCGACGGATCCGGAGAGGACTCGCCGGAGGGGCGACTGGGCCGTCTCTGTGGTTTCAGTGGTCTGCGTGCTCACGCTGCTGTTCCCTTCATAACGAGATCGAGCACGCCGTGCTCGTCGATCTCGGAGGAGTCGACTGTGGTCAGGAGGCGCCCATCGCCGATGACGAGCACGGTGTCGGCGAGGCCGAGCACCTCTTCGATCTCGCTCGAGATCACGACGACGGCATTGCCGGCGTCCGCGAGCGCACGGATCAGGGCATAGATCTCCGCGCGGGCGCCGACGTCGACGCCGCGGGTGGGTTCGTCCAGCAGCAGGATGCTGCTGCCGTGCACGAGCCAGCGGGCGAGCAGGATCTTCTGCTGGTTGCCGCCGGACAGGGTTCCCGCCGCGCGGGTGGAGTCGGCCGGGCGCAGCTCGAGCGCGTCGATCTGCTCGTCCGAAACGCGGCGCTCTGCGCGTTCGTCGAGCCAGCCTCCGCGCGCGATGTGCTGGAACGACGAGAGGGTGACGTTCTTGAAGATCGGATCCCCGAGGATCAGACCCTGCGACTTGCGCTCCTCGGGGCTCAGCCCGAGGCCCGCCGCGATGGCGGCCGTCACGGATCCGCGCGGCAGCTTCTTGCCACGCGCCGTGACCGTGCCGCTCGTCGCCTTGCGGGCGCCGTAGACGGTTTCGACGATCTCCGACCGGCCGGAACCGACGAGGCCGGCCAGGCCGACGATCTCTCCCGCGCGCACGCGGAAATTGACGTCGTCGAACTCGCCGTCGAGCGCGAGGTCTTCGACCTCGAGCATCACGGGAGCATCCGCCGGCACGCCGGGACGATCGGGGAAGACGTTGAGCACTTCGCGACCGGTCATGTGTTGGATCAGCACATCGGTCGGGGTGTCGGCCACCGAGAGGTTGCTCGCGGTCGACGCGCCGTCCTTCAGAACGGTGATGCGGTCGCCGATCGTGCGGATCTCCGCGAGGCGGTGGGTGATGTAGATGACCGCGATGCCCTGGGACGTGAGCTCTTTGACGACGCGGAAGAGGTTGTCGACCTCTTCGGTGTCGAGCACCGCGGACGGCTCGTCCATGATGATGAGCTCGATGTCGTGCGACAGCGCGCGGGCCATGCTGACGATCTGCTTCTCGGCCGCGCTCAGCGAACCGACGTCGGCGTTCGGCGACATCGACCCGTGTCCGAGCCGGTGGAGGATCTCGCGGGTCTTCGCGAACTGCTCGGCGCGGCGCGTGATGCCGCCGCGGGCGAGCTCGTGCCCGAGGAAGATGTTCTCGGCGATCGTGAGGCCGTCGACGACATCGAGCTCCTGGTACATGGTGGCGATGCCGAGGTCGATGGCCGACTGCGGGCCGTCGATCGCGGCCTTCTCGCCGTGCCACAGCAGCTCGCCCTCATCGGGGGAGTGCACGCCGGCGAGCACCTTGATCACCGTCGACTTCCCGGCACCGTTCTGGCCGAGGAGGCAGTGCACCTCGCCCGGGGCGACGTCGAGGTCGACACCGCGGAGCGCGATGACGGACCCGAAGCGCTTCGTGACGCCTCGGACGGAGAGTAATGACGATGGGTGGTCCACTTTGATCACGTGACGAACATAACATGTCGGGCGCTCGTTGCAACAGGGGAATTTTCGTCCGGCGCGCGGAGTTTCTCCGAAGTACCGATTCCCGGAAGCGCGGCATGGATCCGCGAGCTGACGGCATCGAGCGCGACTTATAACGATCTTCACGCAAAAGCTGTGCATGCCGACACGAGTTCTGCTAGCGTCGGGCCTGTCGGCGCGGACAGCCCTGTGTGAACCGGGTGTGTGCCGACCCGTCTGCACCACTTCAAGGAGGAAACATGCAGGTACACAGCACATGGCGCCGGCCGCTGCTCATGGGAGCAGCCGCGCTTGCCGCCGTCGGTCTTCTGGCCGGTTGCACGAGCGATGGCTCGGAAGGCGAAGACGGCGGGGACGACACCACCGCCGAGCAGTCGACGGAGAACGGCACAGAGGGCGGCTCGGGCGACGGCACGGTCGTCATCGGCTGGTCCGGTCCCGCGATCTCCCACGGCTGGCTCGGATCCATCGGCCAGGCGGCCGAGGACGCCGCGGGCGAGTTCGACGATGTCGACCTGCGCTCCGCGGAGGGCACCGACGACGCGAACGCACAGATCGCCGCGGTCGAGCAGTTCATCAACGACGAGGTCGACGTCATCGTCATGCTTCCGAGCGACGGGGCCGCGCTCACGCCGGTCGCGCTCGAGGCGATGGAGGCCGGCATCCCGGTCGTGAACGTCGACCGCGAGTTCTCCGACCCCGACGCCGCGCGCGTCACCGTCCTCGGTGACAACTACGGCATGGGCGTCTCGGCGGGCGAGCACATCTGCGAGCAGATGGAGGGCATCGACGATGCCGTCATCGGCGAGATCGCCGGCATCGACTCGCTGCCGCTGACGCAGGACCGCTCGCAGGGCTTCGAGGATGCGCTCGCCGAGTGCGACCTCGACGTCGACGCGCGCGTCGCGACCGACTTCACGGTTGCCGGCGGCGAAGAGCAGACCGCGTCGCTCCTGACGGCGAACGATCACTTCGACGCCATCTGGAACCACGATGACGACCAGGGCATCGGTGTCCTCGCCGCCATCAACAACGCGGGTCGCGACGAGTTCATCCTCGTCGGCGGCGCCGGCAGCAAGAACATGATGGAAGAGATCTCGAACCCGGACAGCGTCGTCGAAGCGACGATCATCTACCCCTACACGCAGGCTGCGGACGGCATCAAGCTCGCCCGTTCGCTCGTGAAGGGCGAGTCGCTGACCGAGCTGCAGTCGGCGGGCGTGCCGCGCCGCATCGTGCTCGATGCCCCCGTGGTGACCGAGGAGAACGTCGACCAGTACATCGATCAGGCCTTCGAGTCCTGATCCGCTGACGCCCGCGATGACGACTGGAGCTGAGGAGGCACAATGGCGCTGAAGGATCTGATGGAGCTGATCCGGGCACCTGCCGTGCTGACTGTGCTCGGAGACGCCATCGCGGGCGCCACGGCGGCGCACGGCCGGGTCGGTCGATCCGGCATCGCCGCCTCCGCCTCGTCCGCGGGGTTCTACGCCGCGGGCATGGCGCTGAACGACTTCGCCGACGCCGACCTCGACCGGATCGAGCGCCCCGAGCGCCCGATCCCGTCGGGTCGCGTGTCGAGCGGGAAGGCGCTCGGCGTCGCCACGGCGCTCACGGCAGGCGGTCTCGCGGCCGCCTCGAGCGCCGGACCGCGCGCACTGCGCATTGCGCGACCGCTCGCGGCGTGCGTCTGGTTCTACGACCTGATCGGGAAGAAGACCGCCCTCGGGCCGCTCTCGATGGCCGCGTGCCGCGGGCTCGATGTGATCATGGGCGCCGCCGAGAACGGCTGGCGCTCCGCGGTTCTTCCCGCCGGTGCGATCGCCGGCCACACCCTGACCGTCACGCAGGTCTCCCGAGGAGAGGTGCACGGCACCTCCCGCATCGCGGCGGTTTCGGCCGCCGTCGTGGCGATCGGGGCCGCGAGCGCGGCGGTCGTCCGCGGCGCGCGTTCGGGCCGTCGCGGCGGCACCGTCGGATCCGTCATCGGCGGCGCGGCGTTCCTCGCCTCGGTGCTGCCGGCGTTCGTGCGCGCCGCGCGCGATCCGAGCGCCGACAACGCCCGCGATGCGACGCGTCGCGGCATTCGAGGGATGGTGCCGCTGCAGGCGGCCTTCGCGGCATCGCACGGATCTCCGGGCGGTGCCGTCTTCCTGGCCGTGATCGATGGTGCGGGCCGAGTGATCGGGGCCCGCAGAAAGCAAGGAGATGTCACATGACCTCTGACCCCACGACGAGGTGGGTTCCCGCTTACGGAACGAACGGATTCGGCGAGCACACGCTCGAGGCGGCTCTCGACGTCATGCAGCACACGGGGTACCGGGCGCTCGGCCTGACCCTCGGCACCACTCACTTCGATCCGTTCGCCGACGACTGGCGCGAACGCGCCGAGGCGCTCGCCGCGGATCTCTCGCGCCGCGGCTTCCGCGTCGCGGTCGAGACCGGATCGCCCTATCTGCTCGACGCGTTCGTGCCGTTCGCGCCGTCGCTCGCCGCGGATGACGCGTCGGCGCGCACCGCCCTGATCGAGCGCGCGATCGACATCGCTGCGATCATCGGAGCCGATTGCGTGTCGACGTGGAGCGGCGCTCTCCCCGAGGGCGTCGGGGAGGACGCCGCGTTCGAGCGCCTCGCCGAGCGGATCCGCCCCCTCGTCGCCCGTGCGGAGGACGCCGGGGTGAGGCTCGCGATCGAACCGGAACCGGGCATGATCGTCGATACGGTCGCGAAGGTGCTGCGGTGGCGCGAGCTCGCGGGCAGCCCTCAGAACCTCGGCGTCACCGTCGACATCGGCCACGCGATCGTGGCGGACGAGCCGGGCGGCGCCGCGGGAGCGATCCGCGCCGCCGGCGACCTGCTGTTCAACGTGCACGTCGACGACATGCCTGCCGGACGCCACGACCACCTTCCCCTCGGCGAGGGCGATCTCGACCTCGCCGCCACGTTCGCCGCGCTCGACGAGGTGGGCTTTGCCGGCATCGCCGCGGTCGAGCTGCCGCGTCACGCCGGCGAGGCGCCCCTGCGTGCCCGGCAGAGTCTGCAGTACCTCGAACGCCTGGGCGAGGGCGCGCAGGATCCGTGGACGGCCGACGCCGTGACGCGGATCGCGTCGGACCCCGACCGTGCCGAGGAGCTGTTCGCGGATGCGATCCGTGCGGTCGGGCGGGGCGAACCCGCCGAGCGCGCCCGCATCGCCCTCGTCGTGGCGCTCGCCGAGCACCCCGCCGGCCCGGGCGTCGCCCGCGACCTGTATCGCCGCGGCGACGCCGAGGAGCGCCTCGCCGTCATCAAGAGCCTGGCCGCCCTCGCGCCGACCGACGGATCCGCCTGGCACGACACCGGCATCGAGATCGTCACCGACGCGCTGCGCACGAACGATCCGCGCGTCGTCGGCGCCGCGATGGGCGAGTTCGCCCGGCGCCACCTCGACGACGCGGCCTGGCGGCAGGGCGTGCTGAAGCTGGTGTTCATGGACGCGCCGCTCGACCAGGTCGCCGGCCTCCACGAGCGCCGCGACGACGAGCTCGCCGCGATGGCGGATCGCTTCGCGGCAGAACGCGCGGCGGCCGGCCGCACCATTCCCCACGACCTCGCGCTGATCCGCGAGTCGACGGTCTCGAGGTGACCGATATGCGCATCTTCGATCCCCACATCCACATGTCGTCGCGAACGACGAACGACTACGAGGCGATGTACGACGCCGGCGTGCGCGCCCTCGTCGAGCCCGCGTTCTGGCTCGGTCAGCCGCGCACCTCCGCCGCGAGCTTCATCGACTACTTCGACTCGATCATCGGCTGGGAGCGTTTCCGGGCCAGCCAGTTCGGCATCCGGCACCACTGCACGATCGCACTCAACCCGAAGGAGGCGAACGACCCGCGGTGCCGCGAGGTGATGACCGAGCTGCCGCGCTACCTGCGCAAGGACGGGGTCGTCGCGATCGGCGAGACCGGGTACGACTCGATGACGCCGGAGGAGGACGAGGTGCTGGCGCAGCATCTCTCGCTCTCGCTCGAGTTCCAGCTGCCCGTCATGGTGCACACGCCCCACCGCGACAAGGAGAACGGCACGCGCCGCACGCTCGACGTCGTGCGCGAGTCGGGCGTGCCTGCGAACGCCGTGCTCGTCGACCATCTCAACGAGATGACGGTCGACATGGTGCGCGACTCCGGATCCTGGATGGGCTTCTCGATCTACCCCGACACGAAGATGGACGAATCGCGCATGGTCGCGATCCTCCAGCGCATCGGCCTCGACCGCGTGCTCGTGAACTCCGCGGCGGACTGGGGCCGGTCCGATCCGCTGAAGACGCTTAAGACGGGAAACGCGATGCTCGCCGCCGGTTTCACGGCCGACGACGTCGACCGCGTGCTGTGGCGCAACCCCGTCGAGTTCTACGGCCAGAGCGGTCGGCTGAACCTCGAGCCCGTTCCCGGGTTCGATGCGGCGTCCCCGCCGTCCGAGACGTTCTCGGGCAACTCGATCCTGCGCGGCGCGCCCGCGGCCCAGGGGGCCTGACATGCGGCTGTCCTACTGCACCAACGTGCACCCCGCGGAAGACCTCGACGGCATCATCGCGCAGCTGCACGGCCACGCGGGTCCCGCACGGCGGGCGGCCGGGCTCGGTCGTCTCGGCGTCGGCCTGTGGCTGCCGGTCGACGCGGCGGCGCTGCTCGCTCGCGACGCCTCCGCGCGCGCTCGCCTCGCCGAGGCGCTCGAGAGCGAGGGCCTGGATCTCTTCACCGTCAACGCCTTCCCGTACCGCGGTTTCCACGAGGACGTCGTGAAGCTCGGCGTGTATTCGCCCGACTGGACCACGGCCGAACGGCTGGCGTTCACCCGCGACTGCGCGACGGCTCTTGCGCACCTGCTGCCCGAGGGATCCGCGGGCAGCATCTCGACGCTTCCCCTCGGCTGGCGCGAGGGATGGACCGCCGCGCACGACGAGGCGGCGGCCGCCAACCTGGCCGCGCTGCACGCGCACCTCGCGCAGCTAGAGCGCGAGACCGGACGCGTCGTGCGCATCGCCGTCGAGCCCGAGCCCGGCTGCATCCTCGACGACGTCGCGGATGTCGTGGGCTGGCTCGCGGCCCGCCCCGCGCTCATCGCCGATGGGCGCATCGGCGTGTGCCTCGACACGTGCCACCTCGCGGTCTCGTACGCGGATCCGGCCGCCGCCGTGCGCGCGATCGACGACGCGGGCGTTCGCGTGGTGAAGGTGCAGGCCTCGGCCGCGCTCGAGGTGCCGGATCCGTCGAACGCGCGATCCGCCCTCGCGGAGTTCGCGGAGGCTCGGTATCTGCACCAGGTGCGCACGCATCCGCGGGGCGGGCAGGTTCTTCGGGCCGACGACCTCGTCGACGTGCTCGCGGATCCCGACTGGCCGACGGATCGCCCGTGGCGCGTGCACGTGCACATTCCGCTGCACCTGACGCCCCGTTCGCCGCTCGCCTCCACGCAGCGCGTGCTGCGTGAGGCTGTCGGCGCCGTGCTCGAGACCGAGCACGGGCGAGAGGCCCACCTCGACATCGAGACGTACACGTGGACGGTGCTGCCCGCCGAGATGCGGCCGACGACGCTCGCCGACGGAATCGCCGGCGAGCTGCGCTGGGCGGCGCGCGAGCTCGCCGCGGCGATCGACGGCCCGATCGCCCGGACGAAGGAACAGGAGATGGTTCGATGAAGAAGGTGCTCTTGCTCGATGTCGTCGGTCTGACGACCGATGCCCTCGCGCACATGCCGAGGCTGGCAGAGCTCGCGAACCGCGGGCGCCAGACGCACATGAACACGATCCTGCCGGCCGTGACGTGCAGCGTGCAGTCGACGATCCTCACCGGGCGCATGCCCCGCGAGCACGGCATCGTCGGAAACGGCTGGTACTTCCGCGGGCTCGGAGATGCGATGCTCTGGCGGCAGCACAACACGCTGGTGACGGCCGACAAGATCTGGGACACGATGCGCCGCGAGGGCGACTATCGCGTGGCGAACGTCGGCTGGTGGTACGCGATGGGCGCCGCCACCGAGGTCGCCGTGACCCCGCGCCCGATCTATCACTCCGATGGGCGCAAGAGCCCCGACGCCTACGTGCGCCCGGCCTGGCTGCACGACGAGCTCGTCGGTTCCTTCGGCGAGTTCCCGCTGTTCCAGTACTGGGGCCCGACGGCCTCGATCGCGTCGAGCAACTGGCTGATCGGCGCCGCACAGGGCCTGCTGTCGCACCGGTGGAGCGACGACGAGAACGACCTCACGATGGTCTACCTGCCGCACCTCGACTACGCGCACCAGAAGTACGGTCCGCATGCGCCCGAGTCGGCGGAGGCCGCAGCCGAGCTCGACGCATCGCTCGCCCCGTTGCTCGACGACGCCGAGAACCTCGGCATGACCGTGATCGCGCTGGCCGAGTACGGCATCGCGCCGGCGTCGCGGCCCGTGCACATCAACCGCGCGCTGCGGCGCGAGGGCCTGCTCGAGGTGTACGTGCAGCAGGGCCTCGAGCAGTTGGATCCGTGGACCTCGCGCGCGTTCGCCGTCTCCGACCACCAGGTCGCGCACGTGTACGTGAACGATCCGGCCGACCTTGCGCGCACCGCCGACGTGCTCCGCGAGCTGCCGGGCGTCGACCTCGTGCTCGACCGCGAGCACCAGGCGGCGTACGGCATCGATCACGAGCGCGCCGGAGAGCTCGTCGTGGTCGCCGAGCCCGGCGCCTGGTTCACGTACTACTTCTGGCTCGACGACGACCGCGCGCCCGAATACGCGCGCGCCGTCGACATCCACAAGAAGCCCGGATACGACCCCGCAGAGCTGTTCATGAACCCGGCGGATCCGCTCGCGAAGGCGAAGGCGGGCATGAATCTCGTGAAGAAGAAGCTCGGCCTGCGGTACGCGATGAGCACGGTGCCGCTCGACGGATCCTACGTGCGCGGCACGCACGGACGGCTGCCGGACAGCCTGCACGATACGCCGCTGCTCATCTGCTCCGATCCATCGCTCATCGGCGACGGCGTCGACAGCATCGACGCGACCGCCGTGCACGAGCTGCTTCGCCAGGCGCACGGCGCCCCCGTGCAGTCGGCGGTGGGCACGTGAGGGCCGAGTTCGTCGTTCTCGTCGACGATGACGGCAACGAGATCGGCACGGCGCCGAAGGCCGAGGTGCACTCGGCCGAGACGCCCCTGCACCGCGCGTTCTCGTGCCACGTCTTCGACGGGGCGGGTCGCGTGCTCGTGACGCGTCGCGCGCTCACCAAGCGGGCGTGGCCCGGTGTCTGGACGAACGCCTTCTGCGGGCATCCGGCGCCGGGGGAGGGCGACCTCGACGCGATCGATCGCCGCGCGCGGCAGGAGCTGGGGCTCGAGGTCCGCGACGTGCGCGTCGTCGACCCGGGTTTCCGCTACCGCGCCACCGACTCGGCCGGCATCGTCGAGAACGAACTCTGCCCGGTGTATCGGGCGACCGCCGCATCGGACATCGAACCCGACCCGCGCGAGGTCGATCAGTGGCGATGGATGGACCCGGCCGACCTCGCGTCGATCGTGCGCCTCGCCCCTCACCTCGTCAGCCCCTGGCTCGTCGGCCAGGCGGCCGCATCTCCTCACCTTCTCAGCGAACGCGAAAGGACACACACATGACCGACACACTCCGCGTGGCCATGATCGGCTACGGGTTCATGGGGGCCGCGCATTCGCAGGCCTGGCGCACGGCGCCGAGGGTCTTCGATCTGCCGAAGAAGATCGAGATGTCGGTGATCGTCGGGCGCAGCGCCGACGCGGTCGCAGAGGCCGCCGACAAGTGGGGCTGGCGCGAGGCCGCGACCGATTGGCGCGAGGTCATCGCGCGTGATGACATCGACGTCGTCGACATCGTCACGCCCGGCCACTCGCACGACGAGATCGCGATCGCGGCGCTCGCGGCGGGCAAGCACGTCCTGTGCGAGAAGCCGCTCGCGAACTCGGTGGCCGATGCAGATCGCATGGCGGATGCCGCTGAGGCGAGCTCGGCGATCGCCATGCTCGGCTTCACCTACCGGCGCGTTCCCGCGCTGACGCGGGCCCGCGACCTGATCGCCGAAGGCCGCGTCGGCACCGTGCAGCAGGTGCGCGCGGCATACCGGCAGGACTGGCTCGTCGATCCGAAGGCCCCGCTGTCGTGGCGTTTGAAGAAGGATCAGGCGGGTGCCGGCGCGCTCGGCGACATCGGCGGGCACGCCGTCGATCTCGTGCAGTTCCTGACCGGTCAGACGCTGGAGCGCATCTCGGGCGTCATCGAGACGATCATCTCCGAGCGCCCGGTCGAGACCGAGCGCGTCGGGATCGCGGGCGTCGGCGGCGACGAGATGGGCGAGGTGACGGTCGACGACCTCGCGCTGTTCACGGGGCGTCTCTCGGGTGGGGCGCTCGCCTCGTTCGAGGCCACGCGCTTCGCGACGGGCCGCAAGAACGAGCTGACGGTCGAGATCTCCGGATCCGAGGGCGCGATCGCGTTCAACCTCGAGGACATGAACGTGCTCCACGTCTACGACCGCACGGTGCCGGGCGTCGACCAGGGGTTCACCCGAGTCATCGTGACCGAGCCCGATCATCCGTACCTCGAGGGCTGGTGGCCGGCGGGTCACATGCTCGGGTACGAGCACGCGTTCAGCCACCAGGTCAAGGATCTCGTCGAGGCGATCGACCAGGGCACCGTGCCGGCACCGACGTTCGCTGAGGGCGCGCAGGTGCAGCGCGTCATTGCGGCAGTCGAGGAGAGCTCGGCGCAGGACGCGCGCTGGGTTCAGGTTTGAGAATCACCGTCAAGGAGGACATGACATGACACGACCGATCACACTTTTCACCGGCCAGTGGGGCGACCTTCCCTTCGAGGAGGTCTGCCGACTCGCGGGCGAGTGGGGCTATGACGGGCTGGAGATCGCCTGCGGCGGCGACCACCTCGATCCCTCGCGCTGGGACGACGACGCATACGTGCAGTCTCGCCGCGACATCCTCGAGAAGAACGGCCTGAAGGTCTGGGCCATCTCGAACCACCTCACCGGCCAGGCGGTGTGCGATGACCCGATCGACTTCCGTCACCGCGACATTCTGACTTCTGAGGTCTGGGGCGACGGCGAGGCGGAGGGCGTGCGTCAGCGCGCCGCCGAGGAGCTGAAGAACACCGCGCGCATCGCCGCGAAGCTCGGCGTCAAGACGGTGACGGGCTTCACGGGATCCGCGATCTGGAAGTACGTGGCGATGTTCCCGCCCGTCTCGGACGACGTGATCGAGGCCGGCTACCGCGACTTCGCGGATCGCTGGAGCCCGATCATCGACGTGTTCGAGGAGGAGGGCGTGCGCTTCGCGCTCGAGGTGCACCCGTCGGAGATCGCGTACGACTACTGGACGGCGAAGAAGACGCTCGAGGCGATCGGCGATCGCCCTGGGTTCGGCCTGAACTTCGACCCGTCGCACTTCATGTGGCAGCAGCTCGATCCGGCGGCCTTCGTGCTCGATTTCGCCGACAAGATCTACCACGTGCACGTCAAGGAGTCCGTGACGAACCTCGACGGCCGCAATGGCGTTCTCGGCTCGCACCTGCCGTGGGCGAACCCGCGCCGCGGGTGGACGTTCGTGTCGACCGGCCACGGCGCCGTGCCGTGGGAGCAGCTGTTCCGTGCGCTGAACGCGATCGGATACGACGGGCCGACGAGCGTCGAGTGGGAGGACGCCGGTATGGATCGCCTGCAGGGTGCGTCGGAGGCCGTGGGCTTCGTGCGCAAGCTCAACGCGATCACGCCTCCTGGAGCCGCGTTCGACTCGGCGTTCTCGAACCGCTGAGTCTCACGAGAATGGCCCCGGATCCGTGAGGATCCGGGGCCATTCTCGTTATGGCGTCGTGCTTATGCGTGGTCGTCGTCGAAGCCGCGGAGGTCGTCCGCGGTCTTGTCCAACCACTGCGCCATCGCGCCCACCGACTGCGCGGCCTCTTTCAAGCTATCGGTGAGTTCCTGGTAATTCGTGCGGTAGTTCTCCGACGCCTTCTCCGTCTTGAACCCGTCCTCGACGAGGTCATCGACCACGCCCTGGAGATCCTCGAGGAGCTGCTCGATATCGATCTGCCCATCCTCGAGCTTCTTCGAGGCATCGTCCATCCGGTCGAATGAGACTCCGAAATCAG
>NZ_AUGQ01000018.1 GCF_000422745.1 Microbacterium gubbeenense DSM 15944
GGCTACTTCGTCCAGATCGCGAACATGCCCGAGGCCACGAAGCTCTACGACACCGTCGTGACCTGGTGGGACGCCATCGAGGTCCTCATCGTCACCGGCGCAACCACCGCGAAGGTCGAAGCGGGCAACACCGGCATCAAGAACATCAAACGCACCGGCCGCGGATTCCGCAACGCGGAGAACTACCGGACGCGTATCCTGCTCACCAGCGCCGCGAGAACCGTAGCGTGAATACCCGCCACAGCAGGGTCATTCACCACGAACCGCGAAGAGCCCGTTTGTCGGGCAACCTCGGTTCGTAGCCGGAGGGTCACCCCTCGGACGCGCTGGAGACGAACGGCGCGAGCGGGGATTCGGGCGCCGTGGCCCGGGCCGTCACCTCGCGAATGAGGTCGCGCAAAGCCGCGGCTGCGTGGGTCAGCGGCATGTCGCCGCGCCGCGCGAGCGAGATGGTGCGCGTCAGCGCGGAGTCTGAGAGACGGGTCGTGCGCAGCCCCGGGCGCCCGGTCGCGACCATGGCGGGCACGACCGTGACGCCGATGCCCCGCTCGGCGAATGTGAGCGCCGCGTCCATCTCGGCGCCCGTGACGGCGACCGGCGGCTGCAGGCCTGCTGCGTCGAAGGCCGCGTCCATGGCGGTGCGCAGGTCGTAGTCGTCGGCGAGTTCGACGTACGGCTCCGCCGCGAGGGACGCGAGTGAGATCGCATCGGCTCCGGCGAACGGATCCGGTCCGGCCGCGGACGTGACGGCGACGAGTCGCTCGGTGAGCAGCGGCTCGCGATCGAGCACGGCGCGCGCCGGCGCTGACGAGACCGTCGTGACGATCAGTGCGAGGTCGAGTCGGCCCTCCGACAGGTCGTTGATCAGGGTGCGCGAGCCGCGCTCGACGACCTCGATGTCGACGCCCGGATAGCGCTCGCGGTACGCGGCGAGCACGTCGGCGACGATGCTCGTCCCGAGAGTGGGCGTCATTCCGAGGCGGGCGGTGCCGCGCGTGAGGCCCGCGAGCTCGGCCATCTCCGCGTGGGCGGTGGCCGCGTCGGCGAGCATCCGTCGGGCGATCGGAAGGAGGTGTGCGCCGGCCGCGGTCAGCGAGATGTTGCCGCGGGCGCGATGGAACAGGTCGACCCCGAGAGCCCGTTCGAGTGCCGAGATCTGCCTGCTCAGGGACGGCTGCGCGAGGTGGAGGCGTTCCGCGGCGCGCGTGAAGTGACCGGTGCGCGCGACCTCGACGAAGCCGCGCAGCTGCTCGAGGGTCATCATGTCTACAGGCTATCGACACGACAGGAAGAATGCATTGGAGTAATGATGAAGATCTTCGTAGCGTGAAGGACATGAACGCGACGATTTCTTCACCCGAGCGGATCCTGTCCGCATCCGTCCTCGTCATCGGCACTGGGGGCGCCGGCCTTCGCGCATCGATCGAGCTCGCCGAGCGCGGCGTCGATGTGCTCGCTGTCGGTAAGCGTCGTGCACACGATGCGCACACGACGCTCGCGGCGGGCGGCATCAACGCGGCCCTCGGCACGATGGATCCCGAGGACAGCTGGCAGCAGCATGCGGCCGATACGCTCCGCGAGTCGTACTTCCTCGCGGATCCGGCCATCGTCGAGACTGTCGCACGCGGCGCGGAGCGCGGCATCGAGGACCTCGAGGGGTGGGGGATGCCGTTCGCCCGGGAGGACGACGGCCGGATCAGCCAGCGGTTCTTCGGCGCCCACACCTACCGGCGCACGTGCTACGCCGGTGATTACACGGGTCTCGAGATCCAGCGCACGCTCATGCGCCGCGCGGCGGAACTGCGGGTTCCGATCGTCGACACCGTGTACATCACGCGGCTGCTCGTGAGCGAAGGACGGATCTTCGGGGCGTACGGCTTCGACATCGTCGACGGCACGCCCGTCGTCATCCATGCCGACGCCGTGATTCTCGCGGCGGGCGGGCACACTCGGATCTGGCGCAACACCTCGTCGCGCCGCGACGAGAACACGGGCGACTCGTTCCGCCTCGCCGCACTCGCCGGGGCGCGGATCCGCGATGCCGAGCTCGTGCAGTTCCACCCGTCGGGCATCCTCGAACCGACGGACGCCGCAGGCACGCTGGTCTCGGAGGCGGCGCGCGGCGAGGGCGGCATCCTGCGGAACGCGTTGGGGGAGCGGTTCATGGAGCGCTACGATCCGGAGCGCATGGAGCTGTCGACGCGCGATCGTGTCGCGCTCGCGAGCTTCACCGAGATCGCGGAGGGACGCGGCACGGCGAACGGCGGCGTGCTGCTCGACGTCTCGCATCTGCCGCGCGAACAGATCCTCGACAAGCTGCCGCGCGTGTATCGAACGCTCATCGACCTGCAGATGCTCGACATCACGGAACAGCCGATCGAGATCGCACCGACCGCGCACTATTCGATGGGCGGCGTGTGGGTGCGCGCCGACGATCACGGCACCGGCGTCGATGGGCTCTATGCGATCGGCGAGGCCTCGAGCGGGCTGCACGGCGCGAACAGGCTCGGCGGCAACTCGCTCATCGAGCTGCTGGTGTACGGCCGCATCACGGGAGAAGAAGCGTCCGACTACGTGCGCGGGCTGACCGACGTGCGTCGGGATCCGGCTGCCATCGCCGAAGCACGCGCGGAGGTCTCGGGCCTGCTCGCCGCGGACAGCGACGGTGCGCGCACCGAGACGCCCCGGCGCCTGCAGCGGGCGCTGCGCGACCTCATGACGGAGTACGCGGGAGTCGTGCGAAATGAGCGGGGACTGGTTGCGGGACTCGAGAAACTCGCGGTGCTCGAAGAACGCGCGACGCGGATCACGGCGCACCCGGACATCGCGGGGTTCGATGACGTGGCGCACGCCTTCGACCTTTACGGATCCCTTCTGGCGGCGCGGGCGACGCTGGAGTGCGCGCTCGAGCGCCGCGAGACCCGCGGCTGCCACAACCGCTCGGATTTCCCGGAGGAGAGCGGCGACCTGCGCGGAAACTTCGTGTGGACGCCGACCGCGGGACCGGTCTTCGAGCCGCTTGCCGAGGCCCCGGAGTCGTTCCGCGATCTCGCCGCCGTCGTGGCGGACGACTCAGTCGACGGCAAGCTCGTGGAGTGAGGAGACGATCCAGCGTGAAAAGGCCCCAGCATCGAAATGCTGGGGCCAGAGCCTGGGGTGGCTGACGGGGTTTGAACCCGCGACCCCCGCGACCACAACGCGGTGCTCTACCTGCTGAGCTACAGCCACCATGCTTCCCGGCATCGCCGGGGCAACCCATCTAGTCTGTCACAGGTTCGAGGCGAACCCGTTCACGACATTCTCAGCTATGGCCTTCGCCTCGTCGCTGGTCGGGCCGGGCTCTGCCACGAACGCCGCCTCGCGGTAATAACGCAGCTCGCGGATCGATTCGAGGATGTCGGCGAGCGCGCGATGGCCGCCGTTCTTCTCGGGCGACTGGAAGTACACGCGGGGGAGCCACCGGCGCGAGAGCTCCTTGATGCTCGACACATCGACGTTGCGGTAGTGCAGGTACCCATCGAGCTTGGGCATATACCTCGCGAGGAACATCCGGTCGGTGCCGATGGTGTTTCCCGCGAGCGGAGCCTTCCGCTCCTGCGGCACGAACTTTTTGATGTAGTCGAGCACGCGCTTCTCGGCGTCCGCGAGCGCGACGCCGTTCGGGATCTCGAGGTCGAGCCCGCTCGTCTTATGCATGTTCGTGACGAACTCGCCCATGTGCTCGAGGGCGGCACCGGACGGCTTGATCACGATCTGCAGACCCGGATCCAAGATCTCGAGGTTGAAGTCGGTGATGACCACGGCGATCTCGACGAGCTCATCGATCGAAGGGTCGAGCCCGGTCATCTCGCAGTCGATCCAGACGAGTCTGTCGTTCTCAGCTGCGCCCACGTTCGACACTCTTCTTTCTCTTTGCGTATCTTCTTCGTCCCCCAGGGGCGAATCGAACACCCGACCAAAGGATTAGAAAGCCTCTGCTCTTCCTCTGAGCTACTGGGGGCAGCCCATCCAGATTAGCGCGTGATGCGCTCCGATGCCGACTCAGGGTGGGTCAGCGCGCTCACTTCCGCGGATCGTGCAGATTTATCCACAATCGGGCCGTTCCGAGCGCCGGCGGATCCGCGAGTGAGCAAGTCTGTCTGCACCGGCCGAATCCGGCCGCGTGGAGAAAGGACGAATCATGACCGAATACACCGCGATCACCGGCAACGTCGCAACAGAGCCGACGGTGCAGAAGACGCAGGCGGGAGCCACCATGACGCGGTTCCGCGTCGCGTGCCCGAATCGGCAGCGCGACGCGCAGACCGGCGAGTGGGTCGACCGCGAGTCGAGCTGGTTCACCGTGTTCGCATACGGATCGCTCGCCGAGAACGCGATGAAGACGCTGAGCAAGGGCATGCGCGTGATCGCGGCGGGCCAGCTCAAGGTCCGGGACTGGGCGAAGGACGACCGCTCGGGCACGAGCGCTGAGGTGCATGCCGATTCACTCGGCCTCGACCTGCGCTGGGGCAAGTCGACGTTCGAACGCACGGCGGGCGGCGGGCGCAAGAGCGACGAGAACTCGCCGCACCAGGACGAGCAATGGATGTCGGCCGTCGAGGCGGATGGAGCAGGGGAGGGTGCGGCTGTCTCGGCCGGAGACGAGGTGCCTATCGAAGCCGATGGGGTGCAGTCTGCCGACGCTGACGCGGTGCCGACACCGTTCTGATCGGTTCGACGCGCGATCGTTGACACCCCGTGGAAGCTCCCCTAGAGTCACCTCGACTGGATATGTCGCTGCCTCCAACTTATGTCGAGGCGGTGAGAACCCAATCACGAAGGTTCCGCTCAACGAGGAGAAGCCACATGAATAAGCACGTTCAACGCTCGGTCACCTGTCTGACGGCGATCGGTATGACGGTCGGGCTGGCGGCTCTCGCCGCACCCGCACATGCTGATGACGACGACTACAAGGTGCTCGTCGTCGGCGAGACGCTCGAATTCCGCCACTCGCACATCGATGACACGACGCTCGCCATGATAAAGCTCGGTGAGGAGAACGGCTTCAGCGTCGACGTGTGGGATTCGCAGCAGGCCGACCTCACGCTGACGAGCACGCCGTTCACCTCGGCGGAGGACCTTGACCAGTACGCGACGATCATCTTCGCGTCGCCGGTCGACGCGACGAACGACCTCGATCCCGAACGCCCTCGCCTGCTCGACGACAGCGAGCTCGAGGCGTTCCAGGGGTACATCCACGGCGGCGGGGGCTACGTCGGTCTGCATGCGGCGACCGACTCGATGCACACGGTGCCCTGGTACAGCGAGCTCACCGGCGGCGGCGCTCGCTTCATCGCGCACCCCCAGCAGCAGACCGCGACGATGCGGGTGGAGAGCCCGAACCACCCGTCGACGTCGATGCTCCCGGCAGAATGGGAACGCTTCGACGAGTGGTACAACTTCTCCACGAACCCGCGCGACGACGTGCACGTCCTCATCACGCTCGACGAGTCGACCTACGAGCCCGGCCGCGGCGCGATGGGTGAGGATCACCCGCTCGCGTGGTGCCAGAACTTCGAGGGCGGACGCTCCTGGTACGAGGGCGCGGGCCACACGGACGAGTCCTGGAGCGACCCGGTGTTCCTCGAGCACATCCTGGGCGGTATCGAGTGGACCGCGGGTCTCGTCACGGGCGGTGGAGACTGCGTCACCTTCAGCGAGGTCGATGAGATTCTGACCGACTTGGATGACGGCTCGATGAAGTACTCGAAGCTCTCCATGCAGCTGATGGCGTACTTCGATCAGGCGGAAGCTGCCGCCGATGCGGGCAGGCATTTCGCCTCGGCCCAGACGCTCCGCAAGGCACAGGGCAAGGCGCACGGCCTGCAGGACGATATTCTGGTCGACAAGATCGGCGACCTCATCACCTGGCAGAAGGGCCTCACCTCCTGACCTGAAACGGGTTCGGGCGCACCCTCTGCGGAGAGTGCGCCCGAACCCGTTTCATGCCCGCTCACCATCGGCAGACAGCCGGGCCGCGTAGTCTGGAGGCTAGCGTTCGAACTCCTAGCTCGAGAGGTTACTGAATAGAGTGGCTGAGTACATTTACCAGATGGTGCGCGCCCGCAAAAAGGTGGGCGACAAGCTGATTCTCGACGACGTCACGATGTCGTTCCTGCCGGGAGCGAAGATCGGCATGGTCGGCCCGAACGGCGCGGGTAAGTCGACGATCCTCAAGATCATGGCCGGCCTCGACACGCCGTCGAACGGCGACGCAATGCTCACGCCGGGGTTCTCGGTCGGGATCCTCATGCAGGAGCCCGAGCTCGACGAGTCGAAGTCGGTGCTCGAGAACGTGCAGGACGGCGTTCGCGACATCAAGGCGAAGGTCGACCGGTTCAACGAGATCTCGGCCCTCATGGCCGAGCCCGATGCCGACTTCGATGCGCTTCTCGCGGAGATGGGCACGCTGCAGGAGGCCATCGACAGCGCCGATGCGTGGGACCTCGACGCCCAGCTCGAGCAGGCGATGGATGCCCTCCGCACGCCGCAGGGCGATGCTCGCATCGAGAACCTGTCGGGTGGTGAGAAGCGCCGCGTCGCGCTCTGCAAGCTGCTCCTCGAGAAGCCCGACCTGCTTCTCCTCGACGAGCCGACGAACCACCTGGACGCCGAGAGCGTGCTGTGGCTCGAGCAGCACCTGAAGTCCTACGCCGGCGCCGTTATCGCGATCACTCACGATCGGTACTTCCTCGACCACGTCGCCGAGTGGATCGCCGAGGTCGACCGCGGTCGCCTCTACCCGTACGAGGGCAACTACTCGACGTACCTCGAGAAGAAGGCTGCGCGTCTCGACATCCAGGGCAAGAAGGACGCGAAGCTGCAGAAGCGTCTCAAGGACGAGCTCGAGTGGGTGCGCTCGAACACGAAGGGCCGTCAGGCCAAGTCGAAGGCGCGCCTCGCCCGTTACGAAGAGATGGCGAATGAGGCCGAGCGCACCAAGCGGCTCGACTTCGACGAGATCCAGATTCCGGCGGGCCCGCGTCTCGGCAGCCTCGTCATCGATGCGAAGAACCTCAACAAGGGCTTCGACGATCGCACGCTCATCGACGGTCTCAGCTTCTCGCTTCCGCCGAACGGCATCGTCGGTGTGATCGGCCCGAACGGCGTCGGCAAGACGACGCTGTTCAAGACCATCGTCGGCCTCGAGCCGCTCGACGGCGGCGAGCTGAAGATCGGCGAGACCGTCAAGCTCAGCTACGTCGACCAGACGCGCGGCGGCATCGACCCCGAGAAATCGCTCTGGGAAGTCGTCTCCGACGGGCTCGACATCATGATGGTCGGCAAGACCGAGGTGCCCTCGCGCGCCTACGTGTCGAAGTTCGGCTTCAAGGGGCCGGACCAGCAGAAGAAGGCGGGGATCCTGTCGGGCGGCGAGCGCAACCGACTGAACCTCGCGCTCACGCTCAAGCAGGGCGGCAACGTGCTGCTCCTCGACGAGCCGACGAACGACCTCGACGTCGAGACGCTGCAGTCGCTCGAGAACGCGCTGCTGGAGTTCCCCGGCTGTGCGGTGGTCGTCACCCACGATCGCTGGTTCCTCGACCGCATCGCGACCCACATCCTCGCCTATGAGGGCACCGAGGAGAACCCGGCGAACTGGTACTGGTTCGAGGGCAACTTCGAGGCGTACGAAGAGAACAAGATCGAGCGTCTCGGCCCGGACGCGGCCCGTCCGCACCGCGCCACGCACCGCAAGCTGACGCGCGATTGAGCCGAACCGATGAGAAGTGCCCCGAGGAGAACTCCTCGGGGCACTTCTTCTATCACCGAGCGCGCTACTCGATGATCCAATCGAACTCGTCCGCGTGGTCGGCGACCCACTGGTCGATCGCTTCCGGCTGTTCGTCATCGCCGAACTCGTTCACGACCGCGTTCTCGAGCGCGCCGTACTGCGCGTCATCGAGTCTGATCTGCTGAATCAGCTCGGTGGCCTCCGGGAAATCCTCGCTGAAGCCCTTGTGCGCCATGAAGTGGAGGCCCTCGGTCGCACCCATGCCTTCCTTCGGGTCGTCGAGGTCCTTGAGACCGAGCGCGTCGTACGCCCAGAACGGACGCCACAGGGTGACGACGATGTCCTCTTCGTCCGCGATCGCGCTCTCGAGGGTTGCGAGCATGGCCGCGAGCGACGAGGGAGTGAGCTCGTATTCGTCGCCCAGATCGTAGGCGGGGAACAGGCTCTCTTCCGCCATGGTCGCGGTCCCGGAACCGGGCTCGATCGTGTAGATCTTGCCGTCGAAGCGGTCGGCCTGACCGTGCAGATCCTCGACCGAGTCGATGTCGACGTACTCGGGCACGGCGAGCGTGCCGTGTGCGTTCTCGTAATACGCTCCGAGATCCTCGAGGTCATCGCCGTACTTCTCGACGTAGGCGGCCTGCGAGATGTCGGACCATGCCGAGGGATAGATGTCGACCTCGCCCTCGGCGAGCGCCGTGTACAGCACCGCCGGAGAGTTGAGCGCCTCCAGCTCGACCGTGTACCCGAGCTTCTCGAGCTGATCCTCCAAGAGGTACGCGTTGTTGACGGCGTCCGTCCACGAGGGGAGGAAGCCGACGGTGACCGTACCCAGATCCCCTTCGCCGCCTTCGGCGTCCTGGCCTGCGCAGCCGACGAGTGATGCGCACGCGACGGCCCCGAGGCTCGCGATAGCGGCAATGCGTGTGGGGTGATTCATACGTTTCCTTTCATCCAGGGACAGTGGGTGCACAGCACTGAGGGGGCCGCGGCAACGCCGCGGCCCCCTCAGACTCGCGTCAGCGAGAAACGGTTACTTCTGGACCCAGTCGAACTGGTCGCCGTTCTCCTCGAGCCATGCGTCGACGGCATCTTCCGTCTTGTTCTCGTAGTCCTCGCTCGTGACGAGGCCCTCGAGGGCGCCGTACTGGTCGTCGTCGAGCTTGATCTGCGACATGAGTTCTGCGGCCTCGGGGTACTCCTCGGCGAACCCGGCGTGACCGACGAAGTTGAGCGTCTCGGGCTCGCCCATCGCGCCCTTAGGGTCCTCGAGGTCCTTCACGTCGTACTCGTTGTAGGCCCAGAACGGACGCCAGAGCGTCACGACGATGTCCTCTTCCGAGGCCATCGCGGTCTCGAGCGATGCGAGCATGCCAGCCGTCGACGAGGTCGCGAGCTCGTACTCGCCGTCGAGACCGTACTCGGGCATCATCGATTCCTGAGTCTGCTTGGTGAGGCCGGCGCCCGGCTCGATGCCGGTGATGGTGCCATCGAAGCGGTCGCCCTGACCCTTGAGGTCCTCGATCGAGTTGATGTCGTCCATGTAGGACGGCACCGCGATCGTGAGCACGGCGCCCTCGTAGTACGCGCCGAGGTCCTCGAGGTCGTCCTGGTACTGCTCCATGTACGCCGCGTGGGTGACCTGGGGCCATGCCGACGGGAACACGTCCACGTCGCCACCGGCGAGCGCGGTGAACAGGGGACCCGCCTCGGAGAGCTCCTCCATCTCGACGGTGTAGCCGATCTTCTCGAGCTGGTCCTTGGTGAGGTAGGCCATGCTGAGACCATCGGTCCAGGACGGAAGGTATCCGAGCGTGATCTCGCCCAGGTCGCCCGAGCCCTCGTCGCCGGCGTCTCCGCCGTCTCCGTCTGACGAGCAGCCCGCCAGTACGAGTCCTCCGATGGCGCTGATGCCGACAATCGTGAGCAGCTTGTGCTTCTTCATCATGCTGGTCTTTCCTTTCTTCCGGCACTCTCGGTGCCGGGCGTTCATCTCTTGGGGAGTTCGGCCGCGTTCGCACAGCGGACGCGACCGGAAACTATGGGTCAGTAGGGCTGGCGATTGCCTCGGGCGACGGCGACGTCCGCATCCTGGCGCGCGGCGACCGCCGCCGCTTCCGCGTCCGCCGCGGCAGCGCGCCGCTGTGCGCGTCGGCGGCTGAGGATCCCGAGGAGGGACGAGCGATAGTCGCTCGGCGTTCCGGCCGCGGCCGTGACGCGGTCGAGGTAGACGGCGATGAACACGACGCTGAGGCCTGCGTCGACGCCCTTTGCGACGTCGATCGTCGACAATGCGGCGACGACCTCCTTACCAAGACCATCCGCGCCTGCCATACCGGCGATGACGGCCATGGACAGGGCGAGCATGATGACCTGGTTGACACCCGTCATGATGGTCGGCATGGCCTGCGGCAGCTGGATGCCGCGCAGGACCTGGCTCGGAGTGGCTCCGAACGCGTGGCCGGCCTCGACGGTCTCTGCGTCGACTCCGCGAATGCCGAGCTCGGTGAGCCGGACTCCTGGCGGGAAGGAGAAGATGACCGTCGCGATGACGCCGGGTA
This sequence comes from Microbacterium gubbeenense DSM 15944, assembly GCF_000422745.1. GTDB lineage: Bacteria > Actinomycetota > Actinomycetes > Actinomycetales > Microbacteriaceae > Microbacterium > Microbacterium gubbeenense. Next base: position 10,336 of record NZ_AUGQ01000018.1, read on the forward strand.
CGAACCCGATGCTGAAGAACACGATGACCGGGATGAGGTACACCAGTGCGGGCATCGTCTGCATGAAGTCGAGAATCGGCTTCACGATCGCGCTGACGGTGTCGTTGCGGGCCGCCCAGATCCCGACGGGAATGGCGATGACGATCGTGACGAGCGTTGCGATCAGGACCAGCGCGAGCGTCTGCATCGCCGTGTCCCATTGATCGACGCCGATGATCAGGACGAACATCACCACGGTGCCGACCGCGAGCTGCCAGGAGCGCACGGCCCAGGCGATCAGCGCGAAGATCAGGATCATCACGATGGCGGGCGGCGCGATCAGGAGATCTGCGAGGCCCTCCACCAGGAAGCCGACGACCGTCGAGATGAGATCGAGGAGACCCTTGAGGTTGTCGCGGATCCAGTCCACGACGACCGACACCCAACTGCCGATGGGGAAGCTGAAGTTCTCGAACATCAGAAGGCCTCCTTGCTGTCGACGGTCCGCGCTTCGAAGGGCTGACCGTCCTCGCTATCGGCGAGCACCTGGTCGACGACAGTCGACGGAACAGGCTGCAGGGGCAGCGTGATCTCTTCGGTCGATCCCGGGCCGGGACCGAGCGCCGCCAACAGCGTCACGCGGGGGATCACGCCGACCAGCTTTTCGTTCTCGTCGGTCACGGCGACCGCGAGCTTCGACTCGACGGCCGGCACGAACAGATCCATGAGCACGTCGTCGGCGTTCACGGTCGTGGCGTCCTTCTTGATGACGCCCATGATCGATCGCTCGCCCTTGCGCACGAGCTTCAGCGCGTCGCGATCCTCGATCGTGCCGAGCAGCGTGCGCTCGCGGTCGATGACGTACGCGGCGCTCGAATACGCGTCGCGCATGGTCTTGAGTGCGGTGCGCGGGCCGGCGGTCGACGAGACGACCGCGACCGGCTTCTCCATGACGTTCGACGCGGTGAGCACGCGGGCGCGATCGACGTCCTGCACGAACTGCTCGACGTAGTCGTTGGCGGGATCCGTGAGGATGTCCTCGGGCGTGCCGATCTGAACGATGCGACCGTCTCGCATGACCGCGATGCGGTCGCCGAGGAACATCGCCTCGTTCAGGTCGTGCGTGATGAAGATGATCGTCTTGTGCAGCTTCTCCTGCAGCTCGACGAGCTGCTCCTGCATCTCGCGGCGGATCAGCGGATCGAGCGCGCTGAACGCCTCGTCCATGAGGAGGATGTCGGTGTCGGCCGCGAGCGCGCGGGCGATGCCGACGCGCTGCTGCATGCCGCCCGACAGCTCGCTCGGGAGCTTTTCGCCCCAGCCCGTGAGACCGACGAGATCGAGGATCTCGTTCGCCTTCGCGACGCGCTGAGACTGCGCAACGCCCTGCAGCTCGAGCGGGTAGGCGACGTTGTCGACGACCGTGCGGTGGGGGAGGAGGGCGAAGTGCTGGAACACCATCGACATGTGGTTCCGGCGGATCTCGCGGAGCTCCTTGTCGGAGATCTTCGTGATGTCCTTGTCGCGGATCGTGAGCGATCCGGCGGTCGCCTCGTGGAGGCCGTTGATCATGCGGATGAGCGTGGACTTACCGGAGCCCGACAGGCCCATGACGACGAATATCTCGCCGCGGCGCACCTCGAACGATGCGTCGATGACGGCGGCGGTGACGCCGTCGAGGCCATCTCGCGGGGTCCCGGCGCGGAGTTTCTCCACTGCGTCATGTGTGCGGCGGCCGAACACCTTATACAGGCCTTCGGCGCGTACCAGCACCTCGTTTTCATTTTCGGTCACGTTGTGATGCTGCGGGCGCGCCCTGTGACGCAACTTGCGCGCTCTGCCCTCGGTAGGTGTATCGAGAAGTGTTCTTCATCCGGCGGCCGTGTCTGACGCGTCACCGCGGGCGGGAGCGAAATGTCGGGTTGCGTGTCAACATTTCTACAGTCCCAGGTTACTCATATCTGCATGAAGGTTCGATGAACGGGCGAGTGCGCCCCGTGCCGTTACGGAATCGTGAGGGCGCGCCGCGCCGTCCGCAGATGCGAGAAGATGGAAGCATCCCTCATCGATACCGGAGGATTCGCATGCCCACACCCCTCGGTGCTCCGCTCAGAGCAGACTTCCCGTTCTTCCAGGCGCACCCCCGCACGGCCTACCTCGACACGGGGGCGACGAGCCAGCGCCCGGAGACGGTCATCGCGGCAGAAGCCGACTTCGTGCGCCACGATTACGCGGCCGTACACCGGGGATCCTCGATGTCGACGGGCGAGGCCACGTCGGTGTTCGAGACGGCTCGCGAACGGGTGGCGAGCTTCATCGGCGCGGGCGAGCGCGAGATCGTGTGGACGCAGGGCGCCACCGACGCGCTCAACATGATCGCGCTCGGGATCGGGGATGCGTCGGTCGGCCTCGGCGGCGACCGCTTCGCGCTCCGCGCGGGCGACGAGATCGTCGTGACCGAGGCCGAGCACCACGCGAACCTGATCCCGTGGCAGCGGCTGGCCGCCCGAACGGGCGCAGTGCTGAAATGGGCGCGCGTCGACGAACGAGGCCTCTGGACGATCGAAGGGATCCGCGAGCAGGTCACAGGCCGCACGCGTCTGATCGCGTTCGCGCACGTGTCGAACGTAACCGGACAGATCGCCCCCGTCGCGGACGTCGTGGCGATCGCGCGCTCCGTCGGTGCGCTCACCGTACTCGACGCGTGCCAGTCGGTGCCGCACATGCCGATCGACGTCGCCGCCCTCGGCGTCGACTTCGCGGCATTCTCCGCGCACAAGATGCTGGGCCCGAACGGCATCGGCGTTCTGTACGGACGGGCGGAGCTGCTCGACGAGCTGCCGCCGGCGCGCACGGGCGGCTCGATGATCAAGGTCGTGACGATGGAAGAGGCGACGTTCCTGCCCGCCCCGAACCGGTTCGAGGCGGGAACTCAGCCCGTCAGCCAGGTCGTCGGATTCTCGGCCGCGATCGACTACCTCGAGCGCCTCGGAATGGATCAGGTCGCCGCTCACGAGCACGAGATCGGCCAGGCGCTTGTCGAGGCCGTCGTGCGCATCCCCGGCGTGCGCCTGGTGGGGCCGGCGGAGGGCGAGCCTCGCGGCGCCCTCGTGAGCGTCACGGTCGACGGCGTGCACGCGCACGACGTCGGCCAGTTCCTCGATGACCGGGGCATCACGGTGCGCACCGGGCACCATTGCGCCCAGCCGCTGCACCGCGCCCTCGGCACGCCGTCGTCGACGCGGGCGAGCGCGGGCGTCTACTCGACGCGGGACGACGTCGCGGCGTTCGGCGCCGCGCTGGCAGAAGTACGAGCATTCTTTGGAGCGGATAGATGAGCGGCGAGCTGGAGCAGATGTACCAGGAACTGATCCTGGATCACGCGAGGACCCCCGAGGGCAAGGGCGACCCGTCGGTGCACCCGTTCACGCACCACGAACTGAACCCGTCGTGCGGCGATGAGATCACCGTCGGCATCACGGTCACCAACGGCGCGATCGCGGGCCTGGCCTGGGAGGGCGACGGCTGCAGCATCTCGATGTCGTCGGCCTCGATCATGAGCGGCCTGGTCGACGGGATCACGCGCGAGGAGGCGCTCGCCCTCATCGGCGAGTTCCGCGAGATGATGCGCTCGCGCGGATCCGTTGAGCCGTCCGAGGCGCTCGGCGACGCCGCGGCGTTCCAGAACACCGCGAAGTACGTCATGCGCGTCAAGTGCGCGATGCTCGCCTGGGTCGCCCTCGAGGCCGACCTGAAGGCGTCTGCCTAGTAGCCGGGCACGCGCAGCATGATCTCCTGCGCGGTGGAGGCGACGAGCGTGCCGTCCTGCGCGAAGATCCGGCCCGAGCTGAGGCCGCGGCCGCCCTGGGACGACGCCGACTCCGAGACGTAGAGCAGCCATTCGTCGACGCGCGCGAACCGGTGCCACCAGATCGCGTGGTCGAGGCTCGCCGACTTGAGCCCCTCGTCGGCCCACGACACGCCGGTCGCGAGGAGCGACGGCTCCTGCACGGTGAAGTCCGACATGTACGCGAGGGCGACGCGGTGCAGGTCGGGATCGTCGGGCAGCCGATCCTTGATGCGCATCCACGTGGCGCGATGCGGTGCCTGGGACGACGCGCGCGGCAGGATGTCGCCCGTGACCGAGACGGCCTCGATCGGATTCGAGCGCATCCTGCGGAACTTGTCGTGGTTGTCGCCCGTGTCGGCGACGAGCTCGTCCGGCCCCGGAACGTCGGGCATCGTCACCTGGTGCGTCGGACCGGAATCGATCTGCTGGAACGAGATGATGCCGCTGAAGATCGGCGTGCCCTTCTGATAGGCCTGCACCCGGCGCCGGGCGAAGGACCGGCCGTCGTGGATGCGGTCGACGCCGAACGTGATCGGCAGGTCGAAGTCGCCCGGGCGCAGGAAATAGCCGTGCAGCGAGTGCGGGAGCCGCTCGTCGTCGAGCGTGTTGACCGCGGCCGCCACGCACTGGGCGACGACCTGGCCGCCGTAGACGCGCCCCGTCGGCATGGGGTGCGATCGGCCGACGAAGATGTCTTCGCTCGTGCGCGCGCCGGTGGGCTCGAGCCTCAGCACGTCGAGCAGCATCTCGACCGGGTTCTTCGGGTACTCGTTGTCTGCCACCCGCCTAGTCTAGAGAGGATGAGCGAGCGACTGATATTGGCGGATCCGGGTTCGGCGCGCGACGCCCTCACCTTCGCGGGCCGCGCCGGTCGCATCGGCGACGAGGGGATCCGTCTGCAGGCCGCGCGCGGGACGCTCGTGATGACGGCTGCCGCCCTCGCGCCCCGCGGGCTGCTCGACCGCACGCCGACGGTGCTCGCGATGCGGATCCTGCACGCGGATCCCGAGGTCGAGTGCGATCTCGTCGTCGCCTCGCTCACGCCGTCCGAGCGCGAGGACGCCGTCGCTCTTCCCGACGAGGCGATCTCGCCGGCCTGGGCGGGCGTCTCGCCGCCGCAGGGCGGGTGGTCGCGAACCGCCGAGCTCGATTCGGCCGTGCTCGCGTCGCGGGCCCAGTGGGGGATCGCCGCGGTCGCGCGTCAGGTTCCGACCGACGCGGGGGAGGATGCGGTGCGCGCCGTGCGCGGATCCGTGTGGGGGCAGCCGGACGACGACCTCGGCGGCCTGCCGCTGGGCGTGGCGTTCGCCGCGCTGTCGTTCGGGTTCATCTCGGGCTCGGAGGTCGCGCCGGTGTACACGGCCGGTCGGTGGACCCGCATCTCGTTCAGCCGCGGGCACGTGCTCTCGCGGGGCCCCGCGGTGTCGGGCCTCACGGCCGTGCGCTCCACGGGCCAGTCCGCCTGACCGGTTCTCAGCTGGGACTGCGGCTCAGTCCTCGAACGTGTTGACCATCGCGTGCGCGGCGCGATCGAGGTAGTCCCAGAGCGTCTCGCGGTGCATAGGGGACAGCTCCGCCTCGTCGACCGCGATGCGCATGCAGGAAAGCCATCGATCGCGCGCGTCGGGGTTCACCTTGAACGGCATGTGCCGCATCCGCAGCCGCGGGTGGCCGCGCGTCTCGCCGTAGGTCGTCGGGCCGCCCCAGTACTGCTCGAGGAAGAGCAGCAGGCGCTCGGCCGCCGGGCCGAGATCCTCTTCGGGATACATCGGCTTCAGCACGTCGTCGAGCGCCACCTCGCGGTAGAACGCGTCGACGATCCGCTGGAACGTCTCTCGCCCGCCCACCTGCTCGTAGAACGAGGGGGCGGGCTCCGTCGCGGCGGCCATCATCAGTCGTCTTCTTCGGCGTCTCGCGACTGCGCCGCCAGCGCGCGCTCGACGCCCGCGAGGTTCTCGGCGATGATGCGGCGCAGCGCGGCGGGCTCCTCGGCGTTGTCGCGCAGCCACTGCCGGGTCGCGTCGCGCAGCTCGACGCTCGCGAGGGACGCCGGATACATGCCCTCGAGGATGTACGACGCGATCTGGAAGGTGCGCTCGTTCCACACCCGCGTCGCGGAGGCGAAGTAGCGCTCGGCGTAGGGCGCCAGCTCATCGACGTTCGCGGCGTTCCGGAAGCCGACCGTTGCCGCGCGCAGCACGGTGTTCGGCAGGTCGGTGCGATCGACGACCGACGTCCAGGCCGCCTCCTTGTTCTCGGCGCCGGGCAGGGCCGCGCGTGCGCGTGCCGCCATCTCGCCGCCGGTGGCCGTGTTGTCGGCCTCGAGCGCGCGATCGATGTCTGCAGACGCGACGAGGCCGCCGTTCGCGAGCGAGACCAGCAGCTCCCACTCGAGATCCGTGTCGACGTCGAGGCCCGGAATCGTCACCGAACGGTTCTTCAGCGTCTTCACGCGCTCCCACTGGGCCGGCGTGGATGCGGCCGCCGCATAGGCGCTCGCGAGCTGCAGCTGCAGGTCGCTTCCCGGAGCGGATCCGAGCAGCAGGTTCCACAGGCCGTCGGCGAGCTTCGCGCGCTGCGCCGAGCGCGTATCGCGGGCGACGTAGTCGTTCGCGGCGAGGCGCGCCTGGGCGAGGGTCGTGCGGATCGTCGTCGACTCGGTCTCGGTGCCGATACCGGCCAGCACGAGGTCGAGGTAGTCGCGCGTGGCCATCTCGCCGTCGCGCGTCATGTCCCACGCGGCGCCCCAGACCAGCGAGCGGGCGAGCGGATCCTCGATCGCCGCGATGTGCGTGATCGCGGTCTCGAGGCTCGGCGCGTCGAGGCGGATCTTCGCGTACGCGAGGTCGCCGTCGTTCAGCAGCACGAGCGCCGGGCGGCGGACGCCGACCAGGTCGGGGATCTCGGTGAGGTCGCCGTCGATGTCGACCTCGATGGCGTGCGTGCGCACGAGGGATCCGCCCTCGAGGTCGTAGAAGCCGATGCCCATGCGGTGCGGGCGGATCGTCGGGTAGTCCGACGGCGCCGTCTGCATGACGGCGAACCGGCGGATCTTGTCGTCGACGTCGGTGTCGATCACCGGCGAGAGGGTGTTGACGCCGGCTGTCTCGAGCCACTTCGCGCTCCACGCCGACAGGTCGCGGCCGCTCGTGGCCTCGAGCTCGACGAGCAGGTCGCTGAGGGTCGTGTTCTGGTAGGCGTGCGCACGGAAGTACGCGCCGACGCCCGCGAAGAACTCATCGATCCCCACGTACGCGGCGAGCTGCTTCAGCAGCGATCCGCCCTTCGCGTACGTGATGCCATCGAAGTTGACCTGCACGTCGTCGAGGTCGTTGATGGTCGCGACGACCGGGTGCGTCGAGGGGAGCTGGTCCTGCTTGTAGGCCCAGGTCTTCTCCATGGCGTTGAACGTCGTCCACGCGCCGGTCCACTCGGTGGCCTCGGCGGTGGCGATCGTCGACGCCCACTCGGCGAACGACTCGTTCAGCCACAGGTCGTTCCACCACTTCATCGTGACGAGGTCGCCGAACCACATGTGGGCGAGCTCGTGCAGGATCGTGACGACGCGCCGCTCCTTGACCGCGTCGGAGACGTTGCCGCGGAAGATGTAGGTCTCGGTGAAGGTGACGCAGCCCGCGTTCTCCATGGCGCCCGCGTTGAACTCGGGCACGAAGAGCTGGTCGAACTTCGCGAACGGGTACGGCACCCCGAACTTCTCCTCGTAGTAGGCGAAGCCCTGCTTCGTCTTCTCGAAGATGTAGTCGGCGTCGAGGTACTCCCAGAGGCTCTTGCGCGCGAACACGCCGAGCGGGATCGTGCGGCCCTCGTTGTTCACGAGCTCATCGCGGACCTCTTCGTACGGCCCGGCGACGATGGCCGTGATGTACGACGAGATGCGCGGGGTCGGCTCGAATCCCCAGGTCTCGGATTCGCCGCCCTCGTGCGAGATGGGCTCGGGCGCCGGCTGGTTGGAGACGACCTTCCAGCCCCGGGGCGCGGTCACGGTGAACTGGAATGTGGCCTTGAGGTCGGGCTGCTCGAACACCGCGAACACGCGCCGCGAGTCGGGCACCTCGAACTGGGTGTAGAGGTAGACCTCGTCATCGACCGGGTCGACGAAGCGGTGCAGGCCCTCGCCCGAGTTCGTGTATTCGCAGTCGGCGTCGACGACGAGCTCGTTCGATTCCTCGAGCTGGTCGAGCACGATGCGCGAGTCGGCGAACACCTCGGCCGGGCTGAGCTCGCGGCCGTTGAGCGTGACCTCGCGCACCTCGCGCGCGATGAGGTCGATGAACGTCGTGGATCCGGGCGTCGCGTCGAATCGCACCACGCTGCGCGATCCGAAGACCTCGGATCCCTTCGTGAGGTCGAGCGCGATCTCATAGCCGCGGGTATCGACGAGGGCGCGGCGTTCCTCCGCCTCGACTCGAGTGAGGTTCTCTCCAGGCACTTCGACTGCTCCCATGTGTTGTTCGGGGAATCCCGCCCGCGCGCGGTTGGCGCCGCAGGCAACCTGTACAGCCTACGTCGCCGGTATGAGGTGTGGGTGAATGGCGGGTGAGAGGCGATTCTGAGAGTCGTCTTCTACAGAGGTGCGAAGATGGTGGCGTGACCACAGCTGACATGACCTCATCTGTCCTCTACGGTTCGGCGGCTGCCCAGAGCGGCGCCGAGCACATCGAGACTCCGGTCGCGTACGACGCGATCCTCCTCGCCGGATTCGGCGGCCCCGAAGGCCAGGACGACGTGATTCCGTTCCTGCGCAACGTGACGCGCGGGCGCGGGATCCCCGACGAGCGCCTCGAGGAAGTGGCCACACACTACCGGCACTTCGGCGGTGTCAGCCCGATCAACGAGCAGAACCGCGAGCTGCTGCGCGCCCTTCAGGCCGAGGCGGATCGGCGCGGCCTCGGGCTGCCCGTGTACTGGGGCAACCGCAACTGGGCGCCGATGCTCGACGAGGCCGTCACGAGCGCGTACGAGGACGGTCATCGCACGGTGCTCGCGATCGCCACCAGCGCGTACAGCTCGTATTCGAGCGACCGCCAGTACCGCGAGGACTTCGCGCGCGTGCTGGGAACCGAATCCGGCACGGGCCTCGGCGAGGGCGATGATCCGATGACGATCGACAAGGTGCGCCTCTTCTTCGACCACCCGGGCTTCGTCGAGCCGTTCTACGAGGGCGTGCGCGACGCGGTGACCGCCTGGCTCGAGTCGGGACTGAAGGCGAACGAGGTCCGGGTGCTGTTCTCGACGCACTCGGTACCGATGGCCGACGCCGAGCGATCCGGCCCGCGCGACCGCGACTTCGGCGAGGGCGGCGCGTATTCCGCGCAGCACCGTGCCGTGGCGCAGTACCTCATGACGCGCCTCGCCGACGAGTTCGCGGGCGCCGCCGACGTCGACTGGTCGCTCGTGTTCCAGTCGCGCTCGGGTCCGCCCACGCAGCCGTGGCTCGAGCCGGACGTCAACGACGTCATCGCCGACCTGCCCGCCCAGGGCGTCAAGGCGGTGGCCGTGGTGCCGCTCGGGTTCGTGAGCGACCACATGGAGGTGCTCTGGGATCTCGACAACGAGGCGAAGGAGTCGGCAGATGAAGCCGGCCTGGCCTTCGCCCGCACGCGCACGCCCGGGGTGCACCCCGCGTACGTCGCGGGCCTCATCGACCTCGTCGAGGAGCGGCTGAACGGCACGCCCGCATCCGAGCGCCCGCACGTGACCGATCTCGGCCCGTGGTTCGACGTCAGCAGGCCCGGCAGCGACGAGAACGTGCGCCTCGGTTTCAAGCCCGCCGCCGCCGGTGTGGCCCCGTAGGATCGTGCCCATGCGCATCCACATCGCGACCGATCACGCCGGCCTCGAGTTCTCGACTCAGCTCCAGCGCCACCTCACCGACCAGGGCCACGAGGTCATCGACCACGGGCCAGAAACATACGACGCGCTCGACGACTACCCGGCCTTCTGCATCCGTGCGGCCCAGGCCGTCGTCGACGACCAGCGCGCGGGTCTGGACGCCCTCGGCGTCGTGTTCGGCGGCTCGGGCAACGGCGAGCAGATCGCCGCGAACAAGGTCGAGGGCATTCGGGCGGCGCTCGTCTGGAACCTGTCGACCGCCGAGCTCGCGCGCGACCATAACGACGCCAACGTGATTTCGATCGGCGCGCGCCAGCACCCGGTCGAGGACGTGTTCTCGTTCGTCGACGCCTTCGTCGCGCACCCGTTCTCGGGCGACGAGCGCCACGTGCGCCGCATCGGCCAGATCGCCGCGTACGAGCGGGACGGATCGCTCGTCGACGGCCCCGCACCCCGCACAGCGACGGCGTAACGTATGCCAGAGGGTCACTCCGTCCACCGCATCGCTCGGCAGTTCGATCGCAACTTCGTCGGGCACCGCGTTGCCGTCTCGAGCCCGCAGGGCAGGTTCGTCGAGGGCGCTGCGCTGATCGACGGCCTCGAGATGCGTCGAGCCATGGCCGTGGGCAAGCAGATGTTCCTCGAGTTCGACGGCGAGGCCTGGCTGCGCGTGCACCTCGGCCTGTACGGCGCGTGGGACTTCTCCGGCGAGATCCTCGTGGATCCGACGATCGCCTCGGCCAACGGCCGCATGGGACAGACGAACCAGCGCGGCACGGATCCCGTCTATGACGAGGCCGGCGAGAATTCGCTGGCCTCGATCGGCGCTCCTCGCAAGGCTCGTGCGCACGTGCGCATGTCCGAGCAGACGAACGAGCTCGACGACGGCGACGAGTGGCCGCCGCCGGTCGTCGGGCAGGTGCGCGCCCGGCTGATGACCGAGTCGACGTGCGCAGATCTGCGCGGCCCGACCGCGTGCGCCGTCGAGACACCGGATCAGATCCAGACGGTGCTCGATCGTCTCGGTCCGGATCCGCTCGTCGGCGATCCCGCCGCGAACGAGCAGCGATTCGTGGACGCGGTGTCGAGGCGCGGCGTCGCGATCGGCCAGCTGCTCATGGACCAGTCCGTCGCCAGCGGAATCGGCAATGTGTACCGGGCGGAGATGCTGTTCCGCGCGAACCTCGATCCGCACGTGCCGGGGAAGATGATCCCCGAAGAGATCGTGCGCGAGCTGTGGCGCGATTGGTCGCGCCTGCTCACGATCGGGGTCGACACCGGGCAGATGATGACGATCGACGGGCTCGAGGGCGACGAGTGGCGCCGCGCGATGGCGAGCCGCGACGACCGGCACTGGGTCTACCACCGCGCAGGTCTGCCGTGCCGCGTGTGCGGCACCGAGATCCTGCTCGAGGAGATGCAGGCCCGCAAGCTGTACTGGTGCCCGACGTGCCAGCGCTGAGCGTGTCGTCGCGCGTCGACGTCATCGCGAACGCACGGATCGGCGGGGAGGGGCGCGAGCTGCTCGCGCACCCCGACGTCGAGAAGGATGGGCTCGTCGATCTCTGGATCTCCGGCGGCCGCATCTCCGACATCGCGCCCGCCGGCAACCTGCGCCACCGCGGCACGGTGCTCGACGCCGAGGGCGCGTGGGTCGTGCCCGGCCTGCGCGACCACCACGTGCACGCGCTGCAGGCCGCCCTGTTCCAGGACCGCGCGTCGATCGGGCACGCCGCGGGCGCGTCCGAGGCGGCGCGCGTCGCGGCATCCGTGCCGGTCGAGCAGAGCGGTCGCCGGGTGCTCGTCGGCATGCGGCACGCTTTCTGGCCGGATCTGCCCACGCTCGACGCGCTCGATGAGGCGACGGGCGAGGTTCCGACCTACATCGTCAACGCCGATCTGCACTCGATCTGGATGAACAGCGCGGCGTTCCGACGCGAGCAGATCGCACCGGATCCGTCCGGGTTCGTGAGCGAGCACGCGGCGTTCGACGTGGCGAACACGCTGAACGACGTCGACGCCGCGGACGCGGACGCCGCCTTGGAACGGGCCGCCGCCCGCAGCGCCGCACGGGGGCTCGTGGCGTTCAGCGATCTCGAGATGGGGTGGCAGACCGACGCGTGGCGGCGCCGCGGGGCGGCCGGATGGAACCTGCTGCGCGTGGCGAGCGCCGTGTACCCCGAGCACCTCGACCGCGTCGTCGCCGAGGGGCTCGAGACGGGCGATCGGCTCGACGAGTCGGGCCTCATCACGGTCGGCGCGCTGAAGTTCGTGGGCGACGGCTCCCTCGGGACCCGCACGGCCGCGACGACGGCGCCGTATCTCGACGGCGAGCGCGGGGCGATGAACTTCGAGCTGGACCGCCTCGTCGCGACGATCACGCGGGCGGCAGGCTCAGGCCTCGCTTCGACGGTGCACGCGATCGGCGACATCGCGGTGGCAACGGCGCTCGATGCGTTCGCCCTCGCGGGGGTGCCGGGACGCATGGAGCACGCCCAGCTCGTCGCCGCGAGCGACATCCCGCGGTTCGCGCGGCTCGGCATCGAGGCGAGCGTGCAGCCGCAGCACGCCGTTGACGATCGGGACCTGACCGATTCGCTGTGGGCGAGTCAGACGGCCACGCCGTACCCGCTCCGCGCGCTCAACGACGCGGGTGCGAATCTGCTGTTCGGATCCGACGCACCGGTGTCGATCCTCGACCCTTGGGTGCAGATCGCGGCGGCGGTCGCGCGGACCGACGACGATCGCGCCGCGTGGCAGCCGGAGCAGGCCGTCGACGCCCGCACGGCGCTCGCGGCCTCGACAGGGGGCGGATCCGCGGATCCGCAGGTGATCGAGCCGGGCGCGGTCGCGGACCTCGCGATCATCGCCGTCGACCCGCTCGCGGCCTCGGCGGAGCAGCTGCGTGCCATGCCGGTGCACGCCACCCTTCTCGCGGGCAGAGTCACCCACATATCGTGAGTTGCGGCGAGGCGGAAAACGATAGTGGCCCCGACGTCCGGAGACGTCGGGGCCACTATCGCGAGGCTCACTCAGCGATGTGAGCGAAGAGGAACCAGCGGTCCTTCTCGATGCCCGCCTTGATGCCGATGACGACGTCCTGGCTCACGAGGTCGGTCTCGTCGAGGCCCTCGATCGCGGCGTCGAGGTCGACGATCACGGCATCCATGTCGGAGATGATGCCCTTGATGACATCCGTCGACTGGGCGAACCCGGCCGGGGCGCCGGTGTTCGAGACCTTCTCGGCCACGCGCTGCACGCGGGCGTCGATCGGAAGGCCGAGGGCGACGATGCGCTCCGCGACCTCATCGGCCCATCCGCCGGCGTTCGCCACGACGGTGTCGAGGAACTCGTGCACGCCGATGAAGTTGGCGCCGCGCACGTGCCAGTGCGCCTGCTTGCCGTTGATCGTGAGGGCCTGGAGACCGAGGACGACGGGGGAGAGGAACTGCGAGCTGCTCGAGGCGGCGGTGGCGTTCGATGCGGTGGTTGCGACGGTGGTGGTCATCGGTATCCCCTTCTTCTGGATGGTGCGGGAGCGTTGCCCCCGCCGGTGATAACAAAGCTACTCCGAAATTTATGCCGCGCAAGCAAGGTGAGGCTCGTCTGAAAAGCACCGTGATCAGCCATTAGATAGCCTTGCCTAAGTCGTTTCCGGTCGTTCGTGGGTCGGCTGTATGCTCTCCGGCATGACGATCTCCCGCGATGCCACGATCCGCCCGCTGCCCGGGGCCGAGCCCCACATCGACGACGACGTGTTCGTCGCGGAGGGGGCCCGGATCCTGGGCGCCGTCACGCTCGAGAGCCGATCGAGCGTGTGGTGCAACGCCGTCCTGCGCGCCGACGTCGCGCCGATCACCGTCGGCCGCGGCAGCAACGTGCAGGACAACGTCTCGGTGCACGTCGACGCGAGCCATCCCACCGTGATCGGCGAGGGCGTCTCCATTGGGCACAACGCCGTCGTGCACGGATGCGAGATCGGCGACGGATCGCTCATCGGAATGAACGCCACGGTCCTGTCCGGCGCGCGGATCGGGGAGTCCTGCCTGATCGCCGCCGGCGCCGTCGTCCTCGAGGGCACCGTCGTTCCGCCGCGTTCGCTGGTGGCAGGAGTGCCCGCGAAGGTGCGTCGCGAGCTGAGCGACGAAGAGGTCGCGGGGATCCGTGCCAACGCGGATCGCTACCTCGCGTACTCGACCACGCACGCGCAGTCCATGTGACGCGCCCGGGAACGCCCGGTTCCGACGTCGCGTTCGGGATCAGATAGACTTGCCGGGTTCCGGGGATGTAGCTCAATGGTAGAGCCCCAGTCTTCCAAACTGGTCACGCGAGTTCGATTCTCGTCATCCCCTCCGAATTGCAACGGGCGGCCTCGGCCGCCCGTTGTTCGTTTCCGGGGTGTGCATCGGGCGGGGGATTGTCGGATAGACTCGCCTAGGCCGTTTCGTGTTCCCACCGCGTGGAACCCGCGGGGCGTAGCTCAGCTTGGTAGAGCGCCCGCTTTGGGAGCGGGAGGTCGCAGGTTCAAATCCTGTCGCCCCGACATCGGCCCCCCCCAGACCTCAGCCCGTGGCGCAGCTCGTCGTGGGTCACGCAATAAGGAGAAGCGAACCAACATGGTGAACACCACCGTTGAGAAGCTGAGCCCGACCCGGGTCAAGCTGCACATCACCGTCACGCCGGACGAGCTCAAGCCGAGCATCGATCACGCCTACTCGCACATCGCGAAGGACATCGAGATCCCGGGCTTCCGCAAGGGCAAGGTGCCGGCTCCGATCATCGACCAGCGCGTCGGCCGCGGCGCCGTCATCGAGCACGCCGTCAACGACGGCCTCGACCGCTTCTTCCGCGAGGCCGTCGCGGAGAACGAGCTGCAGGTCCTCGGTCAGCCGCAGGCCGACATCACGACCTGGCCGGCCGAGAAGGACTTCTCCGGCGACCTCGAGGTCGACATCGAGGTCGACATCGCGCCCGAGTTCGAGGTGCCGGATCTTGAGAACCTCAAGGTCACGGTCGACCCGATCGAGGTCGACGACGAGGCCATCGACCACGAGCTCGAGGCGCTCCGTGCGCGCTTCGGCACGCTCGTGCCGGTCGAGCGTCCCGCCGCGAAGGGCGACTTCGTCGAGCTCGACCTCATCGCGAAGGTCGATGACGCCGAGGTCGACCGCGCTGAGGGCGTGTCGTACGAGATCGGCTCGGGCCAGCTGCTCGAGGGCACCGATGAGGCGCTCGACTCGCTGACCGCGGGCGAGGAGACCACGTTCCGCACCAACCTCGTCGGCGGCGAGCACGCCGGCGAAGAGGCCGAGGTCACGATCACGGTCAAGGTCGTCAAGGAGCGCGAGCTGCCCGAGGCCGACGACGACTTCGCCCAGATGGCGAGCGAGTTCGACACGATCGCCGAGCTGCGCGAGTCCCTCGCGGAGCAGGCCAAGGAGAAGGGCGCGTTCGCGCAGGGATCCGCCGCGCGCGACAAGCTCGTCGAGCAGCTCCTCGAGACCGTCGAGCTTCCCGTCCCGCAGAGCCTGATCGACGACGAGGTGCACCGCCACCTCGAGCAGGAGAACCGGCTCGAGGACGACGAGCACCGCGCCGAGGTCGCTGAGGCGAGCGAGAAGCAGTTCCGTACGCAGCTGCTCTTCGACCGCATCGCGAAGGACCTCGACGTCCAGGTCTCGCAGGAGGAGTTCACGCAGTACCTCATGCAGGCCTCGGGCCAGTACGGCATGAGCCCGCAGGACTTCATCCAGGCGCTGCAGCAGGGCAACCAGCTGCAGGCGGTCATGGGCGACGTGGCGCGCAACAAGGCGATCGCCGTCGTCCTCGGCAAGGCCGAGGTCGTCGACACCGCAGGTGACCCCGTCAACCTCGAGGGCTTCGCCGCCGTCGAGGGCGACGACGCGGAGACCACCGAAGAGGAGTCGGCCGACAAGGCCGAGTGACCCACGGATCCGCATGCTCGAGAGGGCCGTTCGCCAACAGGCGGGCGGCCCTCTCGCCGTATCCGCGGATCGGTCGTATGCCCACGGCGAACACGGCCGAGCGGCGCCCTGGGCGCCGGTAATGTCATATCGACGCCACACCGAATGGAGTGAGAATGCCTGAACCCTTGATGGCACAGAACGTCTTCGACCAGCTGCTGAAGGATCGCATCATCTGGCTGGGCTCGGAGGTTCGAGACGAGAACGCGAACGAGATCTGCGCGAAGATCCTGCTTCTCGCCGCGGAGGACTCGACGAAGGACATCTACCTCTACATCAACTCGCCCGGCGGATCGATCACCGCGGGCATGGCCATCTACGACACGATGCAGTTCGTTCCGAACGACATCGTGACGGTGGGCATCGGCATGGCCGCCTCGATGGGGCAGCTGCTGCTGACGAGCGGCACGAAGGGCAAGCGCTACATCACGCCCAACGCGCGCGTTCTGCTGCACCAGCCGCACGGCGGGTTCGGCGGCACGGCCAGCGACATCCAGACCCAGGCCGAGCTCATCGTGTCGATGAAGAATCGCCTGGCCGAGATCACGGCCGCTCAGACGGGCAAGTCCGTTGAGCAGATCAACGCCGACGGTGACCGCGACCACTGGTTCACCGCCGAGGAAGCCCTCGAGTACGGCTTCGTCGACCACATGCGCGCGAGCGCGAGCGACGTCGCCGGCGGCGGCGGCACCGAGCGCGAGTCGAAGTAAGGAAGTCACCCACGATGCACACTCCGTACACCACCACGCCGCAGGGCTTCCAGACCCCGTCGAGCCGCTACATCCTCCCGCAGTTCGAGGAGCGCACGGCCTACGGCTTCAAGCGCCAGGATCCGTACAACAAGCTGTTCGAGGATCGCGTCATCTTCCTCGGCGTGCAGGTCGATGACGCGTCGGCCGACGACGTCATGGCCCAGCTCCTCGTGCTCGAGGGGCAGGATCCCGACCGCGACATCACGATGTACATCAACTCGCCGGGCGGTTCGTTCACCGCGATGACGGCGATCTACGACACGATGCAGTACATCTCGCCGGACATCCAGACCGTCGTGCTCGGCCAGGCCGCATCCGCGGCGTCGGTTCTGCTCGCCGCGGGCGCACCCGGCAAGCGCCTCGCGCTGCCGAACGCGCGCATCCTGATGCACCAGCCCGCCGTCGGCGAGTCGGGACACGGTCAGGCGTCCGACATCGAGATCCAGGCAGCCGAGATCATGCGCATGCGCACGTGGCTCGAGGAGACCATGGCGAAGCTCACGAACAAGACCGCGGAGCAGGTCCACAAGGACATCGACCGCGACAAGATCTTGGGCGCCGCTGAGGCCGTCGAGTACGGCGTCGTCGATCAGGTGCTGTCGTCGCGCAAGCGCGGCGTCATCGAGTGATCCACGCGTGACCGCGCGCCCCGTCCGGAGATCTCGGGCGGGGCGCGCGGTGTGTGTGGCGGCGGCTTTCCGCCACGCCGATGGTCGTGGACACGCGTGTCAGTGGTTCCGACTAGCCTGATAGAACACTGCGACCAGACCCCGAGGAGTGATCGCATGGCGCGAATCGGCGAGAGTGCCGACCTGTTCAAGTGTTCTTTCTGCGGAAAGAGCCAGAAGCAGGTGCAACAGTTGATCGCGGGCCCCGGCGTGTACATCTGCGATGAGTGCGTCGAGCTGTGCAACGAGATCATCGAAGAGCGCATGGCCGAGCAGACGCCCGACGGCGCGGTCGCAGACCTCGATCTTCCGAAGCCGCGCGAGATCTTCGACTTCCTCGACGAGTACGTCGTGGGGCAGGAGCCGGCGAAGAAGTCGCTCGCCGTCGCGGTCTACAACCACTACAAGCGCGTGCGCGCGAAGGGCGAGCTCAAGTCGGCCGACGACAAGGTCGAAGACGTCGAGATCTCGAAGAGCAACATTCTGATGCTCGGCCCGACCGGTTCCGGCAAGACCTACCTCGCGCAGACGCTGGCGAAGCGGCTCAACGTACCGTTCGCCGTTGCCGATGCGACCGCGCTGACCGAAGCGGGCTACGTCGGCGAAGACGTCGAGAACATCATCCTGAAGCTGTTGCAGGCCGCCGACTTCGACGTGCAGCGCGCCGAGCAGGGCATCATCTACATCGATGAGATCGACAAGATCGCGCGCAAGGCCGAGAACCCCTCGATCACGCGAGACGTCTCGGGTGAGGGCGTGCAGCAGGCGCTGCTGAAGCTGTTCGAAGGTACGGTCGCCCAGGTGCCGCCGCAGGGCGGCCGCAAGCATCCGCACCAGGAGTTCATCCAGGTCGACACGACGAACGTGCTGTTCATCGTCTCCGGCGCGTTCGCCGGGCTCGACGACATCATCTCCTCGCGCGTGGGCCGGGCCGGCGTCGGCTTCGGCGCCCCGTTGCAGTCGAAGCGCGACAACGAGGGCCTCTTCTCCGAGGTGCTGCCGGAAGACCTGCACAAGTTCGGTCTCATTCCCGAGTTCATCGGGCGCCTGCCGGTGATCGCGACGGTCGAGCCGCTCGATCAGGACGCGCTTGTCGACATCCTGACGGTGCCCCGCAACGCGCTCGTGAAGCAGTTCCAGCGCATGTTCGAGATCGACGGGGTCGACCTGTCGTTCGAGGACGACGCGCTGCGATCGATCGCCGACCTCGCCTCGAAGCGCAAAACGGGCGCCCGCGGGCTGCGCGCGATCCTCGAGGATGTGCTCGGGCCGATCATGTTCGAGATCCCGTCGAACGAGGATGTCGCGCAGGTCGTCGTCACGCGTGCGGCCGTCGACGACGGCGCGCCCCCGACGGTCGTGTTCCAGGAGCGGCGCAAGAGCGCATAGCCCGACCCAGAACGACGGAAAAGAGCCGTATCTCCGGACGATTCTCGCGAATCGTCCGGAGATACGGCTCTTCTCCTTCTGAGGAGCTCGCTCTAGTCCTCGAGATCGAAGGGCTCGACGACGGGTTCGCCGTCGGCGTCGAGCGTGACCTCCCACCCGGCATCGAGCTCGGCGATCGGCCGCCCCTCGAGCCAGGTGAGGGTCCAGTGCGCGGCCCCGTCGACCTGCGCCTCGGCCTCGCGGATCGCGGGCACGAGTGCGCGGGGGACGGACGCCGGCGGTTCTCCGCCCGCGGCCCAGCGCGTTCCCAGTTGCATGTCTGCTCCTTCTGTTGCGGTGCCGGTCACCGGCGGAGGATCGGGTCAGCCCTCGGCGGGCGCGAGCTCGATCTCGGTGATCTCGAGTTCGGCGCCCTCGACGATCGTGAGCTCCTCGATGCGGCCCACGGCCTTGAGATCCGCGGCCGCGAGCTGCAGCAGAGCGAGCTGCGAGCCGGGGGCCGTGATCGTCGCGGATGCGACCGGCGTACGCTGCGAGGCCTTCGCCTCGGTCTTCGCGCGCCGCACGCCGATGAGCGCCTGCGACGCGATCTCGAGCACGGCCGGATCTCCCGCGGCTCCCGACGAGACCGGCCAGGCAGCCGTGTGCACGGATCCGTCCTGGAACCAGCTCCAGGCCTCCTCGGTCGCGAACGAGATGACGGGCGCGAGGAGGCGCAGCAGCGTCGACAGCGCCGTGCGCAGGGCGACGGCGGCCGATGCGCCGGCCGGGCCGCCCTCGTAGGCCCGCTCCTTGACGAGCTCGAGGTAGTCGTCGCAGAACGTCCAGAAGAACGACTCCGAGACCTCGAGCGCGCGGGCGTGATCGTACGCGTCGAGCGAGGCTGTCGCCTGGTCGATCACGCGATCGAGCGCCGCGAGCATCGCGAGGTCGAGCGGCTCGGTGACCTCGGATCCCTCGGGCGCGTCGAAGCCGAGCGCGAACTTCGCCGCGTTCAGCACCTTGATCGCGAGCCGGCGACCGATCTTGATCTGCGTCGGGTTCTGCGGGTCGAACGCCGCGTCCGTTCCGAGGCGGCTCGACGCGGCCCAGTATCGAACGGCGTCGGATCCGTGCTTGTCGAGGATGTCGGCGGGCGTGACCACGTTGCCCTTCGACTTCGACATCTTCTTGCGGTCCGGATCGACGATGAAGCCCGAGATCGCGGCGTGGCGCCATGCCGGACGGTCGTCCTCGAGCACGCTGCGGAGCATCGTCGAGAACAGCCAGGTGCGGATGATGTCCTGGCCCTGCGGGCGCACGTCGAACGGCGCGACGAGGTTCCAGAGCTCGTCGTCGCGCTGCCAGCCGCCAGCCAGCTGCGGGGTCAGCGACGAGGTGGCCCACGTGTCGAGGATGTCGCTCTCGGCCTCGAAGCCGCCGGGAACGCCGCGCTGCTCAGCCGTGTAGCCGTCCGGCACGTCGCTCGTCGGATCCACGGGGAGCGACTCGAGCGCGGGCGTGAGCACGCGCGAATAGTCGCGTTCGCCGTTGTCGTCGAGCCCGTACCAGAGCGGGAACGGCACGCCGAAGAAGCGCTGGCGCGAGACGAGCCAGTCTCCGGTGAGGCCGCCCACCCAGTTCTCGTAGCGCACGCGCATGAACTCGGGGTGGAACGCGACCTCGCCTCCGACCTCGAGCAGCTTCTGACGCAGGTCCTCGCCGCGCGCACCGTTGGTGATGTACCACTGGCGCGTCGAGACGATCTCGAGCGGGCGGTCACCCTTTTCGAAGAACTTCACGGGGTGCTGGAACGTCTCGCCGACGTTCAGCAGCTCGCCGGATTCGCCCAGCAGCTCCACGACGCGCTTCTGCGCGCTGAACACGGTCTTGCCCGCGATCTCGGCGTACGCGGCCTGGCCTGACTCGCTCGTGATGACGTCCGGCGCGTCCGCGAGAACGCGGCCGTCCTTGCCGATGATGGTGCGGTTCGGCAGGTCGAGCTCGCGCCACCAGATGATGTCGGTCATGTCGCCGAAGGTGCAGATCATCGCGATGCCCGACCCCTTGTCGGGCTGGGCGGCGGTGTGCGCGAGCACGGGCACCTCGACGCCGAACAGCGGCGTCGTGACGGTGGATCCGAAGTACGGCTGGTAGCGCTCGTCATCGGGGTGCGCGACGAGCGCGACGCATGCGGCGAGCAGCTCGGGCCGCGTCGTCTCGATGTGGATGTCGCCGGATCCGTCGGTCTTGTGGAACGCCAGCCGGTGGTACGCGGCCGGGCGGTCGCGGTCCTCGAGCTCGGCCTGCGCGATCGCCGAGCGGAAGTCGACGTCCCACAGGGTGGGCGCCATCGACTGGTAGGCCTCATCACGGGCGATGTTGTTCAGGAACGCGAGCTGGCTCGTGCGGATCGTGTCGGCCGAGATCGTGCGGTAGTTCTGTGTCCAGTCGACCGACAGGCCGAGCTGGCGCCACAGCTCCTCGAACTTCGTCTCGTCCTCGAGCGTGAGCTTCTCGCAGAGCTCGGTGAAGTTGCGGCGGCTGACCGGCACTTGGTCGGCGGCCTTGATGTTCTTGGTCGTGCCCTCGAACGGCGGCACGAAGTCTGCGTCGTACGGCAGCGTGGGGTCGCACCGGACCCCGTAGTAGTTCTGCACGCGGCGCTCGGTCGGCAGGCCGTTGTCGTCCCAGCCGATCGGATAGAAGACTTGCTTGCCGCGCATGCGCTCGAAGCGCGCCTTCACGTCGGTGTGCGTGTAGCTGAAGACGTGGCCGATGTGCAGCGAACCGGACGCCGTCGGCGGGGGAGTGTCGACGGAGAACACGCCTTCGCGGCCGACCTGCTGAGCGGCCTGACGGTCGAAGCGGTACGTTCCGTCGTTCTCCCACGTGTCACCCCATTTCGCTTCGAGTCCTTCGAGCTTGGGCTTGTCCGGCATATCAGCCATCGCGAACTCCTTCAGCGATATGGGCGGCACGGTGTGTACGTGCCAGATGTGGTGGGTTCGACAAGTGTACCGGGGCGGATGTGCGAAAGGGGTTGTGCCGTCCGCTCGCCGGCGTTAATGTACAACCAAATGGTTGCACAAGTGGAATTGAGCGAGGCCGAGGTCGACCGGATCTTCCGGGCCCTGGCTGACCAGACGCGGCGCGACATCATGCGGCGCGTGCTGACCGAAGAAGCGGCCGTGAGCGAGCTCGCGGCCGTATACGACATGTCGTTCGCGGCCGTGCAGAAGCACGTCGCCGTTCTCGAGGAGGCGGGTCTCGTGACGAAGCACCCGCGCGGCCGTCACCGGATCGTGCGGGGCGAGCCCGAGCGGATCCGTCGTGCGCAGCTGCTCCTCGGACAGTACGAAGACATCTGGCGGGCGCGCATCGGCAGGCTCGATGCGCTGCTCGGCGAACCGAAAGGAACCTGACGATGCCCATCACCTCGGTCGACACCGACCACGACAATCTCACCCTCACGATCGTGGCGGACTTCGCCGCGTCGAAGGAGCGGCTCTGGGAGGCATACGCCGACCCGCGCCTCGTCGAGCAGTTCTGGGGGCCCGAGACCTACCCCGCAAGATTCTTCCGGCACGACATGTACCCCGGCGGGCACAGCCGGTACGAGATGACTGGCCCGGAGGGCGACAAATCCCGCGGCTACTGGGAGTTCCTCGCCGTCGATGCGCCGAACTCGTTCGAGGTGCTCGACGGCTTCAGCGGCGACGACGGCGAGCCGAATCGCGATCTGCCCAGCATGCGGATGGTGTTCGCCTTCGACGAGACGGCTGATGGATCTCGGCTCACGATGACCACCCATTTCAACAGCCTCGAGGAGCTCGAGGAACTGGTGAGCATGGGCATGATCGACGGCACGAAGTCGGCGATGAGTCAGATCGACGCGGTGCTCGCCGACCTCGCGCGGTTCGCGGCCGACATTCCGGCGCAGCTGCAGCTGCTGTCGGACACTCGCGTGCGGATCTCGCGCGTGATCCGCGGATCCGTCAGCGACGTGTGGCGCGCGCATCACGATGCGGATCTGCTCGCGAAATGGCAGCTCGGCCCGGACGGGTGGGAGATGACCGAGGTCACGCCGCCCGCGGGGCCCGGATCCGCATTCCGCTACCGGTGGGCGCCGCTGGCCGACACCGAGGGCGAGGCGTTCAGCATCGGCGGCGAGGTGCAGGAGTCGCACCCCGAGTCGCGGATCGTGCACACCGAGCGCATGGAGGGCTTTCCGGGGGAGACGCTCAACGAGGTGACGCTCACGCCCGTGCCCGAGGGAACCCTGCTGTCGTACGTCATCACGTACGCCAGCGCGGAGGAGCGCGACATGATCCTCGCCACCGGCATGGTCGACGGAATGGAGGCCAGCTACGCGCGGCTAGAGCGGATCCTCGCCTGACGATGTTCGACCGCGGCGCTCCCAGGTCGAAAGGGGTAGTATCGGCGCATCAGGCGCTGATCCGGCCATCACCGGGGAGCCCGCGGAAGAACGGCTGTTCGCAGCTCATTAGAACCGCGCGGGGCAGGCCCGTCACAGCCGCTGTGAAAGAGGCGTTCGTCACTGAATGCAAGCGGGGTGGTACCGCGGCTGGCAGCAGTCGTCCTCGCAGTTCGAACCATTACGAACTGCTGGAGTGAGATGACCTACCCGAAGAGCGCATTCGGATCCGCCGCCGATGCCGTCACGCCGTCCCCGAGCTTCCCCGCCATCGAGCGCGAGATCCTCGACTTCTGGAAGAACGACGACACGTTCCGCGCCTCGATCGCCCAGCGCGAGGGCGCGGACGAGTGGGTCTTCTACGACGGCCCCCCGTTTGCGAACGGTCTGCCGCACTACGGGCACCTGCTCACGGGCTACGCGAAGGATCTCTTCCCGCGGTTCCAGACCATGCGCGGCAAGAAGGTCGACCGCGTCTTCGGATGGGACACCCACGGCCTGCCCGCAGAGCTCGAGGCGATGAAGCAGCTCGGCATCACGGAGAAGAGCGAGATCGAGGAGATGGGCGTCGGCGCGTTCAACGCGAAGGCCCGCGAATCGGTGCTCGCCTACACGCGCGAGTGGCAGGCCTACGTCACCCGCCAGGCGCGTTGGGTCGACTTCGAGCGCGGCTACAAGACGCTCGACATCACGTTCATGGAGAGCGTGCTGTGGGCCTTCAAGCAGCTGCACGACAAGGGGCTCGCCTACGAGGGCTACCGGGTTCTGCCGTACTGCTGGCGAGACCAGACGCCGCTGTCCAACCACGAGCTGCGCATGGACGACGACGTCTACAAGGACCGCCAGGACCCGTCGGTGACGGTCGGATTCCCCCTCGTCGGCGAGAAGGCCGCGTCGCTCGGCATCGAGGGCGTCTCGGCGCTCGCGTGGACGACGACGCCCTGGACCCTGCCGACGAACAGCGCGCTCGCCGTCGGCCCCTCGATCGACTACGTTGTGCTGCCGGCCGGCCCGCTCGGCGCGAAGGAATCGTTCGCGAGCGGATCCGTGCTGCTCGCGGCCGATCTCGTCGACGGCTATGCGAAGGACCTCGGCTACGAGGACGCCGACGTGGCCCGCGCGGCCGTCACCCGCACGATCAGCGGGTCCGAGCTCGCCGGCGTGCGCTACGAGCCGCTCTTCGACTATTTCGCGGACACCGAGACGTGGGGCACCGAGAACGCGTGGCAGGTGCTCACAGACGACTACGTGTCGACCAGCGACGGCACGGGGATCGTGCACCAGGCGCCCGCATACGGCGAGGACGACAAGCGAATCTCGGACGCGGCTGGAATCCCGACGATCGTCTCGGTCGGCGATGACGGCACGTTCCTCCCTCTCGTGCCGGACTTCGAAGGTCAGCTGTGGCTCGACGCCAACATGGACATCGTGCGTCGTCTGCGCGGCGACGGACGCCTGCTGAGGCTGCAGTCGTACGAGCACAGCTACCCGCACTGCTGGCGGTGCCGCAACCCGCTCATCTACAAGGCGGTGTCGAGCTGGTTCATCCGCGTCACCGACGTCAAGGACGACATGCTCGCGAACAACGAGCAGATCACGTGGGCCCCCGAGAACGTCAAGCACGGACAGTTCGGCAAGTGGCTCGAGGGTGCTCGCGACTGGTCGATCAGCCGCAACCGCTACTGGGGATCGCCGATCCCGGTGTGGAAGTCGGACGATCCGAACCACCCGCGCGTCGACGTGTACGGCTCGCTCGACGAGCTCGAGCGCGATTTCGGCACGCTGCCGACGAACGACTCTGGGGAGGTCGACCTGCACCGCCCGTACATCGATGACCTGACCCGGCCGAACCCCGATGATCCGACGGGCCGCTCGACGATGCGCCGCATCGAGGACGTCTTCGACGTGTGGTTCGACTCCGGCTCGATGCCGTTCGCGCAGGTGCACTATCCGTTCGAGAACAAGGACTGGTTCGACACCCACGCGCCGGCCGACTTCATCGTCGAGTACATCGGCCAGACCCGCGGCTGGTTCTACGTGATGCACGTGCTGTCGACGGCGCTGTTCGATCGACCGGCGTTCACGGGCGTGAGCTGCCACGGCATCGTGCTCGGCAACGACGGCCAGAAGATGTCGAAGTCGCTGCGCAACTATCCCGACGTCTCCGAGGTGCTCGACCGCGACGGATCCGACGCGATGCGCTGGTTCCTCATGTCGTCGAGCGTGCTGCGCGGCGGCAACCTGTCGGTCACGGAGGAGGGCATCCGCCAGGGCGTGCGCGAGTTCATGCTGCCGCTGTGGAACTCGTGGTACTTCTTCTCGACGTACGCGAACGCCGCCGGCGGCTACGAGGCCGAGTGGCGCACCGACTCGTCGAACGTGCTCGACCGCTACATCCTCGCCCTCATGGGCGACCTCGTGCGCGATGTCGCGGCCGACCTCGAGCGGCTCGACTCCACGACCGCCGCAGAGCGCCTCCGCGACTTCTCCGAGGCGCTGACCAACTGGTACATCCGCCGCTCGCGCGACCGGTTCTGGGGCAACGTCACGGAGGATCCCACCAGCCGCGAGGCGTTCGACACGCTCTACACGGTGCTCGAGACGCTCTGCCGCGTCGCCGCGCCGCTTCTCCCCCTCGTCACCGAGCGCGTGTGGCAGGGGCTCACGGGCGGCCGCAGCGTGCACCTGACCGAGTGGCCCGACGCCGAGGAGTTCCCGCAGGCCGCCGACATCCGCACGGCCATGGACGCCGTGCGCGAGGTCTCGTCCGTCGCGAACGCGCTGCGCAAGAAGGAGAAGCTGCGCGTGCGCCTGCCGCTCGCGAAGCTCACCGTCGTCGTCGAGGGATCCGCGGCGCTCGGCCAGTTCGAGGAGATCCTCCGCGACGAGCTGAACGTGAGGTCCATCGAGCTCGACGAGCTGACCGACGACACCGGCGAGCGGTACGGCATCTCGCACCGCTTGACGGTGAACGCTCG
Source organism: Microbacterium gubbeenense DSM 15944 (assembly GCF_000422745.1). Classification (GTDB taxonomy): domain Bacteria; phylum Actinomycetota; class Actinomycetes; order Actinomycetales; family Microbacteriaceae; genus Microbacterium; species Microbacterium gubbeenense. The sequence continues at coordinate 36,206 of NZ_AUGQ01000018.1, forward strand.
GGCCATCGGCCCGCGGCTCGGAAAGCAGGTGCAACAGGTCATCAAAGCGTCCAAATCGGGCGACTGGACCGAGTCCGACGGCACGGTCGTCGCCGGCGGCATCGAGCTGATGGCGGGGGAGTACGCGCTCGCGCTCGACACCTCCGCGCGTCCGGAGGGCGAGGCGATCGCCACGCTGTCTGGCGGTGGATTCGTCATCCTCGACACCGTGACCACGCCGCAGCTCGAGGCCGAGGGCCTCGCCCGCGACATCATCCGCGCGGTCCAGGAGACGCGCAAGCAGGCCGACTTCGATGTGTCAGATCGGATCGAGCTGTTCATCGCGTTCGACAGCGCGGACGAGCACCGGACGTTCGAGCAGGCGGGCTTCGCGCCGTTCGCGTCGCTCAGCGATCTCGTCGAGTCGGAGACGCTGTCGAGCTTCACCCCCGTGTTCAGCGATTCCGAGGAGCGCGGGCATGAGGACCTCTCGAGCATCGACGCGTGGACCAGCGCGCACGGATTCCGGCCGGAGCACGTGAACGTCGTCCCGGCCGGCACCTACGCCAACACCGCCGACTTCACCGTCGCCGTGGCACGCCGAGGAGCAGACCGATGACCGGTTCCGATATCGCACGCGCCGACGCCGTGTACGAGAAGCTGATCGCCCGCGCGGGAGAGGCATGGGTCGAGCCCCGGCTCGAGCGCACCGCGCGGATCCTCGACTACCTCGACAACCCGCAGCGCACCTACCGCGTTGTGCACGTCACCGGCACGAACGGCAAGACGTCGACGGCGCGCATCATCGAGTCGCTGATCCGGGCGCACGGGCTGCGCACGGGCCTGTTCACGAGCCCGCACCTCGTGCGCTTCACCGAGCGGATCCTGATCGACGGCGAGCCGATCGCGGACGAGAAGGTCGCCGACGCGTGGGACGAGATCGAGCCGTTCATCGCGCTCGTCGACGCCGAGCTCGAGGCGGAGGACCAGAACCCGCTGACGTACTTCGAGCTGCTGACGGTGCTCGCCTTCGTGGCGTGCGCCGATGCGCCGGTCGACGTGCTCGTGCTCGAGGTCGGAATGGGCGGCTCGTGGGACTCGACCAACACCGCCGACGGCGACGTCGCGGTGATCGCGCCCATCGATGTCGACCATGCGAACCGACTGGGGGACACCCCAGAGCAGATCGCCGAGGTCAAGGCTGGCATCATCAAGGACGGTGCGCGCGTCGTGTCCGCGCGACAGTCGCCCGAGGTGGCCGCCGTGCTGCGCCGCGTCGCGGGCGAGCGCGGGGCCGCGATCGCGTTCGCGGGCGGCGAGTTCGCGCTGGAGGAGGCGAAGCTCGCGGTGGGCGGCCAGCTCGTGCGGATCCGCGGCCTGGCGACCTCGTACGACGAAGAGTACCTGCCGATGTACGGGCGCCATCAAGGCGAGAACGCCGCGCTCGCCATCGCGGCCGTCGAGTCTCTGATCGGAGGCGGCACGCAGAAGATCGCCGATGACGTGCGCACGGACGGGTTCGCCGGCGCGACCTCGCCCGGGCGCCTGCAGCTGGTCGGAACCGAGCCGACGATCCTCGTCGACGGCGCGCACAATCCGCACGGCGCGCGCGCCCTCGTCGCCGCCCTCGGGGAGTACTTCGATTTCGATGAGTGGGGCGTCGTGCTCGGCACGATGTCCGACAAGGACATCCCGGGGATCATCCGCGAGCTCGCGCCCGTGACGACGCACCTGTTCGCCACTGAGGCCGATTCGGAGCGGTCGGCATCCGCCGACGAGATCGCCGATGCCGCCGAGCTCGCGGGCCTGCGCCCGACGGCGCACCCGAACATCGTCGATGCGGCTGAGGCTGCGCGCGAGTGGGCCGCCGAGGGCGAGAAGCGTGCGATCGTGATCGCCGGATCCATCATCCTCGGCGGCGAGGCGATCGCACTGGCGCGTGTGGAAAGCTGGAAGCGATGACCGATGACGCACTGAACGCGCCCGAGGTGCCGCGCCCTGCGCGCTACCGCTCGCTGCCTGAGAAGGTCGGTTCGGTCGTGCTCGGCTTCGAATCGATCGTCGTCTTCCTCGCGGGCCTCGTCATCTACGGGCTCGGCGCGCTCGACGGCCGTCTGCCCGACTGGTGGGGCGTCGTCGCCGGCGCCGTGATGTTCGTCATCACGCTCGCCGCGTGCGGCACGCTGCGGTGGCGCTGGGGGCGGATCCTCGGCTGGGCGATCCAGGTCGTCGTCGCGCTGGGCGCGTTCTTCGTGCCAGCGATTCTGCTGATCACGATGGTGTTCGGCGGGCTGTACGCGTACGCGATGATCGGCGGGTCGAAGGTCGAGCGCCGCCTCGCGGCACAGCGCGCGTCGCGGGACGGGTAGATTTGAGGCATGACCTCTGAACAGACTCTTGTCCTCGTCAAACCCGATGGTGTCAAGCGCCAGCTCACCGGCGAGATCCTCGCGCGCATCGAGCGCAAGGGGTACGAGATCGTCGACATCCGCAAGTTCACGCCCGAGCGCGCGCTGCTCACGCAGCACTACGCCGAGCACGAGGGCAAGCCGTTCTTCGAGCCGCTCGTCGAGTTTATGATGTCGGGCGATGTCGTGGCGGTCCGCGTCGCGGGCAACGCCGTCATCGAGGGCTTCCGCTCGCTCGCGGGCACCACGGACCCCACGAGCGCCGCCCCCGGCACGATCCGCGGCGACCTCGGACGCGACTGGGGCCTGAAGGTGCAGCAGAACCTCGTGCACGGATCCGACTCGACCGAATCCGCCGAGCGCGAGCTCGCCCTCTGGTTCGACTGATCGAGAACGACGAAGGCGCCCGGTACCGCACCGGGCGTCTTCTCTGTTCCTCAGCCGAGGAGCGACGAGAACAGGTCGAGCCGGATGACGGCGGCGATCGCAATGATCAGGAACGACACGGTCACGAGCAGCGGCAGCCACCCCATGAGGGTGTCGGCGAGCTTGCGTCCGCCGCGGCCGAGGGGGATCGCCCCGATCCGTACGGCGTGCAGAACCACCGCGTAGAACGACGGGATCGTCACGACCCAGGTCACCATGCACCAGGGGCACAGCGTGCCGATGCGGAAGATGCTCTGGAACGCGAGCCAGCACACGAACCCGAAGGCGAGCGTGTGACCGATTGCGTAGAGCGCCCAGAACCACTTGGAGAAGCGCGCGCCCGAGAGGATCGCCATGCCCACGACGATGGGCGCCATCCAGCACACGAGCCCGATGAGCGGGTTCGGGAACCCGAACGCCGATCCCTGCCACGACTCGAGGTTCGCTGAGCACTGGAAGATCGGCGAGAAGTTGCACGCCGGGTTGAACGTGTCGTCCTCGAGGCTGCGGATGTCGTCCATCGTCAGGGTGAACGCCGCGATGAGCCCGACGACGCCGGCGAAGATGAGCCAGATGGCGAGGGCAGTGGGCCGTTTCGTCGTCGCGACTGTCATGGATACAGTCTGGCACCGGTTCGCTGAGAGCGACGCGCCACGTCGCTCTCGGACATATAGATGCGTGATCCGGCGCGGATGATGCGATAATGGCCGTAGAAGACTTCGGAGCAATGGATGCTCCGCGCGGCACGAGTCCCCGAGATCTGTCGCTGATCAATGAAACGCTGCCTCGCTACACGACGGGCAGCACGATTTTCACGGGCGAGAAACCGCCCGTGCAGGGAGTTTGCCAGAAATGGCCGAAGAAAAAAACGACACCAGCACACCTACCCAGGACGTCCGACCCGACGAGTCGGATGAGCAGGCGCGCGAGCAGGAAGCTGCGACCGCGGCGGCCGAGCAAGCGGGGAAGACTCAGGACGACTCCGGCGAGCCGGAGATCCCCACGGCGGTCGGGCTCGGCCTGATCGAGAAGGACTTCGTCTCGCGCGTCTCGACCGTCCTCAACTTCTACGCGCCCGATCCCCGGCTCTTCCCGCCGGTGACGTCGTTCGATGACCACTTCCGCGACGACCGCTATCGCGATAACGACAACGACTTCGACGACCGCCGCAGCGACGGCAATCGCTCCTCGCGCCGGCGTCGCCGTCGTGGCGGACCGGCCTCGGAGGAGCGCGAGCACGACGAGCCGCGCGAACAGCGCAGCCGGGGGCGCGTCGCCGAGGTCATCACCGAGCCGCAGAGCATCAAGGGATCCACGCGGCTCGAGGCGAAGAAGCAGCGCCGTCGCGACGGCCGCGATGCGGGCCGCCGCCGCACGGTCGTCACCGAGGCGGAGTTCCTCGCGCGCCGCGAGTCCGTCGACCGCCAGATGATCGTGCGGTCGAAGCAGAACCGCACCCAGATCGGTGTGCTCGAGGACGGCGTGCTCGTGGAGCACTACGTCGCGCGGGCGCAGGAGGCGTCGCTGATCGGCAACATCTACCTCGGCCGCGTGCAGAACGTGCTGCCGTCGATGGAGGCCGCGTTCGTCGACATCGGCCGCGGCCGCAACGCGGTGCTGTACTCGGGCGAGGTCGACTGGGACGCGGTGGAGACCGGAAACCAGCCGCGACGCATCGAGCTCGCGCTGAAGCCGGGCGACAAGGTGCTCGTGCAGGTCTCGAAGGACCCGGTGGGCCACAAGGGCGCGCGGCTGACGAGTCAGATTTCGTTGCCGGGCCGCTACCTCGTCTACGTGCCGGGCGGATCCATGAACGGCATCTCGCGCAAGCTTCCGGACACCGAGCGCGCGCGCCTGAAGAAGATCCTGAAGAAGGTTCTTCCGGAGCACGCCGGCGTGATCGTGCGCACGGCAGCCGAGGGCGCGACGGAGGAGCAGCTCACGCGCGACGTGAACCACCTCGCGCAGCAGTGGGAGCACGTCCGCCAGCAGGTCGAGAAGGGCGCCGCGCCCAAACAGCTCCACAGCGAGCCCGATCTGCTCGTGAAGATCGTGCGCGACGTCTTCAACGAGGACTTCCAGAAGATGGTCATCCAGGGCGCCGAGTCGCTCGAGACCATCAAGGGTTACCTCGAGTCGGTCGCGCCCGACCTGCTCGAGCGCATCGTGTCGCACGAGGGCGACGCCGATCCGTTCGACGAGCACCGCATCACCGAGCAGATCGAGAAGGCGCTCGACCGCAAGGTCTGGCTGCCCTCGGGCGGTTCGCTCGTCATCGACCGCACCGAGGCGATGACCGTCGTCGACGTCAACACGGGCAAGTTCGTCGGATCGGGCGGCAACCTCGAAGAGACGGTCACGAAGAACAACCTCGAGGCGGCCGAAGAGATCGTGCGCCAGTTGCGCCTGCGCGACATCGGCGGCATCATCGTGGTCGACTTCATCGACATGGTGCTCGAGTCGAACCGCGATCTGGTGCTGCGCCGCCTCATCGAATGCCTGAGCCGCGACCGCACGAAGCACCAGGTAGCGGAGGTCACCTCGCTCGGGCTCGTGCAGATGACCCGCAAGAAGATCGGTCTCGGCCTGCTCGAGACGTTCAGTGAGCCCTGCGAGGTGTGCGCCGGCCGCGGCGTCGTCGTGCACCACGACCCCGTGATGAAGCACCGCACGACGACGTCATCGAACGGGCGCCGCTCGCGGGGTTCGTCATCGAACGGCGGATCCGGGGGAGGACGTTCGCGTTCGCAGAAGCCCGACCGCACGCCTGAGTCGGACGATGCCGGTGCGCCTGTGAACACCGAGGGTGCGAAGAATGCGCTCGCGAAGATCGCGGCATCGACCATCGTCGGCCACGACCACGACGCCCCCGCGGCACAGCCGGAGAAGTCGCCGGTCGTTCAGCCGTCGTCGCTCGACCAGCTCGCGACGGTCCTTCCCGAGGGGCCTCGCGGAGTGGACAAGCCTGCCGAGAAGACCGACGAGCGCGCGCGCAAGCCGCGTCGTCGCCGCGCGAACGACGCGGGCAGCAAGCCCGCGAACGGATCCGCCGGCACGAACGACCTGCTCGACTCCGTGCTGAGCGCTCTGCCCGAGCCGAAGGCACCGGGTCAGGGTCGCTCGCGTCGTCGGGTGTCGACGGCCGCTCTGCAGGGCACCGCCGTGACGGTGACCCCGCAGTCGGACGAGGGCTGACGCCCTCAGCGATCCTTCGCGCGCACGCGCAGCCCTGACGCGATCAGGGCGCGCGTGAGCTCGCCGGAGGTGACCCTGACGGCGCCGGCCGCGACCAGCGCGTCGATCCGCTCTTCGGGGACGTCGTAATGGTCGAGGTCGAACGCCCGGCGCGGGATCTGGCAGCGCGCCGCGAACGCGTGCAGTTCCTCGAGGTCGGCGTCGCTGACGAGGTGGGCCCAGTAGCGCCCGTGGGCAGGCCACATCGGGGTATCCACGAGAATCGTCATGAGAGCAACCCTATGCGCGACGCGCCGCCAGGCGGATTGGGCGCATTCAGGAATGTTCCGGTAGAGTTAACCGCTGGTGCGTCTTCGGTCGCGCGCTCTCCCACTGGCGGCGCGGCTCACACCATTCAGACGCATCCCGCACACCCAGTGCGGTGAGAAGGTCAGCGTCCGGCCCTGTTTCCCTCAGGGAAGGTCGCCCCAGATTTCCCGTGAGGCTCGGACGTTCGAGAGAACGTCCCCAACGAAACAGGTATCAACGTGGTTTACGCAGTTGTTCGCGCCGGTGGCCGGCAGGAGAAGGTTGAGGTCGGTACGACCATCACCCTCGACCGTGTTCGCGCTGCCGAGGGCGAGTCGATCAAGCTGCCCGCCGTCCTCTTCGTCGACGGCGACAACGTGACGACCGCAGCCGACGCGCTGTCGAAGATCACGGTCACCGCCGAGGTCATGAACGACCTCCGCGGCCCGAAGATCGTCATCCAGAAGTACAAGAACAAGACCGGCTATAAGAAGCGCCAGGGGCACCGTCAGGACCTCACGCGCGTCAAGGTCACCGGAATCAAGTAAGGCGGAGAGAGACACATGGCATCTAAGAAGGGCGCAAGCTCTACCCGCAACGGTCGCGACTCGAACGCACAGCGCCTCGGCGTGAAGCGCTTCGGCGGCCAGGACGTCAACGCCGGCGAGATTCTCGTCCGCCAGCGCGGAACGCGTTTCCACCCCGGTACCAACGTGGGCCGCGGAGGCGACGACACACTGTTCGCTCTCGCGACCGGCGCCGTCGAGTTCGGCAGCAAGGGCGGCCGCAAGGTCGTCAGCGTGGTCGCCGCAGCCGAGTGATCCTCGGTCGCAGCGAGCGATCTGCATCCAGAACGGGGCGGGCTGAGGCCTGCCCCGTTCTTGCGTATCAACACCAATCAACGAAGAGGCACCATGGTCACGTTCGTCGACGAGGTCACCCTGCACCTGAAGGCCGGCAGCGGCGGAAACGGCTGCGTGTCGGTTCGCCGTGAGAAATTCAAGCCGCTCGCCGGGCCAGATGGCGCGAACGGCGGCAACGGCGGCGACATCGTGCTCGTCGCCGATTCGCAGACCACCACGCTGCTGCCGTACCACCACCTGCCGCACCGCAAGTCGGACAACGGCGGGTTCGGAATGGGCGACATGCGCTCGGGCGCGCACGGCGCGACCCTCGAACTTCCGGTGCCGGTCGGCACGGTCGTGAAGTCGCCCGACGGCGAGGTGCTCGTCGACATGATCGAGCCCGGCATGACCTTCGTCGCCGCGCAGGGCGGCCTCGGCGGCCTCGGAAACGCCGCGCTGTCGTCGCCCAAACGCAAGGCCCCGGGGTTCGCTCTGTTCGGCACGTCGGGCGACGAGCGCCGCGTCATCCTTGAGCTCAAGACGCTCGCCGACGTCGCGCTCGTGGGGTTCCCGTCGGCCGGCAAGTCGAGCCTCATCGCGGCGATCTCTGCGGCGAAGCCGAAGATCGCCGACTACCCCTTCACGACGCTGCACCCGAACCTCGGCGTCGTGCAGGCGGGAGACACCCGATACACCGTCGCCGACGTTCCCGGCCTCGTCGAGGGCGCGAGCGAGGGGCGCGGGCTGGGGCTCGAGTTCCTGCGCCACGTCGAACGATGCACCGCTCTCGTGCACGTGCTCGACTGCGCCACGCTCGAGCCGGGGCGCGACCCGCTGAGCGACCTCGAGATCATCCGCACCGAGCTCGCGCGCTATCCGGTGCCCGAGGGCCAGACGCCCCTCATCGAGCGCCCGCAGATCGTGGTGCTGAACAAGATCGACGTGCCCGAGGCCGAGGAGCTCGCCGCCTTCGTGCGCGCCGACATCGAAGCACTCGGATACCGCGTGCTCGAGATCTCGACCGTGGCGCACCGCGGGCTGCGCGAGCTGACGTTCGCGCTGGCCGAGCTCGTCAAGGCCGAGCGCGAACGCATCCCTGAGGTCGCACCCGCTGAGCGCGTCGTGATCCGGCCGACGTCCAGCGCACCGGAGTTCACGGTCAAGGCCGAGGGCGGCTCGTACGGCACGCTCTACCGCATCCTCGGTGCGAAGCCGGAGCGGTGGGTCGAGCAGACCGACTTCAAGAACGACGAGGCGGTCGGGTACCTCGCCGACCGGCTCGACAAGCTCGGCATCGAGAACGCGTTGGCGCGCGCGGGCGCAACCCCCGGTTCGCCCGTTGTGATCGGTGGGGGCGACGGCGTCGTCTTCGACTGGGATCCGGCGATCAGCTCGGCCGCCGAGCTGACGCAGGCACCGCGCGGATCCGATGCGCGCCTCGAGGGCAACCAGCGCCGCACGACGCACGAGCGCCGCGACGCGTACAAGGCGCGCCAGGACGCCCGTACGATCGAGCGCGCACTGGAAGACGAGCGCCGCATTGCGGGCAGCGCCGCGGAGGCCGAGAACCCGGATGTGACCGAGTGACGGCATACGCGCGGCACGACATCTTGTCGGCCCGTCGTATCGTCGTCAAGGTCGGATCGTCGTCGATCAGCGGCAATGCCGAATGGCGCATCGACATGCTGGTCGACGCGATCATCGAGGCGCGTGCGCGAGGCCAGGAGATCATCCTGGTCTCGTCCGGTGCCATCGCGACGGCGCTGTCGCTGATGGACTTCAGCGCGGGCCGCCCGACCGATCTCGCGACCCAACAGGCGGCGGCCGCCGTCGGACAGAACGTGCTGCTGTGGCGGTGGCAGTCGAGCCTCGCGCGCTTCGACGTGCTGGCGGGACAGGTGCTGCTGACGCTGACCGACATGCAGAACGACACCCCGCGGTCGAACGCGCGTCGCGCCCTCGACCGCCTGCTCACGCTCGGCGTGCTGCCGATCGTGAACGAGAACGACACGGTCGCAACCCACGAGATCCGCTTCGGCGACAACGACCGGCTGTCGGCGCTCGTGGCGCACCTCATGAAGGCCGACGCCCTCATCCTGCTCAGCGACATCTCCGCGCTGTACACCGCGCCGCCCGACCGCGACGGCGCCCGCCCGATCGATACGATCGGTCCGGACGAGGACATGCGCCAGTACGAGTTCGGCGACAAGGTCGTCAACAGCGTCGGAACAGGGGGAGCGGCCACGAAGGCGTCCGCCGCCCGTCTGGCGCAGGATAATGGGGTGGGAGCGCTCGTTACGGGCGCGGACAACATCGCCGACGCCCTCGCAGGGCGCCAGGTGGGCACGTGGTTCGCGCCGGCGCCGACGAGCGAGCCGAAGACCGACACGCTGTCGGTGATCCTGAGTGATGACGACCACGAGGTGACGAGATGACCGCCGACGCCCCCGAGATCAGGTTCGCGCGCGCGAAGGCCGCGGCGAAGCAGATCGCGAGACTCACGAGCCGCGAGAAGGCCGACGCGCTCGGCGCGATCGCGGACGCTCTCGTCGCGGGATCGGCTCGGATCGTCGAGGCGAATTCCGAGGACCTCGATCGCGGGCGCGCGAACGGTATCGGCGACTCGCTGCTCGACCGCCTGGCGCTTACGACGGAGCGCGTGGGCGCGCTGGCGGACGCGACGCGCGACGTCGCCCGCCTGGCGGACCCGGTGGGCGAGGTGGTGCGCGGACAGCGCCTGCCGAACGGACTGCGCCTCGAAGAGGTTCGCGTGCCGTTCGGCGTCGTCGGCGCGATCTATGAGGCGCGGCCGAACGTCACGGTCGACATCGCATCGCTCGCGCTGCGCTCCGGCAACGCGGTCGTCCTGCGCGGGGGGAGCGCCGCGGCGTCATCGAACACCGTGCTGGTCGACATCATGCGCGAGGCGCTCCGATCGTGCGGTGTCGACCCCGAGGCGATCCAGACCGTCGACGAGTTCGGCCGCGTCGGCGCGAATGCGATGATGACCGCGCGCGGCCTCATCGACGTGCTCGTGCCGCGCGGATCCGCGAACCTCATCGAGACGGTCGTCACGAGCTCGACGGTGCCCGTGATCGAGACCGGCGCCGGCAACGTGCACGTCGTGTTGGATTCGAGCGCGCCGGAGGAGATGGCGCGCGAGATCACCGTGAACTCGAAGACGCATCGCCCGAGCGTGTGCAACTCGGCCGAGAGCGTTCTCGTGCTGCGCGACGCAGCCGAGCGCCTTGTTCCCGGCGTCGTGGCGGCTCTCCAGCAGGCGGGCGTCACGGTGCACGGCGACCAGACGGTTCAGGACCTCGCGAATGGCGTTGTTCCGGCGACCGACGACGACTGGGCGACCGAGTACCTCACGCTCGATATCGCCATGCGCGTGGTCGATACGCTCGACGATGCGCTCGATCACATCGATCGCTACAGCACGCACCACACCGAAACGATCGTGACCAGCGACGTCGCCAACGCCGAGCGGTTCCTCGCCGAGGTCGATTCGGCGGCTGTGTACGTGAACGCCTCGACGCGGTTCACCGATGGCGGCGAGTACGGCTTCGGCGCGGAGGTGGGCATCTCGACGCAGAAGCTCCACGCCCGCGGCCCGATGGGGCTGCCCGAGCTGACGAGCACGAAATGGATCGGACGCGGCGCCGGCCAGGTGCGCGCGTAACAATCATCACAGGCCCTTCACGATAGGCTGGAGGGCACCGACAGATTTTCTTCGAACGGAGTCAGGATGCATATCGCCGCCTCGATCGTCACCCTCGCAGCTGAGGCGGAGCATCACGGAAATGTGATGCTCGAGACGCTGCCGATCGCGTTCATCGCCGTGGCGATCTTCGGTGTGCTCGCGCTCGTGACGGCCTCGTACACGAACGTAGCTCACCGCCACGCCGACCCGGCCGAGCGCAACGACGAGTCGTCGCACTGAGCGCGTGACACTTTCGTCGGGGCGCGCTCGCATCGGAGTGATGGGCGGGACGTTCGATCCCATCCACCACGGCCACCTGGTGGCCGCGAGCGAAGTCGCGACGAGCTTCGGCCTCGACGAGGTCATCTTCGTTCCGACCGGCCAGCCGTGGCACAAGAACGATGTCTCGGGGGCGCAGGAGCGCTACGAGATGACCGTCATCGCAACGGCGTCCAACCCGGGCTTCACGGTCAGCCGGGTCGACATCGACCGCACGGGTGCGACTTACACCGTCGATACCCTGCGCGATCTGCAGAACGCGCGTCCCGAGGCCGAGCTCTTCTTCATCACGGGCGCCGATGCGATCGCGCAGATCGTGGGCTGGCGAGATCATGATGAGCTGTGGGATCTTGCGCATTTCGTTGCAGTATCGCGCCCGGGGCATACGCTGGACATCGGCGACCTGCCGAGTGACAGGGTGAGCCGGCTCGAGATCCCGGCCCTCGCGATTTCGTCGACGGATTGTCGAGAACGCGTCGCGGGCGGGCTTCCGGTCTGGTACCTCGTGCCCGACGGCGTCGTTCAGTACATCGCCAAACACCATCTTTATCGGAGCAAGGAATGAGCACTTCTGGCGAGCAGGAGAATCGTCCGCTGACGAGGCGCGAGCTTCGCGAGCTGCGCGCGCGAGGCGGCTCCGTGCCCGTTCGCGGCACGGAGGCCTCCGAGAAGGATACCGTCGTCGAGCCCGCTCCCGCGGCCGATCAGGACGCCGTCGATCAGGACGCTGCCTCCGTGCGGGGAGCGGTCGCGGAAGCGGGTCCGGCCGTCGAGCAGGAGCCTGCCGCCGAGGCTCCCGAGGCTCGCGGTCCGAACGTGGTTGCGACCTCCGCGCAGGAGGGCTCCGAGGTTCCCCCGCTCACGCGCCGCGAGCTGCGCCGCCTGCGCACGAACGAGATGCCCGTCATCGAGATCGATGACGACCCGTCCGATTCGCCGTCCGCCGCCGTCGACGACCCCGACGTGGCGATCAACGTGATCTCCGAGGTGCGCACGGACCCGGATGAGGCGACCGCTGCGCAGTCGTCGCCTGCCGACGACGACGCGGAGCCGAACACGACGGTCATCCCGGCGCTGAGCCCGACGTTCGGAGCGGGTGTCGGGAACGCCGTGTGGGCGCCCGACGAGTCGGCGTCGTTCGACGACATCATGGAGCGTCACGCCACGACGTCGCCCAGCTCGATCATCATGACGAGCTCGCACCGGCTCGCCGACGGCATCGGATCCACCGGCGCCGCGAAGGGCACGACCGACGGTCGCGACGTCGACGCTGTCCTCCTCGACGGCGAGCTGCCGCCGAGCTCGTCACCGACGCCCATCGCGGCGTCTTCAGCCATCTCGACTCAGAAGGCTGCGCACGAGGTCATTCGCCCTCCGACGCCCGACAAGGGGCGCGGCCTGCTGATGGTACTCGGCATCACGGCGGGCGGCCTCGGCATCGTCGCGATCGGAACCCTTATCACCCTCTATTTCACGGGAGTCTTCAACCAGTGAGCCCTTCGTCAATCGACATGCTGCAGACCGCAGCGACCGCCGCCGACAAGCTTGGGGCGGAGGAGCTGGTTGCTCTCGACGTGTCTGAGCCCATGCCGCTGGCAGACATCTTCCTCATCGCCTCGGGCCGCTCCGAGCGTGCCGTGAGCGCAATCTCGGACGAGGTCGAGCGCGCGCTGCTCGAGACCGGGCACAAGCTGCTGCGCCGTGAGGGCAAGGGCGGCGGTCGCTGGGTGCTGTGCGACTTCGGCGACCTGATCGTGCACATCTTCCACCGCGAGGAGCGCGAGTTCTACGCGCTCGAACGCCTGTGGAAGGATTGCCCCGCGGTTCCCTTCGAGCTGCCGACACGCCCGTCTGCATCGCCGGATTTCGCGTGATCCCAGAGCTCGATGTAAGCTGGATGAGTTGCCCGCGAGGGTAAGGAAATCTCATTCGGGCCCATGGCGCAGCTGGTAGCGCACCTGCATGGCATGCAGGGGGTCGGGGGTTCGAGTCCCCCTGGGTCCACGTAAAGTTGAACGTTCGAACCTTGCCCCGCGTGATCGCGGGGCAAGGTTCTTTCGTTGCGTGGCCTGGGGATGGCCTCGAGGATCGTCGCGATCGTCCGGGCTGGTTCGAGGGCGGCTTGGTCTTCTTCATCGATGGTGATGCGGTCGAATAGTGCCCGGTTGAGCATCCGTCGTTCGGCGGGTTCGGCCTTCGCGTACACGTCACCGATGTCGGTGAGGAGGCCGAGGATCGCGCCGAGCCCGATCCTCGCGTTGTCGTAGGTCGTCGCGAGGGTGTCGAGCCGGTTCGTGATGGCGTGGAGGCTCGCGCGGATGCGGTCCTGTTCGGTTTTGAGGAGGTCGATGGGGATCGCGTCGGCGTAGTGGGCTTGGAGGAGTTTGACCTGTTCGGCTTCGAGCTTGGCCTTCTGCCCGGCAAGCAGAGTCCGTTCGTCGCTGGTCGATTCGGCGAGGGCGTCGAAGACCTGCCCGAGCACGGCCTTGATCTGTTCGGCTTCGTCGTCGGTGACGGAGACGTGCTGGTAGCGGTTCTCGATGCTCTGCTCGACGCGGTGGACGAGGATGGCGGTGCGCTGGCAGTCGTTGCGCTTGAACCGGCGGCCGGTGCAGGTGAAGTAGTCGTAGGCGACGCCCTGAATCGGCCTGACTTTCGTTCCTATCGGGAGCCTTGTCCGGCAGTTGCTGGATTGGCTGATTCGAGGTCAGCGTAGTACGCGTTCTCGACCTCGGTGGGTGTGCGCATGTCGAGCTCGCCGTGGAGGCGCTGATTGTTCCACCACCACACCCACTCGAGCGTCGCCAGCTCGACCTGCTCGACCGTTCGCCAGGGCCCTTGCTGACGGATCAGCTCGGTCTTGTAGAGGTTGTTGACGGCCTCGGCCATCGCGTTG
>NZ_AUGQ01000019.1 GCF_000422745.1 Microbacterium gubbeenense DSM 15944
AAGGGTCGCCCAACCCTGGGCGACCCTTCCATCATCAAAAATAGTTCGGCGGCGTCCTACTCTCCCACAAAGTCCCCCTTGCAGTACCATCGGCGCTGAGAAGCTTAGCTTCCGGGTTCGGAATGTAACCGGGCGTTTCCCTCTCGCTATAACCACCGAAACACTCACACCACTAACACACACCCACCCCACTCAAGGGACGATGCGGCCAGTGAAACATAGGTTTCAACAGCAACACTGTTAAAATATCAATCCCACAGGGTCATACCCTGGGAACCACAAAGTGGACGCGAACAGCTCTTAGAAAGAAAGTGTTATCAAGTCATCGGCTTATTAGTACCAGTCAGCTACACACATTACTGTGCTTCCACATCTGGCCTATCAACCCAGTAGTCTGCTGGGAGCCTCTCGGACCGAAGTCCACGGAAGTCTCATCTTGAGGCCGGCTTCCCGCTTAGATGCTTTCAGCGGTTATCCATCCCGAACGTAGCCAACCAGCCATGCTCCTGGCGGAACAACTGGCACACCAGAGGTTCGTCCAACCCGGTCCTCTCGTACTAGGGTCAGATCCTCTCAAACTTCCTACGCGCGCAGCGGATAGGGACCGAACTGTCTCACGACGTTCTAAACCCAGCTCGCGTACCGCTTTAATGGGCGAACAGCCCAACCCTTGGGACCAACTCCAGCCCCAGGATGCGACGAGCCGACATCGAGGTGCCAAACCATGCCGTCGATATGGACTCTTGGGCAAGATCAGCCTGTTATCCCCGAGGTACCTTTTATCCGTTGAGCGACAGCGCTTCCACACGCCACTGCCGGATCACTAGTCCCGACTTTCGTCCCTGCTCGACCTGTCAGTCTCACAGTCAAGCTCCCTTGTGCACTTACACTCGCCACCTGATTGCCAACCAGGTTGAGGGAACCTTTGGGCGCCTCCGTTACTCTTTGGGAGGCAACCGCCCCAGTTAAACTACCCACCAGGCACTGTCCCTGAACCGGATCACGGTTCGAAGTTAGATGTCCCAAATGACCAGAGTGGTATTTCAACAACGACTCCACAACCACTAGCGTGGCCGCTTCACAGTCTCCCACCTATCCTACACAAGCCATACAGAACACCAATACCAAGCTATAGTAAAGGTCACGGGGTCTTTCCGTCCTGCTGCGCGAAACGAGCATCTTTACTCGTACTGCAATTTCGCCGAGTTCGTGGTTGAGACAGTTGGGGAATCGTTACGCCATTCGTGCAGGTCGGAACTTACCCGACAAGGAATTTCGCTACCTTAGGATGGTTATAGTTACCACCGCCGTTTACTGGGGCTTAAATTCTGAGCTTCACACCGAAGTGTTAACCCTTCCTCTTAACCTTCCAGCACCGGGCAGGCGTCAGTCCGTATACATCGTCTTGCAACTTCGCACGGACCTGTGTTTTTAGTAAACAGTCGTTCCCCACTGGTCTCTGCGGCCCACACACCCCTTCACACGCAAGGTGCTATAAGTGGTGGGCGCCCCTTCTCCCGAAGTTACGGGGCCATTTTGCCGAGTTCCTTAACCACGATTATCTCGATCTCCTTGGTATTCTCTACCTGACCACCTGAGTTGGTTTGGGGTACGGGCGGCTAGAACCTCACGTCGATGCTTTTCTTGGCAGCATAGGATCACCCACTTGAAACGCATCACGTCTCAGCCTTCATGACTCCCGGATTTGCCTAAGAGTCGGCCTACACGCTTGCACTGGACACCATCTGCCAGCTGGGCTACCTTCCTGCGTCACACCTGTTAATACGTTAACCGCACCAGCATGGGGTCGTGCGCTAGGCCACCCGGTGAACCCCGAAGGGTCCGATGGATGGATTCAGGCACTTAGCACCACTGGATTAGCTTGGACGGTTCTTCGCCGGTACGGGAATATCAACCCGTTATCCATCGACTACGCCTGTCGGCCTCGCCTTAGGTCCCGACTTACCCAGGGAAGATTAGCTTAACCCTGGAACCCTTGGTCATTCGGAGGACACGTTTCTCACGTGTCATTCGCTACTCATGCCTGCATTCTCACTCGTGTGGCGTCCACGGCTGGATCACTCCGCCGCTTCACTCGCCACACGACGCTCTCCTACCCATCAACACGACTGCCCCGAAGGGAATCGCATGTGTCAATGCCACAACTTCGGTGGCGTGCTTGAGCCCCGCTACATTGTCGGCGCGGAATCACTTGACCAGTGAGCTATTACGCACTCTTTCAAGGGTGGCTGCTTCTAAGCCAACCTCCTGGTTGTCTAAGCAACTCCACATCCTTTCCCACTTAGCACGCGCTTAGGGACCTTAGATGGTGGTCTGGGTTGTTTCCCTCTCGACGATGAAGCTTATCCCCCACCGTCTCACTGCTGCGCTCTCACTTACCGGCATTCGGAGTTTGGCTGACGTCAGTAACCCTGTGGGGCCCATCGGCCATCCAGTAGCTCTACCTCCAGTAAGAAACACGCAACGCTGCACCTAAATGCATTTCGGAGAGAACCAGCTATCACGAAGTTTGATTGGCCTTTCACCCCTATCCACAGCTCATCCCCTCAGTTTTCAACCTAAGTGGGTTCGGTCCTCCACACGCTCTTACACGTGCTTCAACCTGGCCATGGATAGATCACTTCGCTTCGGGTCTAGGACACGCGACTAAAATCGCCCTATTCAGACTCGCTTTCGCTACGGCTTCCCCACTCGGGTTAACCTCGCCACGTATCACTAACTCGCAGGCTCATTCTTCAAAAGGCACGCCGTCACCCCAACAAGGAGGCTCCGACGGTTTGTAAGCAGACGGTTTCAGGTACTATTTCACTCCCCTCCCGGGGTACTTTTCACCTTTCCCTCACGGTACTTGTCCGCTATCGGTCATCTGGAAGTATTTAGGCTTATCAGGTGGTCCTGACAGATTCACACGGGATTTCACGGGCCCCGTGCTACTTGGGATCCCTACAACCGCAGAACACGCATGTCGACTACGAGACTGGCACTCTCTTTGGTCCTGCTTTCAAACAGGTTCGTCTATACGCTTCTGTACGATCAGAGACTCGGCAGAATCTCTAAGTAGGTCCCACAACCCCGCACGTGCAACGCCTGCCGGCTTGAACACACGCACGGTTTAGCCTCATCCGCTTTCGCTCGCCACTACTCACGGAATCACTTTTGTTTTCTCTTCCTGTGGGTACTGAGATGTTTCACTTCCCCACGTTCCCTCTACCCGCCCTATATATTCAGGCGGGAGTCACCAGGACACATAAATGCGCCTGGCGGGGTTTCCCCATTCGGAAATCCTCGGATCACAGCCCGCTTATCGGCTCCCCAAGGCTTATCGCAGATTGCTACGTCCTTCTTCGGCTCCAGATGCCAAGGCATCCACCGTCTGCTCTTAAAGACTTGAAATCACATGAGTCACAAACCACAAAGGTTTGTGTTCGCTTTCTTTAAGATGCTCGCGTCCACTGTGTAGTTCTCAAAGTACGACCACACCCCAACCCTCCACGCAAACGCGTCTCAGATAAGGGGTGGAAGAAGCCTCGCTACCACGCACAAAGCGTGACGGCTGAGCCTTCAGGACCCAACAACGTGCATGCACCCCGCTCTGACAACCCCCACGTTCCCACCAAACCAAAGGTCCGGCGTACTAGCGAAAATCCCCACAACGAGATGCCTTGTCAAAAGTTCTACCCATGAGCCCCAGAGCAGCACATTCGGCCACTAACTGGGTTTCTGGACACCCCAAAGGGTGTCAGATGCTCCTTAGAAAGGAGGTGATCCAGCCGCACCTTCCGGTACGGCTACCTTGTTACGACTTAGTCCTAATTACCGATCCCACCTTCGACAGCTCCCTCCCACAAGGGGTTAGGCCACCGGCTTCAGGTGTTACCGACTTTCATGACTTGACGGGCGGTGTGTACAAGACCCGGGAACGTATTCACCGCAGCGTTGCTGATCTGCGATTACTAGCGACTCCGACTTCATGTAGTCGAGTTGCAGACTACAATCCGAACTGGGACCGGCTTTTTGGGATTCGCTCCACCTCACGGTATCGCAGCCCATTGTACCGGCCATTGTAGCATGCGTGAAGCCCAAGACATAAGGGGCATGATGATTTGACGTCATCCCCACCTTCCTCCGAGTTGACCCCGGCAGTATTCCATGAGTTCCCACCATAACGTGCTGGCAACATAGAACGAGGGTTGCGCTCGTTGCGGGACTTAACCCAACATCTCACGACACGAGCTGACGACAACCATGCACCACCTGTATACCGACCACAAGGGGGCGACTGTTTCCAGCCGTTTCCGGTATATGTCAAGCCTTGGTAAGGTTCTTCGCGTTGCATCGAATTAATCCGCATGCTCCGCCGCTTGTGCGGGTCCCCGTCAATTCCTTTGAGTTTTAGCCTTGCGGCCGTACTCCCCAGGCGGGGAACTTAATGCGTTAGCTGCGTCACGGAGACCGTAGAAAGGCCCCCACAACTAGTTCCCAACGTTTACGGAGTGGACTACCAGGGTATCTAAGCCTGTTTGCTCCCCACTCTTTCGCTCCTCAGCGTCAGTTACGGCCCAGAGATCTGCCTTCGCCATCGGTGTTCCTCCTGATATCTGCGCATTCCACCGCTACACCAGGAATTCCAATCTCCCCTACCGCACTCAAGTCTGCCCGTACCCACTGCAAGCTGGAAGTTGAGCCTCCAGTTTTCACAGCAGACGTGACAAACCGCCTACGAGCTCTTTACGCCCAATAATTCCGGATAACGCTTGCACCCTACGTATTACCGCGGCTGCTGGCACGTAGTTAGCCGGTGCTTTTTCTGAAGGTACCGTCACCCGAAGGCTTCTTCCCAACTAAAAGAGGTTTACAACCCGAAGGCCGTCGTCCCTCACGCGGCGTTGCTGCATCAGGCTTGCGCCCATTGTGCAATATTCCCCACTGCTGCCTCCCGTAGGAGTCTGGGCCGTGTCTCAGTCCCAGTGTGGCCGGTCACCCTCTCAGGCCGGCTACCCGTCGACGCCTTGGTGAGCCACTACCTCACCAACAAGCTGATAGGACGCGAGCCCCTCCCGAACCGAAAAATCTTTCCCACGAGTAACCATGCGGTTCTCGTGCGTATCCGGTATTAGCAGCTGTTTCCAACTGTTATCCCGAAGTTCGGGGCAGGTTGCTCACGTGTTACTCACCCGTTCGCCACTAATCCACCCAGCAAGCTGGGCTTCATCGTTCGACTTGCATGTGTTAAGCACGCCGCCAGCGTTCATCCTGAGCCAGGATCAAACTCTCCAAAAAGAAAAAATGCATACCCACACGGGAAAACGTGTAAGCAGCGAGTTTGATGCTGACCAATGTGATGTCATCTGACATCAAATGATCCAAAGGAATCTCTCAAAGCTAGGAAAACCTAGCCCGAGGACATATTGGCATTTGACAAGTGCACGCTGTTGAGTTCTCAAGGATCAGACGCTCCCAGCCCTCAGCAACCAAGCTGAGCCCTCCGGGGCAACTTCTCTATCTTATCACCGTGATTCCGACTGTCAAATCCGACACGCCGAAGCTACCGAAGCAACCAGGCCATCAGACCGGCAAACCGATCACAGCGACAAGCCACAAACTTACTCAGCCAAGCTGAATGAATTCTGAAGGCGAAATGTTTAAGGATTTCACTTTCATATCCGTAAGCCATCATCCGAATCAGCCGAAGCGATTCATCTGATATGTGGATTGTGTCGTCAACCTGGGGTGTGGGAGCCTTTCAGCTCAACCTCACCGCTTGGCGGCGACAAGGGATTACATTACGCGGATCTCGGGGCGGGGCCAAGTCGAGGCGCCATCCGGGCGTGTCGACGTGCGCCGGCGGGATCCGCCCGCGCGTCAGCGCCGGTACTGCGCAGCCATCGGGCAGTCGAACGGGTCGCGAGCGGCGAGGCCCACGCGGTTCAGGTACTCGATGACGATCAGGTACGAGCGGCCGATCGACGTCTCCGTGTACGGCACGTCGTTGCTCTCGCAGAAGTCGCGAACGATCTCGCGGGTTTTGGCGAGGTGCGGGCGCGCCATGTTCGGGAACAGGTGGTGCTCCACCTGGTAGTTCAGCCCGCCCATGAGCCACGTCGCCCACCAGCCGCCGCGGATGTTGCGCGAGGTGCGCACCTGCTTCGTGAAGAAGTCGAGGCGCGCGTCGGGAGCCACCACAGGCATGCCCTTGTGGTTCGGCGCGAAGGACGCGCCCATGTAGACACCGAAGACGGCGAGCATGACGCCCAGGAAGGCGAATGCCATGCCGAGCGGCAGCATCAGGAAGATCGGCGTCAGCAGCAGCGCGAAGCGCACCGTGATCATCGAGATCTCTGCCCAGCGCCCCTTCACGCGGCCGCGCGAGGCGAGGTGCACCACGCTGTGGCGATGCAGGTTCAGGCCCTCGAGCGTCAGCAGCGGGAAGAACAGCCAGCCCTGGTAGCGGGTGATCGCGCGAAGCGGTCCGCGCGCTTTGGCCGCGTCCTCGTCGAGGAACGAGATCGTGTCGATCTCGATGTCGGGATCCTTGCCGACGCGGTTCGGGTTGGCGTGGTGCCTCGAGTGCTTCGAGTCCCACCACGCGTAGCTCATGCCGACGAACGCCGCGAGCACGCGCGCGAGGCGGTCGTTCGCGGGTCCCGTCGCCAGGATCTGTCGGTGCGCGGCCTCGTGAGCGAGGAACGCCACCTGGGTGAACAGGATCCCGAGCGCGCCCGCGATGAGGAGCTGGAACCAGCTGTCACCGAGCAGGATGAATCCGGTCACGGCGCCGCCGAAGCCGACGGCGATCGCGAGGCCCACGAGCGCGTAGAACCACGGCGTCCGGTGCAAAAGGCCGGTCTCTCGCACGGTGTTCGACACCTGCGAGTACGCGCGTGCGATCGGTGGGAAGTCTTCGCGGCGTGCGTACGTCTGACGCACGGGCCCGAGGGTTGATGCCTGTTCGACTGTGGCGGACGACATACGCGACCCCGATCCTTCTTCGGGTCGCCACTCGACGACCGTGTGGAAGCCAGAGGCAATCGCCCATCGCTTTCTGACACGGTACCGGGGCACGTATGTCGCGGGGCGCATACAGGCACTCTCATAACGAAGATGCCAGCCCGCACAGAGAAACGACGTGGGCGCCTCGCAGAAAAGCGAGGCGCCCACGTGAATTTTGGCGGAGACGGGGGGATTTGAACCCCCGGTCGAGTTTAACCCCGACCCTTCATTAGCAGTGAAGTCCGTTCGGCCGCTCCGGCACGTCTCCATGTGCGCGAACGCACGTTGAGCAATGTTACCTGCTCGCGGCGGTCACGTCGAAACGGCGTGTCAGAACAGGCCCTCGGCCGGCTCGCATCCCACGCCCGCGTCGTCGGCGTTCGATCCCCGCAGGTATTCCGGCAGGGCGACCTTGGTCGGGTCGATCGTGGGCTCGGGCGTATCCGTCGGCGACGGCGTCTCGGTGGCCTCGGTCTCGTCCTCGCCCAGGAGGATCGGCTGGTTCTGCTCGAGCGCCTGAGCGATGAGCTCCCACGACTCCGTCACCGGGATCAGCCGGTTGTGGTCGGCGGGCGAATCGGCAGCGGGGAACTGGATGAACGCGTAGTCCTCGAGCGGGATGCCCCGCAGGGCGCCCGCGATCGACACCATCGCCATCGGATCCGTCAGCCCGGTCGATACCTGCGCGTTCGTCGTCACGGCGTTCGCCAAGCGCAGCATCGCCGGAACATCACTGAAGGTCTCGTTGCTCACGAGCTTGCGCACGAGGGCACCCATGTACAGCTGCTGATTGCCGATGCGATCCAGGTCGGATCCGGTCGCGAGCGTCTTGCGCGTGCGCAGGAACTGGAGCGCCTCATACCCGACGAGGGTGTGTTCGCCAGCCTCGAGCTCAAGGCCCGTGTCCGCGTCGAACGGGATCGGGTCTGCCAAACAGACGTCGACGCCGCCGATCGCGTTGGTGATATCGATGACGCCGCCCCATGTCATGAGCGCGGCGTGGTCGATCTCGAGACCCGTGAGCTCGGTCGCAGTGCGCGCGACGCAGTCCAAGCCACCCGTGCTGTACGACTGGTTGAACATGGTCGCCGTGGCGGCGCCCATCGGATTGCCGTCGAAGTCTTCGCACGCCGGGCGATCGGTGAGCAGGTCTCGCGGAACGCTGATGACCGTCACGCGTCGAGGCTCCGGCGAGACGTGAATAATCATGTTCACGTCGTTGAGCTGGCTCGTGTAGGAGTTCTTCTGGGCTTCGACCAGCGCGGGCGGACAACGATCGCCGAACTGATCGGCCCAATCTTCCTCACACTTGTCAACGCCGGTCACCAGAATGTTGACGTCCTCGTTCGGCAGCACGTCGACGTCCGGGGCGTTCACGTCCTGCCCTGCGAGGGTGATGGCGTTCTCCCTCAGCGACCCGAAGTAGTCGTTGTACGCGTATGCGCCGACGCCCACGATGGCGACGAGCACCGCCGACAATGCGAACGCCGCCCCCTTGAGGATGCGCGGCATCAGACCGGGCGAGCGCAGCTTCGTGTGGCGCGCGATAGGCCCGCGCGGGCGGTGACTCGACGAACTGCTCACACAGGTCCCTTCGCTATGCGGCGGAGAGTGTGGGATTCGAACCCACGAAGCATTTCTGCTTACTGGTTTTCAAGACCAGGTCCTTCGGCCGCTCGGACAACTCTCCTGGCGTGGGCGAAACCCACGTACCGCGCCGATTCTAACGGAGGATCGTATGATCGCGCTCAGCTCGCCGTCAGGCCGATCTCGTCAAGCGCCTGTGCGACGCCACCGAGCTCGACGGACGCGGTGATCCGGGATCCGTGAACGGCGACCTCCGGCAGCGCCTGGCCCATCACCACAGCCTCGCCGCCGGACTCGCGCGCCCAGTCGAGCATCTGGATGTCGTTGCGCCCATCGCCCATCACCACGACGTTGCCGGGCGGGATCTCTTCGAGCTCGCGCACGTGCTCGAGGGCGGTCGACTTGTCGACGCCCTGCGGCGCGATGTCGAGCCAGGCCGACCAGCCGACGGAGTACGACACCTGCTGCAGGCCCATCTTGTCGACGAATTCCGCGAAGCTCGTGCCGCCGTGGTCGTCCGAGACCACGACGACGCGCGTGACCTCGTGGCCCTTCATCTCCTCGATGTCGACCTGGCGCGCGTTCGGGCCGCGCAGGTTCCAGTCGTCGAGGCGATTGTTGAACAGGCGCGACCCGTCTGCGAGCTCGACCAGGTAGTTTCCATCGGGCAGGTGCTGCTCGATGTGCGTGAGCACATCGGTCGCGTCGAACGTCTCGACGATGTCGCGGCGGTATCCGCTCGGCGCCAAGTCGTCGCGGGTCATGATCGTGGCGCCGTTCGCCGTGACGATGTGCCGCGGCGAGAGGCCGAGCTGCTCGAGCACGTACCCCACCGATTCCCAGCTGCGGCCCGTGGCGATCGTGACGATGTGGCCGAGCGATTCGGCCGAGCGGACGGCGTCCACGACGCCGGGGCTCAGCGTGTCGTCCTCGAGCAGCACCGTGCCGTCGAGGTCGAGCGCGATGAGCCGACGATCCTCGGGGCGGACCGTCGATTCTGCGGCCTCGATAGCGGGGTTGGTCACGCCAGCGGCTCCAGCACCTCGAGCCCGCCGAGGTACGGCCTCAGCGGCTCCGGGACCACGACGGATCCGTCGGCGCGCTGGTGCGTCTCCAGCAGCGCGACGAGCCAGCGGGTCGTCGCCAGCGTGCCGTTCAGCGTCGCGACCGGCTGGGTCCTGCCGCCGTCGGTGCGATGACGGATCCCCAGGCGACGCGCCTGGTAGGTCGTGCAGTTCGACGTCGACGTGAGCTCGCGGTACGCGCCCTGCGTGGGCACCCATGCCTCGGTATCGAACTTGCGCGCCGCGCTCGAGCCCAGGTCGCCCGCGGCGACGTCGATCACGCGGTACGCGAGGCCGAGCGACGAGAGCACCTGCTCCTCGAGGGCGACGAGGCGCTCGTGCTGAGCTTCGGCGTCTGCGGGGTCGCAGTACACGAACATCTCGAGCTTGTTGAACTGGTGCACGCGGATGATGCCGCGGGTGTCCTTGCCGTGCGATCCGGCCTCGCGCCGGTAGCAGGTCGACCATCCGGCGTACTTGATGGTTCCGCTCTCGCCGAGGTCGAGGATCTCATCGGCGTGGTACCCGGCGAGCGCGACCTCGCTCGTGCCGACGAGGTACAGATCGTCGTCTTCGAGGTGGTAGATCTCGTCGGAGTGCTCTCCGAGGAAGCCTGTACCCGCCATGATCTCGGGGCGCACGAGCGTCGGCGTGATCATCGGGGTGAAGTCGTTCTCGAGCGCGGTGTTCAGCGCGTAGTTCATCAGCGCGAGCTCGAGGCGCGCGCCGACCCCCTTCAGGAAGTAGAACCGTGCGCCCGACACCTTCGCGCCGCGTTCCATGTCGATCGCGCCGAGCATCTCGCCGAGCTCGAGGTGGTCGCGCGGTTCGAAGTCGAACGTGGGGATCTGGCCGACCTCGCGCAGCGTGACGAAGTTCTCCTCACCGCCTGCGGGCACGCCCTCGATCACGATGTTCTCGACGCGGCCGGCCGCGGCGCGGTACGCCTCGTCGGCGGCCTTGGCGGCCTGATCCGCGTCCTTCACCTTCTGCGCGAGCACCTTCGCCTCGGCGACGAGCCGGGGCTTGTCCTCCTTGGGCGCCTTGGCGACCGTCTTCCCGAACGCGTTCTGCTCGGCGCGGAGCTGCTCGAACGCCGCGAGCGACTCGCGGCGCGACGACTCGGCCACGATCGCAGCGTCGACAGTATCGGGCGAGTTGCCGCGCGCGACCTGCGAGCGCTTGACGGCCTCGGGGGCATCACGGAGAAGAGCGGGATCGATCACGCGACAAGTCTATCCGCGCCGCCGAGGCCCTATGGTGGTCGTATGGGCGACGAGCGGGAACACACGCGGTTCGCCGCGGTCGTGTTCAACCCCATCAAGCTCAGAAGCTCGGCTCAGCTCATCGCCGCCATCACGAACGAGTCGGCGCGCGCCGGCTGGCGAGAGCCGCTCATCCTCGAGACGACGATCGAGGATCCGGGCCAGGAGGCGACGCGACGCGCGCTCGCGGAGGGCGCGAACGTCGTCCTCGTCGCGGGGGGCGACGGGACTGTGCGCGCGGTCTCCGAGGCGATGCACGGATCCGGCGTACCACTCGCGATCATTCCGAGCGGCACCGGCAACCTGCTCGCGCGCAACCTGCGACTGCCGCTCGACGGCACCGACCGGATGGTGCGGGCCGCGATCGACGGCGCGGTGCTGCCCGTCGACATCGGCATCGCCGAGATCACGCGGCCATCAGGCGAGCAGGAGACGCACGCGTTCGTCGTCATGGCCGGTATGGGCCTAGACGCCGAGATGATCGCGAACACGAACCCGCGGATGAAGAAGCAGCTCGGCTGGGTCGCGTACGTCGATGGCGCGGCCCGATCGCTTCCGCGGTCGAAGTCGTTCCGCCTCGCCTACCAGATGGACGGGATGAGCCTGCAGATGGCGAAGGTGCACAGCGTGCTGTTCGCGAACTGCGGTGCGCTGCCCGCCGGAATTGACCTCGTGCCCGACGGCCGCATCGACGACGGGCTGCTCGACGTCGCCCTCATTCAAGCGCGCGGTCCGCTCGGATGGCTCAGCGTGTGGCGGAAGCTCTGGTGGGACAACTCGGTGCTGCGCAAGTCGCGCGTCGGGCGCAAGATCGTGGCGAAGACGCGCAACCAGTCGATCCGCTATCTCGTCGGCGCGGAGGCGGAGGCCGCGTCGCCCCACCCGCAGCCCGTCGAACTCGACGGCGACGAGTACGGCATCGCCGCGCGGATCCGCTGCCGCGTCGATCGCGGCGGCCTGCTCGTGGCCGCGCCGCACGGCCATTCCGTGAGCGCCTGACGCACCCGTTGCCTCACTGCAGAGCGGACGTGAGCCGCGCGACGTTGTCGAGCGCGCGCGACCTCAGCGGCTGCTTCTCCCACTCCTCGATCGTGAGCAGCCGGCTGTTCGCCCGATAACTCTCCTCGACCTCGCGCAGCTCGGTGACGAACTCCTCGCCGCGCACGAGAAGCGACACCTCGAAGTTCAGGCCGAACGATCGCATGTCCATGTTGCTGGATCCGATCACTGCGGTCTCGTCGTCGATCGACAGCGACTTCGTGTGCAGGATGTACGGCGCGCGGTACAGCCAGATCTTCACGCCCATACCTAGGAGCGATTCGTAGTAGCTGCGCTGCGCGTGGAACACGAGGGGCTGGTCGCCGATCTCGCTCACGAACAGCTCGACCTCGACCCCGCGGTTGGTGGCGCCGTCGATCGCGCGCAGGAGCGCCTCGTCCGGAATGAAGTAGGGGCTGACCATGTGGGCCTTGCGCTCGGCCGCGTACAGCAGGCTCAGGAAGAGCTGGAGGTTGTTCTCGCTCTCGAACCCCGGGCCGCTCGGGACGACCTGGCAGTCGTAGTCGTCGGTGCCCACGAGCGGCGTCACGAGGTCGATCTCGCCCGGGGTCTCCCCCGTCTCGCTGTAGTAGTCGGTGAGGAAGACCGCGTCGACCGATCGCACGACCGGGCCCTCCAGGCGCACCATGAGGTCGATCCACTTCAGGCCGCGGCGGATGTTGCTCGGAACGTTGTAGGAGGGATCCGTGAGGTTCTGCGATCCGACGAACGCGACCTCGCCGTCGACGATGAGCAGCTTGCGGTGATTGCGCAGATCCGGGCGCTGGAACTTCCCGTGCAGCGGCTTCAGCGGCAGCAGGAAGTGCCAGTCGGCGCCCATGCGCGTCAGGCGCTCTTTCGTCTGGCGGTGAAGCGGCTTGGACAGGTTCGCCCAGTGGTCCATGAGCACCCGCACGTGCACGCCGCGCGCGATGGCTTCTTCCATCGCCACGAAGAATCCCTCGGTGGCCGCGTCGCTCTTGAGGATGTAGAACTCAATATTCACGTACGTCGTCGACGAACGGATCGCCTCGGTCATCTCGTCGATGCTGGCTTGGTAGTCCGAGATGATGCGCGCACTGTTGTCGCCCGACAGCGGCAGGGCGCCGAGCGTGCGGTTCATCTGCACGATCTGGTCGAACCACTTCGGCGGGTCGGGCAGCAGCGAGCCGAGCTCGAGGTGATGGTTCGCCTCGCGCAGCACCTCGTTGACCTCGGTCTGGATGTCGCGACGCTTCTTCGGCAGTCTCGGGTAACCGATCAGCAGGAACAGGAGCACGCCCGGAACGGGCAGGAAGAAGATCAGGAGCAACCACGCCATGGCCGCTGTGGGGCGTCGACCGGGCGGCACGAACAGAATCGCCGTGACACGGATGACCATGTCGACGATGAAGACGATGGCGGCCCAAACGGTCGACCATGTGATCAGATCCACGCGTCTCCCTTCGCGGCACTGAGCCGCCTGGGGTCAGCCTATCTGTCGGCGGGTCATTCGCCGCGCGGGGGCAGGCCGCGCTTCATGCGCTCTTCGGCCTCGACCTTCGCGTATGCCCGACGCTCGACGCGGTCGAACCTCAATACGCTGCGCAGGATCCAGAAGAACAGCACCGTGATCACGATCGTCGGAGCGATCGACCACAGCGCAGTTGCCCAATATCCGTCCACACCCGCATCCTATCGCCGCGTCGTGTGGATCGGCTGGGGGTCAGCGTGCTCACAGCGGCGTTCTCGCGAGAAAACCTGTGCATAACCGATTCCTGGGGCCGGCGATGGCGAAACATCGTGGCATGCCCGTTCAGATCAGAGACTCATCCGCCGTCCACCTCCTACAATCCGTGCCGCTCCAGGTCGGCTACCGGCCGCGCGAAAGCCTCGTGCTCATCCCCATCGTGCGGCAGACGACCAACGGCGTGCTGCGCGTCGACCTCCCCGGCCCCGGCCACATCGACCGCTGTGCGACGGTCGCGGTCGGGTGCCTGCGGCCGATGCCCGATGTCGACGACGCCATCGTCATCGTGTACACCGATGAATCGGCGCTCGATGGCTCTGGCGTCGCATACGAACAGCTCGTCACCGCCGTCATCGATCGCGCCGAGGCGATCGGCATCCGCGTCACGGGCGAAATGTGCGTCGGTTCGGACGGCTGGACGAGCTACCGGGATCCTCAGTTGCGGCCGCTCGATGAGATCGACTGCGGCGAGGACCTGCCGGCCGACGGCCCGCGGGCGGGTGCTGAGGTGCCGCGGTCGGACGCGTCCGACCGCGCAGAGGTGGCCCGGTGCGTCACCGCCCTCGACGCAATGCCGGGCGACGCGCTGACGAGGCTGCGCCCCGGCCGCCCGCAGCCGGTCGCGAACGACGCCGACATCGATCGCGAGCTCGCGGCGTTCGCGGCGGATCCGCACGGCGTGTTCGCGCACGCGGTCGCCAGTTCGGGCGACGTCCCGCCGGCGCGCGCGGCGATGTGGCTATGGATCCTCAGCTGTCCCGCCGTGCGCGACGTCGTGCTGACCCAGTGGGTCGGCGACGCCGCCGAGGCGCGCCGCACGCTCGCCTGGCAGGAGAGCTGGCTCGACGGCGAGACCGATCAGCCCGACTTTCCCGTGCGGCTCGCCGGCGACGGTTCCCGCCCCGATCCCGAACGCGTGCGCGGCGCCCGCGAGTTCGTGCGCGCCCTCGCCGGTCGCGCCCCGAATCGTCACCTCAGCGCGTGCCTCGCCGTCTGCGGATGGCTGTCGTGGGCGCTCGGCAGCTCATCGCTGGCGGCCGAGTTCGCGGGCCGGGCCATCGAGCTGGCGCCCCATGCCACGTTCCCGGCGCTCATCCTGCAGCTGACCGACGCGGGCATGCTGCCCGGCTGGGCGTTCGACCCGAACGGGCGACCGCTGACACCCCCGTGGATGCTCGCGAATGTGTGACGCCGCTCGCCCTACTTCACGAGCGGGAAGAGGATCGTCTCGCGGATGCCGAGACCTGTGAGGCTCATCATCAGGCGGTCGATCCCCATGCCCATGCCGCCCGACGGCGGCATGCCGTGCTCGAGCGCACGCAGGAAGTCCTCGTCGATCCGCATGGCCTCGTCGTCGCCGCTGTCGGCGAGCTGGGCCTGCAGAGCGAACCGCTCGCGCTGGATGACGGGGTCGACGAGCTCGGAGTATCCGGTCGCCTGCTCGTATCCATTGAGGTACAGATCCCACTTCTCGACGACGCCCGGAATCGAACGGTGCTCGCGCACGAGCGGGCTCGTGTCGACCGGGAAGTCCATGACGAACGTGGGCTCGGTGAGGTGGTCGCCGACGAAGTGCTCCCAGAGCTCCTCGACGAGCTTCCCGTGCGTCGCGTGCGGCGGCACCTCGACGCCGCTCTTGGCGGCCAGCGCCTCGAGGTCTGCCTGCGACGTATCGGGCGTCACCTCGACGCCCGCGGCCTCCGAGAGCGACGGGTACATCGAGATGCGGGTCCATTCGCCGCCGAGGTCGTGCTCGGTTCCGTCGGCCCACGTGACGGTGGTGGATCCGTGCACGGCGATCGCGGCGTGCTGGATGAGCTTCTGCGTCAGGTCGGCGATGCCGTTGTAGTCGCTGTACGCCTCGTAGGCCTCGAGCATCGCGAACTCGGGGCTGTGCGTCGAGTCGGAGCCCTCGTTGCGGAAGTTGCGGTTGATCTCGAAGACGCGATCGATGCCGCCCACGACCGCTCGCTTGAGGTACAGCTCGGGGGCGATGCGCATGAACAGCTCGGTGTCGAACGCGTTCGAGTGCGTGATGAACGGGCGCGCCGCGGCGCCGCCCGGCTGCACCTGCAGCATCGGCGTCTCGACCTCGAGGAAGTCGTCGTCTTCGAACGTCTGGCGCAGGCTCTTCATCACGGTCGAGCGCGCGCGGACCGTCTCGCGGGCCTGGTCGCGCACGATCAGGTCGAGGTAGCGGTGGCGCACCCGCGATTCTTCGCTGAGCTCGGAGTGGAGGTTCGGCAGGGGCAGGAGCGCCTTGGCAGCGACCTGCCACTGATCGACCATGATCGACAGCTCGCCGCGGCGGCTCGAGATGACCTCGCCCGAGACGAACACGTGGTCGCCGAGGTCGATGAGGTCTTTCCACGCCGCGAGCGACTCGTCGCCGACCTTGGCGAGCGAGACCATCGCCTGGATGCGCGTGCCGTCGCCGGCCTGCAGCGAGGCGAAGCAGAGCTTTCCGGTGTTGCGGCTGAACACGATGCGGCCCGCGACGCCCGCCGTGACGCCCGTTTCGGCGCCCGCTTCGAGGGATCCGTACTCGGCGCGCAGTGCGGGGATCGTCGTCGTGACCGGGACCGAAACGGGGTACGCACCGCCCGCGGCCGAAGTGCGCTCGGCGTTCAGCTTGTCGCGCTTCGCCAGTCGCACGGCCTTCTGCTCGAAGACGTCGTCTTCGGGTGCGGCGGCGGTTTCGGGCGAATCAGTCATGCGCGTCATCCTCGTTCGGGGTGGTCGAAAGCGCCCCCAGTCTATTGGCCCCGCGCTGGGAGATCGGAGCCCGGCGACGCCCGGCCTCAGCCCTCGAGATCGGGCGGCAGATCCGGGATCGCCGGCGTTGCCTCGGCGAGCGCGCGATCGACGGTCGACCGCACGAGCGACGACAGGAATCCGCCGGGGTTGTCGATGCCGATCTCGCGGAGCAGGCCCGTCGACTGCCGCACGATCTGGCGGGAGAACTGCGCCGCCGTCTCGATCGCCTCCGCGTAGGCGGCCCGGTCGGATTCGGCGATCACGACCGGCTCGCATCCGAGCTCGACGGCGAGCGCCTGCGCGATCGGCAGCACGGGGCCCGGCGCCGACACGGCCGCGTAGGTCGCGGCGAGCTGGCGCAGATCCATCGACGTTCCGGTGAACGTCATGGCGGGGTGCACGGCGAGCGGGATAGCACCCTTCTCGGCGGCGGGGCGCAGCACGTCGATCCCGTGCGCGGCGTCCGGGTGCAGCAACAGCTGTCCCATCTGGATGAGGCCGGCATCGGCGTAGCCCTGGATGGTCGCGGCGAGTTCGGCGCGCGGCACCGCCAGGATCACGAGCTCGCTGCGTCGCAGCACCTCGGGCGCCTCCAGAACGGGCGCGCCCGGCAGCACGGCCGCGGCGCGTTCGTCGTCGGATCCGCTCGTGATGCCGGTGATCTGGTGGCCCGCCCCGGCGAGCGCCGCTCCCAGTACGGGACCGACGCGGCCCGCACCGATGATCCCGACGCCCAGTCGTCCCTCGCGCTGCATGAAGCCAGGTTCGCACGCGCGGCGCCGATGGCGGAATCCGCGCGCGTCGCGCGTCCGGTGACGCTAACGGATCCTCGTGGGCGGATTCGGATCCGTTCGCGTCACCGGAGTCGCTAGGGCGTGTCTCCTAATAGGGTCGCCCAGGTGAGGCAGGCGTGGAGGACGGCTCCGGCTCTGTAGGTGATGGCGAGTTTGTCGTAGCGGGTCGCGATGCCGCGCCACTGCTTGATCAGTGCGAAAGACCTCTCGACGACGTTGCGGTCTTTGTAGGCGTCTTCGTCGAACGCCGGCCTGCGGCCGCCCTTGGAGCCTTTGTGTTTGCGGACGGTGATCTGATCACTCTTCTCGGGGATCACGGCCCGGATCCCGCGGGCGCGGAGCATGCGCCTGTTCACTCCGCTGCCGTAGGCCTTGTCGCCCAAGACAGCGTCGGGCCTGGTGCGTGGCCGTCCTCCCCCGATCCGGGGGACGCGGATGTCACCGAGCACGTGCTCGAGCATCGCCCCGTCGTTGCGTTGGCCGCCAGTGACCACGATCGCCAACGGCAGTCCGTGGCCATCGACGACATGGTGGATCTTCGTCGTCAATCCGCCGCGGGAGCGGCCGATGCCGTGACCTGGCGGCTCGGTCTCATCCCACGGCAGATGTTTGTAATTCGAGAACGCCCCCTGTGTCCTGGTCAGGGCGCGTGGTGTTCGTCGCGTGCTGGTGCGCACGCGCAATCGTCGCATCCACCGAGACGTCCCAATCAATCAGCCCGACCGCATCCGCTTGCGACAGCAGCGCCTGCAGCACCCGGTCCCAAGTGCCATCGCCGGCATAGCGGCGATGCCGCTTCCACACCGTCTGCCAGGGACCGAACTCCGCCCGCGGCACATCACGCCACGGCGTCGAGGTCCGGAACCGGTAGATGATCCCGTCAACGACGCGACGATCATCACCGAACGGATGGCCGCGCCGCCCCGTGTTCGACGGCAGTAGCGGGGCGATCAACGCCCACTGCGCGTCCGTCAACCGGCGAGTACGAGAGTCCAGAACCAAAGTCACCCATCCAGAATCGCGCGTCAATCACGAACCATATGGGAGACACGCCCTAGACCGACGCCCAGCGGTGGGTGCTGTCGTGCTCGGCAGCGGCGAGCGAGCCGCGCGCCAGCAGGTCGGCGATCTCCTGCACGTCGTCGACGTCGAGCGACGTCACGTTGCCGGACACCGGGCCCGGCACCGTGTGCGCCCGCAGGTGGGCGAGACGCTGCCCGCGGGCGAAGATCCCCTGCGACACCGAGACACCCTGAATGCGGGCGAGCGGGAACACCGCGAGGCGGCGTCCGAGGCGCCCCCGTCGCACGAGCATCGCGAAGCTCGTCACGCGCACGCCGAGCCGGCCGCGCTGCAGCCAATGCCAGAAGTACGCGCGCTTCGGGATCACCGTGAACGGGTCCTGAGCCTGCGGCCCGACCATGCCGTGCTCCCAGACGAACAAGCGGTCGCCCTCGGGCGCGGCCGGCAGAAGGAGGCCGACGACCCGCTCAGCGTCGGCACGCGTGCCGACCGGCAGGATCATCGACGCGGCCGCCGCCTGACCCGAGCTCTGCTGCGACGCGCTCTGACCGCCCATGCGGTTGATGCGCACGCTCCACCAGCCGAACGGGCGCCAGAGCAGACTCTGCGTCACCTCGACGGCGTGGACGCGACCCGGAGGAATCGTTCGGGTCACGGTGGTGAGCAGTCCGCTCGATACGCGCACCCCATCGGGGGTCGGCGCGATCGAGAACCGGAATCCCTTCGAGAGCGCGCTCCACACGATGGCGACGACCGCGATGACCATCGGGATGCCGGTCGTGACGGCCGTGATCGCGAGCACGAGCCACTTCTCGGGGCCGTCCTCGAAGATCGCGATCGGCACGATCACGAAGGCGATGATCAGGACGAAGAAGAACAGGAGCCAGAGGAGCCCGGTGATCGCCTGGGAGGCGATGAGTCGTCCGATCGGGATGCGAACGACGGACTCGGGCACGACATCGTCGGTGTCGACGCCGTCGATGATGTTCGTCACGCCCTGGTTGAAGGTGCCGGCAACGCTCGCGCGCTCCTCAGGGGCGTGCGCCGCGGGCGCGTTCGCCTCGGCCTTCGCCTGCCGCACGCCGGAGGCCAACCGAAGGATGTCGGCACGCACCTGCTCGGCCCTGTTCGTGGCGAGGTACTCGAGCGCCACGTCGGCGCCCGTTCCGGCACCCTCGAGCGTCAGCTTCGCCATGCCGATGAGACGCGCGGGGAACGGCCGCGTGAGGTTCACGCCCTGCACACGGTCGAGCGGGGCCCGCCGCTGCGAACGGAAGATGATGCCCTTCTTGACCTCGACGTTCTCGCCGGTGATGCGGAACTGCTGAAAGCGCCACACGAGCCAGTAGCAGACGATAACGATCGCGACGAGCACGACCAGCCCCAGCAACACGAGGAAGACGAGGTTGTTCGCCATTACCCAGTCGAGCCCACGGCTCACCGGGTCGTCGGAATCGATCTCGATCTCGCTCGACATCTCGTGCGGCGCGAACAGGCGCACCCCGAAGTAGATCAGCCGGTCGCGCAGGTTCGCGAACACGATGCCCAGCACGACGATGAACACCAGGCCGCCCTTGAACAGCGGCGTGAGCGGGTGCAGGCGATGCCACTCGCCGTCGGCGAGATTGCTGGATCCGCCGTCGAGCAGCAGCTTCGCCACCCGCCCGTGCGCGTGGGGTTCGGGCGTCGTCACAGCCCGGTCCTCCGCGTCTCCGCGACCTCGATCAGGGTGTCGCGCAGCGCCTCGGCGGCGGGGGTCGCGAGACCGGGGACCTCGACGCCCGTCGACGCGGCCGCCGTCACCATCTTGAGCTTCGAGATGCCGAAGAGGCGATCGAGCGGTCCGTG
Organism: Microbacterium gubbeenense DSM 15944; assembly: GCF_000422745.1. Taxonomy (GTDB): domain Bacteria; phylum Actinomycetota; class Actinomycetes; order Actinomycetales; family Microbacteriaceae; genus Microbacterium; species Microbacterium gubbeenense. The sequence continues at coordinate 20,117 of NZ_AUGQ01000019.1, forward strand.
CGTGATGTCGATCAGCTGCATGCGTCCGTACGGTACGGCGATCAGGCGCTGCCAGAGGATGCCGCGGCGGAAGACGATGTCGTCGCCGCGCAGCATGTAGCCGAGCGCCTTCGCCTGCCGCGGCAGAATGATGAGGCTCACGACGGTCACGGCCACGATCGCGCCGCCGGCGAGCCACGGCCACCACTCGCCCGTCAGCGTCGCAACGACGGTCGCCGCGACCGCCACGATGACGAGCAGTGCGATCTCCTGGACGAGCTGGGAGACGACGTATTTCGGCGAGATCTGGTGCCAGGCGCCGTCGAGCGCGAGGCCGCCGCGCGGTTCGCGGAGCTTCGTGTAGGTGCCGTCGTCGAGGACCTCGGGCGCGGCGATGGGCTCGCGCGCCGGGGGAAACTCCGGATCCGCGACGGGCTCGGGCGGCACCGGGGGCTGCGCCTCGTTCGCTACCTCGGGCGCCTCCGACCTTGCCGGCGCGGGCGGATCAGGGCGCTCTGGGATCTGCGGAGTCGGCGGTGCCGGCGGTGCGGGGCGATCCGGCACGGGCGACTGCTCGGCTCGCAGGTCGCGCCGCGAGGGCGGAACCTCCTGATCAGAACTCGGGTTCGGCTCCGGGGGAGGCGGCGTCTGACTCTCGTTCATCGGGATCCTTCGGAAGGGTGCACATGTGCTCGGCGACGAGCGCAAGAATCACGAGGGTAACTCCCCCGATCACCGTGGCGATCGCCTCCTGCCACGAGCCTATCCCTGGGACCACCGGGCGTGTGAGAACGAAGCCGATGAGTCCCAGGGCGAACCCGCCCACGAGGCAGCCGAGCATGCTGGATGCCTTCGCGAGCGCCGCGATCCGCACGGCGCGGAACGGGCTGACGCGCGGTGCTTTCGGATCGCGCACGGAGCGTCGGATCGGCAGCGCGAACGCGAGGCACACCAGGCCGAGCAGGACGAGCAGGATCGGCAGCATGAGCGACGGAACGAACGAGGGTTGGCCCGCCGATGTGCGGGCGAGATCGAGGAAGAGGCCGGCGACCGCACCGATGACGGCGCAGACGACGAGGGTCACCGTCGAGGTGCGCTTCATCGTGCCGCCTCGCGCAGGCGCTCGACGAGGTCGGCGACTCGGCCGTGGCCGGCGAGCCGCGCGTCCGGATCCACGCTCGCCCACGGCCCCAGCACGAAGTCGCGCTCGTGGGCGCGCGGGTGCGGCAGCGTCAGACGCGGATCATCGCTCGCCACCTCGCCGTACGCGATGAGGTCGAGATCGAGGGTGCGACTGCCCCAGCGCTCGGCGCGCACGCGCCCGTGTCGCGACTCGATGTCGTTCAGCGCGTCGAGGAGCACGCTCGGCGCGAGCCGCGTCGTCAGGAGCGCGACGGCGTTGAGGTAGCCGGGCGCGGACGGATCCGGACCGTCGAGCGTGATCGCGACGGATTCGATCGGCTCGGAGCAGACGACGCCGGTCGTGAGCGGCAGGTCGCGCAGCTCCGATACGGCCTCGGCGAAGGTCGCGGCGGTGTCGCCGAGATTCGCCCCGAGAGCGACCACGGCGCGGATCATCCCGCCGCCGTTCTCGAGCGGCGAACCGTCACCGAGACGTCGGCGAACTGGTGCGGGATCGGCGCGTGGGGCTTATGGACGGTGACGGCTGCGGACGCGATCCGTACGTCGGTCAGTACGGCGGCGAGGATGCGGTGCGCGAGCGTCTCGATGAGGTCGACGGGATCGCCCTCGACGATCGCGACGATCCGCTCGGCGAGCTCGCCGTAGTGCACCGTGTCGGCGACGTCGTCGCTCGCGGCTGCCGGATCAGTGTCGAGCGCGAGGCTCACGTCGATCAGGAACTCCTGGCCATCGCGCTTCTCGTGGTCGAAGACGCCGTGGTACCCGTAGGCGGCAAGGCCGGTGAGGTCGATGGAGTCGCTCATGCGCCGTCCCACGCGTCGGTCACCGCGAGGGCGTCGCGGGTCGAGGTGACGTCGTGCACCCGCACGCCCCAGGCCCCGGCGCGCTGCGCAAGCACGCTGGTCACGGCGGTCGCGAGGTCGCGTCGATCGCGCGAGGCATCGTCGCCGATCGCGCTCGAGAGGAATCCCTTGCGCGAGGTGCCGACGAGCACGCGGAAGCCGAGATCTGTCACCGCGCCGAGCTCGCGGAGCACGCTCCAGTTCTGCGGGCCCGCCTTCGCGAAGCCGACGCCCGGATCGAGGATGATCTTCGACGGATCGATGCCGGCCGCGATCGCCGCGTCGACGCGCTGACTGAGCTCGCGGGCGACCTCGCCGCCGACGTCGTCGTACTCGGCGAACGCGTACATGTCGGCGGAGGGACCGCGCCAGTGGCCGATCAGGAACTCGACCCCGGCATCGGCGACGACGCGCATCATGTCGTCGTCGGCGAGACCGCCGGAGACGTCGTTCACGATCCGCGCACCGGCTTCGATCGCACGCGCGGCGGTGGCAGCGCGATACGTGTCGATGCTCACGACGGATCCGTCAGCGGCGAGGTGCTCGACGACCGGCAGCGCGCGGCGCAGCTCCTCGTCGATGCCGACCGGCACGGATCCGGGGCGCGTGGACTCGCCGCCGACGTCGAGGATCGTCGCGCCGCATGCCGCGAGCGTGCGGCCGTGCGCGATCGCGGCGTCCGGCTCGTCGTGCTCGCCGCCGTCGCTGAACGAATCGGGCGTCGCATTGACGATCCCCATGATCTGGATCATCCGGTCAGCGGCCCTTCACTGCGGCGGCGTCGGTCGCCGCGTTCTGCGCGCCGATGATGATGTACGCCGCCATCTCCGCACGCGCCGCCTCTGTGGCGAGGTCTCCGCGCGCGGCGATCGTGACAGTCGAGCTGTCGGGCCGCTTCTCGCCGCGGGTGCGCATGCAGCCGTGCTCGGCGTCAAGCATCACGAAGACGCCGCGCGCGCCGAGGCCGTGCTCGAGCGCGTCGGCGACCTGCTCGCCCAGGCGCTCCTGCACCTGCGGTCGCGCCGAGGCGATGTCGAGCACTCGGGCGAGGGACCCGAGGCCCACGACGCTCTCGTGCGGAAGGTACGCGATGTGGGCGCGGCCCTCGAACGGCAGCAGGTGGTGCTCGCACATCGAGCGGAACCGGATGTCTCGCACGAGCACGGCGCCGGTCGGCACGGTCTCGGGAGCCGGCCCCTGAGATACGTCGATCGTGTGCGCCAGCGGCGCGGCCGGATCCTGCCCGATGCCGCCGTACATCTCGGCCGCGGCCTGCGCGACCCTGCCGGGCGTCTCGCGCAGACCGGGGCGATCCGGATCCTCGCCGATCGCTACGAGCAGCTCGCGGGTCAGCGCGGCCACGCGCTCTGTATCGACGGCCATGACGCCTCCTGGACTATGCGGTTGCGGGCCTCGTGGACCCGCCGGTCTCGGGCGAGCGCGACGTCTGGGGCGACTCCTCGGAGGCCGCGATGCCCGGTTCGGGCTGCGGGTTCGCGCGAGGCACGTCGATCGGCGGCACGGCCGATACCGGGCGTTCGCTGCTCGAGAGCCACTGCGGGCGCTCGTCGATCTTCTTCACCTCGGAGAAGATCTCGGCGATCTGCTTGTGATCGAGCGTCTCCTTCTCGAGCAGCTCGTGCGCCAGGCGATCGAGCAGGTCGCGGTTGTCGTTGAGCACCCGGTAGGCCTCGTCGTGCGCCTGCTCGATGAGGGCGCGCACCTCGCGGTCGACGCGCTCGGCCATCGTGTCGGAGTAGTCGCGGCTGTGGCCGCGGTCGTGGCCCATGAACATCTGGCCCGACGAGCCCGACAGGAGCACGGGGCCGATGTCGCGGGTCATTCCGTACTCGGTGACCATCTTGCGGGCGATGTTCGTCGCCTTCTCGATGTCGTTGGAGGCGCCCGTCGTCGGATCGTGGAAGATGATCTCCTCCGCGACGCGCCCGCCCATCGCGTACGTCAGCTGATCCTGCAGCTCGTTGCGCGTGACCGAGTACTTGTCGTCGACCGGCAGCACCATCGTGTAGCCGAGAGCCTTGCCGCGCGGCAGGATCGTGATCTTCGTCACCGGATCCGAATAGTTCATCGCGGCCGCCGCGAGCGCATGTCCGCCCTCGTGGTACGCCGTGATGAGCTTTTCCTTGTCCTTCATCACGCGGGTGCGGCGCTGGGGTCCGGCGATGGCGCGATCGATCGCCTCGTCGAGCGCGCGGTCGTCGATCAGCTGCGCGTTGGAGCGGGCCGTCAGAAGCGCGGCCTCGTTCAGCACGTTCGCGAGGTCGGCGCCCGAGAAGCCGGGCGTCTTGCGCGCGACGTCCTCGAGATCCACACCCTCGGCCAGCGGCTTGCCGCGGCCGTGCACGCCGAGGATCTGCAGGCGGCCCTTCATGTCGGGCGCGTCGACGCCGATCTGGCGGTCGAAGCGGCCCGGGCGCAGGAGCGCGGGGTCGAGGATGTCGGGGCGGTTCGTCGCCGCGATGACGATGACGTTCGCGTTGACGTCGAATCCGTCCATCTCGACGAGCATCTGGTTCAGAGTCTGCTCGCGCTCGTCGTGCCCGCCGCCCATGCCGGCGCCGCGGTGGCGCCCCACGGCGTCGATCTCATCGATGAAGATGATGGCCGGAGCGTTCTCCTGGGCCTGCTTGAAGAGATCCCGCACCCGGCTCGCGCCGACGCCGACGAACATCTCGACGAAATCGGATCCGGAGATCGGGTAGAACGGCACGCCCGCCTCGCCCGCGACGGCGCGCGCGAGCAGCGTCTTTCCCGTGCCGGGAGGGCCGTACAGCATGACGCCCTTGGGGATCCGCGCGCCAAGCGCCTGGAACCGCGTCGGATCCGCGAGGAAGTCCTTGATCTCGTGCAGCTCTTCGACCGCCTCGTCGCTTCCGGCGACGTCGGCGAACGTGACGTCGGGGTTCTCCTTCGTGACGTTCTTCGCGCGCGACTTGCCGAACTGCGCCATCTTGCCGCCGCCCTGGGCGTTTGAGAGCAGGAACCAGAACAGCAGCCCGAGCAGCAGCACGGGGATCATGATCGACAGCAGGCTGCCGAAGAATGAGGCCTGCGGCACCGCGTCGTCGTAGCCGTTCTTGGGGTCCGCGTCGCGGACGGCGTCGACGACATCGTCGGCGCGGGCGCTGACGTAGTAGAACTGGACGGTGTTCGCGCCCTCGTACTCGCTCGAGAGCGTGAGATCGACGCGCTGATCGCCGTCGGTGATGAGGACTTCCTGCACCTTGTCGCCCTGCAGAAGTTCGAGCCCCTCCTGCACCGTGACCTTCTTCGGCCCGCTGAACGCGCTGAACATCGAGAACCCGGCAATGAGCACGACCGCGATCAGCAGCACGTACACGACGGGGTGGCGGAAGATCTTCTTCACGTTCATAGTGCGTCGGTTAACCGACTCCTCCTGGTATTCGACGCGCGGGGCACGACCCAGCGCAGGTCGTCCCAGATTACCGGCCGGTGTCTATGGCTGCTCTGGGATTCGCCCACGGCGGAACGTGCGCTCAGGAGTAGACGTGCGGAGCCAGGACCGCGACGTCGCGCAGCCCGCGATACCGCTCGGCGTAGTCGAGGCCGTATCCGATGACGAAGTCGCTCGGGATGTCGAAGCCGACGTACTTCGCGTCGATCTCGACCTTCGCGGCGTCGGGCTTGCGGAAGGCCGCGAGCACCTCGATCGAGGCGGCACCGCGCGTGGCGAAATGCTCGAGCAGCCAGTTGAGCGTGAGGCCCGAGTCGATGATGTCCTCGACGACCAGCACGTGCTTGCCCTCGAGAGGCGTGTCGAGATCCTTGCGGATCTGCACGACGCCGCTCGACTTGGTCGAGGCGCCGTAGCTCGAGACGGCCATCCAGTCCATGGCCGCGTCGATCGTGAGTGCACGCGTGAAGTCGGCCATGACCATGACGGCGCCCTTCAGGACGCCGACGAGCAGGACCTCGCGATCTGCGTAATCGCGATCGACTTCCGCAGCGAGCTCGGCGAGCCGCTCCTGGATCTGCTCCTCGGTGACGAGGACTCGTTCAAGGTCTTGTGCAATGTCGGCCGCGCGCATGGGTCAAGCATATGCAGGCCGCCCCGATGAACGCACTGAGTTTCACGGATCGGGTGGGGTGAGGATCCGGTGGGTGCGTGCGCGTCCTGCGGATCCACTCCGGTGACGCGAATGGACGCTCGTCGCGGTGGGAGGATCCGTTTGCGTCACCGGAACCGACCGGTCACGCCCCGGCGGCGCGGAACGCCAACGCCTGGCCCGATCTTGTCGCCTGACAGCCCGGGAGGTCGATCGGGCCCTGGCCCGCCCAGTCGGTCACCAAGCGCGCGACCTCGAGGGTCTGGGCCCTCGTCAGAGCGACGCCGAATTCCGATGCCACCACGTGTCGGATGATGCGGTTGCGAATCGCCGCCGGGTTCGCCGCGAGGGCGGGCACCGACACCGCGATGCCCGCCTCGGCGTGCTCGACGATGTCCTCGATCGTCTCGTCGATCATGTCGGCGAAGGCCTCGTCGTCCTCGCGCAGCTGCTCCGCCGTCCGCCATAGTGCCTCGGCGATGCCCGGGCCGAGCTCGGCCTCGAGCACCGGCAACACGCGGTGGCGCACGCGAACGCGGGCGAAGCGGTCGTCGTCGTTGTGGGGATCCGCCCACGGATCGATGCCGCTCGCGGCGCAGAACGCCTCGGTATCCGCGCGGCGCAGCGCGAGCAGCGGGCGGATCCACGCCAGGCCGCGCTCGTCGAGCGCGTGCGGGGACATGCCCTGGAGACTCGCCGCACCGGATCCGCGGGCGAGACCCAGCAGCACGGTCTCGGCCTGGTCGTCGAGGGTGTGGCCGACGAGCACGGCAACGGATCCGGTCTCCGCCGCGGCCTCGCGGAGCGCCGCGTACCGTGCGTCGCGGGCCGCCGCCTCCGGTCCCCCCGCGGATCCGACGTCGACGCGCACGACGCGCGCGTCGCGGATCCCGGCGTCGCGAGCCTGGCGCGCGGCGCGCTCGGCGACCTCGGCGGATCCGCTCTGCAGACAGTGATCCACCGTGACGGCGATCGCCTCGATACCCGCATGCCGCGCCTCGTGCGCGGTGGCCTCAGCGAGCGCGAGCGAGTCGGCCCCGCCCGACAGGGCGACGAGGATGCGCGCGCCGGAATCGGCGAACGGCGCGAGCGCTTCACGAACAGCTCGCCGAACGGCGGCGACGACGGGATCCAGCATGCGTCCCAGAGTAACGATTAGTGTTAGCGCAGACCCTCCCGACTACTCAAGGAGCAACACAGGTATGGGCGCGTACGACGCAGTCATCGAGATCCCGCGCGGCAGCCGCGTGAAGTACGAGGTCGACCACGGCACGGGCCGAGTCTTCCTCGACCGCGTTCTCTACACGACGTTCGGTTACCCGAGCGATTACGGATTCTTCGAGAACACGCTCGGAGAGGACGGCGATCCGCTCGACGTTCTCGTGATCATGGACCACTCGGTGTTCCCGGGCGTCGGCGTCAAGGTGCGCCCCGTCGGCGTGCTCAAGATGAGCGATGAGGCCGGCGGCGACGACAAGGTCGTTGCGGTCATCGCGAAGGATCCGCGCTGGGAGCACATCCAGGACGTCGACGACCTCCAGGAGTACACCCGCAAGGAGATCGAGCACTTCTTCGAGCACTACAAGGACCTCGAGCCCGGCAAGTGGGTCAAGGTCGACGAGTGGGGAGGCGCCGCTGAGGCCGAGCGCCTCGTCGCCGAGTCGTACACGCGCTTCGAAGAGGACCACGGCCAGACGAAGACTCAGGGCGAGGGCGAGTTCCCCGACTCACGCTCCTGACGCATACGACGAACGCCCCGGATCCGCGGATCCGGGGCGTTCGTCGTTGATCAGACCCAGATGCCCTTGCCGGCCATGAAGTCGATCGGGTTGACGGTCGGCCCGTTGACGTAGACCTCGAAGTGCAGGTGGCAGCCGAACGAGTTTCCGGTGTTGCCCTCGTACGCGATGACCTGGCCGGCTTGGACGTACTGGCCCCAGCCGACAGCGATGCCGCCGTCCATGATGTGACCGTATCCGGTGCCGATGCCGCCGCCGTGGTTGATGCGCACGTAGTTGCCGTAGCCGCCGTTGTACCCGGCGAACTCGACGGTGCCCGCCGAGGCCGCGAAGATCGGTGTTCCGCATCCGGCGGCGAGGTCGACGCCGGCGTGGAACGAGGTCGAGCAGTACGACGGGCCGCACATCGACGTGCGCCATCCGTACCCGGAGGTTCGCGAGCCGCTGTTCGGGCGCACCCACCCGTTCGCCGGTGCGGCAGGAGCCGCGGGAGCGGCGGGTTCCGCTGGGGCGGCCGGCGCCGCGGGCTCGCCCGCAGGGGATCCTTGGGGCGCCTCCTGCGCCTGCTGCTGGCGCCGGCGCTCTTCCTCTTCCGCGGCGCGACGCTTGCGCTCTTCTTCCTCACGCTTACGCCGCGCGGCTTCCTCGCGCTTGCGGCGTTCCTCGGCGAGGCGGCGCTGCTCTTCTTCATACGCCTTGCGCTGCTTCTCGCCGTCCTTGTACTCCGCGAGAGTCTTGCTCGAGGTGTCCTTCAGCGCCGCGAGCTGCTGCTCGAGCGTGATGAGGTGGCTCTTCTGATCGGCGAGGGCCTGCTCCGCGGCGGCCTGCGCCTGCTGGGCGACCGCCATCTTCTCCTCGGCGACCTTCTGCAGGCGGTCGCGCTCCTTGCGAGCTTCCTTCGCCTGATCCGTGAGGTGCTGCGCCGAATCGCGCGCGGCGACCGCCGAGGCATAGATGGACTCGTTGCGCTCGGCGAGCTTGTCCAGCTGACCCAGCTTCGACAGCAGGTTGTCGGCGTCGCCGGCCGAGTCGGCGAACAGCAGCTCGTACGGGGTGTTGTCACCGCTCGCGCGGGAGATCGTCGATGCGACCTTCGCCGCCGCGGCCGCCGCTTCACTGGCCTTCGTCGCCTGGTCGTCTGCCTGACCCTGCAGCTCGTCTGCGCGGTGCGCGGCCTGGTAATACTCCTGCTGCGCAGCGTAGTACTCGTCCGCCGCCTTCTCCGCGACTGCCTGGGCCTCAGCGACAGCTGCCTTCAGCTGCGCGATGTAGCCCTCGATGCGCGAGATCTCGCTCGCCTTCGACGACTGGTTCGAGCGCGCGCGCTCCACGTCTTCCCACGTCGGGTAATCCGCAGGGTCGTACGAGATGGCGAACGCTGATCCGGATCCGCGCAACGCGCCGAACGCGCCCGCCGCGGCTACCCCGAGCACGCCGGCCGCGATCGCGCCGCGGCGCGTGACGGGTCCCCAGAACGCACGCTTCTCGGCGGGCGAGGGCGCGCAGTCGCACACTTCTTCTGTGCGCTCCGAACTGGGGGAAGGAGTATTCACACTCGTCACACTAACAACACCCGCCACTTTCTGAACAGCGTTCTCCCGCGATTCACGGGCGCATGCTCCCCCATCGTCGCCCTCGACACGCCCGAGACCCGCACGACGCGCCCTTGTTTTGCGATTCCGCTTCGGCCATGCGTAAGATTAAACGGTTGGCAGGTGAGCTGTGAAGCTTTTCTGTACGGCCCCATCGTTTAGTGGCCTAGGACGCCGCCCTTTCACGGCGGTAGCACGGGTTCGAATCCCGTTGGGGTCACTCCACCTGGTATAATTGAAAATCGTGCGAAAAGCACATCTGGCCCTGTAGCGCAGTTGGTTAGCGTGCCGCCCTGTCACGGCGGAGGTCGCGGGTTCAAGTCCCGTCAGGGTCGCTCCGGTGTCGGGCCTTCTTTCGAGAGGGCCCTTCGCGTAGGATGCGGCATCATGTGCCGCACGGCTCTGTAGCTCAGTTGGTAGAGCGCACGACTGAAAATCGTGAGGTCACGGGATCGACGCCCGTCGGAGCCACTGAACCCTCGTGTGGCTTCTACACACGGGGGTTCTTTTTTGTTGGGGTCCCGTTAGGTTGAGTTCCACTGAACTCCCACCGGGATGAACGGACTCGAGCTCGGCCCTCATAGTCGCCCTTCCCGCGCCGACTCTATGGCGGCAGCGCTCTTGTCGGCTGCACGTATCGATGTTTAAATATTCCTTACGAGGAAGGTTTAAGCATGAGTTTTGTTTCGACGGATGATGCGGCCCAGCAACTCGGCATCACGCCCCGCCGAGTCGTGCAGCTGCTCAATCAACGTGCACTCGAGGGGCGCCGCGTGCAGCGCGACTGGCTGGTGTCCGCCTCGTCAGTTCGACAGCGCCAAGCTCTGTCGTCATCGCGCGGTCGGCCCATGGCCGCTCATACGGCCCGCTCGCTGGTCGATGCGCTGGACGAAAACACCGCCCTCCCCGCTCGACGAGCCGAACTCCTGCGCACCCGTGAAGCGGAACTGCTCGCCAGCGCTATTGCCCATTCGGTCATCATCGACACCTTCGCGACGCGCGACCCGCAGTCTGCCTCCGCGCGCCTACACCTCACGGGCGAATCGGCACTCGATCGACTCACCTCCCTTCCCGGAGAAGCACTCATCGGAACGGCGCGCGAAGTTCACGGATACCTGCAGGACACATCGCTCGAAGATCTCATCGACGACGCCATGCTGGTGCGAAGCGATGAGGGAACGATCCACGTCTATCGGTTCCGCGATGACGAGTTCCCGTGGACCGAGGCCCCCGCAACGTTGATCGCCGTTGACGCGGCGCGCAGTACGAGCTCGCGCGTGCGCGCCGCTGGTCTCGACGCCCTTGATCGAACGAGGACACGATGGCTGGCCGGGCACACGTCATAGAGATCGACGCGGACGTGCCACCATGGCCGCTCGCGTTCGAACTCGCTTCCGCTCTCCCAACAGGCAGCTGGGTTCTTGTCGGCGGCCTCATGGTTCACGCCCACGCTCTACGCTCTGGTGTCACGGCAGTGCGCCCGACCAGTGACGTCGATCTACTGCTGAACATCGCGACGGCCTCGGCCGGCGAGATCGGACGAACAATCACCAGCATCGGATTCGAGACTGTTCAACCGTCGCGCGGCAATCCAGTTCACCGGTTCACGCGCGGCGACGATGTCGTCGACGTCATGGTCGCCCGGGATGTCCGCGCGCCCACGCGCTGGATGCAGCGTCCCCTCCTGCGCGCCCCAGGCGCCGCGCAGGCACTTCTGCGTCGCGATCGGTACACGCTTCTGGCTGATGAACGAACGGCGGAGATCGAGGTGCCGGATCCTCTCGGAGCGATTGTCGCCAAGGCCGCCGCCTACGCGGTCGATTCTCGCAATCCACAGCGCCATCTCGAAGATCTTGCCGTGCTCGGTGCCGCGATCGGCGTTCCCCGAGCACTTGACCTCGACACGCTCACACCGAACGATCGGCGCCACTTGAATCGGGTCATCCCTTTCCTCACAGATTCACACCACAGTTCGTGGGCGATTCTCGATCCGTACGACCGCGAACTCGGGCAACGCATCTGGGCGCGTATCGCCGGCGCGGTGGCACGGCCGAGCATGGACGAGGCGGGGGAGCTGTAAGACCCGTCTTTGCTCTTTCGCCGACGGCCTACCTCGGGCTTGTACACACGGGGTTTCTTCGTTGGTCCCGGTTTCGTGCCGGCGAGACGCATCACCTTGCCGCGTTACTCATAAAGGCGACGCCAGGTGATTGTGACTCTTACCGCTCAAGCTTCGCCCGCGTATACGCAACGATCGCGTTCGCGTGGCCGTGGCCGAGTCCGTGCGTGTCTTTCAGTACGCTGACGACCTCGCCGTGCTTCTGGCCGGCGTCGAGGTGGTCGGCCGCGATGTCGATCCAGTGCTGCATCGGCAGGCCGTATGTCTTCTCGATGCTCGGGAAGTACGACGCCGGGCCCTTCGGCTTGTTGTTCGGGTCGATCTCCGGCGCCGTCACTCGATGGGTCATGATGGCGATATTGCCACCGGTCACGACTCCAGGTCTAGGGGCCTCAGCGTCTCGAGGATCTCGCGGAGCTCATCGCGCGAGATCTCGCCCTTGTGGGCCTGCAGAACGAACGACGAGTGCGATGCGTCTGCCGGGTCATCGAGCTCGATGATCGCGACGGGTTCCTCGAAGTCGCGGCAGAAATTCGTGCACTCCGTGTAGTCCTGCACGAACAGCGTCGCGGCGCCGAGGCTCGTCGAGATCTCTTCGGCGTCGTGCGGATCCGCAACGTCATCGATCGTCCGGTACTCGCCGTGGTGACCGTTCAGAATCCGATCTGCCCCCGAGAGCTCGCATTCATCCGCGTACGATTCGACGGCGAGGCTCTGGCCGAACGAGTAGCGCACGAGCGAGCATCCGTCGCCGGTGGTATCGGCAGAAACCCTCGTAATCGCAAGGCCCCCTGGCACCCGTATCTCGACCGCGATCGTGTCGTCGATGATCGATACGCGGCGCTCGTCCGAGGCCCAGAGCTGTCCTTTGAGAAGCGGCACCACGATCAGCCAGATCGCGATCACCACGATGACCGCCGCGAGGCTCACCCAGATCCATATGCCGGGTCTGCGCCGCGGCCCGCCGCCGGTTGCGACCATGTCGCGCCCCTCCCCCTCGATGCCTTCTGCGAATCAGCGTATGGCAATGGGCCTGCCGCGCGAGTGCGCAGCACCCGCGGTTCGACGCGCTCGTCGCGCCCGATTTCCGCGGATCCGGGCAAGCACGCACACTGTAAATATGGGTCAAGAGCGCGAGAACATTGATGGCGGCAAGCGATCCGAGAGGTCGGTTCGCCTCGACAGCCTCGACGATGCCTTCGCGAGGTACGGCATCCCGGTCGGCAATCGCGCGCTCATCCAGGGGATCCACGACAACGCCGGCGCATCACGGCTGATCGGCTTCTCCGACTACTTCCGCATCGAGCGGCGCGGCGGCGGGCCCGCCCTCGAGGTGCACCGCAGCTACACCAACGGATTCCGCTCCGAGCAGGATGCGAAGAAGAGCGCCGGTGATGCGCCGCGCTGGCCGAGCCGGCGACTGCACGGATCCTGGGGCGTCGATCATCCTGAGATCGGTCGCGTCGAGGAGCCCCCGGCGCGAAAGCGCGCGGCTCCTGTTCGGCGACCAACCGTGCCGGAGCGGCAGGCCGCTGTGTGCCCGAACTGCTTCCTCGAGATCCCCGCGACGGGTGTGTGCTCCTCCTGCGGTGAGTGAGGATCCGCCTCAGTACTCGGCGATGACGATCTTCTTCTGATTCAGCAGCGTCGCGTGGGCGCCGGGGCGCTCCATCAGATCCCCCATGCTCTTCGGCACAATCTGCCAGCTCACGCCGTATTTATCGGCGAGCCAGCCGCACTGCTCGGCTTCGAGCACCGCGGATAGCGCCGACCACAGGCGGTCAATCTCGTCCTGATCCTCGCAGCGCACCTCGAGCGAGACGCCGGCCGTGAACGAGAAGTCCTGCTCAACGCCGGAATCCATCATCGAGAACCACTGCCCCGCCAGTCGGAACTCGCCGAACACGACGTCGCCGGCCGCGGCAGGCCCCGTCGACTCGGGGTACTCCGCGACGAGACCGAGGCCCGAGTCGTCGAACAGCGACGTGTAGAAGTTCGCGGCCTCGCGCGCCTTCCCCTCGACGGGGCCGGCGAACATCAGCTGCGGGATGACGAACGGGCGCGGCTCTCCCGCCGGATCCGTGAGGATCAGCTGCCAGCTCACGCCGAAGCGATCCTCGATCCAGCCGTAATGCGGACTGAACGGATACGCATCCAGCGGCATCAGGGTGCGCCCACCTTCGGAGAGCCCGGCCCACACCTCGTCGAGGTGCGCACGCGCCGCTGGCTCATCGCCGCCGAACTCGAGCGGATCGAAGTTCAGCATGAACGAGATCGCCGGGTTCGGGCGGAACTCGTCGCCGGCGTTGACGAGCACGATCAGGTAGTCGCCGATCCGCAGGTCAGCGACCAGCGGCAGCCCCGCGAATTCGCTCTGCCAGTCGGGCACGTCGTCGGGGTACCTGGCCGTGACGACGCTCGTCGTGTCGCGGAACACGGATCGGTAGAACTCCCCCATCTCTTCCGCGTTGCGCGTGCACCAGACGTTGGGAACGATCTTCTGCGACATCTCAGCTCCAAGGCTCGGGGTCTGGATCCAGCGTGCGCGCCCCACCCCCAGGGTTCAAGGGGTCTGGCCGTTGGTACGCTCGCCTGATGCCCAACCCCGATGTATACGCCGCTGCCGAGCGATGGATTGCCCCACAGATCAAGGAATGGTCGCCGGCGTGGCGGGAGCACCTCGCGGGGTGGCTCGATCCCAGCATCGAGCTCGTCGGCGATGCTGCCTGGGGTGCGCAGTATCGCGACATGGTTCAGCTTCCGGTTCCGGATCCGCTCGCGTGGGCGAACCGGCGGATCCCGTTGGCGGACGGGCGCTGGGCCATCGCCGGCATTCGGTTCCGCGGGCAGGATATCGAGAAGCCCTTCGTGGACATCATCGCCACGTCGCTCGCCCCGGATTCCGCGGGCGTCGCCGCCCTCGGCGAGGTACTGCCGCACTTCAGCGACTTCGCTCCGCTGTGTCTGCGCGTGAACCTGCCGGATCCGGATCAGGCGCTCCGAGCGCTGGCCGCGTCGGACGCCGTGCACGCGACGCCGGACCTGCTGATCGTGGCGCGCCCCGTCGCCGAGATGCTCGAGCTGCCGCTCGACGACCGATACGACGATGTGACGATCGCTCCGTGCGATCCCGCGTTCGCTGCGGAGCGCGTCGCCGCGATCTACGAGGAGCTAACGCCATCGCGGCCGAAGCTCGCGCAGTGGGCCACGCCCGCCGACGCGGACTCGCTCGAGGATGCCGCCGAGCAGGGCCTGCTCTTTGATGTGCGGGTCGACGCCGCCTCGGCCGGCATCGTGGCCGCCGAGCGCGACGACTCGTACGGGCTCGCGGGCTTCTGCATGCAGGAGGTCGCCATCGACCACGCTCACCGGGGTCAACGCGTCGGCGTCGCCGCCCTGCAACGGCTGGCCCGGGAGCTGCCGTCGAACGCCGATGACGTGCTGTGGGGCCACATCCATCCCGACAACGTGCCGTCGCTGCGCAACGCACAGGAGAGCGGCCGGAAGGTCGTCACCGCGCATGTGTGGGTCACGCCCGCGGGGTACGGCGGGATGCCCTCCTAGACCCCCTCAACATGACGCGTGCTGCTCTCAAACCTCAGTTTGAGAGCAGCACGCGTCATGTTCAGGCAGGGTCAGCCCTTCACGGATCCTGCGAGCAGGCCCCTCACGAAGAAGCGCTGCAGAGCGAAGAACACGATCAGCGGGACGATGATCGACACGAACGCGCCCGCCGTCAGCAGGTGCCAGTCCTGACCGCGGTCGCCGGTGAGCGCCGCGAGCGCCGCCGTGAGCGGCTGCACCGTCTTGGATCCGCCGGAGAACGTCAGACCAACGAGCAGGTCGTTCCAGACCCACAGGAACTGGAAGATCGCGTAACTCGCGATCGCCGGCAGCATGAGCGGAAGCATGATCCGCAGGAACACGGTCACGTGGCCGGCGCCGTCGATCCGCGCCGCCTCGATCAGATCCTTCGGCACCTCCGACATGAAGTTGTGCAGCAGGAAGATCGCGAGCGGAAGCCCGAAGATCGTGTGCGCCACCCAGAGCGACAAGAACGGGAAGATGTCGGCGATCGCCGTGCCCGAGAAGATGCGCAGCAGCGGGATCAGCGCCATCTGCAGCGGCACGATCTGCAGCGTGAAGACGGCGACGAACACGATGTCGCGCCCCTTCCACTCCAGCACCGAGAACGCGTACGACGCCATGATCGCGAGGATCAGCGGCGCGAGCGTTGCCGGAATTGCGATCACGATCGAGTTCTGGAAGTACACCGCGAGGTTCGTCGAGGTGGATCCGCCGAGCACCGACGCGTAGTTATCGAGCGTGAACTGGGGGTTCGCGAAGATCGTCCACCATCCGCTGGACTTGATCTCGCTCTCGGGCCGGAACGACGATACGAACAAGCCGACGGTCGGCACGGTCCACAGCACCGCGATCACCAGCGCGATGGCGCTGCCGATGCGGTTGCCGACGAGCTTCTTGAAGCTGCCGGCAGCGGATCCGGGTTTCTTCGCCGGGTTGACCGACGTGAGTGTCTGCGTGGTCATCAACGCACCGCCTTGTTCTTGTTCATCTGCCGCACGTTGTAGACCACCAGCGGAATCACGAGCACGAAGATCACGACGGCCATCGCGGATCCGATGCCGTTGTTGCCGTAGGTGAACGACCAGTCATACATCTCGTTCGCGAGCACCTGCGTGCCGAACTCGGCACCGGTCATCGTCTGCGTGATGTCGAACACCTTCAGCGTCGCGATGCAGATCGTCGTCAGCACGACGACGAGCGAGGGCCGGATCGAGGGGATCGTGATCTGGAAGAACAGTTGCGACGCGCTCGCGCCGTCCAGGCGCGCGGCCTCGACGATGTCGCTCGGCACGGCCTTGATCGCCGCCGACAGCACGACCATCGCGAACCCGGCCTGGATCCAGACCATCACGAAGATCAGGAACAGCGTGTTGAGCGGTGAGTCCTGCAGGAAGCGCACGGGTTCGAGCCCGATTCCGGTGATGATCGAGTTCAGCAGACCGATCTGCTCCTGCGCCGAGCCGCGGTACTCGTACATGAACTTCCAGATGATGCCCGCGCCGACGAACGAGATCGCCATCGGCAGGAAGAGCAGCGACTTCGCGACCTTCTCGAAGCGCGACCCGTCGATCAGCACGGAGTACACGAGACCGATCACGGTCGATCCGAGCGGCACGAGCACGACCCACAGCAGCGTGTTGCCGAATGCTTGGAAGCCGTCCTGGAACAGGTAGGCGTAGTTGTCGAGCGCGACGAAGCTGTCGCTGCGCTTGTCCATGAACGACATCCAGATCGTTCGGACCGCCGGGTAAATGAGACCGACCGCGAGCAGCAGAAGCGCGGGCCCGCCGAACACGGCGGCCATGGCGAACGTCTGCTTGCGCCCGCGCAGGTGATCGGCGGCGCGCGCGATCAGCAGCAAGATCACAAGAATGGCGAGGAAGGCCAGGACCGCGAGGATCATCTGGCCGTTCTTCGAGTAGAGCAAGAATCCCACGAAGGTGCCTCCAGTTTCGGGCGACAACGGGCCGGGGCGCGCGATGCGCCCCGGCCCGTCACGCGGGGGTTACGGCCAGCTGTTCTCGACGGAGGTGAGCGCCTCTTCGGAGGTCGCCTGTCCGTCGGTCCAGTTGGTCAGAGCCGACCAGAAGCTGCCGGCACCGACCTCGGAGGGCATCATGTCGGATCCGTCGAAGCGGACCGTCGCGCCCTCGTCCTGCATGAGCTCGATCGTCAGGCGCAGCACGTCGCTCGACGCGTTGGCCGGGTCGGCCCCGTTGTTCGGGCTGACCATGCCGCCGATGCTCATGCGGGTGTTCGCCCACTCGGGGGAGGCGAAGTACGCCAGCACGGCCTGCGTCGCTTCCTCGTCGTTGAACGCGGCCATGTAGTCGCCCGCGATCAGCAGCGGCGTCTCATCGGCCGAGTCAGCCGGCAGGTAGAAGGCGAAGATGTCGCCGTCAGGTCCGACGTCCGTGCCCTCGGGCAGCTGCGCCTCCCAGAAGCTCGCAGCGCGGAACAGGAAGCAGTTGTCCTCGAGGACCTGGAATCCTGCGTCTGCCCACGGCATGGTCGCGGCCGAACGAGCGTCTCCGATACCGCCGTTGACGTAGTCCTCGTTCTGCACGATGTCGCCGACGCGGTCGAGCGATGCGACGATCTGCGGGTCGTTGAACGGGATCTCGTGGTTGACCCACTGGTCGTAGACGTCGGTGCCGGCCTCGCGGAGCACCGCGTCTTCCACGAAGTCGGTGGCCGGCCAACCGGTCGCACCGCCCGACTCGATGCCATAGCACCAGGGCTTCACGGTGTCGCTGCCGTGGTCGGCGGCGATCTGGTCGGTGAGGGCCATCATGTCGTCCCACGTGGTGGGAATCTCGTAGCCGTTCTCCTCGAAAACGCTCGGCGAATACCAGACGAACGACTTCGCGGATCCCTGAATCGGGACGCCGTACTGCTCGCCGTCGACGTTGCCGTAGCTCCGCCAGTCTTCGGTGTAGTTCGCCTCCGCGGCCTCGAGCGCGTCACCCGTCGCCGGGGAGAGGTAGCCGCCGTCGACCATGCGTGCCAGGAGACCCGGCTGCGGGAAGATGGCGAGGTCGGGCGCGTTGCCGCCCTCGACCTGCACGAAGATCTGCGACTCGAACTCGTTCGTGCCGTTGTGCTCGATCGTGATGCCGGTGCAGCTCGAGAAGTCGGCCCACGACTCGGCGAGCTGCTCACCTTCGACGCCCTCGATCGTCGAGGACATCTCGACGGTCTCGCCGTCGAAGGTGCCGTACTGCTCGAATTCGGCGCAGTCGGCGTCGCTGCCGTCTCCTCCGCCACCCGTGGTGCCACCGCCGCCGCCCAGGTCATCGCCTGCGCAGCCGGTGAGCGCGAGGCCCATCACCAGCGCACCGGCGATTCCGATCCCTGCGCGCCGCGTCCTCAATGTCGTCATGTCTCCGACGTCCTCTCTGACGTTGATCATTCGACGCACGGCGACCCCGCCGCGCGCTCCAACAAGTCCATGCAACCGCTCCCACGCCCGGAATGCAAGCTTTTCCCGGCGCGTGTGTCGTCACGGAAAGGTCACGATCTGAGCGCCGCCCGTGACCTTCATCCACTCGGGCACCGCATACAGCCGCTGTGCTGCGCACGAGCCCTCGTTGCGAACAGTCGATCTGCCTACACGTTATGCCGGCGCCCGTCGATATGCTGACCAAAACTCGAGCAGCAGCAGGAGCGGCAGTGAAGTTCAAGTGGGTATCCGTAGCGAAGACTCAAACGCCTGTGCCGGAGCCGTTCGCCGTCGAGATTAGCCCGCCCAAGCCCAAGGCGAAGCCCGAGGTCACTCCCCCCATCCCGCCGGTATTGCGCCCGACCGACGCGAAGCCCAGACCACGAGTGTCCGCCGTTACACGGGGGCCTGCAGCGACGACGGCGAATATTCCATCGCTCGAGGGCGACGCAGCTGACGCTGTCGCACACCGCGGAGGCCACATCCAGATCATCGCCGCTGCGGGCTCCGGAAAGACGGAAGTTGTCGCTCAGCGCGTCGCTGCACTTCTGGCAGAGGGCGACGAGCCTGAGTCGATCGTCGCGTTTACCTTCACGGAGAAGGCGGCCTCCGAGTTGAAAGAGCGCATACGAGAACGCGTCACCGCGCGCATGGGCGTTGCTGCAACCGACCAGCTGGGACGCCTGTTCGTCGGCACCATTCACGCGTACTGCTTTCGTATGCTTCAGAGTTACGTGCCTCGCTATGAGACGTATACCCCGCTGGACGCAAACCAGCTGACGAACTTTGTCTACCGCGAGAACCGCTTCATCGGCATCAAAGACCTGTCGTTGGCGAAAGGCAGGTTCAACAGCATCGAGGCATTTCAGCGAGGCATCGACGTTCTCGAGAACGAACTCATCAGCCCGGAGACGCTACCCGCAGGCGACTTCAAGTCGGCCGTCCGCGCATATTACGAGACGCTTGACCGCTACCAGTTCATGTCGTTCGGTACGCAGATTGTCCGAGCAGTCGAGGCCCTTGCTGACCCGAAGGTTCACGCAGAAGTCACGGCACCACTTCGTCATCTCGTCGTCGATGAGTACCAAGACGTCAACCCTGCGCAGGAGAAGCTGATCGAACTACTCGCGAAACCGCACGGGAACGCCGACGTCGTGGTCGTCGGAGACGACGACCAGGCGATTTACCAGTGGCGAGGTTCCTCCGTCGAAGGCATCGTGACGTTCGCCGAACGATATTCAGACGTCACCCAGTTCAAGCTGCTCGCGAACCGACGCTCACAGCCCGGCATCGTCGACGTCGCGAATACGTTTGCCCAGACGATCCCTGGCCGCATCGAGAAGCAGATGCTTGCAGTTCGCGAAGTCGACGGACCGAGCGTTGCCCTGTCTCGCAATCCCGGCGCCGAGTCCGACGCAGCGGACGACATTGCGCGTCAGATACGCGACTTTCACGCCGCGGGACTCCCCTATCGCGACATCGCGATCCTTGTTCGCGGGCGCGCTGCATACCCCGCTCTGATGGAGTCACTCAGCCGAGCAGGGATTCCAGTGCAGGCCGGTGGCCGGTCTGGTCTGTTCACTCAGCCCGAACCTGACGTGTTTGGTGCGACGTATGCGTGGATCAGCGATGTCGCCTGGAGAACAGCCAAGTACGCACAGGGTGAGATGGTCACGCTAGGCGGCCTGCTCGACGAGTACACAGAGATTTTTGACCTCGACACAGATGCCGTTGCCAAGGTCGCCGTGCACCTCGAAGATTGGAAACTTGCCGCGCTGTCGAGCAGGTTCAATCAGAGTCTCGTGGGCGACTTCTACGAGCTGGTGGGTCTGCTCGGTGTCAACCGCTGGGACCTTGCCGACGCAATGGTACGAAATCGTCTCGGAACCATTGCACGGTTCACGTCGGTCCTAGCCGATTACGAGGGCGTCACATGGCGCTCGCGCAAGGATCAGGCGAACCCCGGGGAGCAGGTCGGCGGGCAGAGCGGCGGAGAATGGTTCTACAAGAACCTCGCGATCTTGCTCACGAACTACTCCGTGAGCAACTACGACGACTTCGCTGGCGAGGAGGGACATCTCGATGATGGCGTCGCACTTGGCACGGTCCATGGCTCGAAGGGTCTCGAGTGGCCGGTCGTCTTCTTGCCCTCGCTGGTGAAGACTCGGTTCCCCTCGAGCATGAGCGGTCGGTCACAAGAATTCCCACCCGACCTCATCGAACACTTTGACCGCGAACGCTACGAAGGATCGGATGCGGACGAACGGCGACTATTCTACGTCGCGATCACGCGTGCTCGAGATGCGGTACTTCTTTCGAGCTACTCCCAGATGAACGGAGGCAACAACCGCGCGGCCTCGCCGTACTACGACGAAGTTGCCAGGACTTTCAAAGGCGCGGGATCGCCGACGTCTGCCGCGAGCGCGACGATTGCGTCAGAGCATGACCTTGTCATCACCTATAGCGAACTTGCCGCGTTCGAGTCATGCCCTCGTAGCTACCTCCTGAGGAACGAACTCGGGTTTATGCCGACGATCCGGCAAGAGCTCGGCTACGGAAACGCCGTCCATCACACGATGCGCGTGCTCGCGGAGCGAACCCAAGCAACGGGTTCTGTACCGACTGCGGCACAAATTGATCAGTTGCTCGATTCTGAGTTCTTCCTCCCCTACGCCAACAAGGCGGGACATAAGGAGATGCGTGAGAAGGCACGCAGGTTGGTGATGCGATACGTCACTGAGCATTCGTCGGATCTGCTGTGCACCTGGGCGACGGAACGACCATTCGAGCTTTACCTCGACGGAGTCGTCGTCTCCGGTCGCGCGGATGTTATTTACGACAACCACGACGGCCAGGTGGACCGGCTAGCAATCGTCGACTACAAGACGTCGACCGGCGGCCAAGTCGATCCGCTGCAACTGCAGATCTACGCCGAGGCCGGACGCCGAGAGGGCCTCGATGTCGGCGCCGCATTCATACAAGACCTCGGCACCGAAGTACGCCACGACGTAGAGATCAACCCCTACGCCGTCAAGAAAGCGGAAGCGCAAATCATCGCAACCGTCGACAGCCTGCGCCGCCGCGAGTTCGAGCCGAAACCAGGCCGTCGCAAGTGTCGCGAGTGCGACGTTCGCCACCTGTGCTCGGCGGCGCCGAAACGATGAGCTCGGCCTCCTTGGTTAGGTCACGTTGAGGTGCTTACGTCGCAGGCCACTCACGCCAAGAGAAACGACGAAAGGCGGCCGCACTGTCGCCCACTTGTGGATTGCCGCTTCGTGCTTCAGGCAAAAGTCTCCCATCATCTGGGCAGTGAGATCTCCGCGCGTGAAGGCAATAACTCGAGCATCGTTCATGTAGATGGCGCGCGCCTCAAGTGGCCGTGAGGCCACGCGGTGATCCTTCACGAGAAGCAAGTAACCCGCACGCGAGCCTGCCTCGATCCACTCCTCGTCGCGCATCGCTTGTGCGCGTACATCTCCATACTCTTCGGCGAGCGTACGAGCATCCCATCCCGCGTCGCGCAGGCGTGCTACCAGGAGTCGGCCTCCGACCGAGCGGTCAAGAAGGAAGCGCGCCCCGGCCATGCTCAGGCCGCCTGCACCAACAGCGAGTGGAGCTCTGGTCTACTCAAACCGAAGTCTTCAGCAACGTCGGTCATCGGCTCGCCGGCACGCACTCGGCTGACGATGTCGTCGACTCGCACACCGAGCCGGGCGATCGTCGGTTGCCCAGAGTTGCGCACGGGATCGACGATCACGTCCGCGCTTTCGTAGGCCGGCAGTCGCAGAAAGTCTACGAAACCGTCACGGTAACTGATGCTCTTCAAGTACTGCTCAACCACGTCGCGAAAAACACCCTGATGGTTACGCACGACGACGAGTTCACGTTCACCGTTCTCGATGAGAATCTCCGCACCATCAGTTTTGAGCTTCTCGCTGAGTAGCGCGTTCTCAAGCCCAAGCTCTTCGCGGAGCACGTCGATTGCGGGTTTGATTCGTGCCATCGGCAACCCGGCGCGACGGAACGACTCGACGATAAACCCTTCGGCCAACGCGTTGAACGGCACCGTGTAACCGCGCCCCGACTGCACACCGCTGAGGATCGGCTTCGTCCAGCCTTTTTCACCCTCTCGACGTTGACGGAAGCTATGGCCGTGAGCCCACCGCGTGAACGACGTAGCCGGCGCGCGAATGATGTGGGCCGCTTCGCCCAGAGAGTAGATCGGCGTCGTGTGCGCCACATCATCCACACGTGTTTGCATGCAAACAGCTTACCGCTTGCTCATGCGTCGTACTCGATCGCGATATCGAACTTATAGAAATCGATCGCTGGTTTGTCGTCATGCAAGATGCTGTCGCGGACAGTCGGCATGGTCATGTCGAGCACCTTCATCGTATTTCCGACCTGCGCCACAGCTTCGATCCGATGGAACTCGGATCCGAACTCCTTCGCGAACTCCGCAAGCGCCTTTAGCTTCACGACGGCGTCATCAAGGGGCTCTTCGCATTTGAGCGTGTAGTGCCCGTCCGGGAGGACGTGCGCGTGGCGGTCCCGTGAGAGAGGTCGAGGCCTCCCGAGGATGGAAGTTCCTAAGCTCACCATCCGGAAGACCTCGACGTGCACCACGCTACCTTCGGCGACCCCGATCTGACTGTGTTCACCGCCCTCGACGACCACGGCCTCACCGTCACGGGCCTCACGCTCATGCACGCTGGCGCGACCCTGGAGTGCCGCGTCACCGATCGCGACCCGTTCTGCCGCAGCTGCGGCGCGGAAGCGACCCCGCGCGGGACACAGGTGCGGCGCCTGGCTCAC
>NZ_AUGQ01000020.1 GCF_000422745.1 Microbacterium gubbeenense DSM 15944
GATTACGACTTGATGGAACAGATCGCCGACGCGATCGATGACTGCGGCACGGACCAGGAAGAGCTGTTGACCACGTTCGCTTCCCAGGTCGCGGGCCTGCCGATCTTCGCCGGATAACCCAAGAGGGGGCCACACGTATGTCGGGTGCACTCAGACGCAACGGGGACGAGATCCTCGACGCCCTCGATAACGCCGTCATCAAGATGCGACGCGCGTTCAAAGAACGCTCCGAGACCCAGTCGACACACATCCGGCGCACCACGAGCGATAACCGCGACTTCGACGGATCCCACACTGACAGCAACCCCGGCACCGGGCCGGGCGACCACCACGGCCCCACCGGCAACGGCGGACGCGGTCGAAAGACCCGGCTACCGCGCCGCGGTGAGCCCGGAAGCTACGGATACGACGACAAGGGCAAGCGCCTCCCGTACGCCAACAGCCGACCGAAGTACGACAAGAACCAGGTTCGCGACGTCTTCAATAACACCAACGCCTCTCAGCGCAGGCGGCCACCGCGCGATCAGAATGGCGACCGCCTGGATCCGCCCGGTGAGAACCAGGTGTGGGTGAACAGGCAGGACGGCACGTGGGACCTTGTCACGTGGACTCCTGGACAACGGCGCCGCGACCTCTGGGACATGGGGCACCTGCCGAGGCGCAAGTACAGTGACCTCCGTGATCAGTACCTCAACGGCGAGATCTCAAAGGAGGAGTTCCTCAGCCGCTATCGAAATCCGAGGAACTACTTCGCAGAAGATCCGGGGCGCAACCGTTCTCACATGGACGAGTAGGTGCGTGAGAGCATGGACGAGACGAAGCGTCGCAACGAGGGAGCCCTATGACGAACCCCATCCTGCTGGCAGAAGAGGCCGACGAGCAGGAATTCTTCGCCGCATACGATCCTTCGGTGACTCCGATGTATCAGTCCGACGCTGTCGGGGAAACGGTCCTCTTCGGCTCGGTCTTCAACCCTGACCCCGATGCTCGCGCTGCGATCACGAATCGGCTGTTGGACGACGGTGCTGATCCGAGCGTCGTGACTCGCAGCGGCACAACGGTTCTGCACGTTCTCCTGACGAATCCCGACCTCGAGCCGGAGAGCGACGCGCATCTGCTGCGACGCCTCCTCGCTGGAGGGGCGCCGATCAATCGCGTCGATTCGAAACGCGGCGCCCCGCTCGCCATTCTGTTCGACAACTACACGCTCGAGGATGACGAGGCGGAGCCGCTGTACGAGGCATTCTTCGAACGCCCCGATCTCGACCTCGAGGCTCGGGGGAACATGGGGCTGAGGACCGTGCGCGAATCGATCGAGATGGCGGCAGAGAAGCGCCCGATCCCGTACCGGATGATGATCGACTACGACAAGCGGAAGAACGACGTCGATGAGTGAGGCCACCGAATTCATCCCCGATGCAGGCGCGTGCCTCACAACGAAGAGCGTGCTGGACGGCACAGGACGCGTGCGCTGGATGGTGCGCGACGAATCGACGGGCCCTGCGGACAACGGGTGGCGCATCTTCTCCGACATCGACACGGAAGAAGAGCTTGCGGACGCGTCCAACTTCCAGATCGCCGATTACAACGATCTCTGCGCGATCGAGCCGGCACTGATCGGCATCTGGGACTTCGCGGTCGGATCGGATCTTCAGATCGTTGATGAGGGTGACGGAATCCGCATCTTCGATACGCGATCCGGTCGGGAGATACCGCCGGAGAACTTCTACGTTCCTCGCCGTCATCGAGCCGGGCTCGGGTCCGCGGAAGACTGAGCTCCGCGCTCACTGCGCTGCGTGGCACGCACCGTCGCGCGCATCTCCTGAGGCCGACGTCGAACGGACCGCTCACCCCGCGGCGGGCGGGCCGGCACCCTCGGGCACCCACTCGAGCGGATCCGATGCGAGCGCGCCGTGCCGGCCTGGCGCGCCCTGCACCGTCTCGACGTCGCGGCTCGCGACGATCACGACCGGATCCGCCGCGATCGGCACGGCGACGCGCTGCGAGACGATGTCGGTCTCGATCGCGACGCGCACGTCGCGACGCTCGTACGGATCCGTGACCGTCCCGAGGCGCTCGATGAGCGCGTCGCGTTCCTTGCTCGTCGCGTGCGTCGGGTTGCCGTCGCCGGCCCCCCACTGCCGCGCGATGTCCGCGGGCGTCTCGGGCACGTCGATCGTCGTGAGCACGGCGTCATACGCCCCGCCGACCGCGATGACCTCCTCCGGAGAAGCGTTGCCGCAGTCCCGCGCGGTCCAGCCGCCCTCGTCGAGCGCATCGCTCATGGTCTCGAACGCGCTCCGCGCGAACGCTGAATCGGTGTCGTAGAGAATGCAGACGACCGTGTTCTCGGGCACCCCCGCCGATTTCCGCATCGCCGCCGGGTCCTGCGCCAGTTCCAGCTGCTTCTCGAGCCCGCCGTCTTCGACCGCGATCTCGTACCCGTTGTCGCCCGGCGCGAGCGTCATGGCGGAGATCGGCTCGTACGCCTCGGTCCAGTCCCCCGCGGCGGCCGCGATGATGTCGGAGCGCGGGATCGTGCGCAGGAACGCCGTGCGCGCTTCGATGTCCTGCAGCGGCCAGGTGTCGGCCCGCGCGAGGAGCGTCCATATCCTGCCGCTGCCGACCGTAGCCATGCCGTAGTCGTCGCGCTCGAGGTCTCGCACCTGCACGAAGTCGGCCTGAGAAACGGGCAGCTGCGCGACGTCGTACTCGTCGCCGATGTGGTCGATGACGTCGGTCGACCGGTCCTGACGGAACACGATGCGCTCGAACGCGCCCGCCACCTCGCCCTGGAACTCGCGGTTCGCGACGAGCGTCACGACCTGATCCCCCGCCTCGGCGTCTCCGTCGATGCGCTCGACGACATACGGGCCGCTCGCGAGCCGTCTGTCCTCGCCCACGGGCGACCGCGCCGACACCTCGAACGCGCTGTTGAACGCCGAGGCGATCTCGTCGAGATCACCGTTATCGACCGCCTGGATCACCGCCTGCTTCGCGGCCATCGGGTCATCGATTCCGAACGCGATCCGGCCGACGACGTGCGCCGGGGCGACGACCTGCAGCGCGGTCTGCCAATCGGCCACCGTGCCGTCGAAGGTCACGTCGATGCTGCGCTCGAACTCGTCGTACGTCGGCGTCCGGCTTCCGACGAGGCCCGACGAGGCAATCTCGAAACCGTCGTCGCCGGGGTGCGCACCGGCAGCCCACGCGAGCATCAGATCCGCGCTGTCGAGCGGGATCCCGTCGGACCAGCTCGGCTGTTCGAGGTCGTAGCGCACGGTCATCGCACTGTCTGATTCATCGAGGATCTTCACGCGCCCGAAGCTGCGATCCTCGACGACGGTGCCCTGGTCGAGGCGCGCGAACTGCGCATGCGTCAGCTGCGAGACGTCATCATCGCCCGTCGACACCGGAGACCCGACCGAGGTCAGCGCCCCGCGCCAGGCCACGTCGACCGACGAGTCTTCAATCACCGAGCTCGGCAGCGGAGCCCCGCCGCACGCCGACAGCACGAGCACCGCCGCGGCGGCGGCGAGGACCGACAGCGCACGACGAGTCGTCATTCGGCGTCCTTCGCCTTCGCGGCGTCGAGCCGAGCCTGCCGCCGCGCCCGTCGCGCCGCGCGGGCCTCCTCCTCGCTCATGTCCGCCGTCGGATCAGGTCCGGCCGCCGCGCGCGCCTCGCGACGCGCGCGCCTGGCAGCCCGCTCGTCCTCGGGGCTCAGCGGCGCACCGGGCTCGGGTGCGGGCTTCTCCGGGAATCGGAACGGCTCCGCGGGGCCCGCGGGCTTGGTGTCATGGGCGATCGGCATCTGCGTGAGCACCGCGCGACCGGCCTGCACGAACATACCGCGCCCCTCCGGGAACTCCGCGCGCTTGATGCGCCCGAACGGCACCTTGAACAGGCTGTCGCCGTCCATCCCATCAGGTTTGAGCGCGATGCCCTGGCGACCCGACTTCCACAGCCCCATGACGCCGGATCCGCCCGTCGCGCGCGACACGTCGACGTCGCCGAGCAGGAGGTGATCGCTCTCCTTGAGCGCCGTCAGCATCGCCCGCATCGGGCGATCCGCGGCGCCGTCGGCCAGGTGCGGCATGTCCTCGCAGACGATGAGGATGCGTCTCGTGAACGACTCGTCGGCGAGGAGATCGGTCAGCTGCGTCGCGAGGGCCGCCTCCTCGTCGCCCCTCGTCGCGCTCTGCGCCCAGTCGCGGAAGTCCGCGAGCTCGCTGCGGCGCGTGCCGAAGTGGAACATCACGATGTTCGGATCGAACCGCTCGAGCGCGATGATCAGCGACTTCATCGCGTTCGTCTTGCCCGATGACGGCGGGCCCGCGATCATGAACGACCCGACCGGATCGAACCCGCGCGGCTCGAGCGTGTCGTCGGCGACGCCGAACACCGGCTGCCCGTCGACCATGTCGGGCATGTCGCGGATGTCGACATCGGTCGGGAGCGATCCGACGCCGGGGGCCTGCCGGACGCCCTGTTCGCGCAGCTTCTCGGCGAGCCGGGTGATGGCCTTCGCCTGCTCCGCGGTGTTCGACGTGCCGCCGGGCACCGCGACCTGCATCTCGTTCTTGTCGATGACCGCGCGGCCCGGAGCCGACTGGTCGTCGAGCACGTCCTTCGGGGCGCCCATCATCACGTACGAGCTCGGGTCCGCGAGGCGCATGATGATCCGGCGGGTGATGTTCGACGCGACCGCGGTCGGCACCGCGCCGGCGCGATCCGCCGTGATCACCGCGTGCACGCCGAGCGGGCGGCCCTCGCTGAGCACCCGCAGGAACCCGCGGTAGAACGGCGTGCGCACCGACGTCGAGTCCCATTCCTTCTTGAACTCGGCGAAGTTGTCGATCAGTAGCACGATGCGCGGCAGTGCGGGATCCACGAGGTCGCGGTACTCGCTCAGGGTCGACGCGCGCGCCGCCGCGAACGCGGCCGCACGCCGGTCGAGCTCGGCCATGAGCGTCGACAGCAGTCGCTGCACGCGCTCGGCGTCGTCGCCCGAAACGATGGCTCCGACGTGCGGCAGCTCCTCGAGCACACCGAGCGCGCCCGAGGCGAAGTCGAGCCCGTACACCTCGGCGGATCCGAGCTCGGGCTGCGTGCCGACCGCCGTCGCGATCGTCTTCAGCAGACTCGACTTGCCGGAGCCCGACGTGCCGAACACGGCGAGCGAACCGTCGTGATCCGGGCGGAAGTACGCCGCCATCTGCTGCTGGCGTTCGGGGACGTCCACGAGACCCAGCACGATCTCGGTGTCTCCGCGCCCCTCGAGGCTCATCAGGTCGATCGCGGTCGGCAGCTCGTCGAGCCACGGTCGACGCGGGATCGGAAGCCCCGCGCGCTCCGCCGCATCGACGATCGTGCGCACGATGCGCATCTGGTCGGTCGGGCCGAGGTCCTCGTCGTGCACGTCGATGTCGGCGGGGCCGTCCGGCTCCCACGGCATGACGGATCCGAAGCGAAGCTGCGCGACCGCGACGTCGGCGTCGGTCGATGTCTCATCGCGGGTCCACCCTCCCGCGTACGCCGACTGGAACGGCGTCAGGCGACCCGGCCCCGTCTTGGCGATGCCTCGTCCGGGGATCGACGGCGGGAACGTGGCGGCGACCGTGTCATCGACGACGTCGCGCGAGTCGCCCTCATCGGCCATCCGCAGCGCCACGCGCAGGTTCGTATTGGCGCGCAGGTTCTCCTTGATGACGCCCGCCGGGCGCTGCGTCGCCATGATGAGGTGGATGCCGAGCGAGCGACCGCGCTGGGCGATGTCGACGACGCCGTCGACGAACTCCGGCACCTCTCCGGCGAGCGCCGCGAACTCGTCGATGACGAGCACGAGCGCGGGCGGGGTCTCGGGATCCTGCCGCTTCTCGAGCTCGATCAGGTCCTTGACGCCCTTGCGGTTGAACAGGTGCTCGCGGTGATGCAGCTCGGCACGCAGGCTCGTGAGCGCCCGGTGCACGAGGTGCGGGCTGAGGTCGGTCACGATGCCGACGCAGTGCGGCAGGTCGACGCAGTCCGCGAACGCGGATCCGCCCTTGTAGTCGACGAAGAGGAAGGTGACGCGATCCGGGCTGTGCGCGCTCGCCATGCCGAGCACCCACGCCTGCAGGAACTCCGACTTTCCGGCGCCGGTCGTGCCGCCGACGAGCGCGTGCGGACCCTGCCCGCGCAGGTCGAGCGTCATCGCCCCGCTCGCGCCCTGCCCGACGATGGCCCGCAGGTCGCCGGCGCGCTTCAGCCGCGGGCGCGGGGTGTCGTTGCGGTCGATGATCGTGTTGTTCTGCCGCCAGCGCTCGATGATCGCGTCCGGCTCCTCGGCGACCTCGGAGCCGACGAGCGAGAGGAAGCCGACGGAATGAGGAATGTCCGAGTCGTCGTCGATGACGATCGACGCGTCGACGACGGGGGCCAAACGCCGCGCGAGCATGCTCATGTAGGTGTTGGAGACGCCCTCGACCACGGCGTGCTCGTAGCGCTCGCCCGACCGCACGAGGTTGATTGTGGCGTCCTCGAGGCCGCGCTCCACGTCGATGAAGCTGCGGCAGACCGCCGGCAGAGCCGCGGGGGTGGGCGCGACGAAAACGGCGTGCACACCGACGTTCGCGCCCGATTCGAGCACCTGGATCAGCCGCGCGCGATCGACGGGGGCATCGTCCGTGACGATGACGATCACCGAGACGCTCTTGGGCGGCGTGCGCTGCGATGCGGCCCGGCTCACGTTGGTGCCGAACAGCATCGGGGTCCACTCTTCGTCCAACGGGCCGCGGGGCTCACGATCGGGTTCGAGTCGAGCGACGTACTCTTCGAGCGATGCGAGCAGCGCCGTGGCCGCCGGTGCGGAATCGACGAGCGGGAGGTCGGCGAACGGGCTCGTCTCGCTCGACGTGTGGGGCAGCCACTTCAGCCACTCGAGCTGCGGCACCCATTCGGATCCGGCGAACGCGACCGTCACGACCTCGTTGGGCGCGTGCATGCCGAACAGTTGCACCGCGAGGCCGCGCATGGCGTCCGCGGCGGTCGTCGAGGGCCCGGCCACGCCGATGGATCCCGCGTCGGTGAGAGTTTCGAGCACCGGCACGTCGTGCACGTAGCGGTAGCGCTCGCGCAGCCGGTCGACGCGCGCGATGTACTCGGGCAGGCCCTGCTGGTCGTCCGCCTCGCGGACCGAACTGCGGGAGAGCGCCGTCGAGGTGCCGAGACGCAGGGCGAGGAAGTTCCAGTGCTCCGGTCTCCTCGTCCAGAGCAGCGGTCCGAGCTGCATCGCCTGATCGAACACGTCGGCGACCGCCGGCACCTCCTCGTTGCGCGCGCGCTCTTCCTCGGGCTTGGCGAGGTAGAACTCCTCTTCGAGGGTCTCGAACTGCCTCTCGAACAGCATCACGTCGTGGTTGCGCTTGTTCTTCTGCTGCATGCGCTGATTGATGAAGTTTCCGAACGCCATGAGCGGCGTCATCACGAGCAGCAGCAGCGTTCGCGGGCGCTCCGTCATCAGGTACATCGCGCCCGCCATGATGATGGGGGCGACGAGCATGATCCAGGGGAACAGCTTCTGCGTCACCTCGGTCGGCATTCGCGGGGGTAGCTTCTCCTCGCCCGGGTAGCGCACTTCGACGCGCGGGCTGCGGTTGAACTGCAGGTCGCCTCCGCGCTCGAGGACCGGATCCTCCGAGGCCGCATCGACGTCGGCCGAGTAGAACAGCACGAACGTCGTCGCGCCGATCACGAACTGCTGCCCCGGCTCGATGCGCGCCCGCGTGACGGTCTCGCCGTCGACCCGCACGCCGTTAGCCGAGTTGAGGTCGGCGATCTCGATGAAGCTCGACACCTCGAGCCGCGCGTGCCGCTTCGAGACCGAGGCGTCGGGCAGCACGATGTCGTTTCCGGCGGTGCGGCCCACGAACGAGTGCCCGCGGGCAACGGGGAAGTCGCGCCCCGCGAACGGCCCTTCGACCGCGCGCAGGACCGCGATCGTACGGCGGCCGTCGACGGCGGTCAGGCCCTCGGGACCGAGGTTGTGCACCGCGACCGCGAAGCCGGAGCCGATCGGCGCCTCGCTCAGCGGCACGTCGGGCTGCAGCGGCTCCATCCGCTCGGCGGTCGGCGCGGCGACCGCGAGCGTGAGCACGTCGCCGTCCTCGACCTTCGTCGAGTGCGCGGGTTCTGTCTCGGCGATGCGCCGCGCGACGTCGCCGGCCGTGGCCAGCGAGTCCGCCGTCACGACGATGTCGACGACGTCGGCGCCGACGCGATGCAGGGTGAGCTTGACCTTCACGGGAGCATGCCAATCAGTCGGTGGGCGCGGCGATGATCACGAGCGAGCGGTCGCCGAATCGCACGACATCGCCCGGGATCGCGCGGATCGGGGTGCGCGGCGGGATCGCGCGCGTCTGGCCCGCGCGCTCGATCTCGCATCCGTTCGTCGAGTCGAGATCGACGATCTCCACTCCGTCGTCGAGCGGGCGCGCGGACAGGTGGGTCTTCGAGATCGAGCGCGTGTCGTCGGGAATCGCGACGCGCGACACCCCCTGCGGCACGTCCTCCGCGCGGGGTGCGCGCCCGAGCACGATGAGACCGCCGACGCGCACGCGCTGGCCCGAATCGATCTCGAGTTCGTACGCCACCGCGGGGACCGGTGCGGGTGCCTGCGGCTGTGCGGCCGCCGGAGCCGGGGCGGACGGGGCGGGCGGCTGCGGCGCGGGCTGCGCGGGCGGTGCACCGCGCAGCCCGCCCGGCACACCGAGCACGACGCTCGCCTGCTCGGGTGCGGGGCCGTCGCGCCGCGGATCCGTCGTCGCACGCGCCATGCCGAGCACGCCCGAGCTGACGCGCGCGACCGGGCGGTACTCGCCGCGTTCGCTCTCGCCCGACGGGGTCGCAAGGGAGATCCGCGCCTCGCGCTCGGGAGCGGTCTCCACGCGCACGGCCTTGCGGGCGATGCGCATGCGCTTCTCGTCGTAAGGGTTCAGGCCGCGCTTGATGTCGACGAGCCACACGCCCCCCGCGTAGTCGTGCCAACCGCGGCGGCGACCCGCCGGATCCCAGAACGACGAGAGCACCATGAGCAGCGGGCCGACGACGACGATCCCCGAGGCGACGAAGACGATGAGGCGCAGCACGATCCGCCAGAATCCGGGACGTTCGAGCGTGGCGATGTTCACCGAGCGCACGCCGAAGAACGCCTTGCCGATCGATGTGCCGCGGCGGCCGTGTGCCACGAGCTGGGCGATGCCGAGGGCGATGAGGAGCACGACGGAGACGCCCGCCATGATCGCGGCGAGCACGAATCGCGGATGGTAGATGAGGCCGTACAGGCTCACGCCGCCAGTGAGATACAGCACGATCAGCGGCATCGCAAACAGCAGCAGCGGCAGCTGGACGATCCAGAACGCGACGATGTCGACGGCGAACGCCGCCGCGCGGCGCATCATGGGAGCCCGGGTCAGGCCGAGCGATGCGGCGTACGCCGGATCCGGTCGCCCGTTGTCGTCGAGGCCCTCGATCTCGTGATCGTCCTCGTCGATCTCCCAGATCGTCGTCACGCGCGCCCCTTCCGCTCCAACGATCCAGGCTACCGGCGAGACTGCTGGTCGGTGTCGGGGAGTTCTGCCCGGCGCTTACGCGTCGCTGTCGAGATCACCGGCATCGAGCAGCGGCAGGTCGACGCGGCTGACGAGGTGCGACGAGACGGCGTACTCGACGAGGCGCGCGCGGCGGTTCATCGCGAGCTTGCCAGGGGCGCCCCTCAGCCCCTGCACGCCCATGCGGTCGAGCTTCTCGCAGACGTGGTCGAGCTTGCGGTTGAACTTGCTCATCGACCAGCCGAGACGCTCGGCGGCCGAGGCCGACGACGGCAGGTTGCTGACCGACACGCCCTCGCGGCGCAGCATCGGCTCGGCGAGGGCCACGATCAGCTGCTTCTGCGAGGGGGTGAAGCGCACCGGCATGACCGTCGTGTCGCCGACGACCGAATCGTGCACCTGGTTCGAGACGGCGTACGGGGCCACCTTGACCTGCAGAATGATCTCGTACGTCGTCGGGCCCGCCGTGAACACGATCGTGCTCTCCTCGAACACGATCGGCAGGCGAGCTCCGGGAGAGAGCCACGACTGCACAGCGCCGTTCGCGCTCGATACGGTGGCCGACAGCCGGGATCCGACGTTGGCGAGCCACCACATGCCGTTCGCGCACGAGATCTCGAGGAACGTGCGGTGCAGGTAGGGGTTGTCATCGACGGCAAGGTCGCCCTCGCGCCCGATCGTGAACGAGTCGGTCGGTTCGACCGAGAAGGTCTCGCCCGAGAAATCGACGGACAGGACGCTCAAGCCGCGGCGGTGCTCGTGGCCCGGAATCGCTGTGTCGACATCGACACCGTGATCGTCGGCGGAAGGATTCATCGGCTGGCTCATGGTGTCACCCATCATCGCAAACTTTCACCCGAAACGGCCGAGGTGACGACGCAAGCGTTACTCGTGTACTCGGCGGCTGAGCCAGAACAGCGACCCCATTTGCGTCCGCGACTCACGATCGCCTAGGTTATTTCGGTCTCGAGTCGCGAGGGGGACCACATCTCAAGCATCAGACGAGCGGGCGACGATATCGTCGAGGCGCTTGACGGCGCCGTCATCCGTATGCGCCGGGCCTTCGGCGACCGTCAACGACAGCAGGCGGACCGGATCCGGGACGACGTCCGTGCGATTCGAGACAAGGACGGTTCCACCACGGCCGATGGTATCGATGCGCCGACGTCGCATCATTCGACGCCGAGCAGCGCGGGATCTTCACCCGACCATATGGAACCGAAGCCGGAGTTCCTGGATGAGAACGGCGAGATCGATTGGTCGGGCGCGCCGCACAACGGCTACACGCTCGACGAGCATGGAAACCCGATCAGGCACGAGCACGTGCCGCAGGCCGGCGATCGCTTTGACCGGTACGGGGATCCGAATGGACGCTACGTCTCACCGGTCCCGGAGGAGGGTTCCTTTCCATACGAGACGCGCTCGCTTCCGTATGCCGAGAACCCCAACGCCTACCACGAGTACGAGTGGACGCGCTCGCCCGCGGACATCCACGACGTGTACGACGAGCTCGACGGCCCGACGCGAAACGCGCTCGACGCGATGCTCACGAAGTACGGGCTCGACCTGTCCGACCTCGACCATGTGCTCCGCGGCGAGGCCGCGGCCGCGTTCGATCAGCCGGGCGGCGCCACTCAAGACATGTTGCCGACCACGGTCGAGATGCTCCGTAAACTTGGGTTGATCCGGGAGGTATGACAATGACCATCGACGAACTGACGCGCATCATTCGAGATGAGCACCTCAGCACGCCTGTGCTGTACGGTCACGGTCCTCTCGTGATGGACGCGGTCGTGCTCGAGCGCGACGGAGATCGGTTGCGCGCTTTCATCTCGGACGAGCGCGGTCACGTGATGGGGCGCACTGAGGCGTTCTTCGACGACGAATCAGCCGCGCTCGACTACGTGCTCGTCAAGCTGCGGCAGGACAAGACGATGCGCGACGCGTTCGCGCGCCTCGCGTAACGGCCTGCGCATTCCTTCGCCCCGTGATGCGGGGGTCAGTGCCCGGCGCGACCCTGAGGATCATCGGCCGCCTCGTCGCCGCTAGCGGCGCCTTCGCCGCCAGCTTCGCCGTCGTCGTACGACTGCAGCACGCCCCGGTCGTGCGACTTCGCGACTTCCTTCGGGTCGACGACGAGCAGCAGCAGCGCGAGCGACAGCACGCAGACAATGAATACGATTCCCGCGACGATCGCCGCCAATCGCCACGCCGAGCCGACGGTTTCGCTGCCCCCGTCGGCGAACGCCCCCATCGACATCGCGGTCACGAACCCTGCGAACAGCGCCGCGACGAACGACCAGCCGAGCAGGTGCACAGGCTTCATGAGGTCGCGGCGGGTGAGCTTGTCGGTCATGAGGCGTCCTTCGTGACCGCGGTCTGCGCGACGGCGGTCTTCTGTGCGGGTGAGAGCGCGCCGATTCCCAGGTAGACGGCGATGATGGCGGCCCAGCCGCCGAAGAGTCCGACACCGATGATCGTGCCGGTGAGGGTGAAGCTCTGGCCGGCCTCCTTGACGAAGTAGTCGAGGGAGTAGCCGGGCGACACGATCAGCGTGACGATCGCCAGCACGCACGTGAGCGCGCCGACGGTGATGCGATCGCGAGCCTCAACGGAGGTGCGATCGAGCAGCCCGGAGGCGACTTCGACGATGCCGGCGGCCGCGGCCCACACGAGCAGCGCGATGTGGAATCGCACTTCGGCGGGCCCCGGGAGCACCACGACGACGAGGATGCCGAGCGCGTACGCGAGCACGAGCGCCCAGCGCGCCGGTGTCAGTCCCCTCAGGATCATGCCGACGACGAGCACCGCGAGAGTGGCGATCAGGAACGCGAGAAAAACGAGCAGGGCGAAGTCGCCCGAGCGATCCTGCACGAAGGTCACGATCGCCGCGGCGACCGCGGCGATCGCGGCCCGCAGGATCAGCGCAAGACGCGCGGAGCGCGGCGAACTGGTGCGGGTGGGCATGCGATTCCTCTGGCGGTCGAACGGCCCTTCCATACTATGGCCGCCGCCTGGGAGGGCGCGCCTCGTGTCAGGCCACCCGGCGGCCGCGCGCGAGATGCACGATGCGGTCCGCGACCGCGAGATCCTCATCGTCATGCGTGACCCAGCCGATCGCACGCCCTGCTGACGCTTCGACGGCAAGAATCTCACGCATGCGCTCGCGGCTCGCGGCGTCGAGCCCTGCCGCAGGCTCGTCGAGCAGCAGGATCTGCGCGTCGCGCGCGATGCCCTGTGCGACGAGCGCGCGCTGCCGCTGGCCGCCCGACAGCGCGTGCAACGATCGTCCGGCGAGGTCTGACATCCCGACGCGATCGAGCGCGACATCAACGGCTTGTGCGGCCTTTCGGCGCCCGACGCGCATACCCCATGTGCCCATTGCGACCGTGTCGCGCACCGTCATCGGCAGTGTCTGCGGAACCTGCGCCCGCTGCACGACCAGGGCGATATCGCCGTGACGCTCGACGTGCCCGTCGGTCGGCTGCCGAACTCCCGCGAGAACCTCGACGAGCGTCGACTTCCCGGCACCATTCGACCCGATGATCGCCGTGATCTCTCCAGCGGGAAGCTCCGCGTCCACGCGATGGAGCACCTCAGCGCCGGCGTACGAGCAGCACACGCCGGTGGCTCGAAGCAATGTCGTCATCGGTCTATCGTAGTTGATAACCATTCTCATTCGCATGTAAGCTGGCTCCTCGTGTCCTGGTTCTTCTCACCCTTCGCCGCCGATTTCATGGTGCGCGCCCTCATCGGCGGCGTGCTCATCGCCGGCATCTGCGCCGTCGTGGGCACATGGGTCGTGATCCGCGGAATGGCATTCCTCGGTGAAGCCATCGGTCACGGGATGCTTCCGGGCGTCGCCCTCGCCACCCTGCTCGGGTGGCCCGCGATCGTCGGCGCCGCGGCGAGCGCGGTGGTGATGAGCGGATCGATCGGCATGCTCCAGCGCCGCGGCCGGCTGTCATACGACACCAGCATCGGCCTGCTCTTCGTCGGCATGCTCTCGCTCGGCGTCATCATCGTGTCGCACTCGGGCAGTTTCGCCACCGACGCGACCGTGATGCTGTTCGGCGATGTGCTCGCGATCGCGCCGAGCGACCTCGCGATGCTGCTCGGCGCGCTCGTGGCGACTCTCGTCGTCGCAGCGTGGCTGCACCGATCTTTCGTCGCCGCCGCGTTCGACGCCCGCATTGCCGAGACGCTCGGCCTGCGCCCTCGCCTCGCCCACGTCGCCCTCACGGGCCTCGTCACGCTCGCGGTCGTCGCCTCCTACCAGGCGGTCGGGACCCTTCTCGTCGTCGGCATGCTCATCGCCCCGGCCGTCGCGGCGGGACGGTGGACGCGCGGGGTCGGATCAACGATGACTCTCGCGACCGCGTTCGGCGTCGCGGCCGTCGTCACCGGCCTCGTCGTCTCGTGGCATGCGGGCACCGCGGCCGGCCCGTCGATCGCGGGATCCGCTGTCGTTCTCGCCGCGGGCTCTGGTGCTGCCGCGGGCGCCGCGGAGCGATTCGCCCGCTCGCGCGCATGCCCGGCCCGTCTCGCGCGACTGCTCTCGCGCGATGCCCCGATCTCCTTTCCCGTCACAGAAAGTCGTACATGACCCGTTTCACCGCAACCCGCCGACTCGCGCTCGTTCCCGCAGTGGCGGCGATGATGCTCACCGGGTGCGCCGCCGGCCCGGCCGACGCGCCCGCCGCTGAAGCCCCCACGACCCCGCCGGCCTCCGACCACGGCGCACATGCGGGCGCCGCAGAGCTCGGTGAGCCGCAAACGTCGATCCTCTCGATCTCGACCGATGGCGAGGCCACGGTGCTCGACTTGCTCACCGAAGAGGAGACCGCCGTCGGATCCGCGCACGCACCCTCCGCGATCGCGAGCGACGGCCGATACGGATTCCTGACCACCGCCGACGGCGTCGACATTGTCGACGGCGGAGCGTGGAGCTGGGACCACGGCGATCACTTCCACTTCTATCGCGGCGAGCCGGCCGTCGCCGGCTCCGTGCCGGGCGAGGGCCCCGTCGTGGTCGCCACGCCGCCGCTGTCGACCCGAGGGGCGACCGGGCTGTTCTTCTCTGACGGTGTCGCGGTCGCGATCGATATGGCCGCGCTCGACGACGGCGAGCTTACCGAGTGGTTCCGCATCGACACGGGCGCCGAATCAGGTGTCGTCGCGCCGGCGGGCAACCATGCGATCGTCGCGGCGGCGGGCACGGCGACCGTCTACGACGACACCGGCGAGGAAACTGGCGAGACCGTCGACTGTGCGGATCCGTCGGGCGCGATCGCGACGCGCGTCGGCACGGTGATCGGGTGCGCCGACGGCGCCCTGCTCGCGACCGCTGATGCGGGGCCCGTCGAGCTCGAGCGGATCCCGTACCCTGACGACGCGCCGCGCGCGGCGGCCTTCGGCGGCCGCGAGGGCCGCCCCACCGTAGCCGCGCTCTCCGGGGAGAACGCGTTCTGGCTGCTCGACACCCGCTCGCGCAGCTGGAGCCGAACGGAGGTCGACGCATCGCTCATCGACGTCGTGGCGGCCGATGACAACGACGGAAACGTCGTCGCGATCGACGCCGAAGGACGCGTGCGCGTATTCGGCGCCGACGGAACCGACCGCGGTTCGACCGAGCCGATCGCCGACGAGGATTCAACCCTCGTCGTCGACACCCAGCGCGCCTACGTATCGGTGCCGTCGGCAGGCACGGTCTACGAGATCGACTACGCCGACAACGCGCGCATCGCTCGCGAGCTCGTCCCCGAGGCCGGGCTCGCCGTATCGACGGTGGTGGGACGATGACTCGGGTGGGCTCCGCCCGGCGCGCAGGTCTCGGCGCATCGGCGATCGCGGTCGTCGGCGCGATCGGACTGGTCGGTTGTGCCGCCGCCGACGGCGATTCCGACCCCCGCGTCGTGGTGACGACGAACATCCTCGGCGACGTCGCGAGCGAACTGATCGGGGATGCCGCCGACGTGACGACGCTCATGAAGCCGAACGCCGACCCGCACTCGTTCGAGATCTCGGCGCAAGAGGCCGCCACACTTCAGTCGGCCGAGCTCGTCATCTCGAACGGCCTCGGGCTCGAGGAGGGCGTCGAACAACACCTCGAGGCGGCCGCCGACGCAGGGGCGCCTCGGTTCATCGCCGCAGACCATCTCGAGACGATCCCCTATGCCGAGAAGGCGAACGGTCCGGATCCGCATTTTTGGACGGATCCGGCGCGCATGATCGACGTGGTCGAGGCGCTCGAGACGGAACTCGGCGAGATCGGCATCGACGTATCCGCGAACGCCGCGGCGTACCTAGAGGATCTCGCCGAGTTGGACGCCGAGATGTCCGACGCGTTCGCTCGAATCCCGAATGAGCACCGCGCGCTCGTCACCAACCACCATGTGTTCGGCTATCTGGCCGATCGCTTCGACTTCGAGGTCATCGGTGCCGCCATCCCGGGCGGAACCACGCTCGCGTCGCCCTCGGCGGCCGACCTCGACGAGCTCGCTACCGCCATCGACTCGAGCGGCGTGCCCGCGATCTTCGCGGAATCGTCGCAGCCCGACCGGCTCATGCAGGTGCTGCGCTCCGAAGCCGACATCGACGTCGCGGTCATCGAGCTGTTCACAGAGTCGCTGACCGAACCCGGCGGCGATGCCGATACCTACCTCTCCATGATGCGCGAGAACACCGAGCGCATCACCACTGGTCTGACCTCAGAAAGGACACCATGACCAACCGATACCGACTGCTCGCCGGCGGCTCGCTTGCAGCCGTCGCACTTCTCGCCGCGGGGTGCGCGACAGACGCCTCCCCCGATGAGCCCTCCGCAGGATCCGCCGCCGAGGCCCCGGCCGACGTGAGCGCCAGCTCGCGCGTCGCCGTCTCGCTTGAAGGCGAGGTGGGCGTGCTCGATGCCGCGACCCTCGAACTCATCGATACGTTCCCCTCCGACGACTTCACCCGCGTGAACGCGGTCGGCGACGGGCGCAACGTGCTCGTCACCACGGCGGAGGGTTTTCAGGTGCTCGACACGGCGGTGCCTGCCCTCACCGACACCGTGTTCGACGCGGATGCGGCGGGCCACGTCGTGCGCCATGCCGACAAGACCGTCCTGTTCTCCGACGGTTGGGGCGAGACGACGATCTTCGACACGGACGCGCTGGTCGAGTCTGACGGCGCCCTGCCAGAGGTGAGCGTGTACGAGTCTGAGGCCGCGCACCACGGCGTCTCGATCGTGCTCGAGGACGGCACGCTCGTCACGACCGTCGGCACGGCCGATGGTCGATCGGGGGCCGTCGCGCTCGAGCCGCACGACGATCATTACCACGAACTCGCGATCTCCGACCAATGCCCCGAGATCCACGGCGAGGGCACGGCGGCCGGCGAGGTCGCGGTCTTCGGCTGCGAGAACGGCGCACTGATGTTCAAGGACGGCGAGTTCCTGAAGCTCGACGCTCCCGATGACTTCGGCCGAATGGGCAACGCCTACGTCGCTGAGGACGACCCGATCGTGGTCGGCGACTACAAGAACGACCCCGACTACGAGGGCTACCTGCTGAACAGCGTCGCGCTCATCGACACCGAGAACGAGACCTACACGGTCAAGGACCTGGGCGATGTTGAGTTCACGTGGCGCGGTGCGGGGCGCGGTCCTGATGGGTTGTTCTACATGCTCGGCACCGACGGTGCGATCCACTCGCTCGATCCCGCCACCGGCGAGTTCACGGACGATGAATTCCCGGTCGTGGACGCTTGGGAAGGACCGGAGGATTGGCAGACCCCTCACCCCGGCATGATCACTGCGGGCGACGTGGCGTACGTTATCGACGTCGTAGGTCAGCGGCTCATCTCGGTCGACCTCAACACGGGCGACATCCTCGCGGAGGGCGAGGAGCTGCCGTCGCTCCCGAACGAGGTCGCGATGAACCTGTAGGCACGGCCTGATGGATGTGGGGCGGGCACCTTCTCGGTGCCCGCCCCACATCGATTTCTGCGCTCAGGCCGGCGCGTAGCGCTTCGGCGGGAACGCCTTCGCGACGACCTCGCGCATGTCCTCGAGGTCGCCGTCGATGAAGCCCGCGGCGCGCCCCTGCACGAGCAGGTTGCCGATCGCGGTCGCCTCGACGGGGCCCGCCTCGACGGGAACCCCCGCGCGATCGGCCGTGAGCTGGCAGAGCAGCTCGTTGAGGGATCCGCCGCCCACGATGTGGATCGTCTCCACCGGAATGCCCGACAGCTCGCTCGC
Organism: Microbacterium gubbeenense DSM 15944; assembly: GCF_000422745.1. Taxonomy (GTDB): domain Bacteria; phylum Actinomycetota; class Actinomycetes; order Actinomycetales; family Microbacteriaceae; genus Microbacterium; species Microbacterium gubbeenense. Next base: position 17,833 of record NZ_AUGQ01000020.1, read on the forward strand.
AGTGCGGACCGCGCCGGCGAACGCCTCGGCGAGGCTCTCGATGATCGACCGCGCGAACTCGGCACGCGTGGTGGGAAGCGGCTGTCCGTTCTCCGCGAGCCAAGTCGAAATGCGGCCCGGCATGTCACCCGGGGGCATGAAGACGGAATCGTTCGCGTCGAAGACGCCCACCGGAGCCGTAACCTCAGCGGCCTCGGCGAGCAGCGACGGCAGATCGATCTTCTCTCCGGAGGTGCGCTCCCACTCGCGGATCGACTCGCTGAGCAGCCACAGCCCCATCACGTTGTGCAGGAACCGCGTGCGACCGAAGGCGCCGCCCTCGTTGGTGAAGTTGTGCTCGCGCGCAGCATCGGTCAGAACCGGCTCACGCGTCTCGACACCAACGAGGCCCCACGTGCCGCAGGAGATGTACGCGGCACGGTCCGCGCGCATCGGCACCGCGACGACGGCGGACGCCGTGTCGTGGGATCCGACCGCGACGACGGGCGCGGATCCGCCCAGGTCCTTCGCGACGCGCGGCAGCAGGTCGCCGATCGTTTCGCCGGGATCCACCAGGCGCGGCAGCACGCGCGCGGACACCCCGAGGCGCTCGGCCAGTGCTGTATCCCATTCCTTGGTCGTGACGTCGAGCAGACCCGTCGTCGATGCGTTCGTGCGCTCGGCCACCTTCTCGCCCGTGAGCAGCCACGCGAACAGGTCAGGAACGAGCAGCATCGAGTCAGCGGCATCGAGCACGCCGCGCTCGCAGGCCAGTTGGTACAGAGTGTTGAACGGCAGGAACTGCAGCCCGTTGCGGCGGTACAGCTCGTCGAAGCTTGCGACCTGGTGCACGGCCTCGACGCCGGCGGCGGTGCGCTCATCGCGGTAGTGGAACGGTGTGCCGAGCATGCGGTCGCCGCGCAGCAGCGCGTAGTCGACAGCCCAGGAGTCGATGCCGATCGACGAGATGTCGGGTGCGATGCGGAACGCCTCGCGCAGCCCCTCCGTGACGCCCCGATACAGGGCCATGAGGTCCCACTGCAGGCCGCCCGGCGTCATGACCGGGTCGTTCGCGAAGCGGCCGACGGTCTCCATCTCGATGGAACCGCCCGTGAAGCGTCCGACGATCACGCGGCCGCTCGTGGCGCCGAGGTCGATAGCGGCGACTGAGTTCATGTTGTCTCCAGGTGCATAAGTACGGCACAGACCGAGCAGGCCAGGCGACTGAGGGCCCGACCGGCCAATCTGCCCCGGATCTGCCGTAGTTGTGCGGGCGCGGATCCGATGAGGGCCCGCGCCCGCACACTACAGCGCGATCAGCGGACGAACGCCTGCGCGACGCCCGAGTCGACCGGGATGTGCAGGCCGGTCGTGCGGCTGAGCTCGGGGCCCGTCAGCACGTACACGGCGTCCGCGACGTTCTCGGGAACGACCTCGCGCTTCAGGATCGTGCGGTTCGCGTAGTACTGGCCGAGGTCCTCTTCCTTCACGCCGTAGGTCGCGGCGCGGTTCGCGCCCCAGCCTGCCGCGAAGATGCCGGATCCGCGCACGACGCCGTCGGGGTTGATGCCGTTGACGCGCACGCCGTGCTCGCCGAGCTCCACCGCCAGCAGGCGCACCTGGTGGGCCTGGTCGGCCTTGGTGGCCGAGTAGGCGATGTTGTTCGGGCCTGCGAAGACCGAGTTCTTGGACGAGATGTAGATGATGTCTCCGCCGAGCCCCTGGTCGATGAGCACCCGCGCAGAAGCCTTCGAGACGAGGAACGAGCCCTTCGCCATGACGTCGTGCTGCAGGTCCCAATCCTTCTCGGTGGTCTCGAGCAACGGCTTCGACAACGACAGGCCCGCGTTGTTGACGACGAGGTCGACACCGCCGAACGCCAGCACCGCCTCGTCGAGCGCCGCCTGAACCGCGGCCTCATCGGAGACGTTCGCCGCGACGCCGATGGCGACATCGGTGTTTCCGAGCTCTGCCGCGGCGGCCTGGGCCTTTTCGAGATCGAGGTCGGCGACGACGACGCAGGCGCCCTCCTTCGCGAGGCGAGTGGCGATCGCCTTGCCGATGCCGCTGGCGGCGCCCGTGACGAACGCGATGCGACCGGCGTGGGTCTTCGGCTTCGGCAGACGCTGCAGCTTCGCCTCTTCGAGAGCCCAGTACTCGATGCGGAACTTCTCCTCATCGGAGATCGGCGCGTAGGTCGAGAGGGACTCCGCACCGCGCATCACGTTGATGGCGTTGATGTAGAACTCACCAGCCACTCGAGCGGTCTGCTTGTTCTTGCCGTAGCTGAACATGCCGACGCCGGGCACGAGCACGATGAGGGGATCCGCACCGCGCATCGCGGGGCTGGCGTCGGTCGCGTACGCGTCGTAGTAGGCCGCGTAGTCGGCGCGGTACTCCTCGTGCAGCTCCTTCAGACGTGCGACCGTGTCCTCCACGGACGCGTCGGCTGGCAGGTCCAGGACCAACGGCTTGACCTTGGTGCGCAGGAAGTGGTCGGGGCAGCTCGTGCCGAGAGCGGCGAGCTCGGGGGCGCGCTCCGCGGCGAGGAAGTCGGTCACGACCTCCGCGTCGGTGAAGTGGCCGACCATCGGAGCATCCTGCGAGGCGATACCGCGCACGGTCGCCGCGATCGCGGCGGCCTTCGCACGGCGCTCGGCCTCGGCGAGCGCCTCGTAACCGGCGCGCACAGCGCCGAACGGATCCGCCTGGCCGTTCTCGGCGATGTACGCCTCGGCCGTCTCGATGATCCAGAGCGAGTTCTTCTCGGACTCTTCCGAGGTGTCGCCCCATGCGGTGATGCCGTGGCCGCCGAGGATCGTTCCGATCGCCTGCGGGTTAGCCTTCTTGATCTCGGCAATGTCGAGGCCGAGCTGGAAGCCGGGGCGGCGCCACGGCACCCAGACCACCTTGTCGCCGAAGATCTTCGTCGTGAGTTCTTCACCGTCGGCGGCCGTTGCGATCGCGATGCCGCTGTCGGGGTGCAGGTGATCGACGTGCGCCGCGTCGACGAGACCGTGCATGGCCGTGTCGATCGACGGCGCCGCACCGCCCTTGCCGTGCAGGCAGTAGTCGAATGCCGCGACCATCTCGTCCTCGCGGTCGATGCCGGGGTAGACGTTCACGAGCGACCGCATGCGGTCGAGTCGCAGCGCGGCGAGGCCCGACTCCTTAAGTGTCCCGAGGTCACCGCCGGATCCCTTGACCCAGAGCAGCTCGACAGGTTCACCCGTGACCGGGTCGGTCTCGGTGCCCTTGGCGGAGGTGTTGCCTCCGGCGTAGTTGGTGTTCTTGGGGTCGGAACCGAGACGGTTCGACCGCGCGATGAGGTCAGCGACAGTGGGGTTCGTCATGGGATTCCTTACACGGAAGAACGAGCACGAATGTTACTTCTTGTAATTATCACATTAGATAACGTGGCGCACAAGCTACAGAGAGCCCTACCGCAGTTCAACGCGCGAGCGCAGTTCTGCGAGGCGCTCGTCCGATGGATCCAGCTCCGTCACGAGCACCGACACCTCGTCCCACGCGAAGCTGCGCGCGAGATCCCGTCCGCCCACCTTGCTCGAGTCGGCGAGCAGGACAACGGCGTCGGCAGCGCGCGCGAACTCGACCTTCACCTGCGCCTCTTCGAGCGAGACATCGCTCGCTCCGAACTCGGCCTCGACACCGTTCGCCCCGGCGAAGACGGTGCGATAGCCGTGCGATGCGGCCGCCCGGCACGCGACAGGACCCACAAGGCTGTCGGTGAGCTCGTCAACCTCCCCGCCCGTCAGGATCGCGCGCTTCACCCCCGCCCGACGCACGGAGCGGAAATTGTCCCAGGAGTTCGTCACGACGACGAGATCGGGGTGCTTCGTCAGAACGGATCCGAGCGCGCCCGCCGTCGTCGACGCGTCGATCGCGATCGCGCCCGCCGTGGGCACGAGATCCATCGCCTTCTGCGCGATGCGCGCCTTCGCCGAGCGGCGCTGCGCACTGCGATCGCGGAACGATCGCGGGCCGACGACCTGGGTCGCCCCGCCGCGCACGCGCCGCGCGACCCCTTCAGCCTCGAGGTCGGCGAGGTCGCGGCGGATCGTCATCTCCGAGACGCCGAGTTCTAACGCCGCGGCCACGAGCGTCACGCTGCCATCGCGCTCCAGCATCTCGCCGAGGATCCGGCGGCGCTGCTCTCCGTGGACCGAGCTCGTCATCGACATTCCACGAGCGTATCCGGCTCGACCCGCGTCAACCGCCCGTCGAGCGCCGCGCGACGAGTTCCGGCTGCAGCACGACCTGTTCGTGGACATGGTCCGGGTCACCCGAGGAGTGAGCGATCATCAGACGCGCGGCGTTCGCGCCGAGCTCGTCGATCGGTTGCCGGATCGTCGTCATCGGCACGATCCAGTCCTTCGCCACATCGATGTCGTCGTAGCCGACGATCGCGATGTCCTCGGGGACCCGCATTCCCGCGGCGGCGAACGCGCGGTACGCGCCGAAGGCGATCATGTCGTTTCCGCAGAGCACGCCCGTGGGGCGATTCTCGGCGATCAGCCGCTCGGCGGCGGCCTGTCCGTCACGGATGCCGATACCCGGCGAGGCCACCTCGATGAGGCGCTCCGACGGGTCCCACCCCTGCGCGCGCATCTCTTCTCGCGCACCCTCCGCGCGCTCGGCGAACTGCCGGATGTGCGCGGGACCGCTGATATAGGCGAGGGTCTCGTGCCCGCGCTCGAGCAGGTGCCGCACCGCGAGGCGACCGCCCTGGCGATTGTCGACCGATACCGAGCAGTGCCGAGGTCCACCGTCGAAATCCAGCAGGATCACGGGAAGCGCGCGTGGCAGGTCCAGGTAGCGCGTGGCGTCGATGTCGGCGGTCGACGGCGCGAGCATGGCGCCTCGCACCCCCTGCGCGGCCAGCACCCGCAACAGCGCGGCCTCACGGTCAAGGTCTCCGTCCGAGGTGCTGAGCATGACGACCTGCCCCGTGCGGCGCACCGCGCGTTCGATCTCGTGCGCGGTCTCCATGTAGAAGGGACTCTCGACATCGAGCACGACGAGGCCGATCACTTCACTCGCCACGCCCATCAGCATGCGCGCCTGCTGATTCGGGATGTACCCGAGCGCGGCGATCGCTTCGTTGACGATCTTGCGCGTGCGGGGCAGCACACGCTCGGGATGGTTGATCGTGTTCGACACGGTGCCACTCGACACTCCGGCGTACGCCGCGACTTCGCTGAGACGCACGACTCCCTCTGCTGTGCTGTCGTGCGGTTCCATGACACTTACCTTTCCAAAAGCTCGCGACGGCGCGAGCCGCATCCATCTTGTGCATCCATGCAGTCGTGGATAACATTAAAGCGCTTTAGCCACTAAAGCGCTTTAATCCTGTAATTCGCAATGGCGCGACGCACACTTACCGAAGTCGCGCTGCCACAGCACATGTCGACTTTGGAGGACATCATGATGAAGCAGCGACGCTTCAAGACCATGGCAATCGCGGCGGTCGCCGTGATCGGTCTGGGAATCACGGCCTGCACGCCCGGCGGCCAGAGCGGGAACGCCGACGGCGACGGCGTCGAAGCCGGCGACGGCGACTACACGATCGCGATCGTTCCGAAGGATGCGACGAACCCCTGGTTCGTGCGCATGAAGGAGGGTGTGGACAAGTACGCCGAGGACAGCGGCATGGACGTCTACCAGCGCGGCCCGTCGGAGACCGACGCGACAATGCAGGCGCAGGTCATTCAGGACCTCATCGCGCAGGGTGTCGACGCGATCGGCGTCGTCCCCGTCGACCCGGCAGCGATCGAGAATGTGCTCAAGCAGGCACTCGATGCCGGCATCGTCGTCGTGACGCACGAGGGCGCGAGCCAGGAGAACACGATGTACGACATCGAGGCCTTCAACAACGAGGCCTACGGCGCGTTCATCATGGACAACCTCGCCGCCGCAATGGGCGAAGAGGGCACCTACACGACGATGGTCGGCCACGTCACGAACGCCTCTCACAACGAGTGGGCCGACGGCGCCGTCGCGCACCAGAAGGAGGCCTACCCCGACATGCAGCTGCTCGAGGACCAACCTCGTGTCGAGTCGCAGGACGACGGCGAAGTCGCGTACCAGGTCGCGAGCCAGCTGCTCAAGGCGCACCCCGACCTCGCAGGCGTCGTCGGCACGTCGTCATTCGACGCCCCCGGCGTCGCGCGCGCGATCGAAGAGGCCGGCCTCGTCGGAGAGGTGTTCGCGAGCGGCACGGGCATGCCCGCCGCCAACAAGGACATCCTCGAAAAGGGCATCGTCAAGTCACTGACGGTCTGGGATCCCGCGGACGCCGGATACGCAATGGCGTCTCTCGCCACGCAGATCCTCGACGGCGAGGACATCGCCGACGGCGTCGACCTCGGTGTGAAGGGTTACGAGGACATGCAGTTCGCCGAGGGCAGCGACAAGATCCTCGAGGGCAACGGCTGGATCGAGATCAACGCCGAGAACGTCGAAGACTTCTCGTTCTGATCCGCGTCGGGGCGGCCGTTCTCCGGCCGCCCCGACACTCGACGTCGGAAAGGATCCACGTTGGAACACATCATCAGCCTTCGCGGCATCAGCAAGTCATTCGCTGGTGTGCAGGCGCTCGACAACGTCACGCTCGAGATCGCGCCCGGTGAGGTGCACTGCCTCGCCGGCGAGAACGGCAGCGGCAAGTCGACGCTCATCAAGGTGCTCTCGGGCGTGCACGCGCCCGACGGCGGCGAGATCATCCTCGGTGGGGAGAGCCACCGCGCGCTCACCCCGAAGCAGGCGATCGCGCACGGCATCCAGGTGATCTACCAGGACTTCTCGGTCTTCCCGAACCTCACGGTCCTCGAGAACCTCGCCTTCACCTCCGAGATCTCGGACAAGCGACCCTTCGTCAGCTGGCGCCGCATGCGCCGCACGGCCGAGACCGCGCTCGAGAAGATCGGCGTCTCGATCGACCTCGATGCGCGCGTCGACTCGCTCCCGGTCGCGCAGAAGCAGCTCATCGCAATCGCGCGCGCCCTCATGAACGACGCACGGCTCCTCGTGCTCGACGAGCCGACGACGGCGCTGACGAACCGCGAGGTGGCCCGCCTGTTCTCGGTGATCGCCGACCTCACGGCGGAAGGCGTCGCGATCATCTTCGTCAGTCACAAGCTCGAAGAAGTCTTCGAGATCAGCCAGCGGTTCACAATCATCCGCAACGGCCGCCACGTGATCACGTGCCTGCCCGAAGAGCTCGATCGCGCGTCGTTCTCGTTCTACATGACCGGCCGCGAGTTCGACGATGAGCGGTTCACGGGCGGCGACATCGCCGCCGATCCGATCCTCGAGCTCGACGGGCTCAGCGTGTCCGGAGCCTTCGAGGACGTCAGCCTCGCGCTGCGCCCCGGCGAGATCCTCGGCGTGACGGGCCTGCTCGGATCGGGCCGCACCGAGCTCGCGCTCGCGATGTTCGGCCTCATGCCGCACGATTCCGGTCGGATCATCGTCGACGGCAAAGAAGCGAAGCTCCGCGGGATCCGCGATGCGATCGATCTCGGCATGGCCTACGTGCCCGAGGATCGCCTCACCGAGGGCCTCGCGCTCGAACGCTCGATCGGCAAGAACATCACGATCTCCGTGATCGACAAGTTCGTCTCGCGCCTCGGCACCCTGCGCGAGTCTCAGCTGAACGCCGAGGCGCAGCGCTGGGTCGACCGCCTCAAGATCGCGACCCCGACGCCCGCCAACGCCGCCAGCACGCTGTCCGGCGGAAACCAGCAGCGCGTCGTGATCGGCAAGTGGCTCGCGACGGGCCCGCGCGTGCTCGTGCTGAACGGGCCGACGGTCGGCGTCGACATCGGATCGAAGCACGACATCCACCGAGTGCTGCGCGAGCTCGCCGCCGACGGCCTCGCCGTCATCATCATCTCCGACGACATCCCCGAGATCCTCGAGAACTGCAACCGCGTGCTCGTCATGCGCGACGGTCGCATCGTCCACGAAGTCGATTCGGTCGACACGACGGAAGAGCGCCTGTCCGATCTCATGTCGAAGGACGTCGCCGAAGGAGGGAAGCGATGAAGGCTCGCGCCGCGCTTCAGAAGGTTCTGCGCCAGAACGAGTTCTACATCCTGCTCGTCATCATCCTGCTCGCGATCGTGATCCAGGCCCGCAGCGGCCTGTTCTTCTCGCTCGACAACATCGTGGCGCTCGCCGGCGCGATGGTCGTGCCCGGGATCTTCGCGGTGGGCACCTACATGGTGCTCGTCTCGGGCGGCATCGACGTCTCGTTCCCGGCGCTCGCGTCCCTCGCGGTCTACGCGACGACGCGCATGCTGGTCGACTGGGGATGGGAGGGCGGCCTCTGGCTGCCGCTGGTGCTCGTGATCGGAATCTCGGCGGTGCTCGGCGCCTTCAATGGCGCGTTCACCGCGACCATCGCCGTGCCCGTGCTGATCATCACGCTCGGAACGTCGAACGTCTTCTCCGGATTCATGCAGGGCGCGCTGTCGTCCGTGCAGATCCCGTCGATCCCGCCCGCGATGGCCGAGTTCGGCCGCGCGTCGCTGCTCGTCACCGAGAACCCGCGCACCGGGCACCTGTCGAGCCTGCCGCTGTCCTTCCTCGTCCTGGTCGTGATCGTTGCCGCCGCGTTCGTCGTGATGAAGTACACGACCTTCGGCCGCTCGATCTACGCGATCGGCGGCGATGAGAGCTCGGCCGCGCGCGCGGGCGTCAACGTCAAGCGCACGAAGTTCGCGCTCTACATCATCGCGGGTGTGCTCGCCGGTATCGCCGGTCTCGTGCGCACCAGCATGATGGGCCAGATGCACCCGACGAACCTGCTCGGGATGGAGCTCATGGTCATCGCGGCCGTCGTCCTCGGCGGCACCGCCATCACCGGCGGCCGGGGAACCCTCACCGGCGCCATGCTCGGAACGCTGCTGATCGTGATCGTGCAGAACAGCATGATCCTCGTCGGCGTGCCGACCATCTGGCAGCGCGTCGCGCTCGGCGTGCTCATCATCGCCGGCACCGCGGTGTCGGCCGTGCAGATGACGCGGGCGCGCAAGAGGCAGGGGGCCATCGTATGAACGTCAACGCACCCCACAACGGGGCGGATAACGAGGAGGAGGCATCGTGACCACCACCATGACCCCCACGACGCGCATGCCGCGCGGACTGCGCACCATGTTCCGGGACGCGCATGTGACGCGCCTCGCCGTCGTTCTCGTCGCGCTGCTCGCGTTCTTCGCCATCGTGAAGTGGCCGAACTTCAGTTCGGTTGCGACGTGGCAGTCGATGGCCATGCAGTTCCCCGAGTTCGGCCTGCTCGCGCTCGGCGTGATGCTGACGATGGTGCTGGGCGGAATCGACCTGTCGGTCGTCGGCACGGCGAACATGACGGCGATCGCCACGGCGATGCTCATGCTGAAGATCGCGCCGGAAGGATCCGCTTCGTCGACCGGCTATCTCGCGCTCGGCGCGGGCGTCGCGTTCTCGCTCGTGGTCGGCGCCGTCGCCGGCGCGATCAACGGCTTCCTCGTCGCGAAGGTGAAGATCCCCGCGATCCTCGTCACGCTCGGAACGTTCGAGCTGTACACGGGCATCGCGCTCGTGATCAGCGGCGGCAAGCCGATCTCCGGCATGCCGCCCGAGTACGCCTACGTGATGGGCAGTCGCATCGCGTCGTACATCCCGATGGTGCTCATCATCTTCGTGATCGGCGCCGTCATCGTCTGGTACCTCATGAACCGCACGGCGTTCGGCACCAAGCTCTACATGCTCGGATCGAACGAGACGGCCGCAAACTTCACGGGCCTGAAGACGACGAGCCTCATCGTGCGCACGTACACGATCTCGGGCGTCTTCGCGGCGAGCGCCGGGCTCGTGATGCTCGCGAACTACAACTCGGCGAAGGCCGACTACGGGTCGACGTACACGCTGCTCGCGATCCTCATCGTCGTGCTCGGCGGCATCAACCCGAACGGCGGAACCGGGCGGCTCGCGGGCGTCGTGCTCGCGGTGGTCGTGCTGCAGGTGCTGTCGTCGCTGCTGAACACGTTCCCCGGGGTGAGCAACTTCTACCGACCGCTCATCTGGGGCGGTGTGCTGCTGCTCGTGATCATCATCAATCAGTGGGACAAACGGGGCAATCTCACGCGGATGCTCCGATGGAAGGGAACAAGATCATGAAGCTCGCCAAGGACCGACACGTCGTCATCGGAGCCGACTTCGCAGGATTCGCGCTCAAGGAGGCCGTGAAGAGCCACCTCGTCGAGAACGGGTGGAACGTCAAGGACCTCACGCCGACGCACGACGACACCGACATGTACCACCGCGTCGGGTTCCTCGTCGGATCGCAGATCGCCGAGCGCGAGTATGAGAAGGCGCTGCTGTTCTGCGGGTCGGGCATGGGAATCCATGTCGCCGCGAGCAAGGTGCCGCACGTGCACTCCGCCGTGTGCGAGAGCGTGACGACGGCGCTGCGCGCCGCGACAGCCAACAACTGCAACGTGATGGCGATGGGCGGGTTCTACATCGCCCCGCGCCTCGGACGCGCGATGGCGGACGCGTTCCTCGGTCACTCGCTCGGCGACGGGTACGAGAACTGGGACGGGTTCTACGACTACCACCGCATCGGCTACGACGAGTGCGAGAACTTCGACTACGAGGCGTACCGTGCCAACGGCTTCCGCGTCGTCGATCCTCGCGAAGCAGAGCTCGGCCCCGAGCCGCGCGATCTCGCGTTCTGACGATACGTTCGATGACGACGGGTGGAGACCGCTTCGCGGCCATCGACCTCGGCGCGACGAGCGGCAGGGTGATCGTCGGCGAGGTCGATGGCGACAGTGTCACAGCGGCCGAATGCTCGCGGTTCAATAATCGGCCGGTGCGCGTCGCGGGCCTGATGCAATGGGATGTCCTCTCGTTGTGGGCCGATGCGGTCGACGGGCTCCAGCGCGCGGCGCGGGAGTACCCCGGGATCCGCTCCGTCGCCGTCGATACCTGGGGCGTCGACTACGGGCTGACGCGCGCGGGGCGCCTTCTCGGCAACCCCGCGCACTACCGGGATACGAGAACTGAAGACGTGATGGATCGTGTGCACGCGCACGTTCCGGCTGGCGAGCTGTTCGCGTGCGCCGGCGTGCAACCGGCGGCGATCAACACCGTCTACCAACTGGCCGCCGAGCAGTCGGGCGGCCTGCTGGAGGCCGCCGACGGCGCGCTGCTCATGCCCGACCTGTTCTCATACTGGCTGTCGGGTGAGCGCGTCGCCGAGCGCACGATGGCGTCGACGACCGGCCTGCTCGGCACCGAGTCGGGCGACTGGGATCGCGACCTGCTCGCGCGGCTCTCGCTGCCCGACGGGCTGCTCGCCGACGTCGTTCCGGCGGGCACGCACCTGGGGCGGATCCTCGGAAGCGTCGGCATCGACGATCCGATCGACGTCGTCACGACGGCCGCGCACGACACCGCGGCGGCCGCCGTCGCGACACCGCTCCCCCCGCGCGGAGGCGTCTTCGTCTCGTGCGGAACATGGGGGCTGATCGGTGTCGAGCGAGCCGCACCGATGCTCGGATCCGACGCGTTCGCCGCGGGCCTCACGAACGAGCGCGGCGTCGACGACCGCTTCCTCGTGATGCGCAACGGCATGGGCCTCTGGATCCTGTCGGAGGCCCTTCGCGGGTGGGGCGCCGAGGACGAGCTGACGACGCTGCTCGATCGCGCCGCGGCGCGCGACGGCGACGTGCCCGTGTTCGACGTCGCGGATCCGCGCTTTCAGATCCCGGGCGACATGCCGCGCCGGATCGCCGACTGGTGCGGCGAGCACGGCGTCACGCCTCCCCGCGACCGCGTCGATCTCGTGCGGTCGATCATCGAGTCGCTCGCGCACTCGCTCGCGTTGTCGGCCCTCGAGATCGGCGCGCTGACGGGCGAAGTCGTGACGCAGATCAACATCGTCGGCGGCGGATCCCGCAACGCGCTGCTGTGTGCGCGCGTCGCGGATCTCGCCGGCGTGCCCGTCTTAGCCGGGCCCGTCGAGGCGACGGCGCTCGGCAGCTTGCTCGTCCAGGCCCGCGCCGCGGGCACGGTGAGCGGGACCGTCGACGATTTGCGAGCGATCGTGAACCGCACCATCTCGCCGCGGCAGTATCTGCCCGGCGCATCACACCACCCCGCGCCCCGGCGCAAAGAAAGGAGCGCACGATGAGCGCACGTATCGCACCGGAGTCCGTGAGCGACGAACTGCTCGAGATGACGCTCGCGCTCGCCGAGCCGGAGCGGGATCTCGTGATCCTGTCTGAGGGCAACACGAGCGAGCTGGTCGGCGACGAGATCGTGGTGAAGGCGTCGGGCTCGTCGATGCGCACCGCGACGCGGAACGACTTCGTCACCGTGGGCGTGGACGAGCTCGTGGGCCTCCTGCGGGATCCCTCGACCGACCAGGATCGCCTCACCGCGGCGCTCACCGCCGGCGAGGCGGGCGGGCGCGCGCTGCGGGCATCGGTCGAATCTCTCGTGCACGTCGCCGTGCGGGCCCTCGCGCCCGTGCGCTATGTGGCGCACACCCACCCGACCGACGTGGTGTCGCTGGTCGCGAGCCAGCAGGCCGCGACGGCGTTCGCCGAGCCGGTCTACACCGACGAGCTGCTGATCCTCGGCCGCCCGCTCTTCGTGCCGTACGCGCAGCCGGGCCTGGAGCTCGGACGGCTGTTCCTCGAGCGGCTCGAGGGATACATGGATGAGCACGGCGAGCTCCCGTCGCTCGTGCTGCTCGGCAATCACGGCATCGTGGCGATCTCGCAGACGGCCGCCGGCGCCGAGGCCGTGTCGATGATGGCCGTCAAGAGCGCCCGGGTGCGCCTCGGAGCCCGCGCCGCCGGAGGAATCGCCCCGCTCGGCGGAACGGCGGATTACTTCGATCGCCCCGACTTCGCCGAGCGCCGCATCCGCCTCGCGGGCACGGCCACCTGAACGCGCGAAAGAACGGGGCGGACCCGCACACGCGGATCCGCCCCGTTCTTTCAGCTGCTTACGCGCCCCAGCCGGCCTGCTGGCCGCCGACGCGGTCGGCTTCGATCTTCTCCTGGTAGCCGGAGGCCGAGAAGGCCGCCATCGGGTCGGCCGGGAGGCCGCGCGACTCGCGCCATTCGGCGAGCGCCGGACGCACGTCCGCGTAGAACGCGTCCATGAAGACCTGGTTCGCGGCGAGCACGTCGCCCGAGACCTGTGCGGCACGGAGGGCCTCGGTGTCGACGAGCAGCGCGCGGGCCGTCATCTCCTGGACGTTGAGCACCGAGCGCGTCTGGCCGAGGATCTTGTTCTCGACGTTGTGGCACTGGTCGAGCATGAACTGCACGTCGGGGTTGTTGAGGCCGCCGCCGCGGATGACCTCGACGACGATGCGGAACAGCTGGAACGGATCCGCCGCACCCACGATGAGGTCGTCGTCGGCGTAGAAGCGGCTGTTGAAGTCGAACGAGCCGAGCTTGCCGAGGCGCAGCAGCTGCATCACGATGAACTCGATGTTCGTGCCGGGCGCGTGGTGGCCCGTGTCGAGGCAGACGAGCGCCTTCTCACCGAGCGCGGAGACCTGCGCGTAGCTCGTGCCCCAGTCGGGAACATCGGTGTGGTAGAACGACGGCTCGAAGAACTTGTACTCGAGCACGAGACGCTGGTCGTCGCCGAGGCGCGCGTAGATCTTCTCGAGCGACTCGTGCAGGCGATCCTGGCGGCCGCGCATGTCGGCCTGGCCCGGGTAGTTCGAACCCTCGGCGAGCCAGATCTTCAGGTCGCGCGAACCGGTCTTGTCCATGACGTCGATGCACTGCAGGTGGTGATCGATCGCCTTGTTGCGGATCGTGGAATCCTCGTGGGTCAGGGCGCCGAACTTGTAGTCGTCGTCCTGGAACGTGTTCGAGTTGATCGTGCCGAGAGAAACACCCTCGTCCTCGGCATGCTTCCGCAGCGCGTCGAAGTCCGACAGGTCCCACGGGATGTGCAGTGCGACGGTCGGCGCGAGGCCGGTCAGCTTGTGCACCTGCGCTGCGTCCGAGATCTTCTCGAACGGATCGCGCGGCGTGCCCGGCGTGCCGAACACCTTGAAGCGCGTGCCGGAGTTTCCGAACGCCCAGCTGGGGAGTTCGATCGACTGCTTCGCGAGCTGGTCGAGGATGTCCTGGGAGAGGATGCCCATGGAGGTGCCTTTCTTTCGGGTGCGGCCTTCGTCGGCCGCCATGTCGGGGCTTATTCCGCGCGCGACGCGCGAAGCTGAGCCTCGAGGTGGAACACCTCGGGGAATGTGTCGGCGTTCTGATCCGCGCGGCCGTCCTGATCGACGAAGAAGCGCGCCATGTCGGCTTCCCAGCGCGCCGCGACCTCGCTGGTCGCGAGGTAGGCCTTCGACGCCGTGTCATCATCGGTCTCGTAGAAGCCGACGAGCTCGCCACCGCCGAGGTGGAAGATCGAGTAGTTTCGACGCCCCGACGCTGCGATCTCCTCGAGCATGTCGGGCCACACCGGATCATGGCGTCGCAGGTACTCGTCGAGCATCTCGGGCTTCACTCGCAGTCGAAACGCAATGCGCGCCATCGAACACCTCCGTCGGGTCTGCGCCACAAAAGTTGAATCGTTTCATTATGCTCATATCCCCGGGGTCGGAGCAAGTCGGGGTTCGAAACTCTCAGTTTCGCTCACCGGCAGTGGCGTGCCATAGGATTCCGGTGGGGTTGAAGGAGGACCGATGGCGGTCAGCATTCGAGAGGTGGCGGTCGTCGCAGGCGTGTCAGTCGGCACCGTATCGAACGTTCTGAACCGGCCGACGGCCGTCGCGCCGCATACGGTACAGAGAGTGCGACGCGCGATCGACCAGCTCGGCTACGTGCGAAACGACGCCGCCCGCCAGCTGCGCGCCGGCCAATCGACCACGGTCGGCCTCATCGTGCTCGACGCCCAGAACCCGTTCTTCGCCGACGTCGCCCGTGGCGCCGAGGACGCGGCCTCCGAGCACGGGCTCGCGGTGCTCACGGGCAACAGCGACGAGCAACCCTCGCGCGAGAACGCCTACCTCGATCTCTTCGAGGAACAGCGCGTGCGCGGCGTGCTCCTCTCCCCCAGTTCCGAGACGCTCGAGGCCGCGCAGCGGCTGCGCGACCACGGGATCCCCGTGGTGCTCGTCGACCGCACAGCACCCGGATCCGATTTCTCGGCCGTTGCGGTCGACGACGAGCGCGGCGGGTTCATCGCGGCGTCGCACCTGCTGGAGAACGGCCGCCGGCGCATCGCATTCGTGGGCGGCCAGCGCGTTGCGCTCAGACAGGTCGAGGATCGCTTCGCGGGCGCCGCGCGCGCGGTTTCCGAGGTCGCCGGCGCGACGATCGAGCACGTCACGACCGACCAGCTGACGGTGCTCGCGGGGCGCGACGCCGGATCCGTGATCGCGGCCCGCGCGCCGGAAGAACGCCCCGACGCGATCTTCGCCGCCAACGACCTCGTCGCCGTCGGCGTGATGCAGGCCCTCGTCATGATCGGCGAGCTGAGGATTCCCGAGGACATCGCGCTGATCGGCTACGACGACATCGCGTTCGCGCAGTCGACCGTCGTGCCGCTGACGTCGATCCGTCAGCCCGCCGGACTCATCGGCACGCGGGCGCTCGAGGTGCTCGCGCAGCTGATCGAGGATCCGCGCCGCGCGCCCGAGACGATCGAGTTCGAGCCCGAGCTCGTCGTGCGGGCCTCGACGACCGGGTGACGACTACGCCGTATTGGGCGATACGGCGACGTTATTCCCAGGTCGCGGTATCTGGATCGATGCCGTGGTGGCGCGCCGACTCGTCGATGCTCTGGCGGAACCACGCGGCGAGGCCGTCGCCGATTCCGTCATAGTACGACGAGAAACCCGGGTCGGCCTCGAACATCCGCCCCAGGCACACCTGCATCTGTCGCGTCAATGGGAAGAAGTTGGAGAACAGCTCGCGGTGGCGCTCGGCGAGATCATCCGCCTCTTCGCTCCCCGGCTCGACGCCGCGGTTCACTGCGCCAGCAAGGTCGCGCTGGAGGTCAGACATGGCCTGGGAGAGCGCCCGCCATTGACTTCGTGATCGAGACGCGGAGCGCTCGGCAAACTGCGCCCACTGCTTCGACCCGCCCCACACGAAGCGGGCCGCGCTCGCTTGTTGCGGGTCCCAATCTTCGCCGAAGACCTCGCGCTGCTCGTCGTCACTCATCAAGATGCCGCGCTCATGCGCATCCGTCATGCGCTCGAGTCGTTCATCGAGCTGCTGCAGATCATGGATCCGCTCAGTCAGTTGCGCCCGCTGCTCGCGCAGCGTATCTCCGATCGCCGCGGTCGCGTCGTCGAGCACATGGCGAATCGCATCGAGCGACAAGCCGGCCTCGCGATACGCCACGATCCGGCTGAGACGTTCGAGGTCATCCCACGTGTAGAGGCGGTGACCGGCGGGAGTGCGACGAGACGGGGATGCAAGACCGATTTCATCCCAGTGGTGCAGGGTGCGAACGGTCAGCCCGAGGAGGTCAGCAGCCACACCGACCGTCGCATCCTCTTCAATCTCGTTGTCAACCATCGATGTCATTGTGCTCCTCCTTCGCAGTCTCCGGCGCGAAGATTCCGACCGATGCGAAATCGCGCCCCACGTCACTGTCGGGAGTGAACGGCGTCGCCGCCGTGAACGTGACGTGCGCCCCCTCCGGAGTGACAACTGCGATGTCGCGAGTTCTCCACGCCGTGTCGTACGGCCCTGTCACCGAATCCGGCGACAGCTCGCGGCACGCGTCGGCCACGGACTCGAGCTGGCCGAGAACGCAGGAGGCGAACACCTGAACCGTGGACGCCCCCGACGGTGCCGCCTCGTCCTCTACGGGAACGAGCAGGACGTCTTGGAAAGCCCATCGTCGCAGATGCACGATCTGCCCGGGAACGCTGAACAAGTCGACGAAGCCGAGTCCGCGGACCCAAAAATCTGTCGACGCGCGAAGGTTTCTCGTCGGGATCTTCACGAACATCGGCATCGCGTAGATGCCGAGAAACGGATCCGGCGCGACGGCGTCCGGACCATCAGGGACGGGGCTCATCTCGAATGCATTGAAGTGATCAGTCATACTCGGCATCCTCGGACCTCACGTCGCGTGAGGGTCAAACTCTCGCGGTCCGAGGGCATTTCGGCGAGGCTTCAGCGTCGTGCGTTCGCGCCATCCTTCGCCACGGCCTTTACTGACACGAGGCCAGATCGACTCAGGCATCCCGACCCGTATCCGTTCCCTGCGTACGGCCTTGCTTCGGGCATCCACAGTCGATCGTCACCGAAAGTGGCCGCCGTGTCGCGGTTCCGGGGAATCGCATTGACGCCCTTCCATGGGGGGTTCAACACAATCGCGGCGGATGCGATCGCTATCGACTGTCTCGCAACGAACGTCTCGTACCTCGATTGGCCCGGCAGGTTGCGAGACATAGATACGAGACTCATACGACCGCGAAGTCTTGCCGGCCATCTCCCGCCCCAATGTGACGTCTCGTAGCTCTAGCGTTGTGCGACACCTCAACGCACACGCACCGCCCAACGCTTTGGCGGAAATTAGCAACGGTTAGAGCACACCGAAAACGATGGCGGTCTCAACCGGTAAACGCACCACCCGCCTACTCTGTCAGGTCTTCGTGCCGTAGGTGCCATGTCTGCGGTAGCGAGACCCAGCGATGCCGCCCCCGTATCCTCGAGGGATGAACATGAGTCGTGGTCGCGCAGTTGGGAGTGCTTTCTCCGCGAAGGAGAAGACGGTGCTGGATCTTCTGTGCAGCGGGGATCACCCGTACCGTGAACTGGCTCGCGAGCAGCTCCGCGTCGCGTCGTGGGGTGGGTACCAGCTCGACGAGTGCGACTGCTTCCTTATCTCGGTTCCCAAGTTGCCGAAGGCAGCCCGGATCAGGCACGGTGGCGGACCGTTCTCTACCT
>NZ_AUGQ01000021.1 GCF_000422745.1 Microbacterium gubbeenense DSM 15944
CGTCGTGGGTCGGTGTCCGAAGGGTTCGTGCGCGAGCCTGCGCACCACCGTGTCCCGTGGCGTCCCCTCACATCCGCAGTGCTGGCACCACTGGTCTGGTTCAACGACTCGGCATTGGAGCATCGCTCGGTCGGGTTCCAGGTGTTGTCCGACGGCTTGGAGACCGAGCTCGTCGAGGCGGCAGAACGTGGTCAGGCAGGGCGCATCAAAAGTAGGGTGGGACATGTCGAGGTCTTCCGGGTGGGCAGTGTAGGAACTTCCATCTTCAGGGAGACCTCGACTCCTACACGGACAGCGACGCGCTCAACGGACTACACCCTCGTTCGAGAAGAGCCCGATATCTGCGCACGCATTTCGCACAGGCTAATGACGGCATTCGTGCGGCCACAAGCGTTCGCGACATTCCGCGACATAAACGGTGACACATTCGAGACATTCGAGATGTCGCGTCACGAATGCACACAATTCGTCATATTCATGTGTGGTCGAGTCGGTGTCGTCGATCGCGAAGGAGAGCGCTCGCCCGGTTCTCCCTCGCCCGGCGACGAACGTGAATCACTTTCCCCGGGGAAACTTCCGGATGTCTCAATTCTGCCGAAAAGATATCGGCGTGTGCCGCGCAGAAAAGATATGCGAATTCCGCCGCGAATTGAAAGCCCGGAGAAATCGGGCGACACGAAATGACCCCGCACTACTCGGGATGACTATTCACAACCGCTCACCCGGCGCGCACGTGAGCGAGGACGAGCCCGATGGGGATGCTGATGATAAGAATGAGCAGCACCGCGACCAGAAGCCACCGCGGCGCTCCCGAGATCGTTCGGGCCGCGCCCGCCGGCTGCCGGCTCAGGAGGGCCCACAGCACGGCGATCAGCGAGACGAGAAGCAGCGCCCCGCCGACGTCGACCACATAGGGCGCCGTCAGCAGCGTGCCCGCGACCACGGCCGCGTTGCCGAGGTTCCATCCCGCGAGCAGCAACCAGCCCGAGCGTCGCCCCTGGTGGCGGATCGTGACGCGTCCCATCAGGTACTGCGGCACCCCGCACACGAGCACCAGGTAGGCGCTCACCCAGCTGCCCTTCGGCAGATCCAGCGGTCCCGTCACCGCGGAGGTCACTCCGCCCAGCACGACAAAGGCCGCGCCGAGCGCCATTCACCAGACCGGAAGCGGGCTGGTTCGCGGAACGGTCGCGTCGGATCCGTCAGGGCGCGCGCCGACTGCCATCAGGCGGACGCCTTCACCACCGTGAGGAGCACGGCGGATTCTTCCTGGGCGAGAAGGCTGTGGCGCTCCTGCGGGATCACGATGTGCTCGTTCGCACCGAGCTCCCACGCCGCGCTGCCGGCCACGAGCTCGACCCGACCGCGCAGCACGTGCAGCAGCGCCTCGCCGGGGTTCTCGTGCTCGGACAGGGTGCCGCCCTTCGCGAGCGCCAGCAGGATCTGCGACAGCGCGCCGCCCTTGACGGCACGGAAGACGTGGGTCGCGCGGCCGCTGCGCGACGAGCGCGCCGTCGTCAGCAGTTCCTCGGTCAGCGCGCTCAGATCGACACTGCTCAACGTTTCGGACATCCGGAGACCTCTCGCTCGCCCTGCGGACCACGGCCCTCGCGCGGGGGTCGCGGGGCTGCCTCGAGCTTATCGAAGCGTTGTTCACGGAGATCGACGCGTCGCGCGGTCACGATCGGTCGAGCGGAACGAACGACGTTTCGGGGTCTAGCCCGGGCGCAAACCCTCATCAACAGGATCCGAGTACGCGGCGGCGATCCGCTCGCCGAGTTCGCGGAGCGCCGTGCGCACCTCCTGCGGCGCGATCACCTCGATCGCAGCCGTCCAGCCGGCCAGCTGCTCGGCGAGTGCGTCCGTGCGGTGCGCGCCGACCGTCACCGTACTGCGGCCCTCCGCGTCCGGCGCGGTGTCGAGAAGGCGCGCCTGCGCGCCGAACCGATCGCACAACGCGCGCACGGCCCACGGCTCGACCCGGATCGTCGCCTGCACCGTGCCGCGCAGACCCTCGACGCGGTCGACCATGCGCGCCCATTCTTCACGCGCATCGAACCCCGACGGGATGCCGTCCGACGGCCGTCCGAGCTCGATGGCGCGGATCCGATCGACGCGATACGTGCGCAGTCGCTCGAGATCGGCCCTGCCGCTCTCCGCGACGGGCGGTGCGCCGAGCACGTACCAGCGCGCCCCGCGACTGCCCACGACGAGCGGCACCAGCGTGACGGAGCTCGGGCCGCGCGATCCCGCGTACTCGAGGTCGACGCAGCGATTGCGTGCGATCGCCTTCTGCAGCTCGGCGACGGTCTGTGCCTCGCCCGCGTCGCTCACATCTCCCCACGGGGCATCCCGCACGGTTGCGTCGGCGATTCGCTGGGCCGACTCGCGGAACGGCGCCGGCGCCGCGCTCACGAGCTTGCGCACCGCGGCGATGCGTTCCGGCTCCGCCGTCGCACTCTGCGCGAGGCCGATGAGAAGCGACGTCACCTCGCCTTCCGTGAGGCCGGTGAGATCCGTGCGCGCGCCCCCGACCAGCCGCCAGCCCCCGCCGCGCCCCCGCGTCGGGTAGATCGGCACCCCGGCCATGGAGAGCGCCTCGAGGTCGCGCCGCGCGGTCGGCACCGAGACTTCCAGCTCCTCGGCGAGCTGCGCGGCAGTGATCTGCTGCCGCCCCTGGAGGAGGAGCAGCGCCTGAATCAGTCGGTCAGCGCGAATCTCGAGCTCTTTTCGATCGGATTCTTTGAAGTTATCAGTAGATGATCACTTTCGCGATCAGGCTGGAGAGTGAACCATCTCACCGAAGGAGAAATCATGTTCCGTGGAATCGCCAATCTGAACCTCGTCGCCGATGACATGGCAGCCGCCGTCGACTGGTACACCGCCGTCTTCACCGAGGATCCCTATTTCGTGCGCCCCGAGCAGGGCACCCCGCAGTACGCAGAGTGGCGGTTCGGCGACGACGACGATGAGTTCGCGCTCATGGACGCCCGCTTCCGCCCCGCCTTGGACGCACCGGGCGGAGCCCTGGTCAGCATGCACGTCGACGACATCCGATCGTCGTTCGACCGTCTCATCGAGCTCGGGGCGATCGAGTTCGATCCGATCACGCAGCGCGGCGACGGCTGGTGGTCGGCCTCGGTCAGCGACCCGTTCGGCAATCTCGTGGGCCTGATACAGAGCCCACACTGGGCGTCACAGCACGAGGCCTGATGGGAGGCGTCCGCGATTCAAGAAATTGTGGAGCCTAGGAGATTCGAACTCCTGACATCCTGCTTGCAAAGCAGGCGCTCTACCAACTGAGCTAAGGCCCCGTGAGGGTGCGGACGCGAGCGCCCAACCTCACATACTTTACCCGGCCGCGCCGAGCGCCGCAAAACGAATCGCGGATCAGACGAAGCGCACCCGTTCGCGCGCTCACCTGTATTCACCTCGCCGGCAGCAGCTCCGGATGCCGAGCGCGCGCGTCGAGCCAGGAGCGGAGGATCCGATTGAACAGTCGGGGATCCTCCCCGCTCCAACCGTGGTGCATCCCGGGCGCCAAGCCGACCTCCGCGCCCGGGATCTGCGTTCGAATCTCCCGCAGCGAGCGATGGAAGTATTGCGACTCCTGCTCGCCCACGAGCGCCATCACGGGCGCCGAGATCTCCGTGAGCCGAGTGACGCCGCCGGGCTCGACCTCCCGCAGCTGCGCCCTCGCACCTGCACGCGTCAGGGGCGGAGACTGTTCGATGAACTCCTTCGCGCCGTCGCCATCGAGGCCCATGGTGCGGGCGACTCCGGCCCAGTAGAACCGGCGATTCCACAGTGCCAGCGTCGCCGCATTGCCCACTCGCATGCCCCGCGTGTACGGCAGCACCGACACCCCCGTCGCAAACACGGAGGCGACGAGCTGCGGGTGGCGCTGTGCGAGGTGCAACGAAACGATCCCGCCCATCGAGAGCCCCACGACGTCGACCGCACCCGTCGTTCGATCAGCGATCATTGCGGCAAGCCGGTCGGTGACGGCATCGAACGACGTCCACTCCTCCGCCCGCCGCGTCAGGTATCCGGGAATGTCGGGCGCGAACGTCGTTCGATCGGGAAGCTCCGCCACCTGGCGATCCCACATCCACCCTCCGGCCGTGCCGCCGTGCAGGAAGACAACGTCGTTGGTCATGTCGCCGCGTCACCAAGCCCGGTCCGAATGTCGTCGAGCCACTCGATGTGCGCCTCGTGGGCGCGGATCCCCTGCTCGAGCGTCTTGCGTCGCAGCCACGCCCCGCGCTGGGTCGTCGGATCCGCGTTCGGAAGCGATCTTTCGACCGCGCGCAGCGCGTCGCGCGCGTCGACCGCCGCGGCCCGGCGTGCATCGAGAATCCCCCGAAGCTCACCCGTCGTGAGCGATTCTGCGAAGAAGATCTGAGCGGTGAACGCATCGCGCTCGGCCTGGGGCTTCTGGTCGGAGGCGAGCCACTCGATCAGCAGGTCGCGACCGGACGCCTCGAGGTGATGGACCACGCGATCCGGTGCCCCCGTACCGGGAACCACCTCGGTGCGCGCGTGTCCGTCCGCGACGAGCCGCGCGAGCGTGCGGTAGATCTGCGCCTTATCGGCGCTCCAGAAGTGCGCGGCGGACGTTCGGAACGCACGGATGAGGTCGTACCCCGACATCGGCGAGATGGCGAGGAACCCGAGGATGATGCGCGCCAGGACCACGAAATCATCAAACCGCACGCTAGTCGATAAGTCAACTAGGTGTGTCGATCAGACGAAGCGCACCCAGTTCGCGCCCGCGCCCGTCTCCACGCGCTGCAGCAGCTCGAGCTCCGCACCGCGCACCGCGTACAGCGCCACCTCGGTCGAGCGCTCGCCGGCGGCCACGAGCCACGGCCCCGCGACGGCGAAGCCCCGCGGCTGCGGCTCGGTCTCCGTGAAGGTCGTGGCATCGGAGACCGATCCGTCGCCCGCGACCCGAACCGGTGCGAGCGTCGACGCGCTGCGCTCGGATGCCCACAGCACCCCGTCTCCGACGTGCAGGTCGGCGCCCCAGACCAGGTGCTCGGCGACCGGATCCGCGCCGAACCTGCTGTGCGTCAGGCCCGCCGACGGATCCACCGCCGACGCCGCGCCTTCGAGCGCGAGCGCGCCCGATTCCGTGTCCCGGGAGTAGTGCAGCACCTCGCCCGAGAACTCCGTCAGCACGTAGACCGCATCCTGCGCCGCGTTCAGCACGAGGTGGCGCGGGCCGCTGCCCTCGGGCGCCGCGACCGTGCCGAGGTCGTCGAGGCGGGCGTCCGCCCCCAGCCCGTACTGCGCGATGACGTCGTCGCCCAGCGACACGAAGTACGCGAATCGCCCATCCGCGCTCGGCAGCACCGAATGCAGGTTGCGGAACTCGACCTGCGACACCGGCTCCGAGACCACGCCGTCTGCGACCGAGGCCGAGATGCCGTACCCGCCGCCGTATGACGCGCCGAGCAGCACCGTGCCGCCGTGCGACAGCGCGAGGTAGTTCATGCCGCCGCCCGGCAGGTCGCGGCGCGAGCGCGGCGTCAGCGCGCCCGTCTCGCGGTCGAGCGCAAGCGTCAGGACGCCCGGAAACTCGCTCGTCGCATCCGGCTTCACGGCCGCGTACACGAGGTTCCGATCGCCGTCGACCGCGAACGTCGAGCACCCCGTGACGCCCTCCGTCACGGCGATCCGCTCCAGCCCCTCATCGTTCAGTCGGAAGGTGCTGATGCTGCCGTCGCCGGCATTGGCCACGAGAACGAGGAAGTCAGTCATGCGTCAATCGTATGCCGCAGGGCGCGCGCCCCGGCGGGATCAGTCCCTCGCCCAAGGCCCGACCGCGACGAGCCCGAGCCCGAGGCCCACTCGCCCAGCGCGGTGAGGATCGCCCGGGCGACGCGGTCATGGTGGCGGAACGGGAGTCCGTTTACCCCTGGCCGCGAGAACGCGCCGCCGAGCACCGACGTGAACGGGCCGACCGCGAACTCGCGCGGGCTCTCCGGCAGGCTGCCGTCGTCGTTCACGACGAGCTCTCCCGTCGTTCCCGTGTGCTCGTCGTCCGAGACCGTCAGTTCGCGGGCCCGGCCGCTCTCGATCACGCCGCGCAGCAGCGGATTGTCGCTCGCCGCCGCGCTCGGCTCGGGCAGCCACGCGTCGATGAGCGCCGAGGCGACGACCGAGGCGCGCACCGTGCGGCCCGACGCGTCGACGGCCTCGCCCGACGCGGTGAACGCGCCGCGCTCGTGGTCGGTCTCCAACCGGATCCGCCCGCCGAGGAATCGCACCACGCCCGCCTCGGAGAGCGCGAGCAGCTCTTCGAGGCGGTGGCCGGGCGGACCGCTCGCGAGATAGCTGAAGAACGCCTTGAACGCCCTCGGGATCGCGAGCGTGCGACTGCGCGCCGTCCACCGATCCTTCGGAACTTCGTTGATCGAGAGGAACCCGAACAGCGCCGCGAAGAACATGCCCTGCGTCTGGCTGTTGTGCTGCTTCGTCCTCAGGTCGAGATCGACGCGGATGTGGTCGCGCACCCGGCTCTGGAGCGCCTCGTCATCGTCGGCCGCGCTGCCGGTCGCACCTGTGCCCTCGAGCGGGCGATCGAACGCGGCGAAGTCGAAGCGGTCCGGCGACGCCACGTGCGCCGCGACGAGATCCCGGTACGCGTCCGAGCGGAAGCCGTCCGGCGCCTCGAGCACGCCGCGCAGAAGGGCGAGGAAGTCGGTCCACGATCCGCGCACGCGCTCGGGATGGGCCGTAAAGAGCTCCCGGAAGTGACCCGCGATGATCTCGGCGACGAACAGCGGCCATACGTCGCGGTCGAAGTCGATCGGACGCTCCGTACGCGCGATGCGCTCGTGGAACGCGTCGCCCAGGAACTCCAGCGCGGTCGGATCCCCCGCAAGGCGGCTCGTGATCTTCGACCGGTACGGCACCCCGCGGCGCGAGCCCAGGTGCAGCACCGGCTCCTCGCCGCTCGGCAGATAGCGCAGACGGTCGCCGTCGGCGACGTATCGGCCCCCGCGCCCCTCGGTGAGCAGCACGACGAGGTCGACCGCCGCGAGCCCCATGCCGCGCACGATCACGTCCTGCCCGGGGCGCACCCAGCCGAGGTCGGCCTCGGCGGTGAACGCCGGGCCGAGGTATCCGAGGCCGTGCGTCGCCGCGAACTCCGCGAGGCCCGCCGATTCCGGCGACGGCGCGGATCCGTTGTGGCCGATCGCGTACACGACGACGTCGGCCTCGAGCCGCTCGCCCGACTGCAGGATCACGGCGGCGGGCTCCTCGGACGAGGGCGCGTCGACCTGGGCCACGCGATCCCGGTGCCAGGCGATCGAGACCGTGGGGGCGGCGCGGCGGAGCACCTCGCCGTACGCCCAGCTGAGATAGGCGTTGTTCAGGCGGCGCGTCGGGAACGAATCCTGCGTCACGCCCCGTGCCTCGCTCTCGAGCGCGTCGTCCCACCAGTCGGGCCGGTCGACGCGCCCGGCAACGATCTCGCCGAGCCAGTCGACGAGGGCCAGCCCCGGCGCGATCGGCCCACCGATGACGCAGGAGTCGTCGGTGAAGATCGTGTTGTCGCCGACGAGGGTGTTGAGCTTGAGCAGGGGCGACTGGTCGCGGCGCCAGATGCGGCCGCCGCCCGGCTCGTGGGGATCCACGAGATCGATGCGCAGCCGCCTGCCGGGGCTCTCGGCGGCATGATTCGCCGTGATCCGCTCGAGCAGCATGAGCGCCGCGGGCCCCGCCCCCGCGACCACCACGCGTGCGCACCGGTCATCGCTCGCCATCCCCGCACCATCGAGAGCATTGCCGACGGTGATCGGATGAGCGGGAGGATTTCGGGGGTCCATGCCGGAAACGTACGCACACCCGGTACGGCGCCACAACGACCGCCGACACACGGGGTAGCGGGGCGTAAACAACGGGCCCTGCGAGTCGAATCGTGACGAATTGCGTCGCGTTCGAGCCCGTCTCCGGCACGAAAAAACGGAGCCCAGCCGAATCGGCCGAACTCCGCGAATCCCACGTGGTGGGGCTACCTGGATTTGAACCAGGGACCTCGTCATTATCAGTGACGCGCTCTAACCAACTGAGCTATAGCCCCGTATCCGACCTCACGGCCGTCAACCTTCAAGAGAATACCCCATCGCCGATGAGCGTTCCAATTCGGCCGCGCATCCCGGGCGTGGCGCATCCCCGCGCATACAGCAGCGGCGCCCCGCGGCGGAAGCCCGGGGCGCCGCCATACACATCAGTTCGAGGTGAACCCGACGAGCAGACCGCCCGTGATCTTCACGCACATGTTGTAGATACCGGCCGCGACCGCACCCATGACGGTGATCACGACGAGGTTGAGGATCGCGACGACCGAGCCGAACGCGAACACCTGCGGCAGCCCGACGGCCGCCTCGATCGAGAAGCGCCCATCGCTGAAGCTGCCGACGAACTCGTCGACCTGGGCGATGAGGCCCGTCGACTGGATCACCAGGAACAGCAGGATGAAGAACACGAGCGTCACGATCGCGATCGCAATCGCCACGAGGAACGACAGCTTCACAGCCGACCAGAAGTCGATGTACACGAGTCGCAGGCGCACCTGCTTCGAGGAAGTCTTCTGCGCGGACTTCTTCGCGAGCTTGTCAGCTACCGTGCTCATTCATCACCTTCGGAGTTATCGGGAGCATTGTCTTCGGCCTCGACCTCACGAAGTCGGCGCTCGCTGTTGCGAGCGATCGTGAGGATCTGGTCGCCCTTATCGGGGCGCGCGAACACGACTCCCATCGTGTCGCGACCCTTCGCGGGCACCTCGGCAACGGCTGAGCGTACCACCTTGCCCTTGGCGAGCACGACCAGAACCTCGTCATCTTCCTGCACGATGATTCCGCCCGCGAGCTCGCCGCGATCGTCGTGCAGCTTGGCGACCTTGATGCCGATACCGCCGCGACCCTGCACCCGATACTCCTCGATCGCGGTGCGCTTGGCCCATCCGCCATCGGTGACGGTGAACACGAACGTGCCGCCGCGCGCGACCGACGCGCTCAGCAGCTCGTCGCCGTCGCGGAACGACATGCCCTTCACGCCCGAGGTCGAGCGACCGAGCGGCCGCAGCGAATCGTCGCTCGCGGGGAACTGCAGCGACATGCCCTTGCGGCTGATCAGCATGAGGTAGTCGTCGCCGTCGACCAGCATCGCGTCGACGAGCTCGTCGCCCTCGCGCAGGTTGATCGCGATGATGCCGCCCTGGCGGTTCGAGTCGTACTCGCCGAGCCGGGTCTTCTTCACCAGACCGTTGCGCGTGGCGAGCACGAGGTACTCGCGGTCGTCGTACGCCTTCAGCTCGATGACCTCGGCGATCGTTTCGTCGGGCTGCATCGCTACGAGGTTCGCGACGTGCAGGCCCTTCGCGTCGCGACCGGCCTCCGGCAGCTCGTACGCCTTCACGCGGTACACGCGACCCGTGTTCGTGAAGAACAGGATCCAGTGGTGCGTCGTGGTGACGAAGAAATGCTCGACGACGTCGTCGGCGCGCAGCTGCGCGCCCTTGACGCCCTTTCCGCCGCGGTGCTGGCTGCGGTACAGGTCGCTGCGCGTGCGCTTGACGTATCCCTCGCGGGTGATCGTGACGACCACCTCTTCCTCGGCGATGAGATCCTCCATCGACACGTCGCCGTCGAAACCGTGCACGATCTGCGTGCGGCGGTCGTCGGCGTACTTGTCGGTGATCACCGTCAGTTCAGTCTTGACGATGTCGCGCTGGCGGTCCGAGCTCGCAATGATCTCCCGGAAGTCGGCGATCTTCGCCTCGAGCTCGTCGGCCTCGTCGATGATCTTCTGGCGCTCGAGCGCCGCGAGGCGGCGCAGCTGCATCGACAAAATCGCATCCGCCTGAATGTCGTCGATATCGAGCAAGGCCTTCAGGCCTTCGCGCGCCTCGTCGACGGTGGGCGAACGACGGATCAGTGCGATGACCTCGTCGAGCGCGTCGAGCGCCTTGAGGTAGCCGCGCAGGACGTGCATGCGCTCTTCGGCCTTGCGCAGGCGGAACTGCGTGCGGCGCACCACGACCTCGAGCTGGTGCGAGATCCACAGCGTGATGAAGCGATCGAGCGGCAGCGTGCGCGGCACGGAGTCGACGATCGCGAGCATGTTCGCGGAGAAATTCGACCGCAGGTCGGTGTGCTTGTAGAGGTTGTTCAGCACGACCTTCGCGACCGCGTCGCGCTTGAGCACGATCACGAGACGCTGGCCAGTACGGCCAGACGTCTCGTCGCGGATGTCCGCGATGCCCTGCACGCGCCCTTCGCGCGCGAGGTCGCTGATCTTCACCGCGAGGTTGTCGGGGTTGACCTGATACGGCAGCTCTGTGACGACGAGGCAGGTGCGCCCCTGGATCTCCTCGACGTTCACGATTGCGCGCATCGGGATGGATCCACGGCCCGTGCGGTACATCTCCTGGATGCCCTTGGTGCCGAGGATCTGCGCCTTCGTCGGGAAATCAGGCCCCGGGATCCGCTGCATCAGGCCCGCGAGCAGCTCCTCGCGAGGAAGCTCGGGGTGATCGAGCGCCCACAGCGCGCCGTCCGCGACCTCGCGGAGGTTGTGCGGGGGGATGTTCGTCGCCATGCCGACGGCGATGCCGATGGATCCGTTGACCAGAAGGTTCGGGATGCGCGCCGGCAGGACCGTCGGCTCCTTGGTGCGGCCGTCGTAGTTGTCCTGGAAGTCGACCGTGTCTTCTTCGATGTCGCGCACCATCTCGAGCGCGAGCGGGGCCATCTTGGTCTCGGTGTATCGCGGGGCCGCGGCGCCCTGGTTGCCCGGGGTGCCGAAGTTACCCTGGCCGAGCGCCATCGGGTACCGCATCGACCACGGCTGCACGAGGCGCACAAGGGTGTCATAGATCGCGGTGTCGCCGTGCGGGTGATACTGACCCATCACGTCGCCGACGACGCGCGCGCACTTCGAGAACGACTTGTCCGGGCGGTATCCGCCGTCGTACATCGCATAGATCACACGGCGGTGCACGGGCTTCAGGCCGTCGCGCACATCGGGCAGCGCGCGCCCGATGATCACGCTCATCGCATAGTCGAGATAGCTGCGCTGCATCTCCGACTGCAGGTCGACCTGGTCGATCCGACCATGGTTGTGGTCCGCGTTGAGGTCCGGACGTCCCTCGTCTTCGGGAAGCTCTGTGTCAGTCATGAATTCGTCTCTCTAGCCGCGCTCGATCAGATGTCGAGGAAGCGGACGTCCTTCGCGTTGCGCTGGATGAAGTTTCGGCGCGATTCCACGTCCTCGCCCATCAGGACGGCGAAGATCTCGTCGGCCGCGGCCGCATCGTCGATCGTCACCTGACGCAGGGTGCGCGTCTCGGGGTTCATCGTGGTATCCCACAGCTCCTCGGCGTTCATCTCGCCGAGGCCCTTGTAGCGCTGCACGCCGCCCTCCGTGCTCTTCGGCAGGCGCCAGCCGCGGGCGATGCCCTCTTCCGCGAACACGTCACGTTCGCGATCCGAGTACACGTATTGATGGGGGGCGTTGGTCCACTTGAGGCGGTACAGCGGCGGCATCGCGAGGTAGACGAACCCGGCCTCGATGAGTCCGCGCATGTACCGGAAGATCAATGTGAGCAGGAGCGTCGTGATGTGCTGTCCATCGACATCGGCATCGGTCATGAGCACGATCTTGTGGTAGCGCGCCTTCTCGATATCGAACTCGGGGCCGACGCCCGGGCCGAAGGCCTGGATCATCGCCTGGATCTCCCGGTTGCCGAGTGCCTTGTCGAGGCGTGCGCGCTCGACGTTCAGCACCTTGCCGCGCAGCGACAGGATCGCCTGCGTCGTCGGGTT
This sequence comes from Microbacterium gubbeenense DSM 15944, assembly GCF_000422745.1. Taxonomy (GTDB): domain Bacteria; phylum Actinomycetota; class Actinomycetes; order Actinomycetales; family Microbacteriaceae; genus Microbacterium; species Microbacterium gubbeenense. The sequence goes on from NZ_AUGQ01000021.1 coordinate 11,841, forward strand.
GCGCCCGTCGACCGCGGATCCGCCTGCCGAGTCGCCCTCGACGAGGAAAATCTCGGAGATCGACGGATCCTTGCTCGTGCAGTCCTTCAGCTTGTCGGGCATGGCCGCCGATTCGAAGACACTCTTACGACGAGCCGTTTCGCGGGCCTTGCGAGCCGCCATGCGGGCCGACGCCGCGTCGATCGACTTACGAATGATCGTCTTCGCCTGCTGCGGGTTGCGCTCGAACCAGTCGCCCAGTTCCTCGTTGACGACGCGCTGCACGAAGCTCTTCGCCTCGGTGTTGCCGAGCTTTGTCTTCGTCTGACCTTCGAACTGCGGCTCTGCGAGCTTGATGGAGATCACGGCGGTGAGGCCCTCGCGCACGTCGTCGCCCGTGAGGTTCTCGTCCTTCTCCTTGAGCAGGTTGTTCGCACGAGCGTATCGATTCACGAGCGTCGTCATCGCCGCACGGAAACCCTCCTCGTGCGTGCCGCCCTCGTGCGTGTTGATCGTGTTCGCATAGGTGAACACGTTCTCGCTGTACGAGGTCGTCCACTGCATGGCAACCTCGAGCGCGATCTTGCGATCGGTGTCTTCGGTCTCGAAACTGATGATCTCCTCATGCACGCGCTCTGACCTGCGCGCATTGTTGAGGTAATCGACGTAATCCATGAGGCCGTTCTCGTACATGAACACGTCATGCCGTTGCTGGGCCTCGGGCGTACCGTCTGCGTCGTCGACCTCTTCGATCGAGCCGGCGCGCTCGTCGTACAGCTCGATCGTCAGACCCTTGTTGAGGAAGGCCATCTGCTGGAAGCGCGTGCGCAGCACCTCGTACTCGAAGTCCACCGTCTCGGTGAAGATCTCGGCGTCCGGCCAGAAGGTGATCTCCGTACCCGTCTCGTCCGTCTCGTCGCCGCGTTCGATCGGCGCAACCGCGTGACCGCCGTCCGCGTACGACTGACTCCACTCGTAGCCGTCGCGCTTGATGACCGCGTCGAGTCGCGTCGACAGGGCGTTCACGACCGATGATCCGACGCCGTGCAGACCGCCCGACACGGCGTATCCGCCGCCGCCGAACTTGCCTCCGGCGTGGAGGACGGTCAGCACGACCTCGAGGGTCGACTTGCCCTCTTTCTTGTTCTCCTCGACCGGGATCCCGCGACCGTTGTCGACCACACGCAGGCCGCCGTCTTCGAGCAGCGTCACCTTGATCGTGTCGCAGTACCCCGCGAGCGCCTCATCAACCGAGTTGTCGACGATCTCGTACACGAGATGGTGCAGACCGCGCGGTCCGGTAGAACCGATGTACATGCCGGGGCGCTTGCGCACCGCCTCGAGCCCCTCAAGAACCTGGATGGCGTCCGCGCCATACTCGTTCATCACTTTGTTGTGAGAGGTCTCATTCGTCATGAAAGCATTGCTCCTAGTCGTGTGCGCAGCGTCTTTCAGTTTACCCGGTCGGGATGTGAAAAGCGGCCTAACAGGCCCTCTCGCGCGAGAAAAGCCCCTCAGATGGGTCCCTTCCCGTCCTAACCGTATGTATCGCGCGGGCCGCGCCCCTGCACACGCCTGAAGCCATGTTTCCAGGTGGGTACGTCCGGCCCGAAGAAGCGAATCTCCTTTACGCCAGAATCCGGGTACAGCTCGAGCACCCGGGTCAGGAAGTTCGCACGCATGAGGTGCATCTGTTTTCCACGCGCCGTCGAGTCGCATCGCACGACTACGAGACCCTGCGCGAAGGTCTCGATGAAGGAGTGCGCGGCGTTGTCCTCGCCGGCGATCTCCTCCCAGTTCAGCGCGAGCTCCTCGCGCTCGAGCTGCGGCCGCCAGCCGCTCGCCGACGTGAGCGCCTCGATCGCGTCGCCGAGAGTGCCCGGATCCCGTCCCTTCGCGAACGGCTGGCTCCCGTCCGGATCCCCGCGCTGACGCCGCTTGCGGCGCGCGGCCTGGCTGAGCGGCAGGCCGCGCAGGCGCAGGTACGTCGCGATCGTCTCCGGAATCCCCGGGGGCCGCTCGTTCGTCACGACGACTCCTCGAACGGGTGCTCGGCGAGGGGACCGAGGATCTTTCCCGCTTCGATCCGCACCGCGCCGGCGCGCAGCGCCTCGGGGATATCCCGCGCCACCGCGGCCGTGACGATCACCTGCTCGTAGTCGGCCACGACGCCTGCCAGGCGGCCGCGCCGGGCCGCATCGAGCTCGGCGAACACATCGTCGAGGATGAGGATCGGGTCGCCGCCCGGCGATTCCTGCCGCAGCAGCTCGGCCGATGCCAGGCGCAGCGACAGCACGATCGACCACCCCTCGCCGTGCGAGGCGTACCCCTTCACGGGCAGCCCGCGCAGCCGCAGCACGAGGTCGTCGCGGTGGGGTCCGACGAGCGTCAGGCCGCGTTCGATCTCCTGCGCCCGCTTCGCCTCGAGCGCGGCACGGAACTGCGCCGCGATGTCGCCCGCGGTGACCTCGCGAGCGTTCTCGTCCTCCTCGGGATCTTCGCCGCCGATCGACAGCGCCCACGCGAGCCCGGGCGCGTGATCCTCACCGGCGATCGCGGCGTACGCGGCGGCGAGCGGATCCGTGAGGTCGCGCGCGAGACGGATCCGCGCGTCGATGATCTGGGTTCCGAGCGCGATGAGCTTGTCGTCCCACACCTCGAGGGTCGTGAGCTGCTCGACCTTCATGCCGCGCGCCCGCGCCGACTTCAGCAGGGTCGTGCGCTGCCGCAGCGTGCGGTCGTAGTCGGCGATGACGCTCGCCATCCGCGGCGTTCGCTGCACGAGCAGCTGATCGGCGAAGCGGCGCCGCGACGACGGATCCCCCCGGACGATCTGCAGGTCTTCCGGCGCGAACAGCACCGCCTGCGCGTAGCGCGGCAGCTCGTTCGTGCGCACCGGGTTCCCCGAGACGCGCGCCTTGTTGGATCCCTGTTTGTTGACCTGCAGTTCGAGCGTGACGGTGCGCGTGCCGTGCGCGAGACGGGCGCGCACGAACGCGGCGTCCTTCCCGTCGCGCACGAGCGGCGCATCCGACGTCACCCGATGGGATCCGAGGGTGGCGAGATACGCGATCGCCTCGGCGAGGTTCGTCTTCCCCTGACCGTTGCGGCCGACGAGCAGGTTGGTGCCGGGCTGCAGATCGAGCTCCGCCTCGGCGTAGTTGCGGAAGTCGACGAGGCTGAGGTGCTCGACGATCACGACCCGCGCCTAGCGCAGCAGCAGGTTGGGCTGCAGCAGGTACTTGAAGTTGTCGCTCGCGGCGTCTTCGACGGAGGTCTGTGCCATCACCAGGATCGGGCTGAGCTTGTTCGCGTTGTCGCTCGACGTGAACGTGATGCGCGCGAACTCGCTCTTGACCGCTCCGAGCGCCTCGAGGAGGTACTGCGGGTTGAGGCCGAGCGTGACCTCGTCGCCGCCGGTCAGGGTCGCGTCGACGGATTCCGACGCGCGCGCCTGGTCGCCGCCAGCAGCGTCCATCGTGACCTCGTTCTGGCTGAACGTGAAGCGCAGCGGCGCCGACCGGTCGAGAACCAGCGCCACGCGGCGCACGGCCTCGGTGAGGTCGCTCGTCGATACGACGGCGTAGTGCCCGGTCTGCTCCGGGAACAGTCGCTGCACGGGCGGGAAGTTGCCCTTGATCAGCAGCGACGTCACGGTCTTGTTGCCGGCCGTGAACGCGATGATCTCGCGGTCGCCCTCGCCCGAGAATGCGATCGAGATGTTGCCGCCGTGGGCGAAGGTCTTGCCGACCTCGATCAGCGTGCGGGCCGGAACGAGCGCCTGGACCTCCTGCTGGCTGCCGTCCCAGTCGACCGTGCGCAGCGCGACGCGGTAGCGGTCGGTGGCCACGAGGCCGAGCGAATTCTCGCTGACGGCGAGCTGCACGCCCGTGAGCACGGGGGTGACGTCGTCGCGCGACGCGGCGAAGGCCACCTGGGCGATCGCGGTCGAGAAGTCTTCGCCGGGCACGACGCCCGACTGGCCCGTGACCTCGGGGATCGCCGGATATTCCTCGACCGGCATGGATGCCAGGGCGAAGCGCGCCGGACCGCATACGACGGCGACGTTGTTCTCGTCATCGGTCGAGATCTCGATCGGCGCGTTGGGCAGCCGGCTCGAGATGTCGTTCAGCAGGCGGCCGTGCACGAGGATCGTGCCGGGCTCGTCGATCGTCGCCTCGATCGTCGTACGGGCCGATGCCTCGTAGTCGAACGCAGACAGGGAGAGGGATCCGTCGGTGCCGGCCTCGATCAGCACGCCCGCGAGAATCGGCTGCGGGTTGCGCTGCGGCAGCAGCTTGACGACGAACGAGACCGCCTCGCTGAAGACGTCTCGGTTCACGTGGAACTTCACGTAGCTCTCCCTCAGATGCGTGTAGATCGATACGACACGCTCTTCGAAGAACGCAGATGTCGCGGGAACCCAATGCTAGTAGCTCATGGCCGCCCGAGTCGAAACTCGATCCGTGGTGGTGATTGGAGCGCCCTTGGATAAGAGAGATCTCTTAACAGCGTTAACAGCTGTGGAGAATGTGGATAACTCTGTGGATCCTAGAAGCGAGTAGGTAACTACATCGATGTCGTTTGTGGACGAGCTGCGGATGAGCGGTTCATACGTCGAAGGCCGGAGAATCGCTCCACACAGCGGGTTTCACAGCGGTGGCGCGTGTCGTGCACAGGGCGAATGGCGTGTCTCCACAGTTATCCACAAGTTATCCACAACGTGGAGAACTCTTAACAGCGACGGATCCGTGGGATGCGCACCGTGTGGAGAGTCTGGGGATAACTCAGCGCCGACCGAGCTGAGCCGTGATCTCCTGCACCTGGTTGTACAGCTGACGCTTCTCTTTCATGAGCTGCGTGATCTTCTTCGTCGCGTACATGACGGTCGTGTGATCGCGGCCGCCGAACAGCTGCCCGATCTTCGGCAGCGACAGGTTCGTGCGCTCGCGGCACAGGTACATCGCGATCTGGCGGGCCTGCGCGATGGCCTGGGCGCGGCCGGGCCCGTACAGGTCGTCGACCGTGATCTTGAAGTACGTCGCGGTCGCCTGGATGATGTCGGTCGGCGAGACCACCGTGTCTTCGGGCTTGTCCACGATGTCACGGAGCACGCCCTCGGCGAGCTCTCGGCTGACCTCGGAGCGGTTGAGGCTGGCGAACGCGGACACGCGGATCAGGGCGCCCTCGAGCTCGCGGATGTTCGTCGAGACGCGCGAGGCGATGTATTCGATGACGTCCTCGGGGATGTAGATCCGCTCGCTCGAGGCCTTCTTGCGAAGGATCGCGATGCGGGTCTCGAGGTCGGGCGCCTGCACATCGGTGATGAGGCCCCACTCGAAGCGCGAGCGCATGCGGTCCTCGAAGCCGGTGAGCAGTCGCGGCGCCACATCGCTCGTGATCACGACCTGCTTGTCGTGGTCGTGCAGCGTGTTGAACGTGTGGAAGAACGTCTCCTGCGTCTCGGCCTTGCCCTGCAGGAACTGGATGTCGTCGATCAACAGGATGTCGAGGTCGCGGTAGCGGGCGTTGAATGCGGCGCCGCGGTTGTTCGCGATCGAGTTGATGAAGTCGTTGGTGAATTCTTCGCTCGAGACGTAGCGCACGCGCACGCCGGGAAAGAGGTTCTGCGCGTAGTCGCCGATCGCGTGCAGCAGGTGGGTCTTGCCGAGGCCCGAGTCGCCGTAGATGAACAGCGGGTTGTAAGCCTTGGCGGGCGCCTCCGCGACGGCGACGGCCGCGGCATGCGCGAAGCGGTTCGACTGGCCGATGACGAAGTTGTCGAACGTGTACTTCGGGTTGAGGCGGGTCTCGCTGCGCGGCTGCGGGTGCGGCTGTTCGATCGGGCGCGACGAGCGATCCTGCTGGGGTTCCGGATCCGTCGCCAGCGGCGAGGCGTCGGGGATGTACGGCTGCTGCGCGAGCTCGGGGTTCGTGACGACGCGGAACGACGTGACGCTGTCGTCGCCCACGCGCGCGATCGCGTCCATGAGCGGCTCGCGCATGCGCTTGTTGAGCTGCCCGGCGGTGAGATCGTTCGGGACGTCGAGATAGAGGGATCCGCCCATAACGCCCTGCGGCACGGCGAGGCTCAGGAAGCCCTCGAGCTGCGGCGTGACGCGGTCGTCCTCCTTGAGCTCAGCGAGCACGAGACGCCAGATCGGAACGTCGGGAACGTCTGCCATCCGTCCGCCTCCTCTATTTTGCACAGCCTGTGGATAACTTGGATTACGCTAGTCAGGTCGGCGCGATGTCGCAAACCCCATTCGCCGAATCCGCGTGTCTTCGAGGTGAGATGTCGGCCCCTGTGGGGATACTGACAGGTTGTGCTCGCGGTTTGCGAGGATTTCGAATCTCGACGTAGACTGTTGCGGTTGACTTGTGCCCGCTGTGGGCATTTCTGAAATACGTCTCCGGCCCGTTGTTTTCCGGTGACACGAACCTCCCGGAGTGAGTATGAGCAAGCGCACTTTCCAGCCCAACAACCGTCGTCGCGCCCGTAAGCACGGCTTCCGTGCCCGCATGCGCACCCGCGCCGGCCGCGCGATCCTGAGCGCGCGCCGCGGCAAGGGCCGTACCGAGCTCTCCGCGTAGAGCACGAGCGGCACGTCGCACGTGCTCTCGCGATCGCAGCGCATCACCCGCGGCATCGACTATCGATCAGTCGTCCGTCGGGGCGCTCGTCGCGCGGGCGCGGTGCATGTGCTCCATGTCGTGGACACACACGAGGATCGGCTGCCCCGATTCGGTTTCATCGTGTCCAAGGCGGTCGGAAACGCTGTGACCCGCAACACCGTGCGGCGTCGCCTCAAGGCCATCTGCCTCGAGGCGACGCCGCAGGTGCGTCGGGGGGCCGACATCGTGATCCGCGCGCTTCCGGCATCGGCGACGTCGCCCTTCTCCGAGCTGCGGCACGATGTCGTCGGCAGTATCGAGCGCAAGGCGGCATCGTGAGCGTGCTTCCCGCGTCGGCCATGGGGTCGGCGCGGTTTCGCATACCTGAGCCGGCGCTGATCCCTCGCAATATCGGGATCCTCGCGATGACGGCGTACCGCGCCACGATCTCGAGGCTCTACGGCGACGTGTGTCGCTACTTCCCGTCGTGTTCCGCGTATGCGGTGACTGCGCTGCAGCAGCACGGCCTCGTGAGAGGATCGGGTATGGCCATCGCGAGGATCGCGAGGTGCCACCCGTGGGCTGCAGGCGGCGAAGACGATGTGCGTCTTCACTCTGTTTTCTCGTACGACCTGACTCCGCGCGGCTTTGTGATGTCGCGTCGAAAGGACTGACCCTCCGTGGGCGACTTCTTCGGAACAATCCTCTTCCCCATCCGCTGGGTGATCGAAGCGATCCTCGTCGGATGGCACTGGGTATGGACCACGCTGGGCCTGCCGGGCAACGGCGGTCTGTCCTGGGTGCTGTCCGTGCTCGGCGTCGTCGTCGTGGTGCGACTCGCGATCTTCCCGCTGTTCGTCAAGCAGATCAACAGCCAGCGGAAGATGATGGAACTCGGACCTCAGATGAAGAAGGTCCAAGAGAAGTACCGCGGCAAGAAGGATCAGCTGTCGCGCGAAGCGCAGATGCGCGAGACGCAGGCGCTGTACAAGAAGCACGGCACCTCTCCCGTTTCCGGATGTCTGCCGATGCTCGTGCAGATGCCGATCTTCCTGTCGCTGTTCTGGACGCTGCGCGACATCGCGACGTGGCACGCAGAGGGCCGGGGCGGGCTCAACAAGTGGCTCTTCACCCCCGAGAAGGTCAACGAGTTCGAAGACGCGATGCTGTTCGATATCGCGCCGCTGTCGAAGACGCTCGTCGACCACTTCCAGCACCCGATCGCCACCTCGACGGCCGCGATCGTGATGATGATCATCCTCGTCGGTCTCATGATCGCGACGCAGTTCACCACGCAGCTGCAGATCGTCTCGAAGAACCTCTCGCCCGAGGCGCGCCAGGGCCAGGCGTACCAGATGCAGCGCATCATGCTCTACGTCATCCCGTTCGCGATGATCTTCTCGGGCGTCTTCTTCCCGCTCGGCGTCGTGACGTACTGGTTCTTCAACAACCTCTGGACGATGGCGCAGCAGTTCTACATCATCCGCGAGAACCCCACCCCGGGATCCGAGGCCGCGAAGGCCCGCGAGGAGCGCGTTGCCAAGAAGGGCAAGCGCATCAACGCCAAGGGCAAGATCGTCTCGATCGAAGAGTACGAGCGCGAGCAGGCCGAGCTGGAGCGCCAGGTCGAGCTCGAGCGCCGCGCGAAGGCGAAGCGCGTGCAGCCGAAGAGCGCCAAGCGCGCCAAGAAGGACGCGCAGGTCGCGGCGGAGCAGAAGAAGAAGGATCCGGCTGGGCCGGCCGGTCCGGCGAAGAGTTCGCCCGATCCCGCGCCCGGAGCGGACAAGCCTGCGAACGGCGAGGGGAAGACCACATGACCACGGCAGACAGCACTCCGACCGCAGAGCAGCTCGAACGCGAGGGCGACGCGGCGGCCGACTTCATCGAGGGCCTGCTCGATATCGCCGACCTCGACGGCGACCTCGAGCTCGACGTGCGCCAGGGGCGCGCTTACGTCTCGGTCGAGAGCGACGACGAGTCGCTGAAGTCGCTCGCCGACCCGAACGTCGTGCAGGCGCTGCAGGAGCTCACTCGCCTCGCGGTGCAGCGAGAGACGGGCGAGTTCTCGCGCCTGATCCTCGACGTCGCGGGATCCCGTGACGCGCGCCGCGGCGAGCTCGGCGTGCTCGTCGACCAGGCGATCGCCCGCCTCGAGGACGGCGCATCTCAGGCGTCGCTGCCGGCGATGAGTTCGTACGAGCGCAAGATCATCCACGACATCGTCGCCGAGCGCGGGTACGTCTCGGAGTCGTATGGCGAGCGCGGCGACCGCCACACGGTGGTTCGCAGAGCGTGACCTCTCTTCTCGAGCAGGAGCCCGCGGCGGCCGGTGAGCTGTTCGGTGATCGCATCGACCTCGCGCGCCAGTTCGCCGGTGCGCTGGCCGAGCACGGTGAGCAGCGCGGCCTGATCGGCCCGCAGGAGCTGCCGCGGCTCTGGAACCGTCACATCCTGAATTCGGCGATCGCCGCACCGCTGTTTCCCGCGGGTCGCGTGGGCGACGTCGGATCCGGCGGGGGCCTGCCCGGCATCGTGCTCGCGATCGCGCGGCCCGATGTCGAGTGGATCCTCATCGAGCCCATGGAGCGCCGGTGCGCCTGGCTGAACGAGCAGGTCTCGTCGCTCGGCCTCGACAACGTCATCGTCGAGCGGGCGAGGGCCGAGGAGGCCGGTCGGTACGAGGGCATGCTCGACGCGGTGACCGCGCGCGCCGTTTCGGCGCTGCGCACGCTGATCCCCTGGACGGCGCCGCTCGCCAAGGACGGCGGCGAGCTGATCCTGTTGAAGGGCCAGAGCGTCGACGGTGAGATCGAGAAGGCCGCCAAGGTCATCCGCAAGCACAAGCTGACGAACTCGCGCGTCGAGATCATCGGTGAGGGCGTTATTGCCGAGCCCACCCGCGTGTTCCGGGCGGACGTTAGGGCGTAGCCGGCGCGCGGCTCGTTGCCGCGTTCACGGCCCGGGCGTCAGGCTCGCAGCGCCCTGCTGATCGCGCTCGTGAGTGCGGTGACCTGCACCCAGAGGGCGAGGCGCACGACGGGGCGCGCGACGAACCGGGTGAGGGGTGCGACGAGGCGCAGCGGGCGGGACGGGCCGGGGCCGCGCAGCCAGGCGAAGTGCACCGTGACCTGGGATCCGCCGGCGGCCTGTTCGATATCGACCGAGACGGATCGGCGGTTCGCGCGCGGAGCGTCGGGGAACCGCATCTCCCACGTGACATGGTGCGGGTGGTCGGCGGCGATGCGGTCGATGAGCTGACGCACCATCGTGGGTCGCCCCTTCAGGGCCTTGCCGTCGGGGGCGACGGTGCGGGTGGTGCCCTCCCACGCGCCGTGCGCCGGTCGCACGGCGATGAGGTTCATCTCCCAGTCGGGCAGTCGCTCCGGGCTGGATACGAGCTGCCAGACGTCCTCGACGCTCGCGGGCACGAACGCCGTGTGCGTGCGCGACAGACGCCCCTGTATGCGGGCATCGCGCGCGCGGATCCCCTCTGCGTCGTCCAGCCGCTCCGCGATCGCGGCGGGTGCGTGGCCGAGCCGCGTGAGGATGCCCTCGGCGGTGCCGCTCGGCTCGACGAGCAGCTCTCGGAGCACCGCCGTCGTGTCGCCGGACTTGCCGCGGCTGCCGGCGTCGGTGAGGAGCTTCAACGCGCGATCGGACCAGTCGGAGGCGCCCTGCTGAGGGAACCGGATGCGCGCCTCTTCCGGCATCTCCGCAGCGATTCCGAGGGAGGCGAGCTGGTCGCGATGCTGGCTCGCCACGGCGTCGCGCGCCGCGTCAAGGCGGATGCCCATGGCCCGCAGCACCTGCCCGGCCGTGCCGTCGTCGATGACGAGCGCGAGCAGCACGTGCTCGACGTCGATCTCGTGTGCGCTGAACCGCGAAGCCTCTTCGCTCGCGGCCATCGATAGGCCATAGCTGGTGGCGACGATCTGCCCGATCTTGCTCATGAGGTCCTCCGGGGGATGACGATTGCGGGGTCGATCCGTTTGGCGTACTTCTTGTGCACGGCCTGCCGCGTGACGCCGAGACCATCGGCGATCTGCTGCCAGGTCATCCCGGCGCGCAGCGCGGCCTCGACCTGGCGCAGCTCGAGCGCGTCGGCGAGTGCGCGCAGCGAGACGACGGCGCGCAGTCCGGCGCGCGGATCCGTCGTATCGGCGGCCGCTTGAGCCGTCTGGGTGGTGTTCATGTTGTCAACGTACATTGCTTATTGAGCTCGTGTCAAGCTGCGTTGCTGATTGAATGCGCGAGGACCGGGTGTGCGACGCTGAGGGGATGATTCGCGACGTCGAGCTGACCTATGCGGATCCGTGCGACGTTGCGGGCGTCTTCGCGTGGATGGTGCCGCGCGCGGTTGCGGGCGTCGAGGAGGCGTCGGAGGCGTGCTTCTCGCGCACGATCCGGCTGGAGGGCGGCCCGGCGTGGTTCCGGATTCGTCGTGATCGTCGGCTGATCCTCGATGTCGAAACGGCGAATCCCGGTGACGTCGACGGCCTCATCGCGCTCGTGCGACGCGTGTTCGACCTCGACACGGACGGGTCGATGGTCGACGCGACGCTGAGCGCGATTCCGGAGGTCTCTCCCCTGGTCGAGAGCGTGCCGGGCATCCGCGTTCCCGGAGCGGCGGATCCGTTCGAGATGCTGATCCGCGCGATGGTCGGCCAACAGATTTCCGTCGCTGCGGCACGCACGCACCTCTCGCGCCTGGCGGAGGAGGTGGGCGAGCGCGCGATGCTCGCCGGTCGCGAGCGGATCCTGTTCCCCACGGCGGCTGCGATCGCTGCGCGCGGGAGCGAGGTGCTGCGCGGCCCAGCGGCGCGCGTGAGGGCCATCGTGGGGGCCGCTGAGGCGGTCGTGAGCGGAGAACTGGTGATCGATGGATCCGTGTCGCGCGACGCCCTGCTCGCGCTGCCAGGCGTCGGCCCCTGGACTGCCGATTACCTGCGCATGCGTGTGGCGCGAGATGCGGACCTCGTGTTGACCGGCGACCTCGCCCTGCGGGCCGGCGCGGCCGCCGTCGGGATTCCATCGGATCCTCGCACTCTGGGTGAGTGGGCTGGGCGCGCGGCCCCGTGGAGGTCGTACTTGTCTGCGCACCTGTGGCGTCAGGCGCTTGTTGCACCAAAAGGAGATCGCGGATGACTCACGGGACGATCGACGTCGCTGAAACCGCCGACGGTCCCTTCACGATCGTCGCGGCGGACGATGGTGCGGTTCTCGGAGCAGGATGGAGCACCTCGGCTGACGACGTTCTTGCGCGGATCCATCCGACGCTGCGACCGGCCTCCGTGCGCGAGGGGTCGCTTGTCGCGGCGGATGCGGTGCGTGCGTATTACCAGGGCGATGCGGTGGCCGTCAGTACCGTCGAGGTACGGCAGCACGGCACCGTCCTGCAGGCGCGAGGGTGGAACGGCCTTCGGGAGATCCCGCCCGGCGAACCCGTGACGTACTCGGAGCTCGCCGATCACCTCGGACAGGACGCCGGAGCTGTGCGGGCGGTGGCGGCGGTGTGTGCGCGGAACGCTGCGGCGCTGTTCGTGCCGTGTCATCGGGTGCTGCGTGCTGACGGGTCGCTGGGCGGCTTCGCGTGGGGCCTCGAGGTGAAGCGATCGCTGCTCGCTCGCGAGGGTGCGCCCGGGTTCGCGGCACTCTTCTAATATGCTACAAGTGTAGAATAGGAGTTTCCACAGATCGACGACCGCCTGTGGATAACTCTCAGCGTCGCGGGTTGCGTTTCGCGACGGATCCGCGTAAACACGCGTGACGCCGTCCATGCAACGAGGGAGCGCATTGCGGAGTGCACCTGTGGATATCTATTGGTCGACGAGCGGCCGGACATCGCCGCGTAAACCGACAGCCATCATCCGTCCATGTGGGTGAACGATCTGGTGCGCGGTGTCTTGTCTCGCGGGAGCTCGGCACGGCAGGATGGATGACGCAGATGTTTCACGTGAAACTAAAGGCGGAGGACACCATGTACGAGACAGCTGAGGAACGGCAGCATCTTCAGGAAATGATGGAGCGGTCGCGGTCAGCGGCGACAGATCACCTGCAGGAGATTGTGACGCCGGATCATTCGCTGTCGGCTGAGGCGCTCCTCCCCCGCCTCGAGGGAATGAAGGTGTTGAGTCTCGCAACCGTGACGCGGCGAGGCGAGCCCCGCGTGAGCGCCGTGGACGGCCACTTCATCCATGGCGCGTGGACATTCGGAACGGACGGCCGATCGGCGAAGGCGCGGCACCTCGCTCATCGCCCCTCCGTGAGTGCCGCGTACATCGATGGAGAGAGGCTCGGGTTCTTCACCCACGGGATCGTGGAGCCGCTGGACGCCTCAGATGCGCAGTACGACGGGATCATCCAGCACTGGACGGCACACTACGGCAGTAGCCCGCTCTCGTGGGGCGAGGAGATTCGCATGTACCGGATCCGCCCGAGGTGGTGCGTCGCGTACGCGGGCGAGTGATGTTTCACGTGGAACGTTGGGTTGTATGAACTGAACTGCGCGGTCGTGGTGCGTGGGGTTGCGGTGGTGGTGGAGGAGCTAGGCAGCGGGCGCGATCTGGGGTTCTCGCGGCGGATCTGGGTGGTGAGGACAGTGATGGTGACTGTGCGTCGTCGTGCTGTGGTGAGGAGGGGTCTGTGCTTCTCGGGCGCACTCCCCCGCGGATGCGACCTGAGCTCACGTGACGCGGGCCGCGCTGGGTGGACCGTGTGGGCGGTGACGGCGGCGCGGGGCTGTGGGCGATGCGTCAGACCGCAACCCAGCCGATCACCTCGACCGGGGACACGAGCTGCGGATTGAGCTGCGGTGTGCCGGTGGTGGGTGTGAGGCCGGCGGTGATCGAGGCTGAATGCGGCAGGTCCCGTTCGTTATCGTCTCGGTGCCTCGAGCTGCAGTGAGCAGCGCCGCATCGGTGAGGCCGCACCGCGCGTGGGCCGACCCGTTCTGTAGGCCGACTCGCGGGCTACTGGTGCGAGCCCCTGCCAGCGATTCGGTCGTGTTCGGGACGCTGGCTCCGTGGATTCGGGGCGGTCACATTTCACGTGGAACATTGTCGGGACCGTAGGTATCCGGTCTCGTGACAGACATAGGCGTTGGAATGGTGCGGTCCGCCGTGCGATGTCACGCCTCCCCCCGACATTGTGGGCCGCTATCGCCTCTCGTGGTTGGGCGCCCGTCCCTCAGACGTCGCGCGCGGTCTGTGGTCGGAGCGCGGATCCTCGAGTGGTGTGCTGACCGCGGCACGGTCGCCGAGATCGACCACCCTATCGACAGTACTCGCGGCACCGTGTTCTACGTGGAGAATGTGAAGAGGAACGCAGACGGTCGGCTTCGTCGCATCCTGAACGCTGCCTGGCCGCCCGTTGTCGCCGTTGGAGGACCCCGGGTGAGTGCCGCGTGTGCTGTCACTCGCACGCGGCGCTGAGGATTCCGGCTCGCTGCCGTGCGTGACGCCGCGTGCGTGTGCGGAGCCTTTGTGGCCCGGGTCTGGCGCGTGGCACCGCCGACATGGGACGTTTCACGTGAAACGTCTTCGGCAATTGTCAGCCGACGCCCTCAACTGCGTCGAAGGCTGATGTGCGGCAGTGGAGCCCGGCCGCGACGGCTGTAGGTGGCGCGCGGGAGGTCGACGGATGCGTGGCCTGGCGGACACGTGCCCGGTCGAGCGGCATCGCGCGGCAGGTATGCGCTCGGGGGTCCGTCGGTCCGCGGCGGCAGGTCGTCGCTGTAGAGACCGAGGGTGTTTCACGTGAAACATCTAGGACGGATGGGCGCTCGTTGCTCCGCGGTACATACGGGGTGGGCGCGTCCCGCTCCCCCGGCGTGGGAGTCCCACACGACTGCGTGTTCGCCGGTAGACCCGAGCTGGGTGCCCGGACGTGCCAGCGGCGACGCGTCGGCGCGTGGCTGCGTGGACTGCACGGCCCCGTGCCTGATGCACCACGCGACAATCGGCACCGCAGGCCGAGGTGTTTCACGTGAAGCATCGTGATGGCCGGATGTAGATTGGCTAGCCTCGTCTGCGTCACTTGCTCGATGAATGTGCTCTGCGAACCGGTAGGCGAGTGCGACGGCGGAGCCCTGTGCTGCGTCGGCGTCTTGGCATTGTTCTCCTCAGTGCCAGAGCCTTACCGGGCTGCAACTGGCGGCGCTTCGTCCACGCCGAGACGCGCTTGTCGGCCAGGGCCCGTCTGCGATGCTTGTTCCGGGCAACCAGGCGGAGCCCGCTCGCTGTTTTTGCCATTGCTGGCCGACTGTTTGCGCCGCATAGGGTGGTGGGCCTCGGTCGGTCGGGGACAACCGAAGAAGTGAGCAATCGCGCAGTCAGGCCGTCACGGGACGCGTCGGCGCGTGGTAAGGCCCGTGTTCGTGTGCTTCGACGTAGGTGTTTCGACTGTCCGATAGGCCATAACCCACGCCGATGTTTCACGTGAAACACGCGCGAGCGTGGCACACTGCGTGTGCGCAGCAGTCGCCCGGGTGGCGTCAGCCAGCCCGCCCCGTGTGGCCTGACGCGACCTCGGTACGAAGGGCTCGGTCTGCTGCGGTCGGGAAGGGTGTTCGCGGAGGCACAAGAGCACTGTTAACGGCAAGAACGTGTCGCTGTGGCTGCCGGTGTGAATGAGGGAGCTGGCGCACCGAAATCGATTCGCAACGCACACACGGTCGATGTTTCACGTGAAACAACGTGGGGAAGGGCAGCGCGTATGTCCGCCGCGATGACGCTGGTGACGAGCGTGTGCTAGGCATAGGACGGCGTAGTCCTTAGTCGAGCACACGTCGACACGGGTGCGGCCGCTTTGTGTTGCGCCGAGCGGAGTCGTGAAGCGTGGACTGTATAGGCCGTACGGGTGTAGTCGATTTGCGCGTGGGTGGTGGGCGTGCGGATAGGTCATGGCAGTCGTAAGGGTGCTATCAAGGCGTCTGCTCGCAGTGTGTTTCACGTGAAACGCGCGTGTGCATGCCGCGTAGACGCGCTTGCCAGGCAATCGGGGTCGAGGTGGGACAGCCCGCCGATGGTGAGTGCGCCCGCGCGCGGGCCTGGCGATTCAGGTAGGGAGAGCGTTTCACGTGAAACATCGCACGGGGGAGTGCGCCGCGACTCGTGCTCTGTCTGCGCGCGTCACGGGCACTGAGTCGCGCGTGAGGCGGGCTCCAAACGGATGAGCGTGTAGGTACGCGGGTTGTTCCGGAGGAGAGATCGCGCCAACTAGGCGCAGCTCGTAGCCGTTGGCAAGGGGGTCGTTCCGGGAATCATGGGTAGCTCGTTTCACGTGAAACACACACGCAGCGAGCGGCGCACCTGTCGAGTTACGCATGCAGGAATGTGGCGATGCCTCGGCGTGAACGGCCTGCCTGGTGCCTGGTGCCTGATACCTGGCCGTCCGACGCCTGCCATGTGTTACAGCTGGAGAGGCTCACGAACGTCATCGGAGTGCGCCCGCGTAGACGCGCTTCAGCCGGCTCGAAGTCAGTCTGGAATGTGTGCGTGCCGCACGGCGCCACTGTGCCACGGCGGTTCGTCGTGCGTCATTCGTGGGTCGGCCCGCCCGTGGCTCTCCGAGCGCGTTTGGGAGCCATGCGCAACGCGGTCCTGTGATCTGACGCGGGGCACGGCTGGCTGTGCCCGGGATTTCCGCGGCACGTAGGTGGATATGGACTCGTGCCTGGTGATCTGTCTGGCGCTCGTTATTCGTTGATGCGAGCTGAATGCGGTGCGCTGGCACAGACCCCTTAGTGATGTGCATTCCGGAGATGGGCTGAGTGAGTCACGTCGTGTTGCTTCGTGCTCTCGAAGCGGAGCCCGCCGTGAGGGCAACCGGTAGCCGCCTGATCGTCGTCTCGCGCGTTGGACGGGCGCGTGGGCGGTGGCTTCGTACGTCGCGTTCGCGACAACGGTTGGGGAGTGTTTCACGTGAAACATCCTCTCGGTGACGCGTGGTCGGAGTGACACATGCCGAGTTGGCCTGCGTCTCGATCGCGCATCTGATCGGGAAGATTGCGCGCTACCGCTGTTCCAAAGCCCCAGTAGTCAGTGGCGTTGGTGGAGGCCGGTGCGCTCTCGTGTTTCACGTGAAACGCTCGCGGGTGAGTGGCGTTGTGTGGCGGGGCGGAAATCGGTGAGAGTCGGTGCGGTGTTTCGCGCCACCGATTGCATTGATCGATGCTCGCTGCAGTGCGCCTGCGTGGAGCTATTCATTGCCCTGATTACGGCGATGGTGTGCATTCGGCTTGATTGTTCGGTGTTAAGTGCGCGTAGCCGCGCGGGTAAGGGGAACTTGGGGATCTGAAGACGTGATGGGAGATGTTTCACGTGAAACCCCGCGTGAGGCCTACGCGGGTCGGCGTTCGTGATGATTGTCGACGCGTGCTGATTGCTGCCGGCAGGCCGATTGGAGCGCGTATCTGAATGAGTCGTCTCGTGGGCGTTGGAGGGCAGGTCTTCTCGAGGAGCGCCCTAGGTTAAAGGGGTGGGGAGAGGTGAGCGGCGCGGCCCCGAAAGTCCCGCAACACGACCGATGTTTCACGTGGAACACGGTGCGCGTTCTCGAGATGAACCAGTAGGCTAGAAAGGTCGAGCCCGGGACCGAAAGGACGCGCGTGAGCCATCACCCCAGCGATATCGCTGCTGCCTTCGATGACAGCCCGATCATGCGTCAGCTGCACGATCTGGGCGGTCGCCGCAGGCGACTCGAGGACGTCGAGATCGAGTTCACCGGTCAGACCCGAGTGCTGACGGTGTCGAACCAGAAGGGTGGCGTCGGAAAGACGACCACCACCGTTAACACCGCCGCCGCCATCGCCGCGCTCGGCGGGCGCGTTCTGGTCATCGACCTCGACCCCCAGGGCAACGCGTCGACGGCGCTCGGCATCCCGCACAGCGCCGACACGACCAGCATCTACGACGTGCTCATCAACGACGTCTCGATCGCCGACGCCGTGCAGCAGAGCCCCGAGAGCGACAACCTGTTCTGCGTGCCGAGCACGATCCACCTCGCGGGCGCGGAGATCGAGCTCGTCTCGCAGGTCGCCCGCGAGAAGCGCCTCGACACCGCGCTGCGCGAGTACCTCGACGGTCTCGAGCAGCCCATGGACTTCGTCTTCATCGACTGCCCCCCGTCACTCGGCCTGCTGACGATCAACGCCTTCAGCGCGTCTGACGAGGTGTTCCTGCCGATCCAAGCAGAATATTACGCCCTCGAAGGCCTCAGTCAGCTGCTGGGCAACGTGAAGATGATCCAGAAGCACCTCAACACGCGTCTTCGGGTCTCCACGATTCTGCTGACGATGTTCGATGGCCGCACGCGGCTCTCGCAGCAGGTGGCCGACGAGGTGCGCCAGCACTTCCCGGATGAGGTGCTGCAGACGATGATTCCGCGCTCGGTGCGCGTGTCCGAGGCTCCGAGCTTCGGACAGACCGTTATATCGTACGATGGATCCTCAGCGGGAGCGATCGCGTACAAGGAGGCCGCTGTGGAGATCGTGAAGCGCGGGGCTCCGCGCAGGAAAGGGCGAAAGTAATGGCGACCAAGCGCACGGGCCTCGGCCGGGGCATCGGGGCACTCATTCCGACGGGATCCGAATCGAAGGGTCGCCCGAGTGATGTGTTCTTCGTGGGTGCGGGCCTTCCCGAGCCCACGTCTCCGGTGAAGACGGAGGAGGCGCAGCCCAAGCCCGCCGCCAAGAAGACGGCAGCGAAGACTGCAACGAAGGCACCCGCGAAGAGCTCAGCCACGAAGGCGCCGACGAAGAGCGCGCCGAAGGCCACCGTAGCGACCGCAGCGAAAAAGGCCGCGACCACGAAGTCGGCAACTGCGAAGCTGGCGACCACGAAGGCCACGGCCACCAAGACTGCGCCCACCCAGACCACCGCCGACGAAGCCCCGGCGACAACGGCAGCCGCGACGCCCGCCGCGAACAAGACCCCGGCGCGCAAGTCGCCGGCGCGCAAGTCCGTCCCGAGGCCCGACGCCCGTCCGGCATCGAGCGTCGAAGCACCGTCGGTCCCCGAAACGCCGTCGACAACCGCGGATGCGGTCGAGTCGGCTCCCGAGCCGCAGCTCGCGGAGGTTCCCGGGATCCGTCTCGTGCACATCGATCCGCACAAGATCGTGCCGAACCCGCGCCAGCCGCGCACCCTCTTCGACTCGGACGACCTCGCCGAACTGGTGCACTCGGTTCGCGAGTTCGGCGTGCTGCAGCCCGTCGTCGTGCGCGACAAGAAGGATGGCACGTACGAGCTCATCATGGGTGAGCGCCGCACCCGCGCCTCGCGTGAGGCTGGCCTCGAAGAGATCCCGGCGATCATCCGCGAGACTGCGGACGAGAACCTGCTCCGCGATGCGCTGCTGGAGAACATCCATCGCGCCGAGCTGAACGCCCTCGAAGAGGCGTCGGCCTACCAGCAGCTGATCAACGATTTCGGCATCACGCAGGATCAGCTCGCCGACCGCATCGGCCGCTCCCGCCCGCAGATCTCCAACACGATCCGTCTCCTGCGGCTGCCTGAGGCCGTTCAGCAGCGCGTTGCGGCCGGGGTGCTCACCGCGGGCCACGCGCGCGCCGTTCTCGCTCTGGACGGCGACGTAGCGGCGATGCAGAGGCTCGCCGACAAGATCGTCGATGAGGAGCTCTCGGTTCGCGCTGCCGAGGCCGCCGCGAAGCGCGTGCTCGAGGCCGGCGAGAAGACCACTCCCGCACCGAAGCCCAAGCAGGGTGCTCGCCGGGCGTACCTCGACGAGGTCTCGGAAAAGCTCGGCGACCGGCTCAACACGAAGGTCAAGATCGATCTCACGGCCCGCCGCGGCGCGCTCAAGATCAGCTTCGCGACGATCCAGGACCTCAACCGCATCCTCGGCGAGCTCGGCGAGACCGGCTACGAGCAGTAGTCGCCCAACCGGCGGGAAGTAGCCTGGAGGGGTGACTTCTTCCGCTGATCCGCTGCTGCCCCGACGCGCGAGCGTCGAGGTGCTCCGCGCCGAGGCCGAAGACGAGCTGTCGAGCCTGAAGCTCGAGCGGCTGCGGGCCGGCGAGGATCCGTGGGACTTCATGGAAGACCTGCCGACCGTCGACGAGCTCGTCGTCTTCACGCTGCGCGCTGAACACATCGAGGCGGATGGCGGCCTGCGGCCCACGCACGCCCGTAATCAGCGGCTGCTGCGCATCATCGCGGGTCAATACCCGGATCTCGCCCCCGCGGTGCAGAAGATGCTCTCCTCCGAGAACACCCACCGACGCTGGGATTCGGTCGTCCGCGAGCTCTGAGCGCGAAGAAGCCCGCCCGGAGATCCGGACGGGCTTCTTGAAAGCTTCTTACTTGAGGAACTCGGCGAGGTCCTGCTCGAGGGCCTGCTTCGGTTTGGCGCCGATGATGGTCGTCGCGACCTCGCCGCCCTTGAAGACCTTCATCGCCGGGATCGAAGTGATCTGGTACTTCATCGCAAGGTCAGGGTTCTCGTCGACGTTGAGCTTGACGATCGTGATCTTGTCGGCGTTCTCCGACTGGATCTCGTCGAGCACGGGCGAGACCATGCGGCACGGGCCGCACCACTCGGCCCAGAAGTCGACGAGCACGGGGCCGTCAGCCTTCAGGACATCCTGCTCGAACGTGGCTGAGGTGGTTGCCTGAGCGGTCATAGTGTTCTCCTTGTTCAGACTGCTGCGAGGGCCGGCTCGACGTCGCCGAGGGCCGCGATGTAATGTTCGGCGTCGAGCGCCGCAACGGTGCCGCTCGCGGCAGCCGTGACGGCCTGACGGTACGTGGGGTCGATGACGTCGCCCGCGGCGAAGACACCGGGAACCGAGGTGCGCGACGAGCGGCCCTCGACCGCGATCGTGCCCTCGGAGGTCAGCTCGAGCTTGTCGTGCACGAGGTGGGTGCGCGGGTCGTTTCCGATCGCGACGAACAGGCCATCGAGCGCCAGCTCGCGCTTCTCGCCCGTGACAGTGTCGTTCAGCACGACGCCCGTGAGCCCGCTCGCGCCCTGGATCTCAGCGATCTCGCTGTTCCAGATGACCTCGATCTTCTCGTTGTCGAACGCGCGCTGCTGCATGATCTTCGACGCGCGGAACTCGTCGCGGCGGTGGACGATGTACACCTTCGAGGCGAACTTCGTAAGGAAGGTGGCCTCCTCCATCGCCGAGTCGCCGCCGCCGACGACCGCGATCGTCTTGTCGCGGAAGAAGAACCCATCGCACGTCGCGCACCACGAGATGCCGTGGCCGGACAGCTCGTCCTCGCGCGGGAGGTTCAGCTTGCGATACGCGGATCCCGTCGCGAAGATGACGCTGCGCGCCTCGAGCACGTCGCCGGATCCGAGGGTCACCTTCTTGATCGGGCCCGCGAGGTCGAGCTCGGCCGCGTCGTCGTATACGACCTCGGTCTCGAACCGCTCGGCCTGCTGCTGCATCTTGGTCATGAGGTCGGGGCCCATCACGGCCTCCGGGAAGCCCGGGTAGTTCTCGACCTCGGTCGTGTTCATCAGCTCGCCGCCGACCTCGACCTGGCTCGCCACGACGACCGGCTTCAGGTCGGCGCGCGCAGTGTAGATCGCGGCCGTCCAGGCTGCGGGGCCGGATCCGATGATGATGACGTCTCGCACGGTGAGGTGCCTCCCTAGGCGTATGTCTGACTGCTACAACCTATGGTACGGCGCGCGTATTCCCCCGGCTCGTCTCTTAGCCTGGATCCACCGATTGAGGGTGAGTTGGGGTCGGCGCGTTAAACGGAGAATGCCTGTCTGATCAGGGATAATTGTTCTTACCACAGAGGCAATTGAACCTGAAAAGAGAGGCATCTCGCAGATGCAAGTTTCTCACGCCGCACGGTCTGCTGTCGCATCGTTCGATGATCCGAATATCGTGT
This sequence comes from Microbacterium gubbeenense DSM 15944, assembly GCF_000422745.1. Taxonomy (GTDB): domain Bacteria; phylum Actinomycetota; class Actinomycetes; order Actinomycetales; family Microbacteriaceae; genus Microbacterium; species Microbacterium gubbeenense. Next base: position 33,305 of record NZ_AUGQ01000021.1, read on the forward strand.
CGGCTGCGGGCCTGGTCCCGATCGCCCGTCTCGCGGAGAAGGCGGGTCTTCGGCGCCTTGCCGATCGGTGGTTGAGTGTTCCGACTGACAAGGGCGCGAACGCCGGGTCGAAGGTCGCTTCGCTGGTGGCCGGGATGGTCGCGGGCGCGGATTCGATCGATGACATGGCG
>NZ_AUGQ01000022.1 GCF_000422745.1 Microbacterium gubbeenense DSM 15944
TGTCGCTGTGATCGGTTTGCCGGTCTGATGGCCTGGTTGCTTCGGTAGCTTCGGCGTGTCGGATTTGACAGTCGGAATCACGGTGATAAGATAGAGAAGTTGCCCCGGAGGGCTCAGCTTGGTTGCTGAGGGCTGGGAGCGTCTGATCCTTGAGAACTCAACAGCGTGCACTTGTCAAATGCCAATATGTCCTCGGGCTAGGTTTTCCTAGCTTTGAGAGATTCCTTTGGATCATTTGATGTCAGATGACATCACATTGGTCAGCATCAAACTCGCTGCTTACACGTTTTCCCGTGTGGGTATGCATTTTTTCTTTTTGGAGAGTTTGATCCTGGCTCAGGATGAACGCTGGCGGCGTGCTTAACACATGCAAGTCGAACGATGAAGCCCAGCTTGCTGGGTGGATTAGTGGCGAACGGGTGAGTAACACGTGAGCAACCTGCCCCGAACTTCGGGATAACAGTTGGAAACAGCTGCTAATACCGGATACGCACGAGAACCGCATGGTTACTCGTGGGAAAGATTTTTCGGTTCGGGAGGGGCTCGCGTCCTATCAGCTTGTTGGTGAGGTAGTGGCTCACCAAGGCGTCGACGGGTAGCCGGCCTGAGAGGGTGACCGGCCACACTGGGACTGAGACACGGCCCAGACTCCTACGGGAGGCAGCAGTGGGGAATATTGCACAATGGGCGCAAGCCTGATGCAGCAACGCCGCGTGAGGGACGACGGCCTTCGGGTTGTAAACCTCTTTTAGTTGGGAAGAAGCCTTCGGGTGACGGTACCTTCAGAAAAAGCACCGGCTAACTACGTGCCAGCAGCCGCGGTAATACGTAGGGTGCAAGCGTTATCCGGAATTATTGGGCGTAAAGAGCTCGTAGGCGGTTTGTCACGTCTGCTGTGAAAACTGGAGGCTCAACTTCCAGCTTGCAGTGGGTACGGGCAGACTTGAGTGCGGTAGGGGAGATTGGAATTCCTGGTGTAGCGGTGGAATGCGCAGATATCAGGAGGAACACCGATGGCGAAGGCAGATCTCTGGGCCGTAACTGACGCTGAGGAGCGAAAGAGTGGGGAGCAAACAGGCTTAGATACCCTGGTAGTCCACTCCGTAAACGTTGGGAACTAGTTGTGGGGGCCTTTCTACGGTCTCCGTGACGCAGCTAACGCATTAAGTTCCCCGCCTGGGGAGTACGGCCGCAAGGCTAAAACTCAAAGGAATTGACGGGGACCCGCACAAGCGGCGGAGCATGCGGATTAATTCGATGCAACGCGAAGAACCTTACCAAGGCTTGACATATACCGGAAACGGCTGGAAACAGTCGCCCCCTTGTGGTCGGTATACAGGTGGTGCATGGTTGTCGTCAGCTCGTGTCGTGAGATGTTGGGTTAAGTCCCGCAACGAGCGCAACCCTCGTTCTATGTTGCCAGCACGTTATGGTGGGAACTCATGGAATACTGCCGGGGTCAACTCGGAGGAAGGTGGGGATGACGTCAAATCATCATGCCCCTTATGTCTTGGGCTTCACGCATGCTACAATGGCCGGTACAATGGGCTGCGATACCGTGAGGTGGAGCGAATCCCAAAAAGCCGGTCCCAGTTCGGATTGTAGTCTGCAACTCGACTACATGAAGTCGGAGTCGCTAGTAATCGCAGATCAGCAACGCTGCGGTGAATACGTTCCCGGGTCTTGTACACACCGCCCGTCAAGTCATGAAAGTCGGTAACACCTGAAGCCGGTGGCCTAACCCCTTGTGGGAGGGAGCTGTCGAAGGTGGGATCGGTAATTAGGACTAAGTCGTAACAAGGTAGCCGTACCGGAAGGTGCGGCTGGATCACCTCCTTTCTAAGGAGCATCTGACACCCTTTGGGGTGTCCAGAAACCCAGTTAGTGGCCGAATGTGCTGCTCTGGGGCTCATGGGTAGAACTTTTGACAAGGCATCTCGTTGTGGGGATTTTCGCTAGTACGCCGGACCTTTGGTTTGGTGGGAACGTGGGGGTTGTCAGAGCGGGGTGCATGCACGTTGTTGGGTCCTGAAGGCTCAGCCGTCACGCTTTGTGCGTGGTAGCGAGGCTTCTTCCACCCCTTATCTGAGACGCGTTTGCGTGGAGGGTTGGGGTGTGGTCGTACTTTGAGAACTACACAGTGGACGCGAGCATCTTAAAGAAAGCGAACACAAACCTTTGTGGTTTGTGACTCATGTGATTTCAAGTCTTTAAGAGCAGACGGTGGATGCCTTGGCATCTGGAGCCGAAGAAGGACGTAGCAATCTGCGATAAGCCTTGGGGAGCCGATAAGCGGGCTGTGATCCGAGGATTTCCGAATGGGGAAACCCCGCCAGGCGCATTTATGTGTCCTGGTGACTCCCGCCTGAATATATAGGGCGGGTAGAGGGAACGTGGGGAAGTGAAACATCTCAGTACCCACAGGAAGAGAAAACAAAAGTGATTCCGTGAGTAGTGGCGAGCGAAAGCGGATGAGGCTAAACCGTGCGTGTGTTCAAGCCGGCAGGCGTTGCACGTGCGGGGTTGTGGGACCTACTTAGAGATTCTGCCGAGTCTCTGATCGTACAGAAGCGTATAGACGAACCTGTTTGAAAGCAGGACCAAAGAGAGTGCCAGTCTCGTAGTCGACATGCGTGTTCTGCGGTTGTAGGGATCCCAAGTAGCACGGGGCCCGTGAAATCCCGTGTGAATCTGTCAGGACCACCTGATAAGCCTAAATACTTCCAGATGACCGATAGCGGACAAGTACCGTGAGGGAAAGGTGAAAAGTACCCCGGGAGGGGAGTGAAATAGTACCTGAAACCGTCTGCTTACAAACCGTCGGAGCCTCCTTGTTGGGGTGACGGCGTGCCTTTTGAAGAATGAGCCTGCGAGTTAGTGATACGTGGCGAGGTTAACCCGAGTGGGGAAGCCGTAGCGAAAGCGAGTCTGAATAGGGCGATTTTAGTCGCGTGTCCTAGACCCGAAGCGAAGTGATCTATCCATGGCCAGGTTGAAGCACGTGTAAGAGCGTGTGGAGGACCGAACCCACTTAGGTTGAAAACTGAGGGGATGAGCTGTGGATAGGGGTGAAAGGCCAATCAAACTTCGTGATAGCTGGTTCTCTCCGAAATGCATTTAGGTGCAGCGTTGCGTGTTTCTTACTGGAGGTAGAGCTACTGGATGGCCGATGGGCCCCACAGGGTTACTGACGTCAGCCAAACTCCGAATGCCGGTAAGTGAGAGCGCAGCAGTGAGACGGTGGGGGATAAGCTTCATCGTCGAGAGGGAAACAACCCAGACCACCATCTAAGGTCCCTAAGCGCGTGCTAAGTGGGAAAGGATGTGGAGTTGCTTAGACAACCAGGAGGTTGGCTTAGAAGCAGCCACCCTTGAAAGAGTGCGTAATAGCTCACTGGTCAAGTGATTCCGCGCCGACAATGTAGCGGGGCTCAAGCACGCCACCGAAGTTGTGGCATTGACACATGCGATTCCCTTCGGGGCAGTCGTGTTGATGGGTAGGAGAGCGTCGTGTGGCGAGTGAAGCGGCGGAGTGATCCAGCCGTGGACGCCACACGAGTGAGAATGCAGGCATGAGTAGCGAATGACACGTGAGAAACGTGTCCTCCGAATGACCAAGGGTTCCAGGGTTAAGCTAATCTTCCCTGGGTAAGTCGGGACCTAAGGCGAGGCCGACAGGCGTAGTCGATGGATAACGGGTTGATATTCCCGTACCGGCGAAGAACCGTCCAAGCTAATCCAGTGGTGCTAAGTGCCTGAATCCATCCATCGGACCCTTCGGGGTTCACCGGGTGGCCTAGCGCACGACCCCATGCTGGTGCGGTTAACGTATTAACAGGTGTGACGCAGGAAGGTAGCCCAGCTGGCAGATGGTGTCCAGTGCAAGCGTGTAGGCCGACTCTTAGGCAAATCCGGGAGTCATGAAGGCTGAGACGTGATGCGTTTCAAGTGGGTGATCCTATGCTGCCAAGAAAAGCATCGACGTGAGGTTCTAGCCGCCCGTACCCCAAACCAACTCAGGTGGTCAGGTAGAGAATACCAAGGAGATCGAGATAATCGTGGTTAAGGAACTCGGCAAAATGGCCCCGTAACTTCGGGAGAAGGGGCGCCCACCACTTATAGCACCTTGCGTGTGAAGGGGTGTGTGGGCCGCAGAGACCAGTGGGGAACGACTGTTTACTAAAAACACAGGTCCGTGCGAAGTTGCAAGACGATGTATACGGACTGACGCCTGCCCGGTGCTGGAAGGTTAAGAGGAAGGGTTAACACTTCGGTGTGAAGCTCAGAATTTAAGCCCCAGTAAACGGCGGTGGTAACTATAACCATCCTAAGGTAGCGAAATTCCTTGTCGGGTAAGTTCCGACCTGCACGAATGGCGTAACGATTCCCCAACTGTCTCAACCACGAACTCGGCGAAATTGCAGTACGAGTAAAGATGCTCGTTTCGCGCAGCAGGACGGAAAGACCCCGTGACCTTTACTATAGCTTGGTATTGGTGTTCTGTATGGCTTGTGTAGGATAGGTGGGAGACTGTGAAGCGGCCACGCTAGTGGTTGTGGAGTCGTTGTTGAAATACCACTCTGGTCATTTGGGACATCTAACTTCGAACCGTGATCCGGTTCAGGGACAGTGCCTGGTGGGTAGTTTAACTGGGGCGGTTGCCTCCCAAAGAGTAACGGAGGCGCCCAAAGGTTCCCTCAACCTGGTTGGCAATCAGGTGGCGAGTGTAAGTGCACAAGGGAGCTTGACTGTGAGACTGACAGGTCGAGCAGGGACGAAAGTCGGGACTAGTGATCCGGCAGTGGCGTGTGGAAGCGCTGTCGCTCAACGGATAAAAGGTACCTCGGGGATAACAGGCTGATCTTGCCCAAGAGTCCATATCGACGGCATGGTTTGGCACCTCGATGTCGGCTCGTCGCATCCTGGGGCTGGAGTTGGTCCCAAGGGTTGGGCTGTTCGCCCATTAAAGCGGTACGCGAGCTGGGTTTAGAACGTCGTGAGACAGTTCGGTCCCTATCCGCTGCGCGCGTAGGAAGTTTGAGAGGATCTGACCCTAGTACGAGAGGACCGGGTTGGACGAACCTCTGGTGTGCCAGTTGTTCCGCCAGGAGCATGGCTGGTTGGCTACGTTCGGGATGGATAACCGCTGAAAGCATCTAAGCGGGAAGCCGGCCTCAAGATGAGACTTCCGTGGACTTCGGTCCGAGAGGCTCCCAGCAGACTACTGGGTTGATAGGCCAGATGTGGAAGCACAGTAATGTGTGTAGCTGACTGGTACTAATAAGCCGATGACTTGATAACACTTTCTTTCTAAGAGCTGTTCGCGTCCACTTTGTGGTTCCCAGGGTATGACCCTGTGGGATTGATATTTTAACAGTGTTGCTGTTGAAACCTATGTTTCACTGGCCGCATCGTCCCTTGAGTGGGGTGGGTGTGTGTTAGTGGTGTGAGTGTTTCGGTGGTTATAGCGAGAGGGAAACGCCCGGTTACATTCCGAACCCGGAAGCTAAGCTTCTCAGCGCCGATGGTACTGCAAGGGGGACTTTGTGGGAGAGTAGGACGCCGCCGAACTATTTTTGATGATGGAAGGGTCGCCCAGGGTTGGGCGACCCTTTCGTCGTTTCCGGACAAGGTCGAGATGAGCTGTTCTAAGCTCGGATGAGATCAAACGAGTGGTGCGGTCACGAGCTGCACACCATAGGGGAGTAGTGCACATGGCCACGCAGGACAACAACGAGAACCGCGACCGTCGAGAAGGCAATGGCGATCGTCGTCCTGACCACGGTGGTTCGCGTGACGATCGCGGTGGAAACCGCGGACCCTCGGGTGATCGCGCCCGCGCGCCCCGCGATGACCGCGGCGGTCGTGACAAGCGCGATGGCGCCGGCCGTGACGGTGGATACCGCGGTCGCAGCGACGACCGCGGTGGATATCGCGGAAACTCCTCGAGCAACGATCGCGGTGGTTACCGCGGTGGCTCCTCCTCGAACGATCGCGGCGGCTACCGTGGGGGAGCCCCGCGCGATGACCGTGGTGGTTACCGCGGCAACTCATCGTCGAACGACCGTGGCGGATACCGTGGCGGTGCTCCGCGCGACGATCGCGGTGGCAACCGCGGTGGGTCCTCGTCGAGCGATCGGGGAGGCTACCGTGGCGGCCCGTCGTCGAGCGACCGTGGTGGTTACCGTGGGGGTCAGAACCGTGACGATCGCGGGGGAGCTCCGCATGATGATCGTGGCGGCTATCGCGGGGGTCAGAACCGCGACGACCGCGGCGGGTTCCGCGGGGCAACCGGGCGCGATGACCGCTCCGGCGGTTACCGGAGCGGCCAGAGTCGCGACGATCGCGGTGGGTACCGCGGAGGTCAGAATCGCGACGACCGTGGCGGTCAGCGCGGGTACGAACGCCGTGATGGCGGATATCGCCGAGCGCCTCGCGACGGCGACCGTCGCGAGGGCGGCTTCCGCCCGGGCGGATCCCGTGACGGTGGTTACCGCGGAAGTTCGCCGCGCGATGGCGGCCGCGGCAGCTACGGCCGCGACGACCGTCGCGAGGGTTTCCGGGGCGGCGACCGTCGTGACGATCGCGGCCAGGGCGACCGCCGGTTCGACCGCGGTCCGCAGCGCGACGACCGGGGCGGACCTCGTCGCGACAGCGGCTCCAGGTTCGGCGGCGATCGCCGTGAGGGCGGTTACGGTGGGGGAGACCGCCGCGGCGACCGCGGCGGCTACGAGCGTCGTGACGACCGGGGCTACGACCGCCGGGACGACTCGCGCGGCGACGGCTTCGAGCGCGAGGATCGCGTTCGCGATCCGGAGCTGCCCGACGAGATCACGCCGAAGGATCTCATGCCCTCGGCGCGCAACGAGCTCAAGACACTGACGGCCGAGAACGCCGAGCGCGTCGCCCGCCACGTGGCGATGGCGGCTCAGGTCATCGACGATGATCCCGAACTCGCACACGAGCACGCCCAGGCGGCGATGCGCCATGCCGGCCGCGTCGGCGTCGTGCGCGAGACGCTCGCGATCACCGCGTATGCCACTGGCGACTTCTCTCTCGCGCTGCGGGAGCTGCGCACCGTGCGCCGGATCACCGGACGCAACGATCACGCGGCGATGATCGTCGACAGTGAGCGCGGGGTCGGACGGCCGGAGAAGGCGCTCGAGGAGGGCCGCGGTGTCAAGCGGGAGGATCTTCCCGTCGACCAGCGCGTCGAGCTGGCGATCGCTCTCTCGGGAGCGCGGCTGGACCTTGGTCAGACGGAGCTGGCTCTTCACGAGCTCGACATCCCTGAGGACGACCCGGATCGCGCATTCGAATGGAGCGCCGGGCTGTTCGCTGCGCGCGCCGCCGTGCTTTCCGATCTCGGCCGCGATGACGAGGCCGCTGAGTGGACTCGTCGCGCGGACGTGGCCGGCGACGCGGTCGCGTCGCGCCTCGCCGAAGGCGACACCGTCGAGATCGAGGAGATCTACATCCCCTCGCTGGCCGGTGACGATGAGCAGCAGGGCTTCGACTCCGATGACGAACCGGTCGCAGAAGAGACCGGCGACGCGTCCACTGACGAGAACGGTGCCGATGACGAGATCATCGACGCCGTCCCGAACGACGATTCCGCGACCGAGCCTGCGGTGCAGGACGACACTCCGGCGGCACCGGTAGCCACCTCCGACGTGCCGTCGGCCGAAAGTGCTGAGGCCGACGCGTCCACTGATGACACGGTTACCGACGCTGCTGCGAGCGATGAGCTCGTCACGGCAGCGCCGGCCGCTGACATGAGCGCCGCCGACGATGAGCCCGCTGCCGATGTCGTGACGACCGACGACGTGCCCACGGAGGAGATCTCTCCCGACGACATCGTCGTCGACGACCAGTCGATCAGCGACGAGGTCGCCGAGCTGCTGGCGGCGGCCGGCATCACCGACGATGACGAGGACGGCGCAGGCGAGAGCGACGAGAAGAACTGATGGCGCTGTTCTCTCGGAAGCGCAGCGCTTCCACGCCCCTCGACGGGGTCGACGTCCTGTTGGCCGACCTGGACGGCGTCGTGTACGCCGGGCCTGGCCCGATCCCGCACGCTGTTGAGAGCCTCAACCGCGCCGAGAGCGAGGGGCGCCGTCTCGGCTACATCACCAACAACGCCTCGCGCACCGACGTCTCGGTCGCGCAGCACCTTTCGGACCTCGGCCTCCACACGAAGTCGGATGACGTGGTCACGAGCCCGCAGGCCGCCGTCCGGCTGCTGAGCGGGAAGGTGCCGACAGGATCCACGATTCTCGTCGTCGGCGGCGAGGGTCTCGTCGTCGAGCTCGAGAAGGCGGGTTACGTCGTCACGCGCTCGGCCGACGACGCGCCCGCGGCCGTCGTGCAGGGGTTCAACCCCGATGTCGCCTGGACCGACCTCGCGGAGGCGGCGTTCGCGCTCGCCACGCCCGAGGACGAGGGCGGGATCCCCTGGATCGCGACGAACACCGACTGGACGATTCCGCGCGATCGCGGCGTCGCGCCCGGCAACGGCACGCTCGTCTCGGCCGTGCACACGGCGGTCGGCCGCCTCGCGACCATCGCGGGCAAGCCGGAAGCGCCGATCTACCACGCCGCGACCTCGCGCTTCGAGGCGACGAAGGCTCTGTTCCTCGGCGACCGTCTCGACACCGACATCCAGGGCGCCCAGGCGGCGAACATGGATTCGGTTCTCGTGCTGACGGGCATCGATCGGCCGAAGCACGTGCTCGCGGCGCCCGAATATGCGCGGCCGACGTACATCCTCGGCGATCTGCGCGAGTTGTTCGAGCCGTACCCCGAGGTCACGCAGCGAGGCGGCGTGACGACCGTCGGCACGGCGCGCGTGCGCGTGACCGAGGGACTGAACGTCGAGATCCTCGCCGAGGGCGACCGCGACATCGACCTCGTGCGCGCCGGCGCCCACGCGATCTGGGCGACGGGGCGGCAGATCTTCGGCTTCACGGTGCCGGATCGGCTCTACCGAGACACGTTCCACCGCCCCTAGCGCCATTCCGGTGACGCAAGCGGATCCTCGTTCGCACACGAGGATCCGCTTGCGTCACGGGAAGCGCCGATCCGCGTATCGTGGAGGGATGGACGTCGAGCAGATCGAGGAGCTGCCCCTCGACGAGCGCGCCGAAGCGTATCGGCAGCTGCACGATGAGCTGACCGCCGAGCTTGATCGGTCGCCCGAGGAGTGACTGCCCGGCTCGACGCCGCCCTCTCAGAGCGCGGACTCGCGCGATCGCGCACGCACGCGGCCCGACTCATCGCCGACGGCCGCGTCACGGTCGACGGGCGCCCCGCGACCAAGGCGTCGGCGCAGATCGCCCCGAATCAGCGGATCGACGTCGACGCCGACCACTACGTCAGCCGCGCGGCGCACAAGCTCATCGCCGCCCTCGACGCGTTCGCGATCGAGGTCACCGGGCGGACGGCGCTCGACATGGGCGCCTCGACGGGCGGGTTCACGCAGGTGCTGCGCGAGCGCGGCGCGGATCCGGTGCTCGCCGTCGACGTCGGGCACGATCAGATCGCGCCCGAGATCGCCGCGGATCGCGGAGTGCGCGTCGTCGAGGGCATGAACGTGCGTTTCATGACGCCCGAGACGCTCGCCGAGGCGACCGGCGTCGCCGCGGCGCCGAGCGTTGTGACGGGCGACCTGTCGTTCATCTCGCTTCTGCACGTGCTGCCGGCGGCGATCGCCGTGGCGCATCCGGCCGCAGACTTCGTGCTGCTCGTCAAACCGCAGTTCGAGGTCGGGCGCGAGCGGATCCGCGGGGGCGTCGTCGAGGATCCCGCGCTGCAGGCGGACGTGGTGCGGCGCGTTGTCGAGAACGCTCGCGAGCAGGGGCTCGCAGCCCGGGGCCTCATCGAGAGCCCCCTCGCCGGAACGCACGGCAACCGCGAGTTCGTGCTGCACCTTGCCCGCGGTGCGGACGCCGACCACGACGCGATCGAACACTCCATCGCGGAGATCGCGCGGGGCGAGCGCCGGGATTCGTCAGGAGTGCGCGGCACGCGTGCTGATCCGACACAATAGAAGAACCAGATCTCACGCCCAGCGAGGAGGACGATGAACGCGCGCAACATCCTGATCGTGGCACACGCACAGCGTGCCGATACGGTCCAAGCCGCCGCGCGCATCGCCGCCGTCATCCATGAGCAGGGCGCCGTGCCCGTGTTCGATTCGGCCGACCTCGCATCGCTGAACGGCGCGTCGCCGAGCTTCGCCGGCGTGAAGGTGCTCGTCGACGAGGTGCCTGTCGCCGACATCGACGTGGCGATCGTCCTGGGCGGCGACGGCACGATCCTGCGCGCGGCCGAGCTCGTGCGCGGTGGCACGGCCCCGATTCTCGGCATCAACATGGGCCACGTCGGCTTCCTCGCCGAGACCGAGCGCGACGACATGGACGAGGCCGTGCACCGCGTGCTCTCCGGCGACTACACGGTCGAGGAACGGTTGGCGCTGTCGGTCAAGGTCCGCGACCGGCTCGGCGACGTCGTCTACGAGACGTGGGCGCTCAACGAGGCATCGATCGAGAAGGCGGCGCGCGAGCGCATGATCGAGCTCGTCATCGAGATCGACGGCCGCCCGCTGTCGAGCTTCGGCGCCGACGGATGCGTCATCGCGACGCCGACCGGATCCACCGCCTACAACTTCTCCGCCGGAGGCCCGATCGTGTGGCCGAGCGTCGAGGCCATGACGGTCGTGCCGCTGTCGGCGCATGCCCTGTTCGCGCGGCCCCTCGTGGTGGGCCCCGAGCAGCTGGTCGCGGTCGAGATCACGGGCGACACCGGATCCAACGGCGTGCTGTGGTGCGATGGCAGGCGCATGCACCTGCTGCCCACCGGTGCGCGCGTGTCGCTGCGCCGATCCGAAGAGCCGGTGCGGCTCGCGCGCCTGCACCCCGCCGAGTTCACCGATCGCCTCGTGCGCAAGTTCCAGCTTCCCGTTCACGGCTGGCGCGGCCCGAGCGGATCGATGATGACGACGGCCGTCGCGGTGATCCCGCCGGCGCCCGCACACGACGAGGAGGATCAGACCGCGTGATCGAGCAGATGCGCCTGACCGGGCTCGGCGTGATCGCCGACGCCGTGCTGCCGATGGGGCCGGGATTCACCGCCATCACGGGCGAGACCGGCGCCGGCAAGACGATGGTCGTCACCGGACTCGGACTGCTGATGGGCCAGCGCGCCGACAGCGGCACGGTGCGCTCCGGCGACCGGCAGGCGACCGTCGAGGGGATCTGGGACGTTCCGTCCGAGGGATCCGTCGCCGACCGCGTGCGCGAGGCGGGCGGCGAGCTCGAACCGTCGGGCGACGGCCGCGGCGAGCTGTACCTCTCGCGCACGATCGCCGCCGAGGGGCGCAGCCGCGCCTCCGTCGGCGGGCGGGCGGCCCCGGCGTCGGTGCTCGTGGATCTCGCGGCGCAGCTCGTCGCCGTGCACGGCCAGTCGGATCAGCTGCGCCTCAAGTCTGCCGCCGCACAGCGCGACGCGCTCGACCGCTTCGGCGGGGATCCGGTGCGCGATGCGCTCGCGGCCTACCGCACGGCCTACGACCGGTGGACGGCGATCGACCGCAAGCTCTCCGAGATCGTCACCGACCGCGACGCCCGCGCTGCCGAGGCGGGCCGCCTGCGCGCGCAGCTCGGCGAGATCGAGGCCGTGGCCCCGGAGCCGGGGGAGGACATCGACCTCGCGGCGCGATCGGAGCGGCTCACCAACGCCGAGGCGCTCCGCGAGGCGGCGCTCGTCGCGCGCGAGGCGCTGTCGAGCGAGGACGGCGAGGCCGACGTCTCGACCCTCGTCGGCGACGCGCGCCGGTCGCTCGACCGGGCCGAGGATCCGGTGCTCGCGGGGATCGCCGAGCAGCTCGACGACCTCAGCTACCGCGCGAGCGACCTCGCGACGTCGCTGTCGAGCTATCTCGCCGACCTCGACGAGCAGGGTCCTGCCGAGCTCGCCGTCGTCGAGGAGCGGCGCGCGGCGCTCGGAGACCTCGTGCGGCTGCACGGATCCCTCGACGAGGCGATCGCCCTGCTCGAGACCGGATCCGCGCGCCTCGCCGAGCTCGACGACGACGATGACCGCGTGGAGCGGCTGACCGCCGAGCGCGACGCCGCCCGCACGGAGCTCGATCAGGCCGGCGGGCGCCTGTCGGCCGAGCGCCGGACCGCCGCGACCGCGCTGGGGGCGCGGGCGAGCGAGGAACTGCGCGCGCTCGCCATGCCCGACGCGACCCTCACGGTCGACGTGACCGAGACCCCCGAGTCGGCGCACGGCCGCGACGGCGTCGCCTTCCAGCTCGCGCCCCACCCCGGCGCCGATCCGCGCCCGGTCGCCAAGGGCGCCTCCGGCGGCGAGCTGAGCCGCGTCATGCTTGCGATCGAGGTCGTCGTGGCGGCGACCGATCCCGTGCCGACCTTCATCTTCGACGAGGTCGACGCGGGTATCGGCGGGGCCGCGGCGATCGAGGTCGGCCGGCGGCTCGCGAAGCTCGCCGAGAGCTCGCAGGTCATCGCGGTCACGCACCTCGCCCAGGTCGCGGCCTTTGCGAACAACCACCTGAACGTCGTGAAGTCGTCCGACGGATCGATCACCGCCTCGAGCGTGACGCGGCTCGAGGGTTCCGAGCGCGAGGCCGAGATGGCGCGCCTGCTCAGCGGTATGTCGGACAGCGACGCTGCGATCACCCACGCCCGCGAGCTTCTGGGGGTCGCGGGCACGGGCGGCGGCCAGTGAGTATGCTCGTGCTCAGCCCATTCTCAGCGCGGCGCTCCGGCGCTCACATCTGGTTCCCGCTTCCTACGGTTAGGATTGAAGCCCGTGATGCAGACTTCTGATGCGGCGACCAACGACACCACCAAACACATCTTCGTGACGGGTGGTGTCGTCTCGTCTTTGGGCAAAGGGCTCACTGCCGCGAGCCTCGGCAATCTGCTGACGGCGCGCGGTCTGCACGTGGTGATGCAGAAGCTCGATCCCTACCTCAACGTCGACCCGGGAACGATGAACCCGTTCCAGCACGGCGAGGTCTTCGTGACCGACGACGGCGCCGAGACCGACCTCGACATCGGGCACTACGAGCGCTTCCTCGACATCAACCTCACCGAGGCCGCCAACGTCACGACCGGCCAGATCTACTCGCGCGTCATCGAGCGCGAGCGCCGCGGCGAGTACCTGGGCGACACCGTCCAGGTCATCCCGCACATCACCGATGAGATCAAGCGCCGCATGCGCCTGCAGGCGGAGGACATCCCGAAGCCCGACGTGATCATCACCGAGGTCGGCGGCACGGTGGGCGACATCGAGTCGCAGCCGTTCCTCGAGTCGGCGCGCCAGATCCGCCACGAGCTCGGCCGCGACAACGTGTTCTTCGTGCACGTCTCGCTCGTGCCGTTCATGGGTGCGTCCGGCGAGCAGAAGACCAAGCCGACGCAGCACTCCGTTGCCGCCCTCCGCCAGGTCGGCATCCAGCCCGACGCCCTCGTGCTGCGCAGCGACCGCCCCGTGACCGAATCGAACCTCAACAAGATCGCGCTGATGTGCGACGTCGACTCCGACTCGGTCGTCAACACGGTCGACCTGCCGAGCATCTACGACATCCCCTCCACGCTCAACGATCAGGGCCTCGACCGCGTGATCATCAAGAAGCTCGGCCTCGACGGGGCCGGCGAGGTCGATTGGACGCGCTGGCAGAAGGTGCTCGACGCCGTGCATCACCCGAAGCACGAGGTCACGATCGGGCTCGTCGGCAAGTACGTCGACCTGCCGGACGCGTACCTGTCGGTGACCGAGGCCATCAAGGCGGGCGGCTTCGCGCACGACGCCAAGGTTCAGATCCGCTGGATCCCGTCGGACCTGTGCGAAACCGAAGAGGGAGCGCGCGAGCACCTCGCCGACCTCGACGGCATCGTCGTGCCGGGCGGATTCGGCATCCGCGGCATCGAGGGCAAGCTCGGCGCGCTGCGCTTCACGCGCGAGCAGGGGATCCCCACGCTCGGCATCTGCCTCGGGCTGCAGTGCATGGTCATCGAGTACGCGCGCAACGTCGCGGACATCGCCGACGCCTCGTCGAGCGAGTTCGACCCCGACACCGCGGTGCCCGTCATCGCGACGATGGAGGAGCAGGTCGAGATCCTCGATGGCGGCGACCTGGGCGGCACGATGCGCCTCGGGCTGTACCCGGCGAAGCTTGCGGAGGGATCCATCGCGGCCGAGGTCTACGGATCTACGAGCGCGCAGGAGCGCCACCGCCACCGCTACGAGGTGAACAACCGCTACCGCGACCAGATCGCCGGCGCGGGCATGGTGTTCTCCGGCATCAACCCCGATCTCGACCTCGTCGAGTTCGTCGAGCTGTCGCGCGAGGCGCACCCGTACTACATCGCCACGCAGGCGCACCCCGAGCTGCGCTCGCGGCCCACCGAGGCGCACCCGCTGTTCCGCGGCCTCATCGGCGCCGCCATCGACCGCGCGCGATCGAGTGAGCTGTTCGAGGTCGAGGAATGAGCGACATCCGCGACGAACCGTTCGAGGTCGACGTTCGAAAGAGCGAAACCGTCTACAACGGCTACGTCTGGGACGTGCGCGAGGACACGTTCCAGTACGGCCCGACGACGCTCGTGCGCCACTACCTCGACCACACCGGCGCGGTTGCCGTCGTCGCGGTCGACGACGATGATCGCGTGCTGCTGATCCAGCAGTACCGCCACCCGATCGGGCAGCGCGACTGGGAGATCCCGGCCGGCCTGCTCGACATCGAGGGGGAAGACCCCGTCGATGCCGCGGCGCGCGAGCTGAAGGAAGAGGCCGACGCCGAGGCCGAGAACTGGACCGAGCTCGGCAGCTTCGCGCTCTCGCCGGGCGGATCCAACGAGGTCATCCGCATCTACCTCGCCACCGGCGTGCGCATGCGCGAATCCGAGTACCACCGCGTCGAAGAAGAAGCCGATATCCGCGCAGAGTGGGTACCGCTCGCTGACGCCGTGCGCGCGATCAGCGAGGGGCGGATCCATAACGCTGCGATGACGATCGGAATCCTGCTGGCCGCACGTCAGCGCGGTATCTGAAGGCATCGCGATGCGCCTCGATCGTGCGGTCGATGACTACCTTCGCCACGTCGCGATCGAGCGCGGGCTGAGCGCCCACACGGTCGAGGCATATCGGCGAGACCTCGCCGGGTACGCGACGTGGCTCGGCGAGCACGAGGTGACGGACGTCGTCGACGTCACGCCGGCGCTCGTGGCGGCTTTCGCCGCAGAGCGCGCGTCGATGGATCCGCCGCCCGCCGCCTCGTCGCTCGCGCGGCTGCAGTCATCCGTCCGGGGCCTGCACCGGTTCCTCGCGCGCGAGGGCGTCGCCGAGCAGGATCCCTCGGTGCGGCTCGCCCCGCCGAAGCAGCCGCAGAAGCTGCCGAAGGCGCTCACGATCGATCAGACCGAGAGGCTGCTGCACGCGCCGAGCGCGGAAGAGCCGATCGGGATCCGCGATCGCGCCCTGCTCGAGCTGCTGTACGCGACCGGGGCGCGAGTGTCCGAGGCCATCAGCCTCGACGTGGACGACCTGCAGTCCGGCGAGGTGCTGCGGCTGCGCGGCAAGGGCAACAAAGAGCGCATCGTGCCGGTGGGATCCTTCGCCCGCGCGGCGCTCGACGCGTACCTCACGCGCGTGCGTCCCGGGCTCGCCGCCAAGGGCCGCGCGACGGGACGACTGTTCCTCGGCGCGCGCGGAGCGCCCCTATCGCGCCAGAGCGCCTGGCTCGTGATCCAGAAGGCGGCCGACGACGCCGACCTGGCCTCGCACGTCTCGCCCCACACTCTGCGGCACTCGTTCGCGACGCACCTGTTGCAGGGCGGCGCCGACGTGCGGGTGGTGCAGGAGCTGCTCGGGCACGCGTCGGTCGCGACGACGCAGATCTACACGCACGTCTCGCCCGACACGCTGAGGGACATGTACCAGAGCGCGCATCCGCGCGCGGTCTGACACGCGCGGCCGTCGCATCATCCTTTCGGCGGATGTGGAACGCGGAGAACCTCTGCAAAGATCAGATGTTCACCACGCAGACCGCACGCCGATAAGGACCATCATGCGCCGCCTACGTTCCCTGACCGTCATCGCCTCAACGACCCTCGCCGTGGGGGTGCTCGCCGGTTGCAGCGGCGAGTCAGAAAAGGGTCTCACCTACGAGGATTCACCGCTGTCGAAGTACATGTCGTCGCTCTACGACGCCGAGATGTCTCCCGAGGATCAGCAGGCCGACATGGAGGCACAGGAGCTCGAGCAGGAGGAGGCCGTCGCATCCTGCATGCAGGAGGAGGGCTTCGAGTACGTTCCGTACACAGGCACGTCAGTCATCGCGGGCGATGACGACGCATGGGATCCTGACTCGCGCGACTGGGTGGAGAAGTACGGCTACGGCATCTTCAGCTCGCCCTGGGACGACGAGGAAGCGGTCGACGAGGAGATGCCCGAGGATCCGAACCAGGAGTACGTCGACTCGCTCTCGGAGTCTGAGCGCATGGCCTACGAGTCGACCCTGTATGGCGAGACGCCCTCCGACGAGCAGGCGGAAGACCCGGAGTTCGACTGGAACTCGCTCGACCAAGGGTGCTACGGCACGGCCATGAACGAGACCCAGAACATGAGCGAGATCGACGCGCTCTACGAAGAGTTCGATCCCCTGATGACCAAGATGTCCGAGCTGTACGAAGCGGCCCTGGCCTCCGATGACATGGTCGAGCTCGACGCCGAGTGGGCGGCGTGCATGGCCGACACCGAATTCACCGAGTTCGCCGCGCGCGCGGAGGCGGAGGCGTCGATGTACGAGGAGCAGGAAAAGCTCTACGAAGAGCAGAACGCCGTCTCGGAAGAGATTGACTGGGACAGCGCCAGCGCCGAGGAGGCCGAAGAGCTGATGAATGCCTCGGACCCGATGTCGACCCCGGAGTGGGCCGAGGCAGCCGACAAGGAGCGGGCGCTCGCGCTCGCCGACTTCGACTGCCGCGCCGAGATCGACTACGACGCGACATCGCTGTCGATCCAGTTCGAGCTCGAAGAGCAGTTCATCGCCGACAACAAGGCCGACCTCGAGGCGTTCCGCGCCGCCGCCGAGCAGGTGATGTGATGGCCTTCGGGCGACGCCGCACCGAGCAGCAGGACACGGGGGAGCAGCCCGCCGCGTTCGACGACGTGCTGGCGGGCGGCACCGACGCCGATGGCGACAGCGATGCGCCGGCCGGGGGCTGGCGGCGCGTGCTCCGCGGCAATCGTGGGCTCTGGATCACAGCGCTCGTCGCGGTCGTGGCGCTCGCGGGCGGCATCGTGCTCGGTCAGGTCGTCGTCTCGCCGTTCGATCGCGCGGCGGGCGCGGGCGCACCGGATCCGGGGCTCGTGACCGTGCCCGTGCAGTTCGGCGCGCTCAGCAACGACGTCACGCTGCGCGGGGACATCGGATACAACGACTCGTCCGAGCTGACGTTCGACACGTCGTCGTTCGAGGGCGCCGCCATCGTCACCGGTCAGGTGCCCGACGAGGGCGCCGAGGTGACGCAGCTGTCGATCGCGCTCGAGGTCACGGGGCGCCCTGTCATCGTGCTGCCGGGCGAGCTGCCCGCGTACCGCACACTGCGGATCGGCGTCTCCGGACCCGATGTCGTGCAGCTCAAGGAGGCGCTCGCCGCGGTGGGCATCGACGGCGGCGACCCCGCCTCGAACGTGTTCGACCAGGCGACGGCGAATGGCGTCGCGGAGTTGTATAACCAGGCCGGCTATCCGGTTCCCGAGCCCGAGGAGGGCACGCGCGAGGCCGTCACGGCGTCCGAGCAGGGCGTGCGCGACGCCGAGCAGCAGGTCGCCGACGCGGAGGCCGCCGTCGCCACCGCCGGGCAGGGCGCGAGCGCGATCGAGGTGCGCGAGGCCGACAACGAGATCGCCAGCCTGTGGCGCCAGATCACCGAGTCGGAGCGCGCGGGGGAGGACGCGAGCGATCTGCGCGATCAGCTCGAGGTCGCCAAGCTGCGCCGCCAGGATCTCGACCAGCCGAAGGACGTCAGCGCCGAGCAGTCGATGCTCGACGGTGCGCGCGAGGCCGTCACCTCGGCGCAGGAGGCGCTCGTTTCCGCACAGGAAGCGGCACTGCCGTTCCTGCCGGCGAGCGAGGTGCTCTACCTCGATGAGCTGCCGCGCCGCGTCGACTCCGTTGCGGTGAAGCGCGGCGACGCGCTCGAGGGATCCGCGATGACGGTGTCCGGCGCGACGATCCAGCTCACCGCCGCGGCGTCGTCGACCGACGTGGAACTGCTGGAGGAGGGCACGAAGGCGGTCTTCGAGCTGCCCGACGGCACCGAGCATCCCGCGACGGTCACGCAGATCGCGAAGAGCGACGAGAGCGGGCGCACGAAGGTCATCTTCGAGCCGGATCCGCTGGAACCGGACGTGATGCGCGAGATCCAGGGCGAGAACGTGCGCATCAGCATCCCCGTCGGCGCGACCGACGGCGACGTGCTGTCGGTGCCCTACGCGGCGCTGACCGCGGGCCCCGGTGGCGAGTCGCGAGTCGAGGTCGTCGACGGCGACCCGCGCGACGGGGAGGACGCCGAAACGCGCCTCGTCGTGGTCGAGACAGGGCTCGCGGCCGAGGGATACGTCGAGGTGACGCCCGCCGAGGGCGAACTCGGCGAGGGCGACCTCGTGGTGGTCGGGTCGTGACGGCTCCGATCGTCGAGCTGCGCGATGTCACCCGATCCTTTCCCGGCCCGCCCGAGGTGCAGGCGCTGAAGGGCGTCAACCTCAGCATCGACGGCGGCGAGTATATCTCGATCGTCGGGCCGAGCGGATCCGGCAAGTCGACCATGCTCAACATCCTCGGCATGCTCGACCGGCCGACCGTCGGCGAGTACCGGCTCGCGGGCACGCCGACCAGCGACCTCCCGGAAGACGACCGCGCGGCGGTCCGGGCCCAGTTCATCGGCTTCGTCTTCCAGTCGTTCCACCTGATGGCGAGGCGGTCGGTGTTCGAGAACGTGCTGATGCCGATGTCGTACAGCGGGGTGCCGCGCCGTGAGCGCCGCGACCGCGCGATCGAGGCGCTCGACCGGGTGGGGCTCGGACATCGGCGCGACTTCCTGCCGGGCACGCTGTCGGGCGGCGAACGTCAGCGCGTCGCGATCGCACGGGCCGTCGTGAGCGGGCCGCGCCTGCTGCTCGCCGACGAGCCCACGGGCAGCCTTGATCAGCGCACATCGGGCGAGGTGATGGACCTGTTCGAGGAGCTGAACGCCGGCGGCCTCACGCTCGCGATCATCACGCACGATCAGGCGATCGCCGATCGCGCGAACCGCAGCGTTCGCATCTCCGACGGCCGACTGAGCGAGGCGGCATGACGCGCCCGCGCTTTGCGTTCCGCCGCAACAAGCCCCGCGGATCCGCGTCGGCCGCGGAGCTTCTGCGCCCCGTCGCACGCGGCGACCGGTTCTCCGCGAGCGACCTCGTCTCCGAGGCGACGAGCGACATCGGCTCGCGGCCCGGCCGGCTCGTCATGACGATCCTCGGCACCGTGCTCGGCATCGGGTCGCTCGTGGCGACCTGGGGCTTCGCGCAGACCGCGTCGGGGCAGATTTCGAGCCAGTTCAACCAGGCAGCATCGACGCAGGTCTCGATCATGCCCGAGACGACATCGCTCGGCAACGACGGCGGATCCGGCGCGATCGGCCGGATCCCGTGGGACGCGCCCGACCGCCTCGAAACGCTCGCCGGCGTCGAGCGTGCGGCGCTGATCTCCGACGTCACCCTCGGGGAGGACGCCGAGGTGACCTCGGTGCCGCTCAATGATCCGTCCGCCGCGTCGACCGCGGTGCCGCCCCTGCGCGCCGCGTCGGCGGGGATCCTCCAGGCCGTCGGCGGCGAGCTGACGACGGGACGGATGTTCGACGATGGGCATGATGCGCGCGGCGACCGCGTCGCCGTGCTCGGGTCGCGCGTCGCCGATCGCCTCAGCATCACACGCGTCGACAACCAGCCCTCGATCTTCATCGACGGAACGGCATATGCCGTGATCGGCATCCTCGGCGAGACGCAGACGCGCGCCGAGCTGCGCGACGGGATCCTGATCCCCGACGGGGCCGCGCGCAGCGATTTCGCGATGGCGCGCCCGGCGGAGGCGATCGCGAAGATCGCGTACGGCGCCGGACCGCAGATCGCCGAGCAGGCCCCGCTCGCCCTTGCGAGCGATGCCCCCGAGACGCTCAAGGTGCGCGCACCGTCGGCCGGGTCAACCCTCGGCACCGCCGTGCAGGGCGACGTGAACCTGCTGTTCCTCATCGTCGGGGCTGTGTCACTCCTCGCGGGCGGTCTCGGCATCGCGAACGTCACGCTGTTGTCGGTGACCGAGCGCACGGGGGAGATCGGCCTGCGCCGCGCCCTCGGCGCCACGGGGCGACAGATCTCCGCACAGTTCACGGTCGAATCGGTCGTGATCGGCGTGCTCGGCGGGCTCATCGGCGCGGCGCTCGGGGTGTTGGCCGTCGTCGGCGTCGCGGCGATCCAGCAATGGACGGCCATCGTCGATCCGCTCGCCGCCATCGCGGGCGTTGCCGTCGGTGCACTCGTCGGTTGGGTCTCCGGCTGGTACCCCGCCCGGCGCGCGTCGCGCATCGAACCGATCAACGCGCTGCGCGCGGGCGGGTGACGCAGACGGATCCGTCCGCATCGGCGGTTCCTGACGGACCGGAAGGTAACGATGCGGATACACTCGACTGAGCGTGTCAGGAGGAGTATCGGTGGCGAACACCCAGAAGAAATCGGACGTGGTTCTCGGTCCGACGGGACGGCTCTACAACGGGTTCCCGACGCCCGCGAAGCTCGACCGCCATGGTCCCGCGCGCATCATCGCGCTGTGCAACCAGAAGGGCGGGGTCGGTAAGACGACCACGAGCATCAACCTCGCGGCCTCGCTTGCCGAGTACGGGCGCAAGGTGCTCGCCGTCGACTTCGATCCGCAGGGTGCTCTCTCGGCCGGTCTCGGCATCGCGACGCACGACGTCGTGACGATCTACGACCTCATGCTCGACACGAAGCGCGACGCGCACGACGCGATCATCCCGTCGAACGTCGATGGCCTCGACGTGCTGCCCGCGAACATCGACCTGTCGGCGGCCGAGGTGCACCTCGTGAACGAGGTCGCCCGCGAGATGATCCTCGCCCGCGTGCTGTCGAAGGTGGCGAAGGAGTACGACGTCATCCTCATCGACTGCCAGCCGTCGCTCGGGCTGCTGACGGTCAACGCGCTCACCGCGGCGCACGGCGTGCTGATTCCGCTCGAGTGCGAGTTCTTCGCGCTGCGCGGCGTCGCGCTGCTCATCGAGACGATCGAGAAGGTGCAGGACCGCCTGAACCCCTCGCTCGAGCTCGACGGCCTTCTGGCGACGATGTACGACTCACGCACGCTGCACTCGCGCGAGGTGCTCGAGCGCATCGTCGAGACGTTCGACGACAAGGTCTTCGAGACCGTGATCGGTCGCACCGTGAAGTTCCCTGACGCGTCGGTGTCGGGCGTGCCGATCATCGAGTACGCGCCGAGCCACGACGCCGCCCAGGCCTACCTGCGCCTCGCCCGCGAGCTCGTGCACCGCGGGGCGGTCGCGTAGCGCCGTGACCACGGATCCGGCAGGCGACGCCGGTTTCCGCGTCTCGCTGTCGAACTTCGACGGACCGTTCGACCTGCTGCTGAACCTCATCACGAAGCGCGAGCTCGACATCACCGAGGTGTCGCTCTCGGCCGTGACCGATGAGTTCATCGGCTACCTGGCCGAGCTCGGGCCCGAGGAGAACCTCGACGAGGCGAGCGAGTTCCTCGTCGTAGCCGCGACGCTGCTCGATATGAAGGTCGCCGGTCTTCTGCCGCAGGGCGAATTCGTCGACGCGGAGTCGGTCGCGCTGCTGGAGGCCCGGGACCTGCTGTTCGCCCGGTTGCTGCAGTATCGGGCGTTCAAGGAGGTCGCGGTGTGGTTCTCGGACCGCATCACGCACGAGGGCGGTCGCCACACGCGCGACGTGCCGCTCGAGCAGAAGCACCGCGCCGCAACGCCCGAGCTGAAATGGACCCTGTCTGCCGACGACTTCGCGGCCCTGGCGACGCTCGCGCTCGCGCCGAGCGAGATCCCGACCGTGGGTCTCGAGCACCTGCACGCACCGCAGGTGTCGATCCGCGAGCAGGCGGCGATCGTCGTCTCGGCGGTGCGCACGAACGGATCCGTGACCTTCCGAGAGCTGGCCGCGGGCGTCGACGGGCCGGGCATCATTGTGGCCCGCTTCATCTCGATCCTCGAGCTGTACCGGCTCCCCCCCCCCGCGTTCGAGCAGCTCGAGCCGCTCGGCGAGCTGACGATCCGGTGGGTCGCCGAGACATGGGACGACGAGCACCTCCAGGCGCTGGGAGCCGACTATGACAACTGAGACCTCATCCCTGATCCCGCGTCTCGAGGCGCTGCTGATCGTCGCCGACGAGCCGATGAGCGTAACGGCGCTTGCGGCGGGTGCCGGATCCCCCGTGAAGGAGGTGCGGGCCGCCCTGGCCGAGCTGCGCGCCGACTACGACGGCGAATCAGGCGGACCCGAGCGCGGCTTCCAACTGCGCGAGGTGGCCGGGGGGTGGCGCATCTACGTGCGGGAGGAGCTCGACGGGGTGATCACCGACTTCGTCGGAAATCAGGCTCCGGCGCGGTTGTCGCAGGCGGCGCTCGAGACGCTCGCGGTGATCGCGTACAAGCAGCCCGTGACGCGCTCGCAGGTGGCGCAGATCCGCGCGGTGAACGTGGACGGCGTCGTGCGCACGCTGCTGGGGCGCGGGCTGATCACCGAGATGCACGCGGATCCGGAGACCGGCGCGATGCACTATGGAACGACGTCGCTGCTGCTCGAGAAGCTCGGCATCAACTCGATCGACGAGCTGCCGCACATCTCGCCGCTGCTGGACGACGGATCCGACGGATTCGCCGGTCTGGAAGGTATTTAGTCAGGCGCGATCCGCGAAGATGGAACAGTACATAACGTGCCCCACTTGGTGTGGCTCTGGCACGGTTATTCCAGCAGGAAGTGGGACATGGTGACGGAGGCCGAGGGATCTGCCGAGGGCGTGCGCCTGCAGAAGGCGCTCGCGAACGCGGGGGTCGCGTCGCGGCGCGCGTCGGAGATTCTGATCGCCGCCGGGCGCGTGCGCGTGAACGGATCGGTCGTGTCGACGCTCGGCTCACGGATCGACCCGGACAATGACCTCGTCGACGTCGACGGCCAGGTCGTGCAGCTCGACACCGCGAAGCGCTACGTGATGCTGAACAAGCCCCGCGGCGTGGTCAGCACCATGAGCGACGAGAACGGCCGCCCGGACCTCACCGAGTTCACGAGCGACTGGGACGAGCGCATCTACAACGTCGGGCGCCTCGACACCGACACCACCGGCCTGCTCGTGCTCACCAACGACGGCGAGCTTGCGAACGTGCTCTCGCACCCCAAGTTCGGCGTCACGAAGGTCTACATCGCGAAGGTGCGCGGCCAGGTGACCGGCCAGGTCGTCGCGAAGCTGACGCGCGGAATCGAGCTCGACGACGGCCCGATCGCGGCCGACAAGGCGCGCGTGCTCGACTCGTCGGGCGGATCCAGCCTGGTCGAGCTCACGCTGCACTCCGGCCGCAATCGCATCGTGCGTCGCATGATGGCGGGCGTCGGGCACCCGGTGATCGAGCTCGTGCGCCGCCAGTTCGGGCCGCTGCACCTCGGAACCCTCGCCACGGGCCGCACCCGCGAACTCGATAAGGTGGAGCGCGGCGCGCTGCTGACTCTGGCGCGCGAGGCGAAGGAGACCCCGTGACAGGCGACACGCTCGTTCCCGGACGACGCGCCCGCGTGCGCGTTCCGGTGCGGATCGTGGGCGCAGGCCTCCTGGGATCGAGCATCGGACATGCGCTCACGAAGAACGGCGTCGACGTGTCGCTCGCTGATTCGTCGCCCGCGCAGCTGCGCCTCGCCGTCGACTACGGCGCCGGTCGCCCCGCCGCCGAGGGCGACGACCCCGCGCTCATCGTCGTGTGCACCCCGCCCGACGTCGTCGCCGACATGGTCGCGGCCGAGCTCGAGCGGTTCCCGAAGGCGGTCGTCACCGACGTCGCCTCGGTCAAGCTCGAGCCCCTGCGCGAGCTGCGGGACCGCGGCGTCGACCTGACGAACTACATCGGATCCCACCCCATGGCGGGTCGGGAGCGCGGGGGAGCGATCTCGGCGCGTGCCGACCTGTTCGTCGGACGCCCGTGGGTGATCTGCCGCGACGGCGAGACGCCCGCCGAGGCGCTCGCCCTCGTCGAAGACCTCGCGCTCGACCTCGAGGCCGCGCCGATCGAGATGACGCCCGAGGAGCACGACCGCTCGGTCGCCCTCATGTCGCACGTGCCGCAGGTCATAGCCTCGCTGCTGGCCGCGCGCTTCGCGGAGGCGCCGGAGGAAGCGCTCGCGCTGGCGGGCCAGGGAGTGCGCGACACGACGCGCATCGCGCACTCCGCGCCCGAGCTGTGGGTACAGATCCTCACCGCGAACGCGGATCCGGTGCTCGAGCAGCTCGACCTGCTCGCGCTCGATCTTGAGACGATCACCGACGCCCTGCGCGATCCGGATCGACGGGGATCGAGGCGCACGACCGCTGACGCGATCCGCGCCGGCAACGTCGGCGTCGAACGCCTTCCCGGCAAGCACGGCCAGCGGCGCCGCTTTGAGACCATCGTCGTCATGGTCGATGACGTGTCGGGGCAGCTCGGACGTCTGTTCGGCGACCTCGGCGACCTCAACGTGAACGTGGAAGACCTCCGGCTCGAGCACTCGCCGGGGGCTCCGCTGGGTCTTGCCGAGATCTCGGTCGACCCGGCGACAATGCAGCATGCTGTCGACGGTCTCACGTCGCGCGGCTGGCGGATTGCGGGGACAAGTGACTGAGACGTTCTTCGTGGCGATCGATGGGCCGGCGGGATCGGGCAAGTCCAGCGTGTCCAAGCAGGTCGCCCGGCGGCTCGGCTTCGGCTATCTCGACACCGGATCCGCCTACCGCGCTCTCGCGTGGCACGTGCTCGCCAGCGGCGCATCGACCGACGATCAGGCGGCCGTCGAGGCGGCCTACGATACGTTCGCCCCCTCGATCTCGCTGGATCCCGACGACCGGTCGATCTTCGTCGACGGCACTGAGGTGACCGACGCGATCCGCACCCCGGAGACGACCGCGGCCGTGTCGGGCGTCGCGAAGACGCTCAGCGTGCGCGAGAAGATCAACGACCTGTTCCGCCGGATCGTCGCCGAGGCGCCGCATCCCGGTGTGGTGGTCGAGGGGCGCGACATCACCACCGTCGTGGCGCCCGACGCGCCCGCGCGGATCCTTCTGACGGCGCACCCCGAGGTGCGCGCGGCGCGCCGCAGCGCGGAGATGGGATCCGCCGATGTCGCGCGCGTCGCGGAGGCGATGCGCCAGCGCGACCAATCTGACAGCACCGTTGTTGACTTCATGAACGCCGCCGATGGCGTCGTCGCGGTCGACACCACACACTTGAATTTCGACCAGTCCGTCGATGCCGTTCTCACGGTGATCGCCGAACGACGAGAAGGAGGCCGCGATGGCCGCTGACTACGATGACGATTTCGCCGCACACGACGACGACAACCTGGCCGAGCGCCTGGGGGAGCTTGACGATGAGCTGATCGAGGCGCGCGCCGAGGCTCTGCGGCAGACCCTCGCCGACTACGACCTCGATGAGGAAGACGCGGATCTTCTCTCGGGGATCCACGTCGACGACTTCGGCAACGAATACCTTCCGGCGCTGCCCGTGGTGGCGATCGTGGGCCGGCCGAATGTCGGCAAGTCGCAGCTCGTGAACCGCATCCTCGGCCGTCGCGAGGCCGTGGTCGAGGACACCCCGGGTGTGACGCGCGACCGCGTGACGTACAAGGCCGAGTGGCTCGACCGGCGGTTCTCGCTCGTCGACACGGGGGGTTGGGAGCCGGACGCGCGGGGCATCGACAAGTCGGTCGCGCAGCAGAGCGAGATCGCGATCGAGCTCGCCGACGTGATCCTCTTCGTCGTCGACGCGAAGGTCGGCGCCACCTCCACCGACGAGCACGTCGTGCGCCTGCTTCGGAAGACCGACAAGCCCGTCTTCCTGCTCGCGAACAAGATCGACGACGCATCGCACGAGGTCGAGGCGGCAGCGCTGTGGAACCTCGGTCTGGGCGAGCCGCACCCGATCTCGGCGATTCACGGTCGCGGCGTCGCCGACATGCTCGACGCCGTGATGGAGAAGACGCCGTCGATCTCGGCCATCGCGAAGCACGAGATCGGCGGCCCGCGCCGCGTCGCGATCCTCGGGCGCCCGAACGTCGGCAAATCGTCGCTGCTGAACAAGGCTGCGGGCGAAGAGCGCGTGGTCGTCAACGACCTCGCCGGCACGACGAGGGATCCGGTCGATGAGATCGTCGAACTCGGCGGCAAGCTGTGGACGTTCATCGACACCGCCGGAATCCGCCGCCGCGTGCACATGCACCAGGGCGCCGACTTCTATGCGAGTCTGCGCACCTCGACCGCGCTGGAGAAGGCGGAGGTCGCCGTCGTCATGCTCGATGTGACCGAGCCGATCAGCGAGCAGGATGTGCGCATCATCGACCTGGTGCTGGAGTCGGGCCGCTCCCTCGTGCTCGCGTTCAACAAGTGGGATCTGCTCGACACTCCTGAGATGGAGTACAAGGAGCGCCGTTACTACCTGAAGAAGGAAATCGAGAAGGATCTCGCGCACGTCGCGTGGGCGCCGCGCGTGAACATCTCGGCCGAGACCGGTCGCCGGATGGACAAGCTCGTGCCGGCGCTCGAGCTGGCGCTCAAGAACTGGGATCGTCGCATTCCGACGGGCAAGTTCAACGCGTTCATCAGCGAGCTCGTCTCGGCGCACCCGCACCCGCTCCGCGGGGGCAAGCAGCCGCGGATCCTCTACGGCACGCAGGCATCGACGCGTCCGCCGACGTTCGTCCTGTTCACGACGGGGTTCCTGGATCCGGGCTATCGCCGGTACATCCAGCGACGCCTGCGCGAGCTGTTCGAGTTCGAAGGCACGCCGATCGTCGTGAACATGCGCGTCAGGGAGCGGCGGAAGCGCTGAAAATCGTCGCCGGTCTCGTGACGCCGAGTTTCGCGCGACCGGTCGTGCGCGCTGTGGGGATCGTAGAGTGGTGACATGACGAGCCCTATCCCTCCGCGACCCCACCATCCGGGTGATGGGTGGGTCGAGGGCGAGAATGGGGCCCGATACTGGGGGCTGTTCGGGGCGGCGGGGCTGCTCGCCTATGACCCCGATCGCGGTGTGCTGCTGCAGCACCGCGTGGAGTGGAGCCACTTCGGCGGCACCTGGGCGCTGCCGGGCGGTGCTCTGTGCGATGCGCTCGAGACTCCGGTCGATGGCGCGATCCGCGAGGCGCAAGAAGAGGCAGGGGTGCCCACGGGCGCGATCTCGCCGCGCGCGGCGCACGTGTTCGACGCGGGCGTCTGGCGCTATACGACGGTGATCGCGGATGTTGTGGATCCGTTCGAGCCGGTGATCAGCGACCCTGAGTCGCTGGAACTGCGCTGGGTGCCCGTCGACGAGGTCGATCAGTACCCGCTGCACCCCGGGTTCGCGCTGACGTGGCCGGAGGTGCGCGCGGCGCTCGAGGTGCGCCCGGTCGTGCTGGTCGACGCGGCGAACGTTGTCGGATCCACACCCGATGGCTGGTGGAAGGATCGCGCGGGCGCGAGCGAGCGTCTGCTCGCCCGGCTCGCCGCGCTCTCCGACGTGCCGGCGGGAGATCTCGACCTGGGGCTCGCCATGTGGCAGCCGGTGTTCGCGGCCGTGGTCGAGGGTCAGGCGCGCGATGTCGACGCGGGCCCGCTGCCGCTCTTCCGTGCGGAGGGATCCGGCGACGACGAGATCGTCCGGCGCGCTGAAGAGATGCTCGCCGACGGAGCACGGGTGTTCGTCGTGACGAGCGACCGAGAACTGCGCGACCGCGTCGAGGCATTGGGCGCGCACGTGCGCGGTTCGTCGTGGCTGCGCGACCGCTTGCCGACCGCCGAGGCCATTGCGCCGGCGCTTGCGGCATCGTCGTGGATGGGCGTCGGCCTGACGGGATTCTTCGGGAAACGCTAGATCAGGGGCGGTCGCGAGATTCGCGCCCGGTGAGCCGGTCGATCTCCCGGCGCTCGCGCTTCGTGGGGCGCCCGAGCCCGCGCTCGCGGTGCACGATCGGGGCGACGAACTCACGCGGCGGGGGAGGCGGGGTGCGATCCTCGTATGCGGTGGCGGCTATCGGCGCGCCGACGCGCTTGAGCAGCAGCTTCTGCACTCCGAGGATCTTGTCGAATCCGGCTATGCGGGCGCGCACCTCGTCACCGACCTTGACCCCGTACGAGGCCTTCACCGGATCGCCGTTGACCCGCACATGCCCGCCGCGGATCGCGGTGGTCGCGGCCGAACGCGTCTTGTACACGCGCACGGCCCAGAGCCACACGTCGACGCGCACGGAGGTCGGTTCGGTCATCTGGTCATTGTCTCAGAGGGGGCGGAAGTGCGGATCGCTCGAGCACCTGTTCGCCGTCACAATCGCGTGACAGGATGAGGGCATGGGTTGGAACGATCAGATCATCGAGGAGTTCCGGAACAACAACGGCACGGTGACCACCGGCGGGTTCGGGCGCAGTCTCGTGCTGTTGCATCACACGGGTGCCAAGTCGGACACTCCGCGCGTGACGCCGGTGATGGCATTGCGACCAGATCGCAATGACTGGCTCATCGCGGCATCGAAGGCCGGCGCAGACGAGAACCCGGCCTGGTTCCATAACCTCGTGGCGCACCCGGCGGTGACGATCGAGGATCCGGATGCGGGCACCGTCTCGGTCACCGCGGAAGTGCTGACCGGCGAGGATCGGGACCGCGCGTGGCGCCTGTTCGAAGCGGCGAGCGACGGATTCGCGGGCTATCAGCGCAAGACGAGCCGCGTGATCCCGGTGGTCATCCTGCGCCGCGCACGCTGACGCGCCCGGCGGCTGACCCGATTCGCGGCGCTTCCCGCGGCCAGGTAGACTCTTGGAGTTGCCCGCGTGGCGACGAACTGAATAACGGGCTGTGGCGCAGTTTGGTAGCGCACTTGACTGGGGGTCAAGGGGTCGCAGGTTCAAATCCTGTCAGCCCGACCATAGGGTAGTGAAAAACCCCGGAAAATCAACGATTTTCCGGGGTTTTTCTTGTCTCCGGGGCCGATCAAAATCAGCCATGTACCCGCAGATGTACCCGCAAGGTATTCACGGGCGCAATCAACACACCCGAAGCTTTCGCTTGGCGTGTACGAGGATCACGCTAGGTACTCGTTGATAGCAGGTCGAGTTGGCCACGCTGGCTACTCGTGGCAAACCTGAACTAGGCGGTTCGCAGGTTCAAATGACGATGCCGAACGGCAAGGTGCACCCCGACACATCCCGGCGTATCGTTGCGGATCCCGAAGACTCCCGTAGGGCTGCGGCTCTCGCCGTATATCAGGCGAACGCGTGCAGGTTACCTTGCGCAAAACTCCGAGCGAGTGGCTGCTCTCCTTCGCTGAGGCGAGGGCCGAGTGCGGCCAGCTACCAATGTCAGACCGCGTCGCTATGGTGTGCAGTGCTATCCGTGCAGCAGTCCCTTCCGGTTCAATGTGTGGAGCGGTGTAAGCTCGCGGTCCTTCTCGGCACGACGGTTGTGTCAAGGTGGTGTCAACGAAGGAGGCTCTATGAAGAGAGTGCTGCAAATCATCTTGTCGCTCGCTTTGCTTGCGGGCTTCGTCTGGATGCTCTGGTGGCTCGCAACACTTGTGTTCTCTGCGTTGGTCTCGATGGATGGGGACACCCGAGGAGCCACTATCGCGCTGGTCGGTGTCGTCTCTGTTCCTGTCATCACCTTTGCCACGCAGTTTTGGCTCTCGAAGAAGAACTCGCGCGAACAAGCTATTCGAGAGAAACGAACCGAGTTCTACGGCGCAGTCATCGAACTGTTCATGAGTATGCTCAACTCCACCAAAGACGCCAGTGCATCTGATGAGGACGCCACGAGTCTCTGGGCAACCAAAATGCGGGCGCTCACGCCGCAGATGATCCTGTATGGGAGCAAAGACTTTGTAAGAGCATGGAATACGTTCCGTTCAGTGAGTGCGTTAAACACATCTCCTGAGGGGCTGAGCCCGAAAGCGCTGCATCTGATGATCGCGTCAATGGAGATGATGATGCTTGCCGCTCGTCGAGATCTCGGGCACCGAGTGAGAATTGATGAGCAGGGCGACTACGTGAGTATTTTCATCAACGATGTGGACCAGGCGGAAGTAAAACTCGCCTATCAGGCGATCAAGGCCGGCAAGCTTAAGGGCTGACGCTCGACGTCGGGGGCTCCGTGGCATGGTAGATGCGCCGTTCTGATCGTCTGATATTTATCGACCGAACGAAGCGACTCAGATACCTACCTGTGACGCAACCCGGTGGAGTTCCGCTTCAACGTCTGAGCGCGATGGGTAGGGGGTGTCTACGTGGATGGCCACAATGGAACCGTGAGTAGCTCCAGATCGCAGGTCCGAATACGTTCCTACGACAGCGCTGACGCCGGCGAGACGCTGCGCATCTTTCACGACGCGATCACAGTCACGGCGTGCGCGGACTATGCGCCCGAACAGATCACGGCATGGGCGCGGCCGGACAACCGCGATGTCGGCGGATGGGATCGGTCTATGCTGGCGCGGGAGAGTTACGTTGCCCTCGTCGACGAGCGGTTGGCGGGGTTCTCCGATGTGAGCGCCGACGGCTATATCGACATGATGTTCGTGTCTCCGCGATTCGCGCGAAGAGGTGTGGCGCGCGAGCTGTTGGCCTTCCTCGAACTCCGGGCACGGGGGAGTTCAGCGAGGCAGCTCTCCTCGAACGTGAGCATCACGGCTCGTCCGTTCTCCGAAGCACTTGGCTTCCGCGTGGTGGCCGAACAGCATCCCGTGACCGGAGGTGTGAACCGCCGCAGGTTCGGTGCCGTTCCTATGCGGGGAGCGGCTCTCGGTCGAGGGCCGCGTAGTAGGTTGCCTCGAACTCGGCCGGGGCGACCATGCCGAGGCTACCGTGGAGCCTGCGATGGTTGTACCAGTCGATCCAGCCGGCAGTTGCGTACTCGACGTCGGCGAGCGTCTTGAACGCGCCATCGTGGAAGACCGTGGTGCGGATGCATTCGGCCTTGTAGAGGCCGTTGATCGTCTCCATGAGCGCGTTATCGAACGCATCGCCGACGCTCCCGATCGAGGGCGCGATGCCGTCGATCGCGAGCTTCTCTGTGTAGGAAATCGCCGTGTACTGGCCGTATTCAACCGGTCGTCGCAACACCGACAGCGAGAGGTGTTCGATGGGTTACAGCAACATGCAAAAGCGCGTGCGCGCGTATCGCGGGCAGATCGTCTCGCCGGGCAGGCCGACGGTCGCGTGGCGCGAGGACCGTGTCCGATTCTGGGCCGCGATCGGCGAGGGGAAGAAAACGCGAGAGTCCGGTGCCGCTGCGGGCGTGTCAGAGCCAGTCGCTCATCGCTGGTTCCGGAATGCTGGCGGCGTGAATCCTCAACTCCCGCCCAAGGTATCCGGGCGTTATCTCTCGTCTCGCGAGCGTGAGGACATAG
>NZ_AUGQ01000023.1 GCF_000422745.1 Microbacterium gubbeenense DSM 15944
AAGGCACCCTGCGGGCCAATCGTAAGCAAGGGTCAGAACGCTCCGGCCAGGACTACCTCATCCTTGCGGGATTCGGCAGAAACAGACTGACAGTCGTAGGCGTCGCCGACGGTCCCGATCGACGGGGCGATGCCCTCGAGGTCGAGGTGCTCGGTGTACCGGATCGACGTGTACTGGGCCCCGGCATCGCTGTGATGGATCAGATCCCCTGGTGAGACCGGATTTCCTTCGCGATCACGTTGCCACAGGGCGATCCGCAGCGGAGTCATGACGAGATCGGTGCGCATGCTGGAGCTGGCATGCCAGCCCACGATCCGCTGGGCGAACACATCCAGGACGAACGCGACGTAAACGAACCCCGCCCACGTTCTGACATACGTGAAATCGGTGACCCAGACGCGGTCGGGAGCCGGAGCGGTGAAGTCGCGATTCAGCAGGTCACCGGCTCGCTTCCCGTCCGGACCGGGGATCGTGGTGCGGATCTTCTTGACCCGCCTGACGCCCTCCAGGCCCAGGGTGCGCATCGCGCGGTCCACCGCGCCACGAGAGGCCCCGACCAGGCCCTCCTGGCGCCGGATCACGGCGAGCCACTTCCGCCGCCCGTACAGGCCCTCCGGCGTCATCTGCACCTGCCCGGTGACCGGGTTGAACTTCCATGCGAGCTCGCGGATCTTGTCCTCCACCAGAGCGTCTGTGACGGTGCGGGAAGCGATGCGGGCCGGCCTCTTCCAGGCACGGTAGGTGCGTGCAGCGATCTCCAGGCCCTGCTGGCGCAGAACGCGGAGGATCGACTCGACTGCATACCCTTCGGCGCGCATCTCGTCGATGAACGCGAGGATCAGCGGTTGCGGGGGTCGAGCTCCCCCGCGAAGAAAATCGAGGCCCGGCGAAGGATCTCGTTGTCCTCCCGCAGCCGCTTGACCTCGCCCTTCAGGCGCTTGACCTCGGCAGACTCTTCGCTCGTGACACCGGGGCGGGCCCCGTCGTCGACCTCGGCCTGGGCCAGCCAGCGCCGCACGGACTCCCGCGAGACACCTTCCTGGCGAGCGACCGCGGCCGTCGCCGCGGTCAGGGTGGAGTACTCCTGCTGGTGCTCCCGCACGAGCCGCACGCACCTCGCGCGCAGCTGGGGATCGATCTTCTTCGGCATGCTGTCCATCCTCTCGGACTCAAACAGCAGCGGCATCAAACCCGGGCCGATTCACACGCCAACCGCGACACCGAGCACGAGCCGGTGACCGTACGACCGGAAGTGCTGAAACTCAGCACGGACCGGGATCTCACTGCCGAAGGAAGGTAACATCACCACCCGCCCAGAACACGCACCGGCGGGGAGAAAGCCGAGGAACCGCCGCCATGCTGTACGCCACTGACACGATCGCACCACCATCCCCGCCCGCGGAAACGATGCTTGCTCCCGCAGTGACCTATCTGCGGGTGTCGACCAAGGAGCAGGCCACCAAAGGCGGACACGACGAGGGCTTCTCGATCCCTGCGCAGCGGGGCGCGAACCACGCCAAAGCCGACACCCTCGGCGCGAGCATCGTCAAGGAGTTCGTCGACGCGGGGGAGTCGGCGAAGAAAGCCGACCGTCCCGCGCTGCGGGAGATGATCGCCTACGTCAAGGCCCACAAGGTCGCGTACTGCATCGTCCATAAAGTCGACCGGCTCGCCCGCAACCGTGCCGACGACGTCGAGATCCACCTCGCCCTCCGCGAGGCCGGCGTGCTGCTGGTATCGGCGACGGAGAACATCGACGAGACCCCATCGGGGATGCTGCTGCACGGGATCATGTCCTCGATCGCGGAGTTCTACTCCGTGAACCTCGCCAACGAGGTCATGAAAGGCCTCGTCCAGAAAGCCTCCACCGGCGGCACCCCCATGCGCGCCCCGATCGGGTACCGCAACACCCTCCACCGCGACGACCTCGGCCGTGAAGTGCGCGGCATCACCCAAGACCCCGATCGGGCACGACTCGTCAAGTGGGCATTCACCGCGTACGCGTCCGGGAACTACAGCCTCGCCCAGCTCCGCACCGAACTCACCAAGAAGGGTCTGCGCAGCGTGCCGACGCCGAAACGTCCCGCACGTCCGCTCGGGCTATCGTCGGTGCACCGGATGCTGCAGAACCCGTACTACAAGGGCGACGTCGTCTACCGCGGCGTCCGTTACGACGGTGCACACGAGCGCCTCGTCGAGCCCGAGATCTGGTACCAGGTGCAGTCCGTGCTCCGCGCCCACGCCCAGTCCGGGGTCCGCACCCAGAAGCACGACCACTACCTCAAAGGCACCCTGTACTGCGGGCGCTGTCGCCAGCGGATGACGATCATCCACGCGAAGAACCGGCACGGGAACATCTACCCGTACTTCATCTGCCTGGGCCGCAACAACAAGCGCACCACCTGCGACATGCCCTACGCACCCGTGGACCGGGTCGAGAAGCTCGTCGCCGACTACTACCGGCGCATCACCCTCACCCCAGCGATGACCGACGCGCTCCG
The DNA here is from genome assembly GCF_000422745.1 of Microbacterium gubbeenense DSM 15944. Classification (GTDB taxonomy): domain Bacteria; phylum Actinomycetota; class Actinomycetes; order Actinomycetales; family Microbacteriaceae; genus Microbacterium; species Microbacterium gubbeenense. The sequence continues at coordinate 2,502 of NZ_AUGQ01000023.1, forward strand.
GGGGATGCTCACCCACGAGTTCGACCAGCTCACCGCAGGCACGAACCAATCCATCCGCGACCTCACCGAACGGCGTAAGCAGATCCTCGCCGAGCAGGACAAGCTCCTCGAAGCCCACCTCGCCGACGCCCTGTCCCTGGACCAGCTGAAGAAGTTCCAGACCCGGCTCCGCGCCGAACTTGACGGGATCGAAGCGCAGATCGCCGAGCACCACAACGACTACCAAGGAGCCCGTGCCCTCATCGACGGAGCTCTCGATCTCGCCCGCGACTTCGCAAAGATCTACGAGCGCTGCGACGAGCAGAACAAGCGCCTCGCGAACCAGACCTTCTTCACCCGCATCTACCTGAACGAGGGCGGCACCCTCACCGCCGACACCGCCGCACCCTTCGCCACGATCCTCGACGAGAACACGAAGCAGCAAGCCCTCACCTGGGCCGAAGCACGCTCGTCCTCAGACGAGGAGAGCGATGCTGTAACCCGAGACCTGTTTCTTCAGGCCCGGGTTACAACATCGCTCATTGAGTGCGCAAGGGGGGACTTGAACCCCCACGTCCGTAAGGACACTGGCACCTGAAGCCAGCGCGTCTACCGATTCCGCCACTTGCGCGCGGTGTCGACCAGAAGCCAACTGCCCGAGAATAGCATGGCCCGCGCGCACGCCGCGAATCAGGTCATCCGCAAGGTGTAGCTGGGGATCAGCCCGGGGTTCGATTCGGGATGTCAGGCGTGGCAAGTACCATGACGCTAACCGTCGACCAGACATCGAGGAGCACCGTGGGACTGCTTGACAGCTTTGAGAAGGGTCTTGAGCGTGCCGTGAACGGCGCGTTCGCCAAGACCTTTCGCAGCGGCATCCAGCCGGTGGAGATCGCCTCGGCGCTCCGGCGCGAGATGGATACGCGCGCGGCAGTCGTCAGTCGCGAGCGCATCCTCGCCCCCAACAGCTACGCCGTGCGGCTGAGTACCGCCGATGCCGATCGCATGCGCACTCTCGGGCCGTCGCTCTACGACGAACTTCGCGCCATTGTGCAGAAGCACGCGTCGTCACAGGGGTACAGCTTCTCCGGCCCGCTCGTGATCGACGTGCAGCCGAGCGAGCAGGTGTCGACCGGCACGATCGACGTCACGAGCTCCGCGGTCGAGGGCCAGGTCTCGTGGCAGGCGGTTCTCGATATCAACGGGCGACGTCACACGATCACGCGCGCACGCACGGTCATCGGGCGCGGATCTGATGCGGACATCACGATCTCCGACGCCGGCACCAGCAGGCGCCACGTCGAGGTGCTGTGGGATGGCGAGCGCGGCATGGTGCGCGATCTCGGATCCACGAACGGATCCCGCCTCGACGGGCAGCGCGTCGAACGCGCCGGGCTCACCGACGGGCAGACGATCACGATCGGGCGCACCGACATCGTCTTCCGCGTCATCGCCTCGGCGAGCGCCCAGGCGGCACGGCTCCCCGGCGGAGACGATGCGACGCAGATCATCAATGAGTTCCACGGGGGCCGCCGATGAGCGAACTGAGCGAGCTGACACTCTTCGTCCTCCAGTACGGATTCCTGCTGCTTCTGTGGGTGTTCGTCTTCGTGCTCATCTTCGCCCTGCGCGCCGATGTCTTTGGCGGTCGTGTGCGCAAGCTCCCCGAATCCCAGCAGGTCACCCGCCCGCCCGCGGACGCATCGTCCCCGCAGGCCGAGACTGTCGCGCACGGAGTGCTGCCGGCGGCGCCGCCCGCCGCGAGCTCAGCCGCGAGGATCGTGATCACTTCCGGCCCCAAGTCGGGCCTCGAGATCCCCCTCGGCACCGAGCCGCTCACGATCGGGCGATCGGGCGAATCGGGCCTCGTGATCCGCGACGACTACACATCGAGCCACCACGCGCGCCTCGTGCGATACGCCGACCAGTGGATGATCCAGGACCTCGGGTCGACGAACGGCACCTTCCACGACGGCCAGAAAGTCAGCCCGAACTCCCCCGTCGCGATCCAGCTCGGCGCGACGATCAAGGTCGGCGCCACGACGTTCGAGCTGCGGAAGTAGCCCGCGCCGAATGGTCTTCGAGGGCTCCAGCGCCGCGATCAGTCACACCGGACGCGTGCGGTCGAACAACCAGGATTCGGGCTATGCCGGCTCGAATCTCTTCGTCGTGGCCGACGGAATGGGCGGCCACGCGGGCGGAGACATCGCCTCGGCCATCGCCATCAACCGGCTGAAGCACCTCGACCGGCACTTCGACGCCCCCGGCCAGGCGGAAGAGGCGCTGCGCGAGACGATCGTCTCCACGGCCCAGGATCTCGTCGACGCCGCCGCGAGCAAGCCCCAGCTGGCGGGGCTCGGCACGACCGTCAGCGGCATCGTCATGGTCGACGAGTACGCCGTTATCGCGCACATCGGCGACTCGCGCATCTATCTCTACCGCGACGGCGAGCTCACCCAGATCACGACCGACCACACCTTCGTGCAGCGTCTCGTCGAGACGGGCCGCATCACGCCCGAGGAGGCGCGGTTCCACCCGCGCCGATCGGTTCTGATGCGCGTGCTCGGCGATATGGACGCGCACCCCGAGGTCGACACGTTCATCATGCCGACCCGTCCGGGCGACCGGTGGATGCTCTGCTCCGACGGCATGTCCGGCGTCGCCGACGAGGCGCACATCGCCAAGGCCATGCGCCAGGAGCTGCCCCCGGCGCGCACGGCCGACTCCCTGCTGAAGCTGGCCCTCGACGGCGGCGCCCCCGACAACGTGACGGTCATCATCGCCGACGTCGGCGGGCAGCACCCCCTCTACACGGGCACCCCCACGATCGTCGGCTCGGCGTCGAACCCCGACGGCGTGGACATCCCCGCGAGCCGCTCGCTGCTGCCCACCGGCTGGCTGCACCCGCAGCGCGCCGCGGCGAACGAGCCGAGCCACTTCGAGCCCGACACCGAGTACCTCGAAGAGCTCATCGCCGAGGACCGCCGGCGCTCGCGCCGCCGACGCATCATCGGCGCGGGCCTGTCGGTGCTGCTCATCGCCGCGATCGTCGCGGCGGGCGCGCTCTTCTACGGCTGGACCCAGACCCGCTACTACGTCGGAACCGACGAGGACAGCGTCGTGATCTTCCAGGGCATTCAGCAGTCGATCGGGCCCATCTCGCTGTCCGAGCCGCACGAAGACACCGGGATTCTGCTCATCGACCTGCCCTCGGCGTGGCAGATCCGGACCGAGGAGACGATTCCCGCGAACTCCCTCGATCACGCCCAGCAGATTGCCGACAACCTGCGCTCACGTGCGAACGATGCCGGAGGTGAGAAGTGACCGACACCGTCGAATCCCCCGCGCCCGATCGGCGCGTGAAGAAGGAGCTGCGCCGCGTGCAGAAGGCCCAGCGCCTCCGCAATCGCGAGCTCCTACTGCTGGTGTTCGCGTTCGCCATCACGGGCGCCGCCTTCGTGCTCGTGCAGTTCGGCGCGCTCGGTCACATCGAACTGCCGATCCTCGTCATCGTCGCGGCCGCCTGCGCGCTCACACTGGTGCTGCACATCGTGCTGCGCGTGCGCGCGTCGCAGGCGGATCCGTTCCTCGTGCCGGTCGCCCTGCTGCTCACGGGCCTCGGCACGGCGATGATCTACCGCCTCGACCTCGCGTACGAGGCGAACCAGGGCATCGAGAACTCGAACAACGGCCAGCATCAGCTGATGTTCGCGATGCTGTCGATCGTGCTGTGCATCGTGCTCGTGTGGGCGCTCAGCAACCACCGGATCCTGTTCCGCTACACCTATATCTTCGGCTTCGTCGGCGTGATTCTGCTCGCCCTGCCGTTCGTGCCGTTCCTGAACGGCGGCGGCAACGCGGTCGTGTGGATCACGGTGTTCGGCTTCAACTTCCAGCCGGGCGAGATCGCCAAGATCTGCCTCGCGATCTTCTTCGCGGGCTACCTCGTGCGCACCCGCGAGTCCCTCACGTCGACGGGCAAGCGGGTGCTCGGGTTCACCTTCCCGCGGGCGCGCGAGTTCGGCCCGCTGCTCGTGATCTGGCTCATCTCGATGGGCATCATCGTCCTGCAGCGCGACCTCGGCACCGGAATCCTGATCTTCGGCATGTTCGTCGCGATGCTCTACGTCGCCACGGGCAAGACCGGTTGGGTGCTGATCGGCGTCTTCCTCGCGGCCGCGGGGGCCGTCGCCGCCACCTTCGTGATGCCGTACGTGCACAACCGCTTCAACGCGTGGATCAATGCGTTCGACAGCGACCTCTACAACGATCCGACGGGCGGCAGCTACCAGCTCGTCAACGGCATCTTCGGCCTCGCGCACGGAGGAATGTTCGGCACGGGCCTCGGCCAGGGCCGCCCCGATCTCACGCCCGTCGCCGGCAGCGACTACATCGTCCCGAGCCTCGGCGAAGAGCTCGGGCTCGTGGGCGTGTTCGCGATCCTCGCGCTCTACCTCGTGTTCGTCAGCCGCGGCGCCCACGTCGGCGTCGCCGGCCAGGACGACTTCGGCAAGCTGCTCGCCACGGGGCTGTCGTTCACGATCGCCCTGCAGGTGTTCATCATGGTCGGCGGCGTCACCCGCGTGATCCCGCTCACGGGCCTGACGACGCCGTTCCTCGCGGCGGGCGGATCCTCGCTCGTCGCCAACTGGCTCATCGTCGCGATCCTGCTGCGCGTCAGCGACGCGGTGCGCCGTCAACCGAGGGTGGTGATCGGCTGATGACCAAGGAGATCCGACGCCTCTCGATCATTGTCGCGTTCATGTTCGTGGCGCTGTTCGCCTCGACGAGCGTGATTCAGGTCGTGCAGGCGAGCGCGCTGAATGAGGATCCGAACAACCGTCGCGCCCAGTACGACCGATACGAGGTGCGCCGCGGCCCGATCATCGCGGGCGGCGAGCAGATCGCGCGCTCGCAGGCGACCGACGACGAGTTCGCGTACCAGCGCGTCTATGAAGAATCGGACCTGTGGTCGGGCATCACGGGCTGGATCAACCCCGTGCTCGGCAGCGAGACAGGCCTCGAGCAGGCCATGTCCCAGGAGCTCAGCGGGTTCGCCGATTCGGGCTTCCTCGCGCGCCTGAACCAGATCGTCACGGGCCAGGAGCCGCGCGGATCCTCGCTCGAACTGACCGTGGATCCGACCGTCCAGCGCGCGGCGCGCGATGCGATGACCAGCATGGGCTACTCGGGCGCCGTCGTCGCGATCGAACCCGACACGGGGCGGATCCTCGCGCTCGTCACGACGCCCGGATTCGACGCGAACGCGCTCACCTCGCACGACGTCGATCAGGTCACGGCGGCGTACGACGAGCTCAATGCCGACGAGCGCAACCCGCTGATCAACCGCGCCCTGAACACGCTGTACGCACCGGGATCCACGTTCAAGCTCGTCGTCGCGGCAGCCGCCCTCGCCTCGGGCGATTTCACGGCCGAGAGCACGTTCGACAACCCGTCCGAGTACACGCTGCCCGGCACGTCGTTCAAGATCCGCAACGCGCCCTTCGGCCCGTGCGGCGGCAGCTCGGCCGAGACCGTCTCGCTCGCCGATGCGATCACGTACAGCTGCAACATCCCGATGGCGCAGCTGGCGGAAGAGCTCGGTGAGGACGCGATCCGCGAACAGGCCGAGAAGTTCGGCTTCGGATCGTCGTTCGACACGCCGATCGCGTCGGCCGTATCGTCGTACCCGACGGGCATGAGCGACGACAAGCTCGCGCAGACGGGGTATGGACAGTACGACGTCCGCACGACGCCGCTCCAGGTGGCGCAGTGGACGGCGGCGATTGCGAACGACGGAGTCGAAATGGATCCCTGGCTCGTCGATCAGATCGTCGGCGACGATCTATCGGTGCAGAAGAAGTACGACCCGTCCGAGCGCGGACGCGCCCTCGACGCCGACGACGCCGAATCCGTTACCGAGATGATGGTCTCGTCGGTAGCGGTCGGTGCGTCGTCGAATGCAAGAATAGAAGGCGTTGACGTGGCCGGTAAGACGGGCACCGCGGAAAACGGCCCCGAGGATCCATACACGCTATGGTTCGCCGGGTTCGCGCCCGCGGAGAATCCGGAGGTCGCAGTCGCGGTCGTAGTAGAAGACGGCGGCGGCCAGGGTCAATCAGGTGACGGAAACACGATCGCGGCTCCTATCGCGAAGAAGGTCATGGAGGCGGTGCTCGCACAATGAGGCCAACCCAGGGTGTGACATTCGGCGGGCGTTACGAGCTGAGTTCCCGCATCGCAATCGGCGGCATGGGCGAGGTGTGGGAAGCCACTGACCACGTCATCGGTCGCACGGTCGCGATCAAGATCCTCAAAGACGAATACATGGGGGATCCGGGCTTCCTCGAGCGCTTCCGCGCCGAGGCGCGCCACGCCGCTCTCGTGAACCATGAGGGCATCGCGAGCGTCTTCGACTACGGCGAAGAGACCGGATCCGCGTACCTCGTCATGGAGCTCGTGCCGGGCGAGGCGCTGTCGACGCGCCTCGAGCGCGACAACAAGCTGTCGTCCGACACGGTGCTCGACTACATCTCGCAGACGGCGTCGGCGCTGCAGGCCGCGCACGCCGCGGGTCTCGTGCACCGCGACATCAAGCCGGGAAACCTGCTGATCACGCCCGACGGCCGCGTCAAGATCACCGACTTCGGCATCGCGCGGATCGCGGATCAGGTTCCGCTGACCGCGACCGGCCAGGTCATGGGCACGGTGCAGTACCTCTCGCCCGAGCAGGCTTCGGGCCACCCGGCGAGCCCGGCGACCGACATCTACTCGCTGGGCATCGTCGCGTACGAGTCCCTCGCGGGCAAGCGTCCGTTCACCGGTGAGTCGCAGGTCGCGATCGCCATGGCGCAGATCAACGACACCCCGCCGCCGCTCGATCCGTCGATCCCGACGCCCGTGCGCCAGCTCGTCATCGCCATGATCGCGAAGAAGCCGAGCGACCGTCCGGCGTCCGCGGCGGCCGTTTCGCGCGCATGCAACGCGCTGCGTCGCGGCGACATGAATGCGGCGATCGCGGCCGCGCCGATGATCGCCGCCGGCGCCGGCGCGAGCGACGAGATGACGCAGCTGCTCGCGGGCACCGGCTCGGCGACGCAGATGATGCCGACCACGTCGCCGCTGCCGCTCGGCGCCCCGGGCCCCGGCGACGATCCGAAGAAGAAAAAGAAGCGCAGCCCGTGGACGGGCCCGCTGATCGCCCTCATCATCCTGCTGATCGTCGTGATCGGCGGCGCGGTCTGGGGCATCACTGGCGGTCTCTTCGACGGCGACGAGGATCCGAACGGTGCGGGCGCGACCCCGTCGGCGCAGCCGAGCGCGACGTCCGAGCCGAGTGCCACGCCCGATCCGACCCAGACCCCGTCGCCGACGATGGTCGACGTCAGCGCGCTCGGCCTCGAGGGCATGACGTGCGACGCTGCGGCGAGCACGATCTCCGAGCAGAACGCCGAGGTCACGCTCGACTGCCAGCCGGGAGAGACGGCAGCGAGCACCGAGGACCAGGTCGGCCAGATCTACAACGTCGAGCCGCGTGGTTTCGTGGCGGTCGGCACCACGATCACGGCGACCACCTACGGCGACCTTGTCGAGATCCCGGCACCGGGGTCCGCTCCGACGTTCTCCGAGAGCGAGCTCGTGCAGGGAGGAACGGCGCAGCTCAATTGGTCGCCGTACACCTGCCCGAGCGGCACCGGCACGTTGCAGGGATACAACGTCACGGTCGAGGGCGCGGTGTTCGACGACGGCAGCGAGGATCGCGTCTTCGGGCCCGACGGATACGTCACCCAGGTCACGATCAAGGAGGGCGCGCAGTACGTCGGCGCCTCCTACCGCGCGATCTGCGCGTCAGGCGACAACCAGCGCTTCTCCGAGGCCGCCTCGATGGAGCCGGTCGCGACCACCTCGCCTTCTCAGCCGACGGCGCCCGCCAGCCCGACCACGGCCCCGGGCCAGAGCAACCCCGAGGGCAATGCGAACGGTCAGGGCAGCGGCAACGGCCAGGGCGCCGGCACGACGGGGGCGGAGTAGCCGTAGGTGCGCTCATCGGAAGCCGTCAGTTCTGCTCGGTTAGTCTGACGAGACGGAATGACGAGACCGCGCCGGGGAGGGGATGACGTGTCTGACGAACCGACCCAGGCTATGAGTGCGCCGGTGCAGGAACAGCGCGTCCTCTCGGGCCGCTACCGCGTCGACTCGCTGATCGGCAAGGGCGGCATGGCCAGCGTGTATCGCGGCTATGACCTGACGCTCGGCCGCACCGTGGCGATCAAGATCCTGAGCCGCGAGCTCGCGAGCGACAACACGTTCCGCACCCGCTTCCGCCTCGAGGCGCAGGCGGCGAGCCGCATGGCGCATCCGTCGATCGTGCGCGTGTACGACGCGGGCGAGGACCTCGACGACGACGGCATGGGCGGCACGACGCACACGCCGTTCATCGTCATGGAGCTGGTGCGCGGGCGGCTGCTGAAGGACGTGATCGCCCAGGACTCGGTCTCGACGGACGACGCCGCGAGCTACGTGGACGGCATTCTCGAGGCGCTCGAATTCTCGCACCGGGCGGGAGTGATCCACCGCGACATCAAGCCGGCCAACATCATGGTGACCGACGACGGCCACGTGAAGGTGATGGACTTCGGCATCGCGCGGGCCGTGAGCGACACGTCGGCGACGGTCGCCGAGACGACGACGATCCTCGGCACTGCCGCCTACTTCTCGCCGGAGCAGGCGAAGGGCGAGCCGGTCGACCTGCGCGCCGACATCTACTCGACGGGCGTGGTGCTCTACGAGCTGCTGACGGGACGCCCACCGTTCATCGGTGATTCGCCGGTCTCGGTCGCATACCAGCACGTGCGCGAGGCGCCGATCCCGCCGACGAAGGTTGTGAAGACGGCCCCGCCGCAGCTGGATCCGGTCGTGATGCGCGCGCTCGCGAAGGATCCGGAGCAGCGTTTCGCCGACGCGGCGACGTTCCGCGAGGAGCTCGACGCGGCGCTCGATGGCAAGACGATGTCGCGTCGGCAGCTGGCGATCCTCACGGACGAGCTGTACGGCGAGGGCCAGCAGCTGCACACCGAGAACGAGCACACGCTGACGCAGCTCTCGAGCGACAACGGCGTCACGCGCACGCAGTCGGGTCCGCCCGTGGCGTGGGTGTGGGCGGCGATCGTGCTGCTCATCGCGCTCGTGGCGGCGGTCGCGTTCTGGGTCGTGAAGACGGATCCGCTCGAACTGCGCGCCGCAGACACCGTCTCGGTCACCGACGTTTCGGGCTGGAACGAAGAGGCCGCGGTCGAAGAGCTCGAGGGCGCGGGCCTGAAGGTTCGCGTCGTGACGGATCCGAGCAACGAGGTCGCGGAGGGAACCGCGATCGAGACGGATCCGGCCTCCGGCACCTCCCTGACGATCGGGGCGCCCATCGAGGTCCACATCTCGGGCGGGCCGCTCATGGCGACGATTCCCGAGCTCGTGGGGCTCAGCGAAGACGCCGCGCGCGACGCGATCAGCGGCGTCGAGGGGCTGAGCCTCGGCAAGATCCTGCCGGTGAACGACGCGGAGGCCGCGGCAGGGGCGGTCCTCACGGCGGAAGTGGACGGATCCGCCGTCGCCGCGGGCGACGAGATCCTGCAGGGCGCGACGGTCGATCTCACGGTCGCGACGGGCCGCATCACGGTGCGCAACGTCGAGGGCCTCGCGATCGACGCCATCACGTCGGAGCTCGAGGGCATGGGCCTGACGGTCAAGATCGCCGAGGACAGCCACTGCGAGGCGACCGAGACACCGATCGTCAGTAAGCAGGATCCGGCGGCCGGCGACGTTCCGATCAAGTCGACCGTGACGCTCACCAAGTGCACGGGCGAGGATTCTGAGTCGGGGTCTGAGGGGTCTGGGTCAGAGGGCGCTGAAGGTTCCGGGTCGAGCGATGGCCCGGTCAACAAGGCCGACGAGCGCCGGTGACACGGGCCTCGTCCCACCTCCCGTAGACTGACCCCATGGCACGTAAGAACCGCGACGACGCTGACGACGAGATCACCCACGTACCGGGTGAACCCCTGCCGAACCCGTCGTGGTTCCTGCCGGTGATGGTGGCTTTCTTCCTGATCGGGCTGGTGTGGATCCTCGTGTTCTACGTGTCGGGCACCGTGTACCCGATCCCGGGCATCAGCTATTGGAACCTCGCGATCGGCGGCGGGCTCGCGTTCATCGGCCTGCTGATGGCCACGCGCTGGCGTTAGCCCTTTTCCCTTTCGGCGCCTCACCCGTTATCGGGTGGGGCGCCGTTCTTATGTGCGGTGTGATGCGAATCCGAGATTCGTACTCGAATTTTTCTTCGAATGTCGGGGGTTCGTTCTAGCGTGGTCTTATGGATCAGGAACGCATCGCGACACGGATTGAGGGGCTCACGGGCGCCGAGCGTGCGCGGGCGGGGCAGCTCGTGGGCGAGCTCGCTGATCTCGATCGGATGATCGCACGGGCCGAGGGGCGGAAGGCGGCGGTGGTCGCGGAGTTGGCGGCGATCGCGCACGCCGAGGGGGCGCGGTCGATGAACCCGGATGGGGTCGATTACGCACGGCGGGCGATGGCGGCCGAGGTCGCGGCGGTGACGCGAACGCATCCGGTGGCGGCGAAGAACGCGCTCGAGGAGGCCGAGGTCCTCACGGCCGACTTCCCGCAGACCCACGAGGCGCTGGCCGCGGGGCGGATCTCGGCCCGGCATGCACGGGTGATCTGTGAGGCGGGTCGGAAGATCGATATCGGGGTGCGGGGTCTGCTCGATGGTGATGCGGCGGTGCTCGCGGAGGAGCGCACGCCGGGGGATATGGCGAAGATCGTGCGCAAGCGGGCGGCGGAGATCGCGGCGTCGTCACTCGGTGAGCGGCACGAGCGGGAGCGGAAGCGCCGGTTCGTGTCGGTGACGGATCTGGATGATGCGATGAGCCGGTTGGTGATGTATTTGCCGACGTTCGAGGCGCATGCGATCTATGACCGGTCGACGGCGTTGGCGAAGGTCGTGAAGTCGGATCGCACGAAGACGCGGGCGAGGTGGCGGCGGCTGGCCGGGCACCCGGTCGAGGAGTGCTGCGGGGCCGCGGAGTGCGTTTGTGCGCGGGTTCGGGGCGCGGGGCGCGATGCGGGCAATGGCGATGAATTCGATGGTGCGAAACTCGACGGCGAGGCTGTCGCGGTGACTGATCACCGCACGCTGGACCAGCTGCGCACCGACATCCTCACCGACCTGTTCCTCGGGGCGACCCCGACGGGGCACGATCTCTACACGGCCGGTGGCGAACGCACGCTCGAGAATGTGACGGCGAGCGTGCAGGTCACGATCCCGGCGAGCATGATCATCGATCCGGGCCGCGACAGCGAACGCACTCGCGGTGCAGGGTCGGCGTGGCTCGATTCCGGGTCGCTTCTCGCACCAGACACGGCCAGGAAGGTCGCGGGGCGCACCCCAGGGTGGGAGCGTCTATTCATCCGAGAACGCACGGGTGTTATCGAGTATGTCGACCACTACCGGCCGTCGTCGGCGCAGCGGCGATCTCTAATCGGTCGCGATCTCACCTGCCGGTTCCCGGGGTGTACGACGCCGGCGCGCAAGGCCGACATCGATCACACGCACGACTACGCGCGCGGCGGGAAGACAACGCTGTCGAATCTGGCGTGCCTGTGCGAGGGCCACCACGTGATGAAGCACCAGTCCGGATGGGGCATGCGGCAACTCCCGGGCGGCGTCATCGAGTGGACCAGCCCCACGGGCCGCACCTACCAGCACCAACCCGAGAGCCGCGTCTACTTCCGAAACTCGCCGGAGGCCCCGGGCGAGAACTCCGCACACGCCGAGTCATCGGCCGAGACACCGGCCGGCATGGCGGCCGACGTCGGACCGCCACCGGCTCCGGGGGCACCTGAGCCGACGACGAGTGGCCCGACCACCGTTGACCCGCCACCACGCTCGATCAATCGGACGCGCTCGGCAGAAATCTGGTCGGGCGGAGACGACGAGCCCTACGGACCACCGCCGTGGATGCCCGGCCCGTCCACCGACGCACCGCCGGACTGATGGTTCGCGGCCCCCGGAACGAAGGCGCTCACGGTTCATCGTCAATGGAACGCGGTGCACAGCACACGGTTCGCAGCTGCCGGACAACCTGCCCACGGCTCGCGCGCCGTGCCACGGCCCAGGGCCCACGGACAGCACACAGTTCCCGATTGCCACGGGTCGCCACCCGCCGCGCGCCTCAATCTGGATGGCGTGAGCGCCCACGACAGGGCCACCGTGAGGCTCACGCCTCTCAACGAGGGACGCTCTCGGCGCATGAGTTACACCGGTGTAATTCTCCACAGATCGCTCCCCAGGTGTGAATAACACACGTGTGATTCTCCCCAGCTGGGGATAGATCTGTGGATAACCCTGGAAAACTGGTCCATTTTCGTGGAGAACGGTGTGCACAACTGGCATTGAACGGTGAATGAACACCCTCCCGATGTGGACAACTCGCGTCAGACTGTGGATAACTCCGGCCACAACCGCGAAAAGACGCGCGACGGCGCTTCACCCCACGATGGCGGCGCCCTCTAAAGTGGACCGATGCAGATTCTGCCCAAACTGGCCACCGGTGACCGTGTCGCGGTCCTCTCTCCGGCGTTCGCCGCCCCTGCCGTCGCTTCGGAGCTGCACGAGCAGGCGATGACGCGTCTCACGGAGCTCACCGGTCTTATCCCGGTGGAGTACGCGACGACACGGGAGTTGGGTGCGACCCCGGAAGCACGGGCAGCTGACGTAAATGCAGCGTTCGCCGATCCGAGCATCCGCGCGATCCTCGCAACGATCGGTGGCGACGACCAGATCCTTGTCACGCCGCATCTTGACGCACGGCTTGCGCAGGCCGATCCGAAACCCTTCATCGGATACAGCGACAACACCAACATCCTGAACTGGCTGTGGGCTCTCGGCATCCCCGGTTTCTACGGCGGCTCCACGGCGGTGCATCTGGGTCCAGGATCGAGCGTCGACGACATCCACCTGCGCTCACTGCGCGCGGCTCTCGTCGACGGCGGCGAGATCGAACTGACCGAACCGGGCGAGTCCGAAGACGTCGGGCGGCGCTGGGACGATCCTCTCGCGCTCACGGAGCACGGTGATCGCACACCGACCGACGCCTGGAGCTGGGCCGGCCCTCCGGTGCGGGTCGAGGGACGCACCTGGGGCGGATGCCTCGAGGTGATCGACGAGCTCGCGCTGGCGGACCGCGTCCCAACAGCCGAGGAGCTCGAGGGCGTGATCCTGATCGTGGAGACCAGCGAAGAGCGTCCGCCCGCAAGTTGGGTGGCTCGTTGGCTGCGCGGCCTTGGTGAGCGCGGCCTCCTGGCCGCGGTCGCCGGCGTGATGGTCGCGCGTCCGCCCGTCAGTGACTTCGATTTCCGGCCCTCGGCCGCCGAGTCGCAGGCTCTGCGAAACGCACAACGCGACGTCGCCATCGAGACCGTGCGTCGGTACAACCCGGATGCCGTCATCTGTGTCGGCGTGCCGTTCGGGCATACGCGACCACAGTGGATCGTGCCCTACGGAGGACGCATCGTGCTCGACGGCGCCCAGCAGAAGGTGTTTGCCGACTACCGCTGATTCAGCCGAGAAGGGCGCTGCACGCGGGCAACCGGCGGGCCGCACCCCGCCCCATCAGAGCGAGAGCGCGAGCCCGAATGCGGGCAGCAAGAACACCGCCGCGATCCCGACGCCGACCGCGCACAGCAGGGCGATCTGGAGCTTCTTCTGCTTCGGGCGACGAGTGCGCACGAGGACGAAGCCGACGATCGCGCCGACGATGAGCCCGCCGACGTGCGCCTGCCAGGAGATCTGACCCGCTCGAACGAATCCGAGCACGAGGTTGATGCCCAGCACGATGTACAGCCCGGTCATCTTTGCGCCGAGCGACCTGCCGATCACCAGGAGGGCGCCGAAGAGCCCGAACACAGCCCCCGAGGCTCCCACGACCGGCGTGCTGAACCCGAGTACCGCGACGGCGGCGGATCCGCCCGCAGCGCTCAGCAGATACGTCGCGAGGAAGCGTCCCGAGCCCATCATCGGCTCGAGCGACCGCCCGACCATCCAGAGCGTGAGCATGTTGAGTCCGACGTGCCAGAAGCCGGAGTGCACGACCGCGGCCGTGAGAATGCGCCACGGCTCGAACGTGCCGGTGATCTCCGGATAGAGATACGGAGCCCAGAACAGCAGCCAGCCCTGCACGTCGAGGCCCGGCACCACGCGGCCGAGCATCTGCAGCAGGTAGACGACCGCCGTGACGATGAAGATCGCCGTCGTCATGCGCGACCCGCCCGCACCGTACGAAACGGCGGCCGCGGATCCGCGCCCCCAGCGCCGCGCCGCGCGCTTCTGCGCCGGCGTGCGGCTCTTCTTCTGCTCCTTGATGCACTCCGGGCAGATGTGGCCGACCGAGGCCTGCGTCATGCACTCGGGGCAGATCGTGCGCGTGCAGCGCTGACACAGCACGAAGCTCTGCCGATCAGGATGCCTGTAGCAGTAGTTGTCGGGGTTCTGAGAGTACGACGACGTCACTGCGGGCGGATCCTGTTCTGGCAGAGCTTCGTGCCGGGTGTCACAGCTTTTCGATGTCGATCGAGCTGAGGACGACGTCTTCGGTCGGACGGTCGTTCGCGCCCGTCGCGACGCCCGCGATCGCGGCGACGACCTTCTTCGAGTCTTCGTCCGCCACGGCGCCGAAGATCGTGTGCTTGCCCTGCAGCCACGGAGTCGGGTCGGTCGTGATGAAGAACTGCGATCCGTTGGTTCCGCTCATGCCGCCGAACGAGTTCGGGCGCTTGCCCGCGTTCGCCATCGCGAGGATGAAGGGCTCGTTGAAGTTGAGTTCCGGGTTGATCTCGTCGTCGAAGTTGTAGCCCGGACCGCCGATGCCCTGTCCGAGCGGGTCGCCGCCCTGGATCATGAAGCCCGGGATGATGCGGTGGAAGACGATGTCCTGGTAGAGCGGACCATCGCCCTTCTCGCCCGTGCGCGGGTCGGTCCACTCCTTCTCGCCCGTCGCGAGACCGATGAAATTGTCGACCGTGACGGGTGCCTGGTCGCCGAAGAGGTTGATGACGATGTCGCCGTGGTTCGTGTGAACGGTTGCGACGGCCGTGTGCTGAGTCATGTGTCCATTCTTTCAGACATCCCCCAATACATCGCCGCAT
Source organism: Microbacterium gubbeenense DSM 15944 (assembly GCF_000422745.1). GTDB lineage: Bacteria > Actinomycetota > Actinomycetes > Actinomycetales > Microbacteriaceae > Microbacterium > Microbacterium gubbeenense. The sequence continues at coordinate 17,694 of NZ_AUGQ01000023.1, forward strand.
CGGGCAAGTGCATGGCAGTATGGGGACAGAAACATACCTCGGCGGAAGGGCACACCAGTGAGCGTCAGCCTCAGCAAGAAGCGCAAGAAGGAACTCCGCAAGCTGCAGGGTGCGGCCGATAACGTCATGCAGGCGCAGCGCGAGGTCGCGGCCGAAGCCGCCGAAGTTGCGCGCGCCGCTGGTCGCCAGCTGCAGCAGATCAACCGCGAGATCATCGCTCCCGAAGCGAAGAAGAAGTACGAAGAGTACGTCGAGCCGTACGTGGATCGCGCAGCACCCTACGTGCGCGACGGCTACAGCCGCGGCAAGAAGTTCTTCGACAAGAGCGTCATCCCGGCCGCCGGCTCGGTGATCGGTCGCGCCGCGGGCGCGTACGACGCCACGGCCGCGAAGCTCGGCAAGCGCACCCTCGTCGTCGAGCCCCCGAAGAAGAAGACCTCGGCCGGCGCCGTCATCGCCGCGATCCTCGGAATCGCCGCCGCAGTCGGCATCTTCGTCGTCGCGTGGAAGGCACTCAGCGCCGAAGACGAGCTCTGGGTCGCCGACGAGGCGATTTCGACGCCCGACGCGTAGGACGTCACGAAAAAGGCGGGGTCCCCACGGGGATCCCGCCTTTTCTGTTCGGTCTAGATGATCGCCGCGAGGCGGTGCACCGCGAACGCGTATCCCTGAATTCCCGCTCCCGCAATGACGCAGCTCGCCAGCCCGCTGAGGTACGAATGGTGCCGAAACTCCTCGCGCGCGTAAACATTCGAGATGTGCACCTCGGCGAACGGCAGTTCGACCGCCTCGAGCGCGTCGCGGATCGCGATCGAGGTGTGCGTGTACGCGCCCGCGTTGATGACGACCGCATCGCAGTCCTCGCGCGCCGCATGGATTGCGTCCACGAGGGATCCCTCGGAGTTCGACTGCACCGCGCGGATCTCGATGTCCTGCGCCTCCGCGGCCTCCCGCGCGATCCCTTCGACATCGGCGAGCGTCGTCGTGCCGTACATCTCGGGTGCGCGCGTGCCGAGGAGGTTGAGGTTCGGGCCGTTCAGCAGGAGGATCCGCGTCATGGGGCCAGCGTAGCCGGTCACCGAATCGTTGCTGAGCGCGACCCCCGTCTGCGATAGGTTGGCAGAACGTCGCGTCGGCAGAATCAGCCTCAGCGTCAAAGACGACAAAAGGACAACGCCATGGACTCAGTACTTCTGCTGGTGATCGGACTCGCGATCTTCGCCGCCGGATACTTCGTGTACTCCAAGTACCTCGGAAAACGGGTCCTCAAGCTCGACCCCGCCTTTCGCACGCCCGCTCACGAGAAGAACGACGGCGTCGACCACGTCCCGACGAACAAGTTCGTGCTCTGGGGGCACCACTTCACCTCCGTCGCCGGCGCCGCGCCCATCGTCGGCCCCGCCGTCGCCGTCATCTGGGGCTGGCTCCCCGCCTTCCTCTGGGTCACGATCGGCACGGTGTTCTTCGCGGGCATGCACGACCTCGGCGCCCTGTGGGCATCCGAGCGCAACAAGGGCCGGTCTATCGGCGCCCTCGCCGCGCGGTACATCGGCAAGCGCGGCTCGTATGTGTTCCTGCTCGTCATCGGCCTCCTGCTGCTCATGGTCATCGCGGCCTTCGCCGTCGTCATCAAGGATCTGCTGATCGCAAGCCCCTCCACCGTGATCCCCGCCTGGGGCGCGATCCCCCTCGCCGTGCTCGTCGGCCTCGCCGTCTACAAGCTGCGCTGGAACCTGTCGGTCGTCACGATCATCGGCGTCGCCACACTGTACGCGCTCATTTGGATGGGCGACCGCTTCCCCGTCGTGCTTCCCGAGCAGATCCTCGGCATGAGCCCCGGAACGTTCTGGATCGTCGTCCTGTTCGTCTACGCCGGCGTCGCGTCGCTGCTTCCGGTGTGGCTGCTGTTGCAGCCGCGCGACTACATCAACGGCGTGCAGCTCTTCGTCGGGCTCGGGGTCCTCTTCATCGGCACCCTCGTGGCCGGCCTGGTCTTCGGAAACAGTTTTGTTGCACCCGCGATCAACACCGCGGTGCCCGAAGGCACGCCCGCGATCTGGCCGCTGCTGTTCGTCACGATCGCGTGCGGCGCGATCAGCGGTTTCCACGGCGCCGTCGCCAGCGGCACCACGTCCAAGCAGCTCGACAAAGAGCCCGACGCACGCTTCGTGGGCTATTTCGGCGCCGTCGGTGAGGGCCTGCTCGCGCTCGGCGCTATCATCGCCACGACGGCGGGCATCAGCTCGGTGGCACGCTGGGAGGAGATCTACTCCGCGTTCAACGATGGCGGCGTCAACGCGTTCGTCGAAGGCGGCGGCAACATCATCGAGATGGGCCTCGGCCTTCCCCAATCGCTATCCGCAACCGTTCTCGCCACGATGGCCGTGCTGTTCGCGGCGACCACCATGGACACCGGCGTGCGCCTCCTGCGTTTCGTGTTCCAGGAGGCCGCGGAAGTCATCGGCTTCAAGCTGAACAACATCGTCGCCACGCTCGTTACGCTCATCCTCTGCATGGCGCTCGTGTTCAGCCAGGGCGTCGACGGATCCGGCGGCCTCACGATCTGGCCGCTGTTCGGCACGACGAACCAGCTGCTGGCCTCGCTCACGCTGATCATCGTGTCGATCATGCTGATCCGCAAGCGCCGCAACTACTTCGTGGCACTGGTCCCGCTCGTGCTGGTGTTCATCGCCGCCTTCTGGGCGGCGATCATCCAGCTCGGCACGTTCTGGAATGGCGGTGAGGACACGAACTGGCTGCTGCTCGTGCTCGACATCATCATCGTCATCGCCACCGTCTGGGTCGGGATCGAAGGGACCGCCGCAATGCGACGGGCCGCGAACGAACCGCCCGAGCAAGAGGATGCCGACGTGACGGATCACCTCACCGGACGCGTGCCGATGGTGAAGTAGCCATGTCGTTCTCGTCGCGCTGGGCCGCCTTTTCGCAAGGATTGAGCGACTTCTATACGGGCCCGTACCGTCGCACGTTCGCACGGTCCCAGCGCGACGAGGACGACCACTTCATGCTCGTGGTACTCGCCGAATCCCTCGGCGTGCCCGACCCCGCCGCCTACTACACCGCCGAGCTGCTGCCAGCCGTCTACGAAGACTTCCACGACTGGCATCAGCGCGCCGGAATGGAGCGCAGTCCCCTGGACCACATCTCGTGCTGCTGATGCCCGCGACGCCGATCGGGGTCGCCGCGTGAGCGACCTCCTGATCGCTACCGGCGAGCGCCGCGCGATCTTCGTCGGCGGCAAGGGCGGCGTCGGCAAGACGTCAGTCGCGTCGTCGCTCGCGCTCGCGCACGCGCGGCGGGGATCCCGTGTGCTCGTCGTGTCGACGGATCCCGCGCACAACCTCGGTCACCTCTGGGAGACGCGCGTCGGAGACGACGCCGTCACCCTGTGGGAGGGAGACGAGGGCCGCGTCGACGGCGTCGAGATCGATCCCGCGCGCACCGTCGACGCGCACCTCTCGGCTGTCGCCGAGACGATGACCCGCCTGCTCCCCGAGAACCTCCACCGTGCCGCGCGGGATCACCTCGAGTCGGCCCGAGACGCCCCCGGCACGCACGAGGCGGCCGTGCTCGAGCGCGTCGCCGAGACCCTCGAGGCCGGCCTCGACTCCTACGACCTCGTCGTGTTCGACACCGCCCCCTCCGGCCACACGCTGCACCTGCTCGCGATGCCCGAGCAGATGACCGGCTGGACCGAGAAGCTGCTCGCGAACCGAGACCGCTCCGAGCGCTATGCCGTCGCCTACGGCTCGCTCGGCGGCACGAAGGACACCTCCGACCGCGACGCCGAACTGCGCCGCATGCTGCTGCGTCGCAAAGCCCGCTTCTCGCTCATGCGCGACAGCCTCGCGGATCCGCGCCGCACGGGGTTCGTGATCGTCACCGTCGCCGAGCCGATGCCCATCGCCGAGAGTCGCGAGGTGGCATCGCAGCTCGCCGAGCTCGGCGTTCCGCTCATCGGCGTCGTCGCCAACCGGCTCTCTCCCGCAGACCTCATGCCCCTGCGCCGGTCGCGCGAGGACGCCCTGCTCGAGGCGCTCGACCTCGGCGCGCCCATCACGCGGATCCCACTCATCGACGAACTGATCGGCCTGCCGTCCCTCGAGCGCCTCGCGTCGGCGCTCGCGTAATCGTTCCCGAGTGCCCGATTGTCGTTATGAGCCCACATAACGTCAACCCGGCACCTTCCGAAGATCACTCCTCCGGTTCGTTGGGCTTCGTGAGCGGGTGCGGGTCGTCGTACTCGGCGGCGATCGGGTCCTCCGGCTCCGTGCGCACGATCTCGAACGCGGCCGTGCCGCCCGCCGCCGACACCGGTCGAGCCTTCGCGCGCATCAGCACCTTGCGGCCGCCGAGGCGCAGCCGCAGCGGGCTGCCGATCATGAGTCCGAGCGTTGCGCCGGCCGCCAGCGCGATGCCGGTCAGGCCCGCCGTGAACAGCGAGTCGAAGGCCACCAAGAACTGGGCGGGATCCGCTTGGGCGCTCACGAAGCCGAGAAGGCCCTGGAACACCGCGGTGCCCGGCACCATAGGGATCATCGCGGCCGTCGTCACCGCGATCGACGGGACGGACAATCGGTCGGCGATCACGGATCCGACGAAGCTCGCGACGAGCGCGCCGCCGAACACGGCGCTCGCGTGCGGCGCCCCGGATAGCGTCGCGAGCACGTACCACCCGGCCCACGCGGCCGCCCCGAGGATCGTGCTCGACACGATGATTCGCAGGCCTGAACCGTTCAGCACCGCGACAGCCGCCGCGATGAGCATGGCCCCCGCGAGGTGCCCGAGCGGCGGCCCGAACGCGATCGACGCCGGCATCTCGAGGCCGTAGCCCATCTGCCGCGCGATCTCGAGGCCGGTGACGATGCCGACGACGAGGCCCATCGTCATGACGGCGATATCGAGTATTCGTCCGCCTGCGGTCAGCGAGAAGCCGTCGATCGCGTCCTGCGCCGCGCCGACCACCGCGAGGCCCGCGAGCATCATGACGATCCCCGAGGCGACGACCACGCTCGGGCGCACGCCGTCGAACATCTCGATCCCGGCCGCACGTGCCGCGGCGATGATCGCGGCGAACGCGACCAGCACGAGCCCTCCGGCCGCCTGCAGGAAGAAGAGCGGGATCCGCAGCCGCCCCAGCCCGTACTGGGCGAGCGCGACCATCAGCGCCGCGATGAGCACCAGCACCAGCGTGACCGGTCCCGCGCCGTACATCAGCGCGACCGCCACGCCGAGCAGCCCCTGTACGAAGATCACGACGGCGTCGCCGTACATGAACGGGATGCGCCGCGTCTTATGGAAGTCGGTGATCGCGTCGTGCAGCGGCAGCCCCGACTCGATCTCGTTCACGAGCGCCTGCAATCGCTGCAGCTTCGCATGGTCGGGCGCCGCCGACCGCACGACCTGCATGAGCGTGATCGGATCCCCCGTGCCGTTGCGGTGGTCCGACAGCATCACCGAGTTGAACGTCACGTTCACGTGCACGCTCTTGAGCCCGTACGCGGTCGTGATGCGCAGGGCGGCCAGCGTGACCTCCTTCGCGCTCGCGCCGATCGACAGCATCACCTCGGCCACGCGCATCGCTAGGTCGATGATGCTCTGCGCCAGACGGTCGTCGATGATCGGCATCTGCTCTGTCATGTGGCGCCGGGCGGGGTCGTTCCAAAAGGCGCGCTTCAGTCCGCCGAATACGCTCCTCGGACGCCTGTTCTCACCCATGTCTTCGAGGGTAGTTGCGCGTCAACCGGCGTGCATGAGAAGTCGCCAATGAACGGCTAGGAGAACACATCGAAGCTGAACTTCACGATGAGGGCGGCGACCACGACGATGAACACGATCCGCACGAAGCGACTGCCCTTGGACACCGCCATTCGGGCGCCGAGGTAGCCGCCGACGAGGTTCGCGGCGCCGACCGTCAGCCCGATGCCCCACAGCACGTGCCCGGTCGGGATGAAGAACAGCAGCGCGCCGACGTTCGTGCAGAGGTTCGCGATCTTGCCGAGGGCGGTCGCCGGCATGAACGCGTAGCCGAGCACGGCGACCAGCAGGATCACGAAGAAGGATCCGGTCCCTGGGCCGAGCGCGCCGTCGTACGTTCCGACGAGCAGCCCGATCGCGGCCGCGGCGAGCACGTGCTTCGCCCCGTGCCAGCGCTTTTTCGTATGCACGCCCATCTGCGGCTTGAATACCGTGAATGCCCCGACGACGATGAGCACGACGAGCAGGATCGGCGTAAATGCCTCTTCAGGAATATACGTCGCGATGACCGCCCCGACGATCGCGCCGAGGAACGCCATGCCCGCCAGCGGAAGCGCGGTTCTCATGTCGGTCTTCACGCGGCGGGTGTACGTCACCGCGGCGACCGACGTGCCCATCACACTCGCGATCTTGTTGGTCGCGAGGGCCTGCACCGGCGTGATGCCCGGCACGAGCATCATCGCGGGCAGCTGGATCAGCCCTCCGCCGCCGACGACGGCATCCACCCACCCCGCCGCGAGGCCCGCCAGGATCAGGAGGATCAGCGTGAGGGTGTCGAGGTCTGCCACTTGCCGAGTCTATTCCTCGGCGGGCGCGCGCCGAGGCTCAGCCGAGCATGGCGCGGTCGTCGAACGTCGCGCCCTTGATCTTGCCGAACTCGGCCATCAGAGCCTCGACCGTTAGGGTCTTCTTCGTCTGCTCATCGGCTGAGAACACAATGCGGCCCTCGTGCATCATGATCAGCCGGTTGCCGAGCGCGATCGCCTGCTGCATGTTGTGCGTGACCATCACCGTGGTCAGCCCGCCCTGCTCGACGATCCGCCCGGTGAGCGTCGTCACGAGCGCCGCGCGCTGCGGGTCGAGTGCCGCCGTGTGCTCGTCGAGCAGCAGCACGCGCGGGTGCGTGAATCCGGCCATCAGCAGCGACAGCGCCTGCCGCTGTCCGCCGGAGAGCAGCCCCACCTTCGCCTTCAGACGGTTCTCGAGGCCGAGCTCAAGGGTCGCGAGCTCGTCGGCGAACCGCACGCGCCGCTTCTTCGTCACGCCGCGCGCGAGGCCGCGTCGGCGCCCGCGCAGAAGGGCGAGGGACAGGTTCTGCTCGATCGTGAGATCGGGGGCCGTTCCCGCCATCGGATCCTGGAACACTCGCCCGACGTACCTCGCCCGGCGGTGCTCCTTGAGCCGGTTCACGGCCGTGCCGTCGATGTCGATGCGGCCCGAGTCGATCGGGATCCGCCCCGCGACGGCGTTGAGCAGCGTCGACTTGCCGGCGCCGTTGGATCCGATCACCGTCACGAAGTCGCCCGTGTCGAGACGCAGATCCAGGTCGACGAGCGCGCGGCGCTCGTTCACGGATCCGGGGAAGAACGTCTTGCTGACGCCGTCCATCGAAAGCATCGTCAGGTTCCCTTCGCTTCGGGCACGCGCGTGCGGCCGCCGCGCAGGTCGCGCCACGAGGGGATCCGTTTCAGCAGGCCCCAGCGCGGCAGGAGCAGCGCGATCACGACGAGCGCCGCCGTGATGAACTTCATGTCGTTCGGGTCGAGGCCCACCTGCAGGGCGACGAAGATGATGATGCGGTAGATCACGGCTCCGACCACGACGGCGAGGCTCGCAAGGAAGATGAAGCGCTGGCCGATCACCGCCTGGCCGAGGATCACCGACGCGAGGCCCACCAGGATCAGGCCGATGCCCATGCTGATGTCCGCGAAGCCCTGGTACTGGGCGACGAGCGCGCCGCAGAGGCCGACGAGCCCGTTCGAGAGGGCGAGCGTGAGGATCGTCGTGCCGTCGGTGTCGGTGCCGAGGCTGCGGATCATCTGCTTGTTGTTGCCCGTCGCCTGGATCGCGAGCCCGAGGTCGGTCGTGAGGAACCAGTCGACGATGAGCTTCAGGATCATGACCGCGACGAAGAAGATGACGGGGACGAGCCACGAACTGCCGAGCAGGCCCGCCTCGCGCAACGGCGTCATCACGGTCTCCTCGCGCAGCAGTGTCACGTTGGGGCCGCCCATGATGCGCAGGTTCACCGACCACAGGGCGATCATCGTGAGGATTCCGGCCAGCAGACCGTCGATGCGGCCCTTCGTGTGCAGCACGCCCGTGACGATTCCTGCGACGAGGCCCGCACCGGCCGCTGCGAGGGTCGCCACGATCGGGTTCTGCCCCGCCGTGATCATCGCCGCGGCGACAGCCGCGCCCGTCGTGAAGCTGCCGTCGACCGTGAGGTCGGGGAACTGCAGCACGCGGAACGTGAGGTAGACGCCGAGCGCCATCACGCCATAGATGAGGCCGAGCTCGAACGCTCCGATCATCAGCGATTACTCGACGACGGTGTCCGCGCGCTCCGTGACGGAGTCGGGCAGTTCGACGCCCATCCGCTCGGCCGCTGCGGGGTTGATGATCAGTTCGACGTCGTTCGACGTCTCGACGGCCATCTCGGCGGGGTCGGCGCCGTCCTGCAGGATCTTCGCCGCCATCTCGCCGGTCTGGTGGCCGAGCTTCGTGTAGTCGATACCGATCGTGGCGATCGCACCGCCGTCGACCGGGCCCGAGTCGCCGCTGACGACCGGAATCTGCTTCTGCTCGGCGACCTGGATCAGCGCCGCGATGCCCGAGACGACCGTGTTGTCGGTGGGCACGTAGATCGCATCGACGTCGCCGAGCGACTGGGTCGCCTGCTGCACCTCGGACGAGTTCGAGACCGTGGCCTCCTTGATCGTGAGGCCGAGGTCGGCCGCGGCCTCCTTGGCGAGGTCGACCTGCACCTCGGAGTTCACCTCGCCCGAGCTGTAGACGACGCCGACCGTCTTCGCGTCGGGCGCGATCTCGGCGAGAAGGGCGAGCTGATCCGCGACCGGGTTCAGGTCGCTCGTGCCGGTGACGTTCGCGCCGGGCGCATCGTTCGAGTCGACGAGCCCCGCCGCCTCGGCGTCGGTGACGGCCGTAAACAGCACGGGGGTATCGAGGATCGCTTGGGTCGCGGCCTGTGCGGCCGGGGTCGCCACCGTGAACACGAGGTCGAGGTCATCGCTCGCGAACGTCGTCGCGATCGTGTTCGTGTTGGGCACCTCGCCTTGGGCGTTCTGGTCGTCGTACTCGACGTCGACGCCGGCGTCATCGAGCGCCTCCTTGAAGCCCTCGGTCGCCGCGTCCAGCGCCGGGTGCTGCACGAACTGGAGCACGCCGATCTTCATGGTCTCGTCGCCGCCGGCGCTCTCCTCACCGGAGGACGAGCAGGCGGAAACAGCGAACAGCGCGGTGGCGGCGAGGCTGGCGGCCGCAAGGCGGCGCAGGCGAAGACGAGACATGTGGGTTCCTTGTGGCAGGGAAGAAGCTGTTCCCCGAATCGTACCGGCTCGCCGGGAAATGCGAGCATGGGAGCGTGACGTGGACGACGAAGAGCTCCCAGACCGTGTACGAGAACCCGTGGATCCGCGTGCGCGAGGATCAGGTCGTGCGGCCCGACGGATCCGAGGGGATCTACGGCGTCGTCGATCTGCGACACGAGGCCGTTTTCGTCGTCGCTCTCGACGAGCGTGAGCGCGTGCTCCTCGTGCACATCGATCGCTACACCGTCGGATCTTCGTGGGAGGTCGTCGCGGGCGGCACCGACGGCGAGGATCCGCTCGTCGCGGCCCGGCGCGAACTGCTCGAGGAGGCGGGTCTCGAGGCGAGCGAATGGATCCGGGCGGGCGCCATGCGCGCCCTCAACGGCGTCTGCAACGCGCGCGAGACGGTCTTCATCGCGCGCGGCCTCAGCCACGCCGCTGATCCCGCCGCGCACCGGGCCGAGGAAGGGATCACCGAGAGCCGGTGGGTGCCGATCGCCGATGCCCTCGGAATGTCGACGACGGGCGAGATCGCCGACTCCGAGACGATCGCGGCGCTCGCAATGGCGACGGCGAAGCTCGCCGCGCGGTAGCCGGAGGAATCGTTTGCCCGCGTGATGAGTGCCGCGCCGTCGGATCAGGACGAACCCAGCCCCACATCCATCCGTTGGTCCTCGGGTCAGGACAGTGGTGGCGCCCAGCAGGCCCAGTCTTCGTCCGACGTCGACTCGTGCAGCTGCATCGTCACCCGGGCGCGCTCCACGCCCGACGCGAGGATGTGGTCGTACATCGTGCCGCACAGTTCTGACTGCTCAGCGTCGGCGAACCCGGAGACGGTAATACTGCTGCCCGAGTCGATGATGGTGATCTCGTCAGCATCGCCGTCTGCGGCCATCGTCGCCATGTCGACGAAGAGTTCCTGACGCCCCTCGCTCGGCCTGGCTTGCAACCGCAACAGAGCATCGGTGGTCGGCCGACCTGCAAGGGAGACGTTCCACCGGATGTCGTCGACACCGTCGATATCGACGCCGACAGCGGTGACGTCGTCATATGCAGAAGCCAAACCGACAATGTCGTCAGCCTCGACCGAACACTCGAACTCGGCGTGAGCCCGAGGCCCGTCTCCACGATCCAGACGATCGAGCGCTGCCCCCGTGCACGGCGCGTCAGCGGTGGCTTCGAGCAGAGCGAGCAGCACCTCGTCGCCGGGGTCGTAAGCCGTGGTGATCCCCGCAAATTTCGTGCCCTCGGCCAGCGATAACAAACCGATCTGCGTCATCTCGGGGCGGAACTCAAGAAGATCATCGATCCGGGCTTCGACCTCGGACAGGGCGGCAAGCTGATCATCCGGGGCGGGCAGCTCGTTCCACATGAGACTCAGGCTGAGCGCATCCGGGGTGCCCGCCAACTCTGCGAAGGCTGCGATGTCGACGAGCCCCTCCGCCATCACTGCCTGGGCGAGCTCCTCGAGATTCGTCGGCTCCGCGGCCACGGTCGGGGTGGGAGTCGTCGTCGGTGCAGGTGGCTCACTCGTGCCGGAACAGCCAGCGAGCAGGCCTACGCCCAGGGCCAAAGGAAGCACGAAGGCCCGAATACCCATAGCCACTAACTTAGCGGTGTCGAGGCTAAGCGGCCGTGAAGATGTTGGTCGGCCGCTCGAGCCGGAACAGCTCGCGCTGGGTGGGTGCGCCCGCGAGACGCACGCCCGCCCGATGGAGCGCGGGGACCACCGCCTCGATGAGCACCGGCACGTCGACATCGAGAACCGCGGGGCGCAACCGGATCCCGTCGACGTGCGCCGCGAGGTCCGCGAGGCGCTCCGCGACCGAATCGGCGTCGCCGACGAGGCGGATCCGATCGCTTTCGGGCCACGGCGTCGCCTCGTCCAGGCGCGCCAGCCGATCGGCCGCGCGCTCTCCGCGGGCGTCGAGCACGATGTCCACGTCGGCGACGGTGCGCGCGACCCCCGTCGCGACGAGCTCCGGGGCCTCTCCCGAGACGAGCGCGACGTCGATCAGCGCTGCCGCCGCGCGCTCGGTCGCCGGTGCCCACACGGGCAGCTGCCCCTGCGGCGGGCGCGGCAGCAGGCCCTGCCCCGTCACCGAGAGGGCGTCGCCCGCGACGTCGGACTCGTGCCGGCTGGCGAGGATCTCGTCCTCCCACGTGTCCCAGAGCCGGCGCACGGCGAGGATCACGTCGCGCATCTCCCGCGCCGATGCCGCCGCGTCACCCGGTGCCCGCGTGCCGCGGCCCGCGGCGACGTCCGGGGATGTGTCGGTGCGCACGAGCCAGCCGGCGCGCCCCTTCGCCGCCCAATCCAAGCTGTTCAGCTGATCGGCGAGGTGGAAGGGCTCAGCGAAGGTGGCCACCGTCTCGGCCACGATCGAGATCCGGGAGGTGACCGCCGCCGCGAACGTCGCGAGCTCGATCGCGTCGAACTGTCCCTGCACGTCCGGAAAGGAATCGCGGCCCTGGTGCTGCGGAACGGTGACGAAGGCGAGCGGTGAGGCGTCGAACGCGCGAAAGCGGTCGCGGATCCTCCCCGGGGTGAAGAGTTCGGCTACGGGCCGATCCGCGTGCCGCCACGCCGCGGGGTGCGCACCCTCCGCGTCGACCTCGATGCCGATGGCTGTCTGTGACATCGTTCCTCCTCGCCGTGACGACACGGCGCCACCGATATCTGGCTCTTCACGAACGAGGGTGTAGTCGAGGTCTGAAACCGCCGGCTTCGAGCAGACTCCTGTCGATGTAGTGCCTCAGGTTCCGGAACCCAAGCGCGATCCCGCGCAGATGCTCGAGTCGGCCATTGATCGCCTCCGTCGGGCCGTTGCTGGTCCCGGGCCGATCGAAATAGCCGAGGACGTCAGCGGCTCGTTGCTTGAGCGTACGAGCGAGCTTGCGGACCTCGACCAGCTGCACGGGCACCCCCGTGGAGATCCGGTCGATCGTGTGCTGCAGGAAGAACCTCCCCAGCCCGCGGTCCGTCTCCCGATACGCGGTGATCATGTCCTGATACACACCCCA
>NZ_AUGQ01000024.1 GCF_000422745.1 Microbacterium gubbeenense DSM 15944
GAAAAACACACTCGCCGCCTTGAGGATCTCGTTGGCGCGCCTCAACTCGGCGACCTCGCGACGCAGCCGCGCGTTTTCCTCGGCAACGTCGCTGGACACCCCGGGCCGCTGGCCCGCGTCGACCTCGCGGCGGCGATGCCACACCCGCAACGTCTCCGCGCTCATGCCCAGCAGGCCAGCGACATGTCGAACGGCGGTCATCAGGTTCGGATGATCCGGCTTTGCCTCATCGAGCATCCGCAGCGCACGCTCACGCATCTCGGGCGAGTACTTCTGATTCATCGTGTTCCATCCTTGCTTGAAGAACGGAACGAAAACCAGGCCGATTCAGCCGTCGAGTCGAGCGAAGGCGGTCAGGTCAGGGCGGCCGAAGCCGGCCGGCGGGGTAGCGTCGGGCACGTCGAGGTCTTTCGGATGGATGGCGTAGGAGCCTCCATCGTCGGGAGACCTCGACGTCTATCTGCGGACCGACTCGGCGGGGCGCGATCGTCTCGTGCGTTGGCGGACTACGGGAGCTTGGACGCGAGGACGTCGGCCGCCAGGATCTCGGGTGCTGCGCCGAGGAGGTGCTGGTTGGCCATCAGGGCTGCGACGATGGCGCCGTTAGCGTGGGCGTCGCGAGCGGCCTCGTCGGGGAATGCATCGAAGATCCAGAAGGTGTCGGCGTGGGTCCTAGCCGCGAACCAGACAATCGTTCCTACTTCTTCGTTGGCGAGCGCGACAGCGCCGGCGAGCAGATCTGCGACCGCGTCGTGCTGTCCATCGGCCGCGACGATCTTGGCGACGAAGGCATACGGAAGTGATGAGGGTGTGGACATGAGGGACTCTCCTTGACGTCGGGGTTCTTCGTGGGACGAGTTCAGCTTACGACGAGCGAGGGCCGGTGGGGAGTGGCGTATACGGCAGTATTGCTATTATTAGCGCCATGCGTATAGGACTGATCGCGATCGACGGCTGCTTCGGTTCGGCTATCGCGTCGATCATCGACATCGTGCGGGTGGCCGACGGAGCCCGCGGCGATGTCGACCCGCGGATCGACCCGATCGAACTCGCCATCCTCGGACCGAAACGGCGAGTGACCACGACGGCATCGATGACCCTGTCGGTGGACCACCCGCTGCCGGAGCCCGGAGAGTTCGACGTGGTCGTCGTCCCTGCGCTTGGAACCCTCACGGCCGCCGCGACCCACGACGCCCTCCAGAGCCGAGATGCTCGTTCGGTCATCGCCTCACTCGGGCGCCTCGACGACGCGACCACCCGGATCGCCGCGGCGTGCACCGGCGTGTTCGCCGTCGCCGAGACCGGGCGGATGCATCATCGGAGGGCGACGACCAGCTGGTTCCTGGGGCCGGAGTTCCGGAAGCGCTATCCGACCGTCGCCCTCGATCTCGACACCATGGTCGTGGTCGACGGGAACCTCGTCACCGCCGGCGCCGCCTTCGCCCACATCGACCTCGCGCTCTCACTCGTGCGATCGATCAGCCCCGACCTGGCCCAACATGTCGCCAAGCTCCTCATCATCGACGAGCGCCCGTCGCAGGCGGCTTTCGTCGCCTACGAACATCTCCGGCACGAGGACCCGATCGTCGTCGAGTTCGAACGCTTCGTGCGCGCCCGCCTGGACGAACCGTTCAACGTCGCCTTCGTCGCGCAGTCGCTCGGCACCAGCCGGCGCACCCTCGAACGACGAGTCCGTGCGGCGCTCAACCTCACTCCGCTCGGCTTCGTCCAACGGCTTCGCACCGAACGAGCTCGACACCTCTCAGCAACCACGGACCTCACCTCCGCCGAGATCGCGCTACGGGTCGGCTACGCAAACGCCGAGACTCTGCGCTCCCTCCTGCGCAGGGAGCGACGCCGTTCCTGACCTATCGCCATGCCTGTAGCTTGTGTCCTAGCGCTCGGTTGGAACCACCTCTCAGCACGCCGCGTCGACGCTCCTGCGTCGCCCCTGGACTACCCACTCAACACGCCCGCAGCACAGCCCATGTGACGTGCCCCGGCTTCCCGGACGGTCGGGGTTGGGTGGCTGTGATGTCGCTGCGTTCTCGTCGAGAGGGTCAGCAGACCCGATCAGAGCCGATTGGGATGAGCCGCGAAGGCGGTCAGGTCAGGGCGGCCGAAGCCGGCCGGCGGGGTAGCGTCGCGCACGTCGAGGTCTTTCGGATGGATGGCGTAGGAACGTCCATCGTCGGGAGACCTCGACGTCTATCTGCGGACCGACGCTCCCGGCCGACCTACACCTTCATCTGGGAAGAGCCAGGATCAGTGTCCGGCGCCGCCTGGTGATGCCGCAATCCCTACGGCATCGGCCGCAGTGGAAAATCGACGTCGAAGACTGCGTCGACGGCGAGGCTTAAGGTTGCGACCTCGTTCTCGAGATGCATTTCACTGAGCGGCATCGCGCGAGCGATCGACAAACCGTCGACAATAGTGAGTAGGAGGTCCGTCCTCCTGGCGTTGTCGCCGCGAGGCAGCGCCCCTTCTTCCTCAAGGATCGCGAGCCACGCGCCGACGCGACGCTCTGCCTCGGCCATGAGAACGGCGTAGCCGGCTCGAGTGTTCGTGTCGGCTTCCGCTTCCGCGAACATGCGAAGCAGGTTGGTCCACAGCTCCCGCGCCTCTGCGGGAGCGCCAAAGGGCTCCAGCAACCGCCAGATGCATTCGCGTAGCCGTTCGCGCGGCGGAACCGAGGTGTCACGGATGCGCTCGTCGGGCATGGCCGAGTCATACGTCGCGGTGAGGGCCGCGTTGATCAGATCGCGTTGCGTCGGGAAGTGATGGCGCAGCGTGCTCGCGCCGACGTCAGCACGAGCAGCGACTGCCCGCACGCTCAGTCGCGGAGCACCCTCATGCATCATCGCCGTCGCCGCAGCGATGATTCGATCACGTGTGCTCATACAGATCCTCCTTGATCGATCCTACGTGACCGACACACTGTGCTAGTACACTGTGCTAGTATTGATTCATGACCGATAACAGCAGCCGCCCGCAGCGCACGCGCACCCTGGTCACTGAGGACCTCCTACTCACGCTGTTTCAGCCCTCATCAGGAACGATCGCGGGGGAGAACATCCTCTTCTATGTGCTCGCGGGCGGCGTGTTGATCGATCTCGCCGAAAGCGGTGGCGCTGAGATTGAGGATGCCGGGTTGCGCGGCACTCTCGTCCGGGCGACCGGTGAGCGTCCCGAAGATGAACTGCTCCGCCCGATGTGGGACTACATCAGCCAGAAGCCCCGCGGAGTCCAAGGCGTTCTCGCGGCGAACGGTCCGACCTTGCGCACACCCGTGCTGGAGCGTCTTATCGAACGCGGTGACCTCCGCAGAGTGAGCAAGCGCGTGCTCGGGCTGTTCTCCTCATCAGCGCTGGTCGACGGCGACTCTGGTCGACGCACCGAGCTCGTCACGGCGATGCGCGCCGTACTCGTCGACGGAGCAGAACCCACAGCACGCATCGCCGCGCTCACAGCGCTCGTGTCGGCGAGTGGCGCGCTTCCGGTCTTCGATCGGGAGATTCCGTGGTCCTCCGCGACGGCCGAGAGGGCGAAAACTCTGGAACGCGGTGACATTGCGGCTGGCGCTGCCGCGGCCGCCGTCACTCGGACGATGATCGCCGTTGTCGCGAACTCCCTCATCGCCAATGCTGTCGTGGCGAACCGCTGACGCACCCCTTTCCCTCGCCAACGCCTCCGTTCCGCTGTCCCAGCGGCGGTACTCAGAGTGCTCGCTGAGCCCACAAAGGAGAAAGCATGAACGTGCTCGACCTTCTTCAGAACCTCATGTCGCAGGTGCCGATCCTGGTGCAGCCGCTCATCGTCGCGGTGGCCGCAGCGATACCATTCGTCGAGGGCGAGCTCGCTTCCGTTCTCGGCGTGTGGGCGGGGCTGGACCCGTTCATCGCCGCCATAGCCGCGATGGCCGGCAACTTCGCCTCTGTCGCCGTGGTCGTCGTCTTCGGCGCGCGCATCAGAACAAGGATCGTCGCGCGCCGTATGCGACGCACCGAGTTCGCCGTGGTCGCGAAGCCCGTGATCGACCGGGCGGTGGGCCCAGACAGCTCCGTCGTCGAGCCCAAAACCGAGTCGAAGGGTGCGCGGCGATTCAAGCGGTTCCTCGTACGATTCGGTGTGCCGGGGGCCAGCATCCTGGGTCCGCTCGCCATTCCCACACAGTTCACGTCCGCTCTATTGGTCTCGACGGGCGTTGCGAAGGGGTGGGTGCTGTTGTGGCAGGGAATCTCGATCATCCTCTGGACCACGCTGACCACGCTGATCGCAACAGGTGTGCTCGCGCTCGTGACCGGCTGAATCGACGCCCGACGCCGCCCAGGACGATGGATCTGGTTCCGGCAGGGACCGATCGTTTCCTCGCCGGTGCGCGCGCAGCGTCGCTCAGCGCCTCGAGCGCGCCCGATGTCTGCGAACAGTCACAATCACGAGGATGACTGTTCCCGGTCCGAAGAACGCGAGCGCGAGTCCTCCGCCGATGATTCCCGCACGGCCGCCGCGCCAACCCCATGAATCTGGTGCGAGAACGCCCGAGAAGATCATCAGCGCCCCTGTCAGGGCGAAGAGGAAACACGAGACAGTCAGCATGATGTCTGTGGTGAGGGTCGTGCGCCCCCGCAGTTCGACGAGTCCGGCGAGGATGCCCATCAGCCCGAAACAGATGCTCATGGCACCCATCCATGGGCTCTTCACGACGAAGAGCAGGAAAACGCCAGCGGCAACGAAGACCGCGCCGACGAGCGAGAGCAAAATCGCCTCGCGCCGTTTCTTCCGACGGGCGTCCCTCAGCGTCGCTTCGAGCTCCTCCACCCTCCCACCCTACGAAACTGTGCGACCGCAGAAAGCGACAGGCCAGGACGGAGGCCGAGACGCGTTGCACTCGCCACATATCGATCCGTGACCTTTGCGCATCGACCGCGTACCGTCGACCGCGTAGAGAGAACAGGAGAGGCAGGTCATGGAGGTCATTCTTCCCGCCGATTGCGGCAATGCCCCACGCATGGTGATCGTGGGAGATTTCATCGCGAACTGGGCGAGCGGAGACCACGAGGCACTTTCGACATGGCTGTCGGAGGACGCGTCGTGGACGCTCGTCGGTACGGGTACCTACACCGGGCCTGGCAGTGCGCGGGACGCGATTCCGCAGCAGTCGCCGGATCGGCTCGTGCTCCAGTCGATCGTGACCCACGGGCGCCTCGCATCCTGCGACGGATACTTGCAGAACGGACCAGATCGCACCCCGTTCAGCCAAGCGATCCGCTTCGCCGGCGCCACGAAGTCGGCGAAGATCGCCGAGATCCGCACGTACATGATCGCGCGAGAGGGCACCTGATCTCCGCAAGAGGCCGAGCCTCGTTGAGCGGGGGAAGCTCTCCGGAGACGGGGAGAGAGTCAGGGCCGGCGACGCCACAGGCATCGCGGGCCGCTCTGCCTTGCCCCGCTCGATAGGGTGTCGGAGTGCAGGACATTGAGATGGTGAGGATCCCCGCGGGTACGATCGTGCTCCAGGACGCCCGCCGACGCACCCGCCGGGAGGTCGCGCTCGCGACATTCGAGATCGGCACCTTCTCCGTCACACAGGAGCAAATGTCCGAGCTGCTGGGTGTGGTCGATGACCGGCCACAGGCCCGGCGCCCCGCCGCCGACGTCAGCTGGCAGCGCGCGATCCGCTTCTGCAACGCCGCGTCGGAGTGGGAGGGATCGGATCCCGCGTACACCTTCGACGGCGAGGAGGTGACCTGGCACGTGGACTCCGACGGATATCGTCTGCCCACCGAGGCAGAATGGGAGTTCGCCTGCCGCGCAGGCTCGACAGGACCGCACTACGGCCCTCTCGTCGATGTCGCATGGACTGCGGCGGACGGTGTCACCACACCGCAGCCGGTCGGTGGAAAGCTGCCCAACCTGCACGGTCTCTTCGACACCCTCGGCAACGTTTGGGAGTGGTGCTGGGATTTCCTCGATCCTGCGCGCTACGACGACTATCGCGTTTTCCGCGGCGGCGGGTACGCAGACGAGGCCTGGAGCGTGCGCGCCTCGGTGCGCCGGGGCGGCGGTCCGCAGATGCACCACGAGGACGTCGGGTTCCGCCTCGCCCGCGGTGGAGTCGACGGCCAGAATGCGGCGCAGGGATGGTCAGCGGCAGCCGACATGGAACGAGCACTCAGCGACGGACCGATGCCGATGGGCTGGACACCGCGCCGATGATCGCGCGCCGGCATCTTCGGGGGTGAAGGAGCCCGGGGGACAACCCCCGAATCCACCGCCTGGCGACTCACGCAACGCGCCTGGTGATTAACCTTGCGCCATGACTCGTCAGCTCGTACGCCCCCGCCGTGGCCGCATGATCAGCGGCGTGTGTTCCGCCATCGCTCAGCGATTCAACATGAGCCGCGCCCTTGTCCGACTACTCACGATCGTGGGGGTGCTGTTCTTCGGTTGGGCGATCCCGGTATACGTCGCCCTGTGGATCGTTATCCCTTCCGAATGACGACGTCGCCGCGTTCTCATCCGAGCGTGCCGCCCGGGGCGACGACGCGCGCATCCGATGCCGTCGCACGGCCGCACGATTTGCGCAGCGCACCGAGCAGTAGCGTTGCCGACCGTTGCGGGTGACGTCGACGACCACGTTTCGGCAGGGATCACCCGCAGCAGTCCCGCCGACCGCGCTGAGCCAAGTGGTCGGACCAAGCTGAACTCATGCGGGAATCGCGCGCGACAAGCTCCGAAGATGCCCTTCTCGGACCCCTCAACGGGGGAGGACGCGTGGATATCGAGACGTACTGACACTCGACCCGTCAACGTATGCGACCGTCGGCATACTCGTGCGTTCGCTGTCAACTTGCTGAACCGAGTTGTTATCTTTTCGTGATCAAGGCGTAGGGTGGGCCACTGAACCGCGAAGGATGGCCGTCGCAGCCGCCCCAAGAATCCTTCGTTCCATGATGTCGATTGCACGGCCGGGCGGCGATGCGCAGGAAATGCGCGCAGACGAGGCCGAGGAGTTCGCAGTGGATCAGAACACAACTACCCCCACCGTTTCCCCCAAGCGCCGCTTCGCACGCGGTGGCGCTATCGCCTCCGGCATTCTGGCGGTGGCCGCAGCGGTGACGTTCGTGCCGACCGCGGCGAACGCGGCCGATGGTGCGACCTGGGACGCTCTGGCGCAGTGCGAGTCGGGCGGCAACTGGGCGATCAACACCGGAAACGGCTACTACGGCGGACTGCAGTTCTCGCTCCCGACGTGGGAGGCGAATGGCGGTGTCGGCAACCCCGCGGACGCGTCTCGCGAGGAGCAGATCCGGATCGCCGAGAACGTCCTCGCGACGCAGGGCTGGGGCGCGTGGCCGAGCTGTTCAGCTCAGATCGGTGCGACTGGCGCGGCCGAGCCGCAGCCTGCCCCGGCTGAGGAGCCGGCCCCCGCCGAAGCTCCCGCACAGGAGCAGCCCGCACCCGCGGAGCAGCCGGCCCCGGCGGAAGCCCCCGCCGAAGCACCGGCGCCCGCCGCGGAGGCTCCTGCCCCGGCCGCCGAGCCCGAGGCACCCGCGTACGACCTCCCCGAGGTAGAGGCGTCGGACGAGACCTACACGATCGAGTCCGGCGACACCCTCGCCAAGATCGCCGACGAGCTGGAGCTCTCGAGCGGCTGGCTCGGCCTGTTCGCCGTCAACCAGGACAGCGTGACGAACCCCGACCTCATCTTCTCCGGACAGGACCTCGTTCTGCCCGCAGAGTGATCTCGGCGTGACACGACTGTGGCCGGTGGGAAGTTCCCACCGGCCACAGTTCTACATCGAGCGGATCAGATCACGCCGAAGGCGATCATCGCGTCGGCGACCTTGCGGAAGCCCGCAACGTTCGCGCCGACCACATAGTTGCCCGGTCGACCGAACTCCTCCGCCGTCTCGAGCGTGTTCTGGTGGATGCCCTTCATGATGTCCGTCAGGCGCCCCTCGGTGTACTCGAACGACCAGGTGTCGCGCGACGCGTTCTGCTGCATCTCGAGCGCGCTCGTCGCAACGCCGCCGGCGTTGGCCGCTTTACCCGGACCGTACGCGATGCCGGCCTCTTGGAAGATCTCGACGGCCGTCGGCGTGGACGGCATGTTCGCGCCCTCGGACACGGCGATGACGCCGTTCTCGACGAGCGTCTTCGCGTGCTTCTCGTGCAGCTCGTTCTGCGTGGCGCAGGGGAGCGCGACGTCCACTGGCACGTCCCACACGGATCCGCCGGCGACGAAGCGCGAACGCCCGCCGCGGCGCTCGGCATACGTGCTGATGCGGCCGCGCTCGACCTCCTTGATCTGCTTCAGCAGCTCGAGGTCGATTCCATCCTCGTCGACGACGTAGCCCGTCGAGTCCGATGCGGTGATCGCGATGCCCCCGAGCTGGTGCACCTTCTCGATCGCGTAGATCGCGACGTTGCCGGATCCGGAGACCGAGACCCTGCGGCCCTCAAGGCTGGTGCCGCGCGCGCTCAGCATCTCCTGCGCGAAGATCGTCGCGCCGTAGCCGGTGGCCTCGGTGCGCACGAGGGAACCGCCCCAGTCGAGGCCCTTGCCCGTCAGGACCGTCTCGTACTTGTTCGTCAGGCGCTTGTACTGGCCGAAGAGATAACCGATCTCGCGGGCGCCGACGCCGATGTCACCCGCGGGCACATCCGTGTACTCGCCGATGTGGCGGTACAGCTCGCTCATGAACGACTGGCAGAAGCGCATGACCTCGCCGTCGGACTTGCCGGCCGGATCGAAGTCGCTGCCGCCCTTGCCGCCGCCGATCGGCAGGCCCGTGAGGGAGTTCTTGAAGATCTGCTCGAAACCGAGGAACTTCACGATTCCGAGGTTCACGTTGCTGCGGAATCGCAACCCGCCCTTGTACGGACCGAGCGCGGAGTTGAACTCGACGCGGAAACCTCGGTTGACCTGCACCTCGCCGCGATCATCGACCCACGGAACCCGGAAGATGATCTGACGCTCCGGCTCGCACAGCCGCGTCAGGATCCCCATGTCGTTGTACTCGGGGTGGCGCTCCTGCACGAGGGAGAGCGAATCGAAGACCTCGTGAACGGCCTGGTGGAACTCCGGCTCGCCCGGGTTACGAGCGAGGACACCATCAAGAGTGGCCTGAAGGTTGGAATCGAGCATTGAAGTCCTTTCTGCGCGCAGAGCGCGGTGTGCCGCGCATCGCGGCCGTCAAGAACGAGGTCACCGGGGTCATCTCAGCCCTTGTGGGGCCGATGGTGCTCGTCGTCGAAGCGCCCGCGCACGTTTTTCCGCAGCACTGACCAAGTCCGGGCGCAAGTCTATGCCCGACGGGCCCGATCCTCACAACGAGCGGTGCGTGCGTGTGCGATCAGAGGCCCTGACCCGCGTCCCACAATCGCTCCGTATGGCCCGACAACAGGGCATCCAGGTGCGTCGTCTGCGCGTCGGTGAGCGAAGAGACATAATCGATCACCCCGCGCCCGACCGCGCGGCGATGCAGCTCCGTCTGACTCGTCTCATCGAGCAGTTCGGGGCGCTCCGAGCGCAGCCCCAGGTAGTCCTCGGTTGCGAGCTCGACGAGGTCGATCAACCGCCGCGGCGCTCGGCGCACGTCGTGCGGGTCGTCGAGCCACGCGGCGAACCCGTCGACGAGACGAACCAGAACGCTCGCCTGTCCCCGCTGATACACGGCCAGGTCGGCGCGGTCGAGAATGAACCTCTCGTGCAGGAACTTCAGCACCGCCACCTCGTGCCACGCCCTTCGATTGAGGCTCACGTGACCGGAACGGTGCGCCGGATCCCGGTGCACCTCTACCGACGACTGCAGGTGACGGATCCATTCCGCTGTGAAGCGCGCGAGCGAGCGATCGGCCGCGAGGGATCCGTCGAACGGAACCGTCAGCAGCCCGTCGACGACCTCGTCCGACACGCGCGCGACCGCCGCGTCGAACGCGTCGCTGTCGGCGATCCAGGGATCCCGGTGCTCGAGTCGGCGCCACAGCAGCTCGAGCGAGTGTCCGGGCGCACGATTCTGCGCCTTGATCGCGGGCGTCTGCAGCGTGCGCAACTCGGCGAGGTCGCGTCGCCACGCCCGGAACTCGCCGGCGATCGTCGCCTGGTTGAGCAGGCCCGCGCGATAGAAGTCGTCGAGGTCGTGCAGCGAATACGCGATGTCATCGGCGATGTCCATGACCGAGCACTCGATCGTCTGCTGCCCCGGGGCGATCTCGCCGTAGGCGCTGAGGGCGTCCTCGGCATCGGCCACATCCACGGCGTACATCGAGAATTTGTCGCTCGCGGATCCGCGTCGGTCGCCGCCCTCGCTGCGCCGCCACGGGTACTTGAGCACGGCGGCTCGCACCGCGCGGGTGAGGTTCAGTCCCACGCCGTGGGTGTCGTACTCGTCGAGGCGCGTCATGATCCGGTAGGTCTGCGCGTTGCCCTCGAAGCCCTCTCGCAGCCGGAACCGGTCGCGCGCGAGCCGATCGAGAGTCTGCTCGCCGAGGTGCCCGAACGGCGGGTGGCCGATGTCGTGCGCGCTCGCGGCAGCTTGCACGACGACGGGATGGCACCCGCCGAGCTCCTCGACCAGCTTTCCGGTCGGTCCCTCGTCGCGATGCAGATTCATGGCGATCGCACGCGCGACGGCGGCGACCTTCACCGAGTGGGTGAGGCGGTTGTGCACCGCGAGCCCCGCACCCGACTGCGCGATGACCTGCGTCACGGCCGACAGCCGAGAGAAGTACGGGGAGAAGCGGATCCGTTCGATGTCGACGCGGTAGTCCGGGCTGTTCTCCGCGCGTTGGAACTCGTTGAGCTCTTCGTCGAGGCGGCGCCCCACTCTCGCATCGGCATTCGTCATGCCCCCATCCTGGCCCATCCGCGGGGTTCGGCTGGGAATCGCGGACAAAGGACCTGCTCGCCGGCCTCCCCGCCGCCCGCGTTCGAGAGAATGGATCACCGTGACGAGTTCTGTTTTCGCGCTGCCCGCCCATCTCGCCGATAAATCCGACGCCGCCGTGATCGGCGCCGACGAGGCGCGGCTCGAGGAGATCGAGCGCGCCCTCGCCGCGGCGCGCGCGGACGTCGAACGGCGCCTGGCCGATGCGCGGCGGGCCGACGGCGACGGCCAGGACGCGATGGATCGCGACATCGCCGTCTACGGCCTCGTTGCGCGGCAGACGATGCTGCGCCGGTTCGCGATCGACCTGTGCCTCGGAAAGATCGTCGCGGCCGACGGCGACACGCTCTACATCGGACGCACCGGGCTGGTCTCGCCCGAGGGGAAGCGACTGCTGGTCGACTGGCGCGCGCCGGCCGCCGAGCCCTTCTTCGCCGCGACCCACCAGAACCCGATGGGGCTCGTCATGCGGCGCCGCTTCCGGTGGAAGCTCGGTCGCGTGACGGACTTCTGGGACGAGGTGTTCGACGCCGACGCACGCGAGCACGACGTGGCGCTCGACGACCAGTCGGCGTTCATCCGCAGCCTCGGATCCGCCAGGTCGCCGCAGATGCGCGATGTCCTCGGCACGATCCAGGCGGATCAGGACGCCATCATCCGCGCCGGCGCACGCGACGCGCTCGTCGTCGACGGCGGCCCCGGCACGGGCAAGACCGTCGTCGCGCTGCACCGCGCCGCCTACCTGCTCTACGCGGACCAGCTCATCTCGCAGCGCGGCGGGGGCGGGGTGCTGTTCGTCGGCCCGAACGATCGCTACCTGTCCTACGTCGACGACGTGCTGCCGAGCCTCGGCGAGGACAGCGTCATAGTCGCGACGCTCAGCCGGCTGACCGCGGAGGGCGAGTCGGCATCGCCCGAACCGGATCCGCGGATCGCGGCCCTCAAGGGATCCGCGCGCTTCGAGGACGTCGTCGCCGGCGTCGTGCGCGATTACGAACGGCCGCCGACCGACGAGATCGTCGTGCCGACGTCGTGGGCCGACATCGCGATCGAGCCCGAGGAATGGGCCGAGGCCTTCGAAGCGGCCGACGACGGAACGTCTCACAACGACGCGCAGAGCATCGTCTGGGACGAGCTGCTGGAGATCATCGTCTCGAACGTCACGGAGATGCCGCCGCATCTCGCGCGGCGCGAGCTCGAGAGCCACGCGGGGCTGCGTGCGGCGTTCGAGCGCCGGTGGCCCATTCTGGATCCGGCGCTGCTCGTCAGCGCCCTCTGGACGTCTCCCGCCCTGCTCGCACGCCACGCGCCGTGGCTGTCGGCCGCGGAGATCGAGCTTCTGCAACGAGGCCGCGGCGATGCGTGGACGCTCGCCGACCTGCCGCTCATCGACGCGGCCCGCGACCTCATGGGAGACCCCGTCGCGACCGCCCGGCGCCGCGCGTACGACCGCGCGCTGGCGTCGGAGCGGGAGCGCATCGAGACCGTCGTGGACTACCTCACCGACGCCGACGAGGACGGCGAGTCGTCGGCGCTCATGCTCGGCGCGGCCGACATGCAGGAGCGACTGATCGACGACGGCGCGCTCCCGACGCTGCCGATCGATCAGCTCGCGGGCCCGTTCGCGCACGTCATCGTCGACGAGGCGCAGGAGCTGACGGACGCGGAATGGCGCATGCTCATCCGGCGCTGCCCCTCGAAGAGCTTCACGATCGTGGGCGACCGCGCGCAGGCCCGGCACGGCTTCCCCCAGCCGTGGGACGAGCGCCTCTCTTCCGTCGGCTTCTCGCGTGTGTCGGTGTCGTCGCTGTCGATCAACTACCGCACGCCGTCCGAGATCATGGCCGAGGCGGAGCCGGCCATCCGCGCGGCGATCCCCGACGCGAACGTGCCGAAGTCCGTGCGCTCATCGGGGATCCCGGTGCGCCGCGGTCCCGCGGACGCGCTCCGGTCGGTTCTCGACGAGTGGCTCGCGGCGCACGACGAGGGAACGGCGTGCGTGATCGGATCCGCTGGTCAGCTGGACCTGCCGGACCGGCCGCGCGTCGCCGTGCTGACGGCCGAGCAGTCGAAGGGGCTCGAGTTCGACCTCGTCGTGCTCGTGAACCCGACCGCGCTGGGCGGCGGCATCGAGGGCGCGGTCGACCGCTACGTCGCGATGACGCGCGCGACGGAAGAGCTCGTGATCCTCGGCGACTGACCTGCCGCGGATCAGCCGGCGGTCGGCACGAGGACCGACGTGACCTTGACGATTCCCGCGCCGTACTCCTCGTCGAAGGAGTTCTGCAGCGACCCGTCGTCGAAGGTGACGCTCACGTTGACCGTGCCGAAGCCGTCGACGGTCGAGGACAGCACCCCGGGGGTCGACGACATGATGTCGGACGAGATGTCGGTGAGCTCATCGGTCGGCTGCACGCACTCGTCGCCCTTGCACGTGGGGTCGATCGGCAACTCATCCGTGGCCTCGGTGTCGACCGATGTCACGGCAAGGGTCTCCTCGTCGGGCGCGTAGTCGCCTTCGACGGTGAACAGGCCCCAGCGGACATCGTCCTGCTCCTGGACATCGCCGTCGACCTCATCCCAGTCCCACCCGGTCAGCGTGATGCCGGAGCATTTCGGCGGCGCCGTATCGGCGACCATGCCGATGCACATCTGCGGGTCGTCGCCGGCGGCCAGGTCGTCAACGACCGTGTACGGCACGATCGTCGAGACGCTGAAGGTGCCGTCGTCGTTGGCCGTCGCGGTGGGCATGGGCTGGCCGTCGGCGCCGTCCGTGCCGGGCGACGACGTTGCACAACCGACGAGAAGCAGGACCGATGCCACAGCCACTCCGATGATCTTCGCTGTCCGCATGCCCCCAGTATCACCCGTGATCCGCAGTATGGCACCACGTGTTGCGGAAATGTGAAGCAGATGCGGAGCACGGCGCCGACCGAATTTCGGAATGGCGCTCAGCGCGGAATCCTCCTCGTCGTCCGCGCCGTCGCGGGCGCGGTCCATGGATCCTCGGGCCAGGGGTGCTTCGGATAGCGGCCCCGCATCTCCTTGCGCACATCCTGGTACGGCCCGTTCCAGAACGACGCGAGATCGCCGGTGACGGCCAGCGGGCGTCGGGCGGGGGAGAGGAGATGGAACTGTACGGCGACGCGCCCGTCGACGAGGCGCGGTGTCTCGGCGAGACCGAAGACCTCCTGCAGCTTGACCGCGACGATCGGGCTTCCGGCGGCATCCGCCGGGTACTCGATCCGCACGCTCGAACCTGACGGCACGGCGAGGCGCTCCGGAGCGAGCTGGTCGAGCCGGGCGGCCTCGGGCCACGGGAGCAGGCCGCGGATCGCGCTCGTCAGGTCGAGCCCCGCGAGGGATGCGGAACCGCGCAGCGCGCCGCCGAGCCAGCCCTCGAGGTCGTCGAGCAGTGCGCCGTCGCCGACGTCCGGCCACGGCTCGCCGATCTCGCGGTGGATGAGGCCGAGCCGCGACCGCAGCGCCCGCGCCGCATCGGGCCAGGTCAGCGCCTCGAGGCCTTCGGCGCGCACGTGCGCGATCAGGGCCTGCGCCGCCTCCTCGGGACGAGGGCGGCCGGGCGTCGACGACAGCACGATCGCCCCGAGGCGGCGCTCCTCCCGCACCTTCGCGCACCCGCCCTCCACCGCGGTCTCACGGACGGTGCGGAGGCTCCCGATCGCGAGGGCATCGGGCTCGGCGAGCGCGGCGGCGAGCCGGATGACGGCGCCCGTTCCCGCGGCGGCCGCACCATCCGCGCGCTGCACCTCGCAGACCGCGATCCACTCTGATCCGATGAGGCCGGATCCCTCCGGAAGCGCCGCGCGGGTGCCGCTCGCGAGCAGGTAGACCCGCGAAGACGCCGCCACGCGGCGGGCGATCCAATCGGGCCTCGCGAACCCCGCCACGACGCCCGGCGCGTCGCGCGTGCTCGACGACGCGCCGCGGGATCCGCCCGCGATGCGCGCGAGACGCTTCACCTCGGCGCGCCAGCGTCCGGCGGCCGGTGCGGACCCGCGGCGCAGCGACCGCACGAGCGCGCCGAGGTCGGCGCCCGGGTCGCGATGATCGCCGGACATCGCGGCGACGACCTCCGCGGCGGTCTGCGGGTCTGCATCCGCGTCGAGGAGCGCACGCGCCTCTCTCGCTCCCACCGGCATCCGCGCGACGCGCGAGCCGAGCACGGTCGCCCTGCCTGCGTCGTCCACGAGTCTCAGCTCGCCCAGCACGCCGACGCCGACGGCGATCGCCGCGGGCGGCGGCGCGGTCAGCATCGGCATCCCGCGACCCTCGGGCGCGCCCCACTCTGCGAGCAGCAGCGCGGCGTCGGTGAGGTCGGCGGATAGGATCTCCGGATCCGCCTCCGCGCGGAACGCCGCGAACTCGGCCTCCGTATAGGTGCGCACGGCGCGACCCGGGCCCTGGCGCGCGGCGCGTCCGGCGCGCTGATCCGCGCTGGTTCGCGAGGCGCTCACGGTGACGAGGCCCGACATGTCGCGCGAACGATCGCGCCGGATCTCCCGCGAGAGGCCGGCATCGATCACGAGGCGCACTCCGGGAACCGTCAGCGAGCTCTCGGCGAGGGCCGTACTGACGACGATGCGCGGCGGGCCTGAGGGATCCGTGCGGCCGGACACGGCCCGATCCTGTTCGTCCGCGGAGAGCCTGCCGTGCAGGGGGAGCGCGTCGACGTCCGGGGCGCGGTCTCGGATCCGTCGCACGACGACATCGACGTCCCGCGCAGACGGCACGAACACGAGCGCGTCGTGCCCCGTCGCCCTCTGCTCGGAGACGGCCACGTCGGCGACATGATCCAAGAAGTCGTGCTCGACGCCGCGCACGCCGAGCCGCGGCGTCGAACTCGGTGCGTAGGCGATCTCGAGCGGATGGAGCGCCGACGGGACGTCGACCACGGCGGCGCCGAGCAGGTCCGCGAGCGGGCCGGAGGTGATCGTCGCCGACATCGCGACGAGAACGAGATCCTCGCGGAGCGCGCGCACCTCTCCGAGCATGCCGAGGAGGAGATCGCTGTCGACCGATCGCTCGTGCACCTCGTCGAGGATCACCGCCGAAATACCCTCGAGCGCCGGATCGTTCAGCAGGCGGCGCAGCAGCACGCCGGGCGTCACGGTCTCGATCCGCGTCTCGGCCGACACGGCTTTCTCGCCGCGCACCGTGAACCCGCTCGGTCCGCCCAGCCGCGTGCCATCGAGGTCGGCGATGCGCCGCGCCGCCGCGCGCACGGCGACGCGGCGCGGCTGCGTGACGAGGATCCGGCCGCCCAGAGCGTTGGCGACGAGCGGCGGCACGAACGTCGTCTTGCCGGTGCCGGGCGGGGCCGTGACGACCGCGGCGCCCGTGGACACGGCGCGCTCGAGTTCGGCCCGCGCACCGGCGACGGTGAGGCCCGCGCCCAAACGGTCGAGGTCGAACGTATGCATCCGTCCATTGTCGCCGCTGCGCCGCATATCCTGATCCCATGGCAGGCACGTGGATCCCTGATGTGCTGGGCGAGGAGTTCGAACAGCTGACGCTTCCGCTCGAGCCCGACAACGAGGGGGAGGTCGTCGCGACCCTGGTGCGCGCGCTGCCGAAGAAGCGATGGTTTCGGCGCCGCCCGCTCGAGGACGTCGATGTGCTCTACGTGCACGGCTGGTCAGACTACTTCTTCCAGAAGCGCGTGGCGCGCACGTTCACGGAGCTCGGCGCGCGGTTCTACGCCCTCGACCTGCGCAAGTACGGGCGGAGCCTGCGAGAGGGCCAGTCGGCCGGTTATGTCGACGACCTCGCGACGTACGACGAGGACATCCGGGCCGCGCTCGATGCCATCGGATCCGGGCGCCGCCTCGTGCTGTTCGGGCATTCGACGGGAGGCCTCGTCCTGAGCCTGTGGGCGCACCGGAATCCGGGCGCCGCGAGCGCAGTGATCCTGAACAGCCCGTGGCTCGAGCTGCAGCTGCCCAAGTTCCAGCGCGAGGCGATCACGCCGCTGATCGAGATGCAGGCACGAAGGCGCCCGATGGATCGCACGCCGCAGATCGATCTCGGGTTCTATTCGCGGGCCCAGGCGGCCGCCGCGGATCCGGACGACCCCATCGAATACGACTTCGCGTGGCGGCCCGAGCAGTCGATGTCGGTGCACATCGGGTGGCTCAGCGCCATCCTGCGCGGGCATGATCAGGTCGAGGACGGTCTCGCCATCGACGTGCCGATCCTCGTCATGCTGTCCGCCCGATCCGCCCGGCCGCTGCGGTGGTCCGACGATCTCACGCGCGCGGATTCGGTGCTGATCGTCGACGACATCGCGCGCGCCGCGCTGGGGCTCGGCCCTCTCGTCACGGTCGCCCGCATTGAGGGGGCGCTGCACGACGTCTTCGTCTCCCGGCGCGACGCGCGCGCGGAGGCGTACCGCGTTCTCACCGCCTGGGCGGAGCGCATGCTCCCGCGATAGTGCTGTCGGTCGACCTCCTCGGTAGCGTTGAGGTGCACCGCTCACGCCGATCCTCCTGGGAGCCTCCATGACCTTCACGACCCGTCGCTTCGGCGCCGCGGACTGGCAGGAGTACCGCGAGATCCGCCTGCGCATGCTCGCGGACACCCCGATCGCGTACGGCGAGACTCTCGAGCACGCGCGGTCGCTCGGCGACGCCGATTGGATCATGAAGGCGACGAGGAACGAGGTGGAGCCGAACATCGGCTTGGCGGCGATCGACGACGAGGGCGCCTGGCTCGGCGTGATGAGCGGGTTCGTCAGCGCGCACGCCGGGGCGATGCTCATCGGCGTTTTCGTGGATCCGGCCGCGCGCGGCCGCCACGAAGGAGTGGCGGACGAGCTGCTCGATGGCATCGTCGACTGGGCGCGCGTGTTCGGAAGCACGCTCACGCTCGACGTGCACGCCGACAACCCCCGCGCGATCGGGTTCTATCGCCGCCGCGGCTTCGTGGACACGGGCGTCACGATGGACTACGAGCTGCCGCCCTTCGGCATCGAGAACCAGATGCGGCTGGCGCTGTGACGCTGCCCCTCAGGCTGTCGCCCGGCATGCTCATCGCGACGGATCTCGACGGCACCCTCGTGCCGAAGGACAGCATGACGGTGCCCCCGTTCACGGCACGCGTCCTGCGCGACGTCGACGAGGCGGGAGTGCCGGTCGTCTTCACCACCGGGCGCCCGCTGCGCTGGGTCGAACCGCTGCGCGAGCACATCGGCGCACACGGCATCGCGATCGTCTCGAACGGCGCGTTCACGTACGACCTGCACACGGATCGCGCCGGCCGCGTCCACGGGATCGATCCCGCTTCCGGGCTCGAGGTCGCCGGCCGCATCACCCGCGCGCTGCCGAGCGCGCAGCTCGCGCTGGAATTCCCTGATGGGATCCGCGTGACGCCCGAGTTCGCGCGCGCCTCCCAGCGGGACGGCGCGCCGTGCGGTGACCTCCCGTCGCTGTGGACCGAGCCGGCGATCAAGCTGCTCGTCCGGGATGCGTCGGTCGACGGCGACGAGCTCCGCGACGTCGTGACGGCCGTGGTCGGCGAGGACGCGACCGTCACCTGGTCGATTCCGGGGTTGATCGAGATCAGCGCGCCCGGCATCACTAAGGCCCACGCGCTGCAGGCGCTGTGCGCCGAGCGGGGCATCGACGCGTCGGGGGTGGTGGCGTTCGGCGACATGCCCAACGACATCCCGATGCTCGCCTGGGCGGGAACTGCGTGCGCCGTCGACAACGCGCACGAGAGCGTGCGCCGCATCGCGGACCACGTGATCCCGAGCGTGCACGACGAGGGCGTCGCGCACACGCTCGCCGCATTGCTCGCGGCGTGAGTTCGGGAGTGCCCCGTGGCCGTTTCGCCCGTCAGAACGACCACGGGGCACTCCCGAAACATGAGTCGCTGTGTGACGAGATATCGTCACGCGACGTCATGAGCGGACATGCATTGTCACCGTGATTGACAGGGTCGTGCGGGGCGCGCGAATGTTGCGGAAACCCATTCCGCAGGATCCCCAGAGAAGAGCCGCCATGTCCCTCGAAACAGCCCCCGCAACCGACGCCGCGGTGACGAATCGCTGGGCCGGCGCGCCCCGCCCGCAGACTGCTGATCATTGGCTGACGCGCGCGGAGGAGGTCGCCGATATTCTTGCCGTCGACGCGATCGAGCGCGACCGTGCCAACGCCGCTCCGCACGCCGAGGTCGGTCTGCTGAAGGATTCCGGCCTCGTGACGGTGCTCGGGCCAGTCGAGCACGGCGGCGGCGGGCAGACGTGGCAGACCGCGAACCGCATCGTGCGCACCGTCTCGCGCGCCGACGGATCCATCGGGCAGCTGCTCGGCTATCACTACCTGTGGGCGTGGGCCGCGCGCCTCGTCGGCACCGAGGCGCAGATATCCGCCGTCGAAGAGCTCTACACGACGGGCAACCTGTTCTTCGGGGGAGCGGTCAACCCGCGCGATTCGGATCTCACGATCACCGAAGACGGCGATGAGCTCGTCTTCAACGGACGCAAGTCGTTCTCGACCGGTGGCCGCGTCGCGGACCTCACGGTGCTCGAGGGAGTGCTCGAGGGCACGGACACGCATGTCTTCGCGATCGTGCCGACCGATCAGCAGGGCATCGTCTTCGCCGGCAACTGGGACAACCTGGGTCAGCGCCTCACCGAATCGGGCGGCGTCGAGATCCGCGACGTGCGGGTCGACTGGGCAAACGCCGCGGGGTTCATCGACCGCGTCTACCAGCCCCTTGTATACAACACGTTGAACGTGCCGGCGCTGCAGGCCACGTTCAACAACATCTACCTCGGGATCGCGGAGGGCGCGCTGCGCGCCGCCGCGGCGTACTCGCGTGAGTACACGCGCGCCTGGCCGTACGGGGGAGAGGGCAAGAGCCGGGG
Organism: Microbacterium gubbeenense DSM 15944; assembly: GCF_000422745.1. Classification (GTDB taxonomy): domain Bacteria; phylum Actinomycetota; class Actinomycetes; order Actinomycetales; family Microbacteriaceae; genus Microbacterium; species Microbacterium gubbeenense. The sequence goes on from NZ_AUGQ01000024.1 coordinate 19,783, forward strand.
AACGGAGGAGTTCTACGTGCTCGAGGGCTACGGCGAACTCGCATCGAAGGTGTGGGCGAACGCGGCCCTCGTCGACGAGGTCGACCGCGAGATCAGCGAGATCCTGCACGACGAGCGCGAGAACCTGACCGAGCGCCGGCGCGGCGAAATCGCAGTGCGCGTGGCGGCCGCGAAGCTGCGGATCATCGAGGACGGCCTCGAGGTCACCACGAAAGTGTTCGAGCTGACGGGCGCGCGAGCAACCGCCAACTCGGTCGGCCTCGATATCTACTGGCGCAACCTCCGCACGCACAGCCTTCACGACCCGGTGGCGTACAAGAAGCACGAGGTCGGTCGGTACGCGTTGCTCGGGGAAGTGCCGGAGCCGAGCTGGTACACGTGAACCGGGCGGCGCGCTAAGGCTGCTCGCGCGCGTCACGCTCGGCGGCGAGCTGTTCGACAGCCGTCGGCAGAGTCGTCTCGAAGTCAATGAGCTTCACCCAGGTGGGGACGATCCTGATGCGCACCATCTGTTTGTACAGCGAGTGCACCTCGGCTTCCCACTCGGCCCGCTGCTCGGGCGTCATCGAGTAGACGTTGTTCGTGCTCAGGTACTCCTCGGGAATGCCATCGACGACCTCGAGTGCGGCACGTCCGCGGATCAGCAGGATCTTGGGCGGGAACACCTCGGTATCGATCGTGAGCGCCACCTGCGGGTTCGCGCGCAGGTGGCGCAGCTTCGGCGCGTTGGTGGTCGTGCACACGACGATCCCGGATCCGTTCCAGACGAATCCCATCGGAACGTTGCGCGGGGATCCGTCAAGCGCCACGTATGCCATGCGCGCGATGTCGCGTGCGAGGAGCTGCTCGCTGTAGGGGAGGGTGAGGATCCGAGTGATTTCTGCATGATCCATGAGATGCCGCCTTCGTCGATACGGATAAGTTTCCTACGGACATTCCCGGATGCGACGGGATCCGCGTACAGGGACGCGGGTCATCGGCGCGAACTCACCGGTACGGTGGTGCCATGCGAACCAGGGAGGCCGTGGTCGGGGACGCGCCACGCATCGCGCGCGTGCACGTCGAATCGTGGCGCGGCGTACGAAGGTCTGATGCCCCAGGCGTGCTCGATGACCGGTCTGAGGGCGCAAGCGCCGAGCGCGCTGTGGGCTTATACGTACGCAACGCCAGGATGGCGGACGGCGCCCTCAAGGTCGTCAAGCGACCGGGGCGGGTTCTTCGGGAACGCCCGGACATGAAGCGACTCGCCGACGCATGACACCCGATACGTCGAGGGCGGGATCCGCGAGAGGCTCGTTATGGATCCGATTGATTGGTTGGGTCGCGTTCCCCGTGGTGGGCGTGCTCGCTGCGGTCGCGGCAGACGCTCTTCGCCGGGCGCTTCGGTGGAACGCGTCGATTGAGTTCTGGCGAGCGAGCGAGGCCTGGTTGCCGACGATCGTTCCCGCGCACGCCGGCTACACCGTGGATCCCTGGCCCGCCCTGATATGGCGAACGCTGCTGTTCGCGCTGGGATTGGCTCTCGCCGCGTTCTCGATGATCCTCCTCGCTGGCCGGAAGCGGCGCGGGTGGTGGTTTCGCGCGCTTGTTCTGTGGATCTCCGTGGTGGTCGTTGCAGTCGGCGTCGTCGGTGTCGCGCAGATTGGAGAATGGCTGCTCGAGGTTCAGTCGTTCGGCGGGCTCGGCGGATCCCACATCCGCACGTTCACGCTGCCCGCGCTGCAAGAAGCGGCGCGTTGGGGACTGCTCTGGGGGTGGATACCTGCGCTCGCGACGACGTTGTGCGGCGTGCCGGGCCCGAACCGGCCGTCCCGGCGCCGAGCGCTCGTCGTGGCCACCGTGCTCGTGATCGCAGCAGCGTTGGCGTGCGCGATTCTCGCCGCGACGACGCGCGGGGCCGCGCTCTCCGCGCGCACAGAAGTGGCCACGCAGGATCCTCCGAAACAGACGGAGCCGGCGGCCCCCACGGATCCTCCTCCGGCCGTTGCGGAGACGATCGACCCCGACTTCCCGGGACGGTGCGCGGCCGACGACGTGTCCGTCGAGATCGGCGGGTTCGATGCGGCGACCGGATCCCGCTACCTCACGTTCGAGGCGCGCAATATGTCTGCCGAGGCATGTGATCTGAGAGGTGCGCCCGATCTCGCGTTCGCGTCGGACGTCGGGAACGCGATCCGTCCGGTGATCGGACCGAGGAACTTCACGACAGCCGGCGAGCCGATCGGGGAAGACGTAGTGACTCTCGCTCCCGGGGGCACGGCACGCGCCGATCTCGTGTGGCGTGCGCCGACGGGACGACCGATCGACCTCACAGTGCTCTTGGCCCCCTGGGCGGGTGCAGTACGCACCTCGACGTCGGAGGTTCTCGACGTCGTGGACGGCGGGGAGATGGCGTTGACGCCGTGGTACGTCGCGGAATGAAGCACGATGAATACTGACTCGCGGCATCGCTCTCGATGCTCTTTTGAAGCGCCCTTCGTTTGTCGGTGGTTCCCCATAACGTGACGACATGGCGCAGGCACGATTCTCCGAAGGGCTCCCGGGCTTCACTCCCGAGCAGCTCGATCGCGCCCGCGCACTCGTCGCGCGGATCGCTGAACGGCGCCGGCAGATCGCGCGTATTGAGGCCGACATCATCGCTGCCACGCAAGAGTTAGCGACAATTGCCGATGCCATATCAAGCGACGCCCTGGGTTCAGACGGCCCCGAATATGCTCGGCGGTCGATGACGACAGAAGTAGCTGCCGCGACGCGCGTGCATCCGCACACCGCCCGCGCGCAGATGGACGAAGCCGAAAGAATCGTGGGCGACTTTCCCGAGACATTCGAGGCGCTCAGCGAGGGCCGCGTTTCACTCGCGCACGCACGCATCGTGGCGGATGCGGGCGGCGGTCTCGATCCGAGTGCGCGCGCGTCGTTGGATTCGTGCGCCATCCCGTTCGCCGAGACGCGCACGCCGGGCGACCTGCGCCGAATCACGAAGAAGCAGGCCGCTGACCTCGCGTCCGACTCGCCGAGCGAACGTCACGAGATCGCGCGAGCAGAACGACGCGTTGCGCTGACCGAGCTCGACGACGGTATGAGTGAATTGCATGTCGTCGCACCGACGTTCGAAGCACGCACGATCTACGACCGCCTCACGCGCCTATCCCGGTTCGTGAAGACCGACCGCCGCCGCGCGCGCAGCGCGTTCATTCGCGAACACGGCATGGAGCCCGAAGAACATGTGGGGCCAGATCGCATCGCGGCAGTCGAAGGAAACGCGCTCGCGGCGAGCGATCGCCGCACGATGGATCAGCTTCGGGCGGATATCTTGAGCGACATCCTCTTGACGTCCGCGCCGACCGGGCACCGCCTGCACGCATCCGGGCCAGACGCCTCGCTCGACAACGTGCAAGCTCAAGTGCAGGTCACGATTCCTGCGGCACAGATCGTCGATCCTGATAGTAACGCCCCGAGCTGGCTCGACGAGGGCGCGCTCATCTCGTCGCACACCGCTCGCCGCGTCGCGGCACACGCCGCGGGCTGGGACAGATTGTTCGTCAGGCCCGAGACTGGCGAGGTGGTCTCGGTTGACCGGTACCGACCATCGAGTGAGCAGAAGCGCGTTCTTCGCGCGCGAGATATGACGTGCCGATTCCCCGGATGTACGACGCCCGCGCGAAGATCCGATATCGACCATTCCCACGACTACGCGCGAGGCGGCCGAACCGACGTTGAGAACCTCAGCGCGCTCTGCGAAACGCACCACATGGTCAAGCACGCCGCGGGATGGACTCTGGTCCAGCTCGGCGGGGGAGTGCTCGAATGGCTCAGCCCGCTCGGCTACACCTACCGCGATGAGCCGGCGAGCCGCGCCTTCTTCCGCCAGACGCACGGGCTCCACGGGGCACGGCACGAGCGGACGACGCACGACAGCGAACGGCGGAGGGTTGCGCGCGAGGCCCGCCGCGAGGCTCAGCGCGCGAGCGAGCGGCGCGACGAATCGTGCGCCCGGGAGGACGAGTCGCGCAACGATCGTGTGGCGCGGTTCACCCAGCCGCCCCCCGATGTCGACACGGGTCCGCGTTGAATCGTGAGCTGCAGGTGTCCTCAACTAGGGGTTGATACCCCGATGCCACCGGTCTGTGCCGAGACGTAACTATGAGACTCGTGCGTCCGCGGCCGCTCGAGCGAGTGCGGGCGGGCGATATACGTTGGATCGATGTCGCCAGTTTCGAAGCTCGAGGAACTCACCGCCTTACTCGCCGATCTCGACGATGCCGAAGTCCTCGCAATTCTCGACGGAGCCGAGCATTTGGCCACCGGTATCGGCGGTGCGACCTCACGGGTACGCCTGCAAGGCTCCGACATCTTCGTTAAACACTTGCCGTTGACGGCGATCGAGAAGGACGACCCGATCTCGACGATCAACCGGTTCGGCCTCCCTGTCTCCTGCCACTACGGCATCGGGAGCCCCGGGTTCGGCGTCGGACGTGAGGTAGCGACTCACCAACTCACTTCGAAGTGGGTGACTTCGGGTGCGACAGCGCACTTCCCGGTTCTTTATCATTGGCGCGTTCTTGACCAACGGTGCCGAATTGATGTCTCTGAGTTCGACGGGCCCGCGCCTCAGCTCCAATGGGGCTCGCACTGGCCCAGAGTCCGAGCCCGAGTCGAAGCACTCGCCACCGCTCGTTCCAGTGTCGTGCTCTTCCTCGAGTACGTGCCGCAGACGCTCGACATGTGGCTCCGAGAGCAGTTCAGCTCGGGAGACGGGACCGCAGCTCTGTCAAGCGCAATCAAGCAGATCGTCACAGGGGCAGCGTGGATGGAAGCGCACGGTATGCAACACCTCGACATGCATCCACGCAACATTCTCGTCCGTGATGGAGCCATGGTCTTCACTGACTTCGGGCTCGCCCTGCACCAGGACTTCGCCATGAACCGCGACGAGCGCGCATTCTTCGCTGCGCACGGCGGCTACGATCACGACACCGGAATCGCGAGCCTGCTTCACTGGGTACTGGCCGAGCTCGGGATCGGCTCTCGAACGCGACGTCTCGAAGTGCTCCGTGCCTCCGCTTCAGACCATCGCGCCACCGAACTCGATCCGTTTCGGGCCATGCTGGGGGACGGCGCCGACCTTATCGCGCAGTACGCACCTATCGGAGTTACTACGACAGCCTTTTTCGATGCGCTCATGCAGAACGCTTCGGCCACCACGTATAGCGGAGTCCCGAGATAGCAACGTCTGGTGAAGATCATGCTTTTGCGACACGCCGAGAGAGCGGGAAGCGTCTCTCCTCACGCCAACGGCCGCGCGACCCTTCGACGAGAAGAGTGACAGCGAATGCTGTCCCGCTCAGTGGTAGCTCGTCCCGGATAGTTCGCTCAACCTGTATCAAATCCCATACGCGGCGGAGTCGCCCACTGTGGCGTGAGGATGACGAGGACCGTGCGACGCCTCGATCGGGAGGCCATCAGCGCGACGATCGATGAGCGAGAACACAGCGCGAGTTCAATGTGGGGGGCGACGCCCGTTCTCTCCTCAGCCATCTAGCGCGCTGCGGAGTCGGCATTGTACGATCCGGTGAGCTTGTTCGCCGTGGAGGAGGTCACCAGTGACGCAGCACACACTCGCGCTACCAGAGGTCGACCTGGTCTATGACGTGCACGGGCCGCTGCCGACCGCGGATGGCCAGCCACCGCTGGTCATGATCGGCCAGCCGATGGACGCCAGCGGTTTCCAGGCCCAAGTGGAACTGTTCGAGGATCGCACCACCGTGACCTACGACCCACGTGGTTTGGGACGGAGCAGGCGCAAGGACGGCGTGGTCACGAACGAGCCGGAGGTCCAGGCTCAGGACATCCACGCGATCATCGAGGCGCTCGGCGTCGGCCCCGTGGAGATGCTCGCCAGCAGCGGTGGAGCGGTTAGCGCGCTCGCGTTGGTCACCGCGTACCCGGACGACGTGTCGACCCTGGTCGCGCACGAACCGCCGATCGACTGCGTCCTGCCGGATGCGGCGGCTGTCCACGAGGCCCGGTTGGCCTACACCCAGGTGTACCAGGACAAGGGCTGGGGCGCCGGGATGGCCGCGTTCATCGCGATGACCTCGTGGGAGGGCGAGATCACCGACGAGCACCTCGCCTGGCCGGCGCCGGACCCAGCCGCGTTCGGGTTGCCGGTCGAGGACGACGGAGTGCGGAATGACCCGCTGCTGTCCGACCGGTCGTGGGCGGTGCCCCTTTACCAGCCGGATCTCGAGGCCCTCAAGGCGGCGCCGACCCGGATCGTGGTCGCAGTCGGGGAGGAGTCGGTGAAGGTCTACACCGGTCGGACCGCGATCGCCCTCGCCGAACAGCTAGGTCAGCAAGCGACGGTCTTCCCCAGCCACCACGGCGGCTTCATGGGTGGCGAGTTCGGCTACGCCGGTCAGCCCGACGCGTTCGCCGCCAAACTCCGCGAGGTGCTGCATCGGCCTTGAATCCTAATCATTCGGCCACTGGGATAGTGACGTCGATCCAGAGCAATGACGGAATATCAAGGAACTCTTCGACGGTGCGCATCGATCCGAATCGATCGCTGCTCTAGAGCATCTGACGACGCTTTGCTCTCGATCGACTTCGGTTGCTCTGAGGGATTCTCAAGTGAGGCGGGTGTCTCGTAACAGTACGTGGCCCGTAACCCGTGGGCTACGAGACGCTCACGGGTCTTCTGCCGAGCGATGACTGGAACCTGATCAGGTACCCGTCTGGATCCTGAACGAGGAACTGAATCACACCGGCCTCGGTCTCGCCTGTTCGGTACCACTTGGTTTCTGGCTCCATGAAGAGCGCCCAGCCGTCGTCCCGTAGAGAACGGACAAGAGGGTCGATTGACTCCACGGAGATCTGGAAGTTGACTCCACGTCCGAGAGGACGCTCCAGCTCAGCCGGAGTCCAATTTCGACCGATGCCGGCCTGCTCGATCATGATGTGTGCTGAGCCGCGGGTGATGTAGGCAAAGCCCTCCTCGCGCCGTTCATACAGAACCTCGAACCCACAGAGGCGGCACCAGAAGTCCAAACTGTCGTCGAGGATCCCCACGAGAATTTCCGGGACAAGGTCTGGGTCAGATGCGGATCCCGAGTCGGCCATGGTCACGATACTGCCAGCCGGTCAATGGGCATGCGCTGCGGTTGTCGCGTATCCCATGGGTTTCGCGACAGTGAGGTTACGAGACACCCCGTGCCCGTCCGGTTGTGAATGCGTCAGTCGCCTGCGCTTCCCGGAAGCACGTCTCGATCAGGCCTGACCGAGACGCTGTCAATACGCGGGTCATTTCTTAGCTGTCTGAAGATGGGTAGCTCAGCCGCGACGATCAACGAATCTGGATAGAGCCGGCCGCCCCAAGCGAGCCGGCCCGCCGCATCCCACGCGAACTCCGGAACTCGTCGACCAGGCCGCACATCCTCGGGTCCGAGATCGGCCTCGAAGTACTCCTCACCGAACACGCGCGTTGTGGCGGCATCGTCCGGGGTTTCGCCGTAACCAACCCACCGGAGGCACCGGAGTGCGATATCCCCGATCCCGTCACGGAGCGCGTCAGCCGTCGAATCGTCCAGTTCTCCCATGCAGGAGACAAGTCCTCTTACTGCGGCCTGCTCATCAGCTATCGCCCGAGTGGCTTCGAACCAATTCAACGACGCGGGCTCCTCCTCGACGTCGACATACTGTGACCATCGCACCACGTCCTGGCCTTGTTCAAGAGCTGGATCCAGGAATGGGAGATACAGTCGCAACATCGGTAGACCCCTATGCGTCGCCGGGATGAACTCCCTCGCGAACCTTGCCCACCCCGACTGCGCAAATGCCTCGCTATCGTGCTCCATGCCGCAAGAGTAACCAAGAACGATTGCCTCGTCCCCCATACGTTTTGAGACGCCGATTGCGGCTCGGAGGACGTCAGCGATCAGGTGGCATCTACGAGACGTCACATATCTCTAGGGATACGAGACAGCCGACTGTTGCGGCGCGCGACGGTGTGGATTGATCTGCGAATCCTGAATTACCCGGTCTATCCAGTGATGTCTCGGCAAAGTCAGGATCGTGTCGCGATGGAACCATCCGAGTTCGGTGATCTCGTTCATGTCAGGAATCGCATTGCTGGCTCTTCGCAGTTGAGGGTGTAGTCGAGGGGCGCCGGCTGGTTCGCGGATAGACGTCGAGGTCTTCCAGGATGGAAGTTCTCACACTCACCGTCCGCCGGAAGACCTCGACTTGCACCACCCTACGTTCGCGACCCCTGACCTCACCACGTTCTGCCGCCTCGACGAGCTCGGCCTCGAAGCCGTCGGACAGCTGCTCGAGCCCGACCGGGCAGTACTTGAGTGCCGCGTCGTCGACGACGATCCGTGGTGTCGGAAGTGCGGCGCTGAGGGTGTGCCGCGTGACACGGTGACCCGGCCGCTCGCGCACGAGCCGTTCGGGCATCG
>NZ_AUGQ01000025.1 GCF_000422745.1 Microbacterium gubbeenense DSM 15944
GCACCTGTGTCCCGCGCGGGGTCGCTTCCGCGCCGCAGCTGCGGCAGAACGGGTCGCGATCGGTGACGCGGCACTCCAGGGTCGCGCCAGCGTGCATGAGCGTGAGGCCCGTGACGGTGAGGCCGTGGTCGTCGAGGGCGGTGAACACAGTCAGATCGGGGTCGCCGAAGGTAGCGTGGTGCACGTCGAGGTCTTCCGGATGGTGAGCTTAGGAACTTCCATCCTCGGGAGGCCTCGACCTCTCTCACGGGACCGCCACGCGCACGTCCTCCCGGACGGGCACTACACGCTCAAATGCGAAGAGCCAGTATATACGTGTCCGTGCAGGCACTCCCTGGCCCCGCCAAGATCGGCTTGCTAAGAAATTTTGTTTCGACCGCGGCGCTCGTCCCTTGTGCTGCGGTCATCAAAACCTTCCATTTAGAAACTAGTTCTACACCAGCATCAATCGCATCGCTCTCCAGCCATGAAACCCGCCTGGAACCGAATATCTTCACCGGATCAACCAGCTCTTCAGGGGTATCGGATCCATGGAATGTAGTGGACCACCCGAACGTCTTTCTCCTCGGCATTGTCGATTCAAATGATGGCTCATTCACATTACGAACTTTTTCGAGAATCGAGACCGCAGCATTGTTGCGAACAAGCACATCGTACTCACCCAGGTAGCGTACTGCTGGCGGACCGGCTGCGTGACCACTTACGAAGGTCTGCACGGTGCACGGACCATCATAACTCGCATCCCAGAGGAAATAGGAGACACCTCCGCGAATTTTTGCGCCATCAAAAACGTCGAAAAGTTTGGGGAAATCACCCAAGTACCGAATGCGCGTATCCGCAAGCATTTCTTCACGAAAATCATCGAGACCTTTTCCACCCGAAAACCAGCGCGAGGGCGTGACCATCGAAACAACGCGCGGATCGAGAGCGATCGCTTGTCTCACGAAGTGCTGGTAGATCGGAGTCGCACTCGCACCAAACCCAGCGTCGCTCAGCTGATAAGGCGGGTTCCCGATGATGACGTCGAACTGCACATCCGCTCCAAACATCTGCGCCAGGCGCTTCTTCACATTCGAGGTATGAGTTAGCGCATAGGCATGAGTCTCAAGTTCCGAGTCTCGGTCGAAGGTTGCGCGTGTCGCTGGGCAGTATCCGCACCGATCTCCTACCCACGTGTGCTCGATTCGCTCGAACCACACGTTGCCCCAGTCGCGGACGAAATTCTTCGCGATCGAATGTCTACCAGTGGCGTCCTTCGAACAGTAAAGGCTGCGTCGTGCGAGCAGTGCCGTAAGGCGTGTGATCCCAATGCCGAAGACCTGCTTCGTGAGGATATGGTCGACTCGCTCCTCGAGATCCGGGATCGCGCTCTCGAGACCGTCAGTCAAACGACGCGTGATCTCACGCAGGAATACGCCAGATTTCGTGAACGGGTCGAGGAAGGTGACAGTCGGATCCGCCCAAACACTCGCACCACCATTCGATTTCGACCACGCCTCCGCAACAGTGTCGAGCATCCGATTGGCGAGCTCGGGCGGCGTGAAAACTTCGTCGTTGGACAGGTTCGCGATGCAGGTGAGGACGTCGGGATTATGCGTGCGGAAGCCGGATCTTATCGCGGGCTCAACGATCGGCACGCTCATGCGGCGAGCTCCTGCACCGTCATTGCATCGTAGGTGCGAACTGGGATGAACATTTCATGCTCTTCCAACGCGTCGAAGAGAGTGCCCTGAACCGACGAACGCTGGGTCAGGCTGTCGTACGAGAAGTCGCGCCGCTGATACTTTCCGCGCCCGAGGTAGCCCCACTCGGGAAAGACGATCGACTCACCGCTCGGCGTCTTCATCGCGAGGGCATCACCTCGAACGATGTTGACCGCAAGAACAGCGTCCGCCGCACGAATCCACATATCATCGGCATCGGCTTTAAGAAACCGGGCGAAAGTACCCGAAAGATTAATGCGGCACTCTTCCGCATTGTCCTCGAGCAACTCGATCCCATACACGCACATCAAGGCGAAGAGACCGTAGTGGCGCCTCTCGAAGTCACTACGCCCATGGCGCGCGTCCACCGCGTCAAGCTTTCGCTCGAGCACCGGGATCAGGAAATTTCCAGAGCCACAGGCCGGCTCGAGGAACCGGGAGTCGATTCGCTCCGTCTCGGACTGCACGAGGTTGAGCATGTCGTCAACGAGCCATCGTGGAGTGAATACCTCTCCATGGTCCGCGACTCGCTGACGGGACTTTACGAGCTTCTCCCCTGTCATGACAGAGGTCCGAGTCCATACATACATCTGAGTGTACAAGTACCCGGGGTCTAACGCTCTGGTGCGCCACACCGGTACCGATATCGCTTGAACGATGCCTCGAGTTCCGTCTGCCGCTGCCGCGCACGTCGGTGCTCAGATCGCGCACTTCCGCATGCGACAGAGCATGACGCAGGACCAGCTCGCGGTCGCCAGCGACATCGACTCGTCGAACATCCGCTCCTACGAGTCCGGCCGCGCGATGATGAACGTGCGCTCACTCGTGCGCATCGCCGACGCGCTCGGCGTACTCCCCGGGGACCTCATCGACGGCGTGACGCCCGACATGTTCGACGCACAGTCTGCCGTTCGCTCCGTGCGGTGACGAATGGCGCCGGCTTCTAAGCTGGGCCCCATGCCCGATTCGCTCACGACGCCCGTGCGCATCTTCGGCATCCTGCTCACGCCTCGCGTCGCGCGCGGCTATTTCGCGATGCAGGCGCTCGCGGGCGCCGCGTGGTGGATCCTGGTCGCCACCGTGCCCGATGTCCAGCGCCTGACGCTCGGCGGCCTTCCTCCCCTACCGGTCGCGATCCTCGACCTCCCTCTGTTCGTCGGCGCGTCGGCTGTCGCCGCGTTCGGTATCCGCTGGGCGGTCTGGCTCGTGGGCGTCTGGACGGTACTCGTCACCGCGGCGATGGTTGTATACGCAACCGCGACAGAGTCCGCGGGCTGGGGCGCGCTCGCGATGATCGCGGCTTCCGTCGCCTCGGCGGCTGCCGCCGTCGTCATCGTGCGCGGCGCATTCCCCTCCCACTGGATCCTGCTGGGTCCGCTTTGGCTGCGCGAAGCGCGCCCGCGTGCCCGTGCGAACAACATCCTCGCAACCGCCGCACAGCTCGTCGTCTTCTGGGGCCTGTTCCTCGGCGTCTTCCCTCTCGTTATCGTTTGGTTCGAGCGGCGCTGGGAGCTCGCATTCTCCGTCCCGCTCGCCGCGCGCATCGCCGCAATCGCCGTGCTTGTGGTGGCGAGCGCGCTCGGGCTCTGGTCGGCCGCGACGATGGCGTCACTCGGCGACGGCACTCCCCTGCCCTCGGCCACCGCGCGCCGCCTCGTGATCGCCGGCCCGTATGTATTCGTACGCAACCCGATGGCCGTCGCCGGCATCGTCCAGGGCGTCGCGGTCGGGCTCGTCCACGGATCCTGGCTCGTCGTCGCGTGGGCGTTGTGCGGATCCGTCGTCTGGAACTCGATCATTCGGCCCATCGAAGAGCGCGACCTGGAGGATCGATTCGGCGACGCGTTCCGCGCCTACCGTGATCGCGTGAGCTGCTGGGTGCCGCGCCGAGTGTGGGCGGGCGGCACAGCTGGAGGGCACCGCGCCAGGTCAGAAGGTGATCATGCGCATGAGCAGCGAGATCAAGAGGTCCTTATCCTTCGGGTCGCTCGTAGCAATCATGAGCGTGATCGCAGCAAGTGAGCTATTCGTGATGCGGGGGTGCCCGGCGGCATCAGTGAGGGCATCGTTACGAGCAAGGAACGTGACGAATAGAGCTGCGGCACTGCGCTTGTTGCCATCAGCGAGCGGATGGTCCTTCACAACGAGGTAGACCAGGTTCGCGGCCTTTTCTTCAATCGTTGGGTAGAGATCCTGTCCGCCGAAGCTCTGGTAGATCGCGCCCACAATGCCGTCGAGAGCATCACCACGCTCCTTACCGACCAGACCATCGGCGGGGAACTCGGTTGCGACCTGTGCGATCACCGCGCGCGCGTCGTCGAGGTTCAGCGTCCACCCCGGGACTGCCCCGGGGACGGTGTCGATGTGCCCCTCGTCGTAATCTCTCAAGAGCGTAAGGCCCGGTAGGTAGCTCGCAAGTATGTCAGCGACTCCCACCATCAGTTCGGTTTCGGAGCGAGCGAGGATCTGCACGATCGAGCCGAGCTTCTCGAGCCGCTCCTCGTTGATCGCATAGCCCGTCACGAGGTAGTCACGAAGGCGGTCGGTCGCCCAGATGCGAAACTGCGTAGCGACCTTGCTCTTAATCCGATATCCAACCGAGATGACGGCATCAAGGTTGTAATGGGCGACATTGCGGCGAACAGTGCGAATGCCCTCCTGACGAACCTGTAAGAAATCCTTACTAGTTGCCGTCCGACGAAGCTCGCCTTCGTCATACACATTCCGTAGGTGCATCGTGACGTTCTCGCGCGTGGTGTGAAACAGATCCGCAATCTGCTGCTGGCTCAGCCATACCGTCTCCGCATCGAGCCGTACCCGCAACGCGGGAGCACCGTCCGCGCGCTCGTAGAGGATCACTTCCCCGAAGGATGGTTCATCCGTCATCAGGTTCCTTCCCTCGAGCACGGAGTTCGCGGTCCTCGTACTAGGCCGCGAATGACAGGCTGTAGCGCCTCCGTCCAAGATATCCGCGGCGCACCTGCTCGGCGTTCCGACAGCCAGATCGAACTCGGATTCGCGGACGAGCGCTCAAATCTGTCCGCCCGAGACCATGCACTGCCCCGCCACAGATGGCGCTCCCCTATCGTGGACACATGACCCCGCACCCCCGCTCCCGCGAGTGGGAGCTCAACGCGATCCGCGTGCTCGAGGCCGATGCGAACCGCAGCGCCGACACCCACCTGCACGTGTTCCCGCTGCCCGCCGAGTGGGGCATCGATCTGTACCTCAAAGATGAGTCGGTGCACCCGACCGGATCCCTGAAGCACCGCCTCGCGCGGTCGCTCATCCTCTACGGGCTCGTGAACGGGCGTATCCACCAGGGCACGACACTCATTGAGGCGTCGAGCGGATCCACCGCCGTCTCCGAGGCGTACTTCGCCGAGATGATCGGCCTCGACTTCGTCACGGTCGTGCCGCGGTCGACGAGCGCCGAGAAGATCCGCTTCATCGAGTTCTATGGCGGCCGGTGCCACTACGTCGACGACCCCACCGAGATCTACGCCGAGGCCGAGCGTTTGTCGTCCGAATGCGGCGGCTACTACCTCGATCAGTTCACGCTCGCCGAACGCGCGACCGACTGGCGAGGCAACAACAACATCGCCGAGAGCGTTTTCGCGCAGCTCGTCTTAGAGCGATACCCGATCCCCTCATGGATCGTCGTCGGCGCCGGCACCGGCGGCACGAGCGCCACGTTCGGTCGCTATGTGCGCTATCGCCGGCATCCCACACAGGTGGCCGTCGTCGACCCCGAGAACTCCGCCTACTACGAGGGCTGGCGAACGGGCGATGCCTCGCACACGACCGGCATCCCGAGCCGCATCGAGGGCATCGGGCGGCCGCGCATCGAGCCGTCGTTCATCGGCGACGTCGTCGACGAGGTACTGCCGATCGCCGACGCCGCTTCGCTCGCCGCGATCCGCGTGCTGCAGGAGCGCACCCGGTACTGGGCGGGCGGATCCACCGGCACGAACCTCGTCGGCGCGTTCCAGCTGATCGCCCGCATGCTCGCGTCCGGCGAGCGCGGCAGCGTCGTCACCCTCATCTGCGACGGCGGCGCACGGTACTCGGCGACCCACTACAACGATGAGTGGATCGCGGAACAGGGCCTTGATCTCTCCCCCGAGCGCGCCCGTATCGAGCATTTCCTCGCGACCGGCGAGTGGAACTAGTGAGTCCCCGAGTGCCTAACGGTCGATAACGAGCGCGAAACGACCGCCACACACTCCCCGAACGGATCAGGCGTTGCGATTCGCGTACGCCTCGCGCACGGTCTTCGAGAGGGATCCGCGCGGCGAGACCTTGTGACCGTTCTTACGCGCCCACACACGGATCTGGTTCTTGTCCTCCACGCGCGGGAGTTCGGTGCGCGTGTAGGTGTCGACGTCACGGTCGCCGATCGACGTCGTGCGCGCCACCGCCGTGTACGGCGAGAGGATCTCTCGAAGCGCGGCAGCATTCGCGCTCGAGAGATCGATCTCGTAGGTCTCACCGTCAATGCCGAACGTCAGCGACTCGGCGGCGAGCGGTGCGAGCACCGAACCATCGAGGTCGTCGGTGACTAACTCGACTCGTTTTGTTGCCATATCTCCACGCTAGTGGTGCGCCGTCCGATTGCTGCGAGGCTGAGCCTCAGAGCACCTTGTTCAGGAACTCCTTGGTGCGCTCGTGCTGCGGCGCGGTGAACACCTGCTCGGGGTCGCCCTGCTCGACGATGACGCCGCCGTCCATGAAGATCGCCCGGTCGGCGACCTCGCGGGCGAAGCCCATCTCGTGCGTGACGACGATCATCGTCATGCCCTCGAGCGCCAGGTTCTTCATTACGGCGAGAACCTCGCCGACCAGCTCGGGGTCGAGCGCGGAGGTCGGCTCGTCGAACAGCATGATCCGCGGCTCCATGGCGAGCGCCCGGGCAATCGCCACGCGCTGCTGCTGCCCACCGGACAGCCGCCGCGGGTACTCGTTCTCCTTCTCGGACAGCCCGACCTTGACGAGCAGCGCGCGGGCGCGCTCCATCGCCTGCGCCTTGCTGAGCCCCCGCACCTGCATCGGCGCGAGACAGATGTTCTCGATCGCCGTCATGTGCGGGAAGAGGTTGAACTGCTGGAAGACCATGCCGATCTCGGCGCGCACGTCGTCGATCTTGACCTTCGGATCGGTCAGCGTGTGCCCGTCGACGGTCACCTCGCCGCCCGTGATCTCCTCGAGCCTGTTGAGGCAGCGCAGCAGCGTGCTCTTGCCGGATCCGGAGGGACCGACCACGCACACCACCTCGCCGTCTGCGACCGCGAGGTCGATGCCGGTGAGCACCTCGTTGGATCCGAACGACTTGCGCAGGCCCTTGACGTCGATGATCATGAGTGCGCCTCCAGACGCTTCTCAGTAACCCTCAGCACGATCGACAACGAGAGGGTGACCGCCAGGTAGAAGACCGCGACGGTCGTGTAGATCTCGACGGTGTTGAAGTGGTTCGATGCGATCGAGCGCGCTTGGAAGAGCAACTCAGGCACGAGAATCACCGACAGCAGCGACGTGTCCTTGATGCTGATGATGAACTGGTTGCCGAGCGGCGGGATCATGCGCTTGAACGCCTGCGGCCAGATCACCTTGAGCATCGTCTTGTGGTGGCTCATGCCGAGCGAACGCCCGGCCTCCATCTGCCCGTTATCGACCGACTGCACCGCACCGCGCACGATCTCGGCGATGTACGCACCGGAGTTGACGCCGATGACGATGAAGGCCGCCGTGAGCGACGACAGGTTGAAGCCGATGAGCAGCGGAAGCGCAAAGAAGATCCACAGAGCCTGGACCATCAGCGGCGTGCCGCGCAGAACCTCGATGT
This sequence comes from Microbacterium gubbeenense DSM 15944, assembly GCF_000422745.1. Classification (GTDB taxonomy): domain Bacteria; phylum Actinomycetota; class Actinomycetes; order Actinomycetales; family Microbacteriaceae; genus Microbacterium; species Microbacterium gubbeenense. The sequence continues at coordinate 7,546 of NZ_AUGQ01000025.1, forward strand.
AGATGGTCGCGATCCAGCGCAACACTCGGAATCGGCTGAGCCGAAACAGTCCGAATACCGCGCCGAGCGCGAACCCAATCACCAGACCGACGACCGAGACGAGCAGGGTATAGAGGAGGCCGATCCACAGCTGCGGAAGGAACTCGATAACCCCCGCCCAGCGGAAGTCCGTAATGATATTCATGCAGTGAGATCAGTCCTGCGACGCCGCGAGATCGTCGAGCCACTCGGGCTCCTCGCCGAACCACTCCTTGAAGATCTCGGTGTAGGTGCCGTCATCGATCATCTCGGCGAGCGACTCGTTCATGGCGGTCACGAGCTCTTCGTTGCCCTTGCCCACCGCGATGCCGTAGTCCTGAGCTTCGATCAGCTCGCCGACCGTCTTCAGCTTGCCCTCGCCCGCAGTGAGAATGTAGTACTCGACATTCGGCGCATCGTAAAGAACCGCATCGGCACCATCACCCTCGACCGCGAGGTACGCCTGGTCAAGCTGCTCATAGGTGTTCGGCGTGGCGCCCTCGATGTTCTCCTCGATGTAGTTCGCGCTCGTCGATCCGAGTCGGGTCGCGATGGTCTTTCCCTCGAGATCGTCGATGCTCGTGATCGTGTCATCGTCCGCCGGCACGCCGATGCGTAGACCCGATTTGTAATACGGGCTCGTGAAATCGACGGCCTCGCGGCGCTCCTCCGTGATCGTCATACCCGCGATCGCGATGTCGAACGTACCCGTCTGCATGCCGGGAATGATGCCATCGAAGTTGGTGGTCTCGAGCTCGATCTCGAAACCGACGCGGTCCGCGATCTCATTGATGATGTCGATGTCGAAGCCGACGTACTCGCCGCCCTCTTCCTCCTGGAACTCGAATGGCACGAACGACGTGTCGGTCGCGACGGTGTAGCTGTCTTCGAGCCCGCCGCCGTCGCCGCCGCCCTCTCCTGCGTCATCGCCGCCGCTGCAGCCGGCGAGGCCGCCTGCGAGCAGGACTGTCGCGGCAATCGCCGCGGTGGATGTGATTCGCCTGGTGCTGTTCACGAAGGGCCTTTCCTTCAACGCTGGTGATGCATGAGATTCGTAGAGACTCTAGGCAACCTATAAAGAATGCTGAGAGGTGTCAAATGTCTACAATCGGTCATTTGACACGCTCGAGACTGCGCACCGGGTTGAGGTCGAGGCGCCGCAACAACTGGGCGTTCAGCGCCACCACTACGGTCGAGACCGACATGAGGATCGCGCCGACCGACATGGGCATCACGAATCCGATCGGCGCGAGCACGCCTGCCGCGAGCGGTACTGATATGAGGTTGTAACCCGCCGCCCACCATAGGTTCTGCCGCATCTTGCGATACGTCGCCTTCGACAGCTCGATCACCGAGATCACCGAGCGCGGGTCATCGCTCGCGAGGATCACGCCCGCCGAGGCGATCGCCACATCCGTACCCGCGCCGATCGCAATTCCGACATCGGCCTGCGCGAGGGCGGGCGCATCGTTCACGCCGTCGCCCACCATCGCGACACTGCGCCCCTCGCGCTGCAGCTCGGACACCTTCGCGGCTTTGTCCTCCGGGCGCACCCCGGCGAAGACCCGGTCGATGCCAAGCTCCGAAGCCACGCCGTGCGCAACCGCCTCGGCATCACCGGTGATCATCACGACGTCCACGCCGAGTTGCCGCAAGGCGCCCACGGCATCGCGCGATTCGCCACGGACCTCGTCGGAGAGCTTCAGCCCGCCGATCACGGATCCGTCGCGGATCACGTGCAGAATGATCGCGCCGTCCCTGCGCCACTCATCCGCGGCCGCCACCTCCGCCGCGTCCACCTCGGTGAGCAGGTGCGGCCCGCCGACCCGAATGACGTGTCCCGCGACGGTGGCGGTGACGCCCACTGCGGGAGCAGAAGTGAAGTCACTGGCGTCGCTGAGCGCGAGCCCGCGATCCTTTGCCGACCGAACGATCGCGTTCGCCAGCGGATGTTCGCTCGCCGACTCGGCAGCTGCGGCGAGCGCCAGCACCTCGTCAGCGTCGACCCCACGAACGGGAGCGATGTCGAGCACGGTCGGCTCGCCTTTGGTGAGAGTGCCCGTCTTGTCGAACAGCACGGTATCGATCGTGCGCATGCTCTCGAGCGCCAAGCGATCCTTGATCAGCACGCCGCCGCGCGCCGCGCGCTCCGTCGCGATCGACACCACCAGCGGGATCGCAAGGCCGAGGGCATGCGGGCACGCGATGACGAGCACGGTGATGGCCATCACGACCGCGCCGTCGCGATCGCCGACGAGGGTCCAGACGAGCGCGGTGATCGCGGCGGCGATGAGCGCATACCAGAACAGCCAGCTCGCGGCGCGATCCGCGAGTCGCTGCGCCCGCGAGCTGGATCCCTGTGCGTCGCTGACGAGGCGCTGGATCCCGGCGAGCGTCGTCTCGTCGCCGATCGCCGTGACCTCGATACGGATCCCCGAATCGGTCGCGACCGTGCCCGCGGTGACGCGGTCGCCCATGCCGCGCTCGACGGCACGGGATTCACCGGTGACCATCGACTCGTCCATGTCGGCACGGCCGTCGATGATCTCGCCGTCAGCGGGAACGCTCGCCCCGGGGCGCACGATGACGATGTCACCGACGCGCAGGTCAGCGGGCGCGACCGTGACGACTTGATCCCCTTCGACTCGCTCGGCCACGTCCGGCAGCAGCGCCGCGAGCGAATCGAGCGCCGACGACGTCTGCGCGAGCGAGCGCATCTCGACCCAGTGGCCCAAGAGCATGATGACGACGAGCAGGGCGAGCTCCCACCAGAAGTCGAGCCCGCGGTCGAGCAGTCCGAGAGACGACCCCCACGACGAGAGGAAGGCGACGGTGATCGCGAGCCCGATCAGCAGCATCATGCCGGGGGCACGCGAGCGGATCTCCGAGAGCGCGCCGCTCAAGAACGGCCATCCGCCCCAGACATAGATGACCGTGCCCAGCACGGGCGCGATCCACACGGCGCCGGGGAAGTCGGGGATCTCGTAGCCGAGCAGCATCGCGAAGCCGTGCGAGAACGCGACGACCGGGATCGCGATGATCAGGCTGATCCAGAACATGCGGCGGAACTGGCCGACGTGATCGCCGTGGCCCGCATGGCCGCCATGAGCATTGTGATCGGCGTGGCTGCCGTGCAGGTCGTGATCGGCGTGCGCGCCGTGGTCGACGTGCGCGCCGTGCTCGACGCCGGAATCGTGCCCGTGGTGCCCGTGCTCAGTCGGATCCATGGGTGTGCATCCTCTCTCCCTCGCCGTTGAAGATACTCAACACCTCGGCGGGGCTCTTGCCCACCGGGCTCATCGCGTGCGGCACGCGCGTGTCGAACTCGGCGGCCTCGCCGCGGGTGAGCACGAGGTCCTGCTCCCCCAGCCGCAGGCGCAGCTTTCCGGACAGCACGTACAGCCACTCGTAGCCGTCGTGCACGCGCAGTTCGGGCAGCGTATCGACCGGCGGGTAGGTGATCTTGTAGGTGCGGATCGCCGACTCTTCCGGCGTGAGCGGGGCGATGGTGATGCCGTCGCGGCGGACCGCCGGTCGCCGCACCCGCGGATCCCGCGTCTCGGACGGGAGGAGGTCGTCGATCCGGATGCCCAGGTGCCGCGTCACTGGCAACAGCAGCTCGAGCGACGCCTGGCGCTTGCCGGATTCGAGGCGCGAGAGTGTGCTGGTCGACATGCCGGCCCGCGCCGCGACGTCGTCGAGTGTGAATCCCCGCGCACGGCGGATGGCGCGGAGCCTTGGCCCGACCTGTTCGAGTTCGTGTCCCATGACCGCTCCGTTTCCGCGAATCCTGACTTTTGCCATCTTAGCAAGATTATTTGCCATGTGGCCGAGGGTGGGATCACACTGATTCTCATGAACACACAACCTTGGGACGTCATCATCATCGGCGGCGGCGCGGCGGGCCTCAGCGCCGCTCTCATGCTCGGCCGATCTCGCCGCCGCACGCTCGTCATCGACACCGGCAGCCCGCGCAATCGGTTCGCATCGCACATGCACGGGGTGCTCGGAAACGAGGGCACCTCCCCCGCGGACCTGGTCGAGCGCGGACGCGCCGAGGCCGTCGGCTACGGCGTCGAGTTCCTCGCCGACGCCGTCGAGCGCGTCGACCAGACCGACGACGGTGTCCTCGTAAAGCTGCGGGAGGGGGATCCGCTTCGCGCCCGCGCACTCATCGTCGCGAGCGGGCTCGTCGACGATCTGCCCGACATTCCCGGCCTTGCCGAGAGGTGGGGCAAGAGCGTGCTGCACTGCCCCTACTGCCATGGCTGGGAGGTGCGCGGACAGCGGCTCGCGATTCTCGCCACCTCTCCCCTCGGCTTGCACCACGCGCAGCTCGTGCGCCAGTGGACCGACGACCTGACGGTGTTCACCGCGGACATCGGCCCCATGGACGACGAGACGATCCACCGGCTGCGCTCGCGCGGGATCCGCCTGATCGCCTCGCCCGTGACCGAGGTGCTCGGCGACGGTGATCAGGTCACCGGCGTGCGCACGGCCGACGGCCACGTCACCGAGCTCGATGCGATCTTCACGGCCGCAACGCTGCGCCCGCGCGACGAGTTTCTGCAGCACCTGGATCTGAAGCGGACCGAGAACCCGATGGGCAACTTCCTCGCGACCGACGAGATGGGGCAGACGAGCAGTTCGCGCATCTGGGCGGTCGGCAACGTGACGAACGCGGGGGCGAACGTGCCGATGTCGATCGGCGCGGGGGCGTCGGCCGGCGCCGTGGTGAACATGGCACTCGTCACGGAAGACTTCGACCGGGCCGTCGCCGAGGCCGAATCCGCCCCGGACATGGCGCCGGCCGACTACTGGGAGCACCGATACGCGGGCCCGGAGCACATGTGGTCGGGGCGCGTCAACAAGGTCGTGTCCGATGTCGCCTCCGGTCTCACTCCCCGCCGTTCGCTCGACCTCGGATGCGGTGAGGGCGGGGACGCGATCTGGCTCGCCAAGAACGGGTGGACAGCCGCGGGGATCGACATCTCCGCGTCGGCCATCGGCCGAGCCCGCACCGCCGCGCACGCGGCCGGTCTCACCGACGATCAGATCTCATTCGCCGCGCGCGACCTGTCGGCGTTCGACGAGGCCGGGCAGTACGACCTGGTCACGGCGAGCTTCCTGCACTCCCCCGTCGAGCTGGCTCGTGGCGACATCCTGCGCGCGGCGGCCGACCTCGTCGCGCCCGGCGGCCATCTGCTGATCACCTCGCACGCGTCGAGCCCGCCGTGGGCCGAGCACTCCGAGCACCACACGCCCCACTTCCTGTCGCCGGAGGAAGAGTTCGCGGCCCTCGACCTGAGTCCGGACGAGTGGACGGCGCTCGCGGTCGAGGTGCGCCCGCGCGAGACGACGGATCCGCACGGCAACTCCGCGACCATCGACGATTCCGTCATCCTCCTGCGGCGGGAGCGGTAGTCAGCCGGTCGTGACGGTCATCGAGCGCTGACTGCGGCCTCGACGGGTGCCGGGGTGCGGTCGGTGACCGCGCGGCGCAGGGCGATGAAGAGCACGATCATGCCGGCGGTGACGAGCATGTGCCCGAGGCCCGCGATTCCGGCGATCATCGCGTTCGACTCCTGACCGAGCACGGTGAGGCTGCCGTGCCAGATCAGCATGCCGGACGTCAGGATGACGCCGGCGTTGTACAGCCAGAAGAACCAGGCGAACAGCTTCGGACTGCGCGAGATCGTGAAAACCTTCTCGAGCGCGAGCACGATAAGCAGCACGATGAATCCGAGCGTCAGCAGGTGCGTGTGGGCGAGGCTGAGCTGCGTGAACTCTCCCTCCGGGAATCCGTTGTTCTTGGTGAACTCGCGGTAGAACAGGCCGGAGGCGACTCCGACGATCATGTAGATGAATGACGCATTGAGCAGGCGCTTCATGGTGTGCGATTTCCTTTCGTATCGATGACGCGGCGAGTAACCGCCATGACATCGAGTTCACCAGTTCTCGCCGCGCCGATCATCGCGAGGGCGGTTGAATTCGCCCTCCATCGAACGGTTGACGCGCGTGGAGACGAGCGCACAGAAAAGGCAGGTGGCGATCGCCACCTGCCCCTTCTGGATCCGCCGGTTCACAGGGTCGAATCGCGAGTATCCCTATTCCTTCTTACGGCGCCCGAAGATCAGGCCGTAGATGAGCAGCACAATGATCGAGCCACCGATCGCGAGCAGCCACGTGGTGATGTTGAAGAAGCCCTGCAGGTCGACGCCGAATGCGATGCCTCCGAGCCATCCGCCGAGGAAGGCACCAATGACGCCCAACAGCAGCGTGACAATCCAGCCGCCACCCTGCTTACCGGGCAGGCTATTCGGAAACGAGCCACGCGCCCGCGGCGACCACGAGCGCGGCCGTGCCAGTCTCGAGGGTCGGCTGCATCACGGGCAGGAACAGCGGCGAGTGATTCGCGGGGATATCGGAGAAGACGGTTCCCTTCCGCTCCGCGTCACCCCACTCCTGCGGATCCGTGCCGCCGATCGACCAGTACGTGTACGGCACGCCGAGCGCGCGCGGCACGTCGCTGAAGTCCTCGCTCGCCGTCTGCAGCTCCATCGGCAGGGCGCGCTCGCCGAAGTGCGCGGCGAACGCGTCCGCGACGCGTGCCGTGGCCGCGTCGTCGTTGTCGGTGAGCGGGAAGCTGTCGTACACCTCGATCGTCGGATCCTTCGGCGATCCGCTCGCCTGGCTCTCGCCGCGCGCGATGCGCTCGATCGCGTCGAGCATGTGCGTGCGCGTGGCGTCGGTGTAGGTGCGCAGGTTGAGCTCGAGCACCGCGTCGTCGGGGATGATGTTGCTCTTCGATCCGGCGCGGATGCTGCCCACCGTCAGAACCGCCGGATCCGTGGGGTCGATCTCGCGGGAGACGATCGTCTGCAGCCGCACGACGATGTGCGCGGCGAGCACGACCGGATCCACGGTCTTCTGCGGCATGGATCCGTGGCCGCCGCAGCCGTACACGGTGATCCGCACGCTGTCGGCGCTCGAGAGCACCGGGCCCGGGCGGGTCAGCGCCGTGCCGGACGGGCCCGGCAGAACGTGCTGCGCGAGCGCAACATCGGGCTCGGGGATGACGTCGGCGAGCCCGTCGTCGAGCATCGTGCGCGCCCCGTCACCTGTCTCCTCGGCGGGCTGGAACAGCACGACGGCGGTGCCGCTCCACGCGTCCTGGTGGGAGGCGAGCAGCTGGGCGGCGCCCAGCAGGCAGGCGACGTGCACGTCGTGACCGCACGCGTGCATGACGCGGTCAGCGGTGCTGGCATACGCGGATCCGGTCGCCTCGGTGACGGGCAGCGCGTCCGTGTCGGCGCGCATGAGCACGGTGGCCCCGTCGCCGTTGCGCAGGATCCCGACGAGGCCCGCGCCGCCGATGCCGGTGTGCACGTCGAAGCCCCACGCCTCCAGGCGGCGCGACACCTCCTCCGCCGTGCGCGTCTCGTCGTGGGAGAGCTCGGGATGCGCGTGGAGGTCGCGGTACAGCGCCTCCTGGTCGGCGCGGATCGTCTCGTAGTCGTTCAGGATGTCGGCGACGGCATTCATTCTGGTCCCTTTCCTTTTCGCGGCTGCCCCTTTGCGTGCGGAACGCGCCAGCGGAAGTGCAGCGACAGCACGCGGAAGACGAAGACGATGACGGCGGATCCGACGGACATGACGGCGTTCGGGAGGGCGAGGAACCACAGCCCGGCGACGAGAGCGGCGCCGATGATGGCGGGCACCGCGTACAGGTCGGCCGAGTTGAACAGCTGCGGATCGCGGTTGGCGACGACGTCGCGCAGCAATCCGCCGCCGACGCCGGTCGTCACGCCGAGCAGGATCGCGGCGGCGGGGTTCATGCCGACCGCGAGCGCCTTGACCGTGCCCGTCGTGCAGAACACGGCGAGGCCGCCCGCGTCGAAGATCAGCAGCGGCCGCGAGTATCGCTCGATGCCGTTGGCGAGGAAGAACACGAGCAGAGCCGCGGCGAAGGGAATCGCGAGGTGGATCGGCTCGGAGAACGCCGTCGGCTTCACGCCGAGGATGAGGTCGCGGATCACCCCGCCGCCGAGGCCGGTGAGGCCGCCGAGCAGAAGGGATCCGATGAAGTCGTAGCCGCGCTGCGCCGCGAGCAGCGAGCCCGAGATCGCGAAGAAGAACGTGCCGAGCAGATCGAACGTCAACGCCCAGTTCATGACTGCATGCCGTTATTCGGTGTGAGCCGCATGAGGCAAGGATATGTCGCGGGGCGCGCCGTCAGTCGTACTCCACACTCATCACGGTCACGACGACCTGCTGGTCGCCGTCGCTGAAGGTGATGAATACGTTGGGCGGGAATCTGTCGAACTGGATTCGTTGGGCGAAGCCCTGGTCGCTGAAGTCCCAGGTGATCGTCGACGACCCCTCCTCCGCGAGGGCACTGGCGTCGTCCGGATCGACGACGAGGTCCTCCTCGGTGAGCGAATCGACGACGTGCAGCTGTGCCTGCAGATCGCCGTGCGGCTGTCCGTCGATCGTGATGTCTGCGTCGATGTGCGCGTGATCCTCGGGGCCGGCGACATTCTCGAGCTCGTCGACGACGATGCTCGCGCCGTCGAGGTCGAAGCGCTGGTCGCGGTCGCAGGTCGCCGGATCCCCGCTCGTATCGCAGTCGGTCACACGATCGGGGATGAATCCACACCCGGTGAGTGTGAGGGCAACGACGGCGATGAGGATTGCCGAGCGAGCGGCGCGGAGCGACGGGTGCCTGCGTACACGACTGTCGTTCACAAGACTCCTCCCGCCGCGGCGAGCGCGCGTCTTGTTCGACAATAGCGGCCCGCACCACCACCTACTTGCGGTAACTTACCGTTAGTAGGTTACGGAGGAAGATTCGATGCCGGGACATGAGACCCCCTCGACGAGGCGACGGCTGTCGAGAGAGGATCGCCACGATCAGTTCCTCGAGGTCGCGCGCCAGATGCTCGACGAGCGCGGGACGGACGAGTTCACGCTCGGGCGGCTCGCCGTGCAGGCCGGCGTCACGAAGCCCGTTGCCTACGACCACTTCGAGGATCGATCCGCCGTTTTCGTCGAGCTGTATCGCGGCTTCGAGCATCGGCAGCATCGCGTGCTCATCGACGCGCTCCGGAATGCGGACGGAGGGCTCGACGAGGTGTGCGAGATCGTGGCCGGCTCGTACATCGATTGTTGGATGGCCGAGGGGCGCGAGATGGCCGGAATCGTCGCCGCGCTCGCCGGATCACCGGAACTGGCCGCACTGCGACGCGAGACCGAAGCCGACTATATCGCCGTGTGCCGAGATGCTCTTGAGCCGTTCGTCGGGCCGATTGATGCCGCGACCCTGCAAGCCGTCACCGGTGCGGGCGATGCGCTTGCTCACGAGGTGCTCGAGGAACGACTCGATTCCGACCTTGCCCGCCGCACACTCACCGCCGTCACCTCGACGATCGCCCGCCTACACCAGGAGCACACAACGTGACCATCTCACACCCGCCCACGCCCGGCACCGCGCTCTGGGTCTACACTCACCCGCGGAAGAGCTCTCTGAATGAACGCATCTTTCGCGAGGGAGTCGCTGCCCTTTCCGAGCACCGCACCGTCGTGACGTCGGATCTCTACGCGCAAGACTTCGATCCGGCCCTCCGCAAGAGCGACCTCGGGCGCTTCGCCGAGATCCCGGGAAACCTGGCCGAGCAGCTCGGCGACGCGTATGAGGAACAGCAGCTCCCGGAGGACGTTCGCGTCGAACAGCGCAAGATCGCCGAGGCAGAGCTGCTGATCTTCCAGTTCCCGCTGTGGTGGTACGGAATGCCCGCCATGCTCAAGGGCTGGTTCGACCGGGTCCTGACGGCGGGGTTCGCCCATGGCGACCTCGACCCCGAGACCGGGATGCCGTTGCGATACGGCGAGGGTGGGCTCTCGGGCCGCAAGGCGCTCATCATCGTCACTGCCGGCGATGACGAGCGCACGCTCGGGCCGCGCGGTATCAGCGGTGATCTCGATGCCCTCATGTTTCCGCTGACCCACGGCATCCTTTGGTACACGGGCGTCGAGTCCTATGAGATCCACGCGATCTACGACGCCGACGACCTGGATGACGAAGCAGGTGCTCGCGAGGTGCAACGACTCAGCGAGCGGTTCGCCGAGCTCAACGAGGAAGCGACGCGGCCGTTTCGGAAGCTCAGCGACGGTGAGTATCGCGGCACGCGTGCGCTTCGCGCGGATCTCGCTCCCGGGCGGGCCGACCTGGGGATCCATCTCGCGGGCAACTGAGTCGGCCGGGCAGTGTGGCGTTTCTCGCCACGCGCCCGGCTCCCCCGCTCACGCCCCCGCGGCGGCGCGCCGGATGTGCGAGCGGGCGTGGTCGACGGCGGGGTCGAGTTCGGCGAACAGGTGGTTCGGGTGCCGCAGGGAACCGATCACGCCCAACCGATCCAGCAGCTGAAGGTGCTCCGGACGGATCCCCTTGATGAGAACGGTCACGCCGCGCTGCTCGAGGGCGGTGACCATTTCCGTGAGGGTATGCGCGCCGGTCGCGTCGATGAGCTGCAGCTGAGACAGCCGAAGCACCACCACTTCGATGCCGTGGTGCGCAGCGATGCGGTCGAGCAGGCGCTCGGCGGCGCCGAAGAACAGGGATCCGTCGATCCGGAACACGGCAATGCGTTCGTCGCCCGGCTCCGGCTCTCCCGCAATTTCCTCGCGGTGCACGCCGCTCGCCGTGCTCAACGACCGCAGTGCGAAGAACGCCGCGACGGCGATGCCGATCCCGACCGCAACGATGAGATCGAAGCTGACGGTGATGATCGCGGTCACGACGAACACGACCGCATCCGATCTCGTCGACCGCAGCACCAGGCGGATCACCCGCGGGGACACCATGCGCGCCGCGGTCACCATCAGCACGCCAGACAGCGCCGCGAGAGGGATGAATGCGACGACGTTCGCGGCGAGGTAGACGACGGCGAGCAGGGCGAGGGCGTGCACGACCGACGCGGCCCGGGTCCGTGCGCCCGAGCGCACGTTCACCGCCGTCCGCGCGATGGCTCCGGTGGCAGGCATGCCGCCGAAGAACCCCGAGGCGATCGATGCGAGACCCTGTCCGACGAGTTCGCGGTCGGCGTCGTACGGGCCGGTGTCCGCCATCGACGCCGCGACTCGTGCCGAGAGCAAGGACTCGATCGCCGCCAGCGCCGCGACGGCGAACGCGGGCCCGGCGAGCGAGGCGAGGGTGCCCAGATCCAGGGTGGGCAGTGACGGGGCTGGCAGCGAGCGCGGCAACTCGCCGATCGTCGCGAGGGGAAGGCCGACCCATGCCACGACGACCGTCACAACGACGATCGCGAGGAAGGACGCGGGCAGCTTGCCGTTCACGCGTGTCAGGGTGAGCATCATGACGGCGACGACTGCGACGACGACGAGAGGGAGGAAAGCAGACGGCCAGTCGGCGTCGGCAACCGATTGGAAAGCGGCGATCACCGCGTTCGTGCTGTGGCCCTCGCCGCTCACCCCGACGGCGGCCGGCACCTGTTGGAGGAAGATGATGACGCCGATGCCGACGGTGAATCCCTCGATGACCGGCCACGGGATGTAACTGACCACGCGTCCGAGACGCAGAGCACCGGCGACCAGCACGATGATCCCGGCGAGAAGGCTCACGACGGCGACCGCGCCGACTCCGTGGCTGACGACAATCGGTGCGAGCACGACCACCATCGCGCCCGTCGGCCCCGAGACCTGCACGTTCGAGCCGCCGAACACCGCGGCGACGAGGCCGGCCACGATCGCCGTGATCAGTCCTGCTTCGGCGCCCGCGCCCGAGCTCACGCCGAAGGCCAAGGCAAGCGGGAGCGCGACGATGCCGACCGTGACGCCGGCGACCAGATCCGCGCGCCAGCTCGAACGGATCCCGCGATAGTCGCGCACACTCGGCAGCAGCGACGCGACGGACGCCCAGGAGACGTTCTTCATCGATCCGCCGACGCACGGGCGGGAATGATCGGCAGCTCGCCGACGGACGTCAGCTGCTCTTGGGAGAGCGTGAGGACCTCCGACAGCAGCTGGCGAGCGACGCGCAACAGATCCGCGACGTCCGGGAAAGCGAGGCGGTAGTAAACGACGCTCGCCCGGCGCTCGGACGCGACGAGGCGATGACGTCGGAGTACGGCGAGGTGTTGCGACAGGTGCGAGGCTTCGAGGCCCGTCTCGGCGATCATCTCGGCGACCGACGCCTCGTCCGAAGCGGACAGGATCTCCAGGATCCGAATTCGATACGGATGAGCGAGACCCTTGAACAGGTTCGCCTTGACCTCGTAGAGCGGTCGTTCCCCGTCGCCGAACACCGATACACCTCGAGCCTTCGTCTGCTTCATGGATCCGTGGAGCAAATCAACGGAATGATGGAATCATCATATCGAATGCCATGCCCTACTGCGCGCCGCATACGGACCCATGGGTCAGCAAGCGGCAGGTGAGGCTCACCGGGTGAGCTGAGCAACGCGCTCGACGATGAGGGTCATCGCCTGTTGTTGTGCGGAATTCATGTGTTCATGCATGATCGCCGTCATCGCGTTCGCGCCCATCTCCTCGCTGACGCGCGAATCGAAACGCGGCAGCGCATCGCCTCGCGCTGCAAGAAATTCCATGATGAGCGCGGCCCCGTGCTCGGCTATCACAGCGATCTGCTCGTTCGAGGTGTCATCCGGCAGGCGCAGCATTTCTGCGTTGAGCTGAGCGAGCGTGTCGGGGGCCTCGCTCATGGCGTCGGCGAAGGCAGGCATGTCTTCCTCTGGGAGCAATCGCGCCAGCAGTATCGCGACGTTGCGGGATCCCGGATCAGTTCCGAGTGTTTCCATCGCGAGGAGCGCTTCTGGCGAGAGATCGGGCGAGATCCCCCGCGCAATCAACGCGTCGATATCCGCACGGATCCGGGTGAGCTCGGCGATCCGCTCGTCGAGTTCGGTACGGAGCCCGTGCAGTGACTTCTGACCCTGTTCTTCGGAATCGAGCATTGCCGCGACGTGTTCGAGGCTGAAGCCGAGGCTGGTGAGACGGGCGATGCGCAGGGCGAGCACGAGGTGCCGCGCTGTGTATTGCTTGTACCCATTGCTCAGACGCCCCGGTTCCGGCAGGAGCCCGACGTCATGCCAATGCCGGATCGACCGCAGCGTCACGCCGGCGAGGTCGGCCAGCTGGTTCGTGCTCCACGCCATGCTCACCCTTCCTGCTCGTTCGATGGTTCTATTGTGTCCAACCCCCGGAACGCCGGGGCGACGAGTGCGATGACGCCTGTCACCGCCATCAGCACTGCGATGCCGATTCCGGCTGCCGTGAGTCCGAAGCCGGACGCGACCGCAGCGATCGGCGCAGACGTCAGCGCCGGGGCGGCGAGCATGAGCGCGTTCTGAGCGCCGAGCACTCGACCTCGCATGCGATCCGGCGTCGCCTCGATGGTCGCGACGCCGAGCACCGCAGACATCGGCGCATTGGTGAGACCGATCAGCACGGCCGCGATGATCACCATCCACGGCGCGCCCAGCGTGCCCAGCGCCACGAACCCGATCATGCTGCCCACGATCCCGATGACGAACCATGCTCGACGCGACGTCCGGCCGATCATCGCCGTATACACGCCGGCGCCGACCAAGCTGCCGAGCGCGATTCCCGTGACCGCGAACCCACTGAGCTCGGGCAGCTGCTCACGGCTGAAGTACGCGGGCAGGACCGTTGCTTGCAAAGCGGCGAGAACGGCGATGAACACCGCCGTCACGATGGTCGCTCCCAGCACGAGCCGACTGCCCAGCAGGAACCGCCACCCTGCGACCAGATCCGCGAAGAGTCGTCGGACTCCGCCCGAGTGTTCAGCCCCTGCGACAACCGTCGACTCGATCTCCCCAGCACGGGGCGAGATGGCGAACGAGAGCACCGCTGCCGCGAGGCTCGTTCCGGCGGTGATGAAGAGCGCTGCAGAACTCACGCCGAGCAGGTACACGAGCAAGCCCCCGACCCCGGGACCGATCAGCATCAGCACGGCCGAGAGCGACTCGCGCACACCGACGAGCCGGTCCAGCGCTCCGGGCTTCCCACCGCCGAGCAGCGCGACGCGGGGCAGCATCGTCTCTCGCGCCGTCATGCCGGGCATGTCGCCGAACGCACCGATCACGCCGAGCACGATGAACCACGTCAGATTCAAGCCCCACAGCGCGTCCACGACCGGAAGCGCGGCGACGGATCCCGCGGATAGCACATCGCTGATGATCGACACCGTGCGCCGGTTGACCCGATCCACGAGAACCCCGGCCAACACCCCGACCACTGCGGCGACGCCCGCAGTGACTGAGGCCAGAATTCCCGCGGCGAGAATGTCGCCGGTCTTTGCGAGCACCAGCAGGGGGAACAGCACCGAAGCGATGCCGTTCCCCAGCAGGGACAGGCTGTACGACCCGAGATAGACGAACGTGTTTCTGCTCATCCGTCCATCAGAAACTATGCCGTCACGGCATAGTCAAGCGGGTGTCACTGTGGTGCGGAGGAACCCGGCGGTTCGTCCGCCGTCTCCACCTCATCTGTCTCGCTCGAGCGGAACGTGACGCGGACGCCGGAGATCCGTCGTCGGTCCATCTCGGCCACTTGGATCGTCGCCCCGGCCACTTCGATGGAGTCGCCGACCACGGCGAGCCGACCGAGCCGTTCTGTCACCAGCCCGGCGATTGTGTCGGACGGTCCCCTCGGCAGTTCGAGGCCTGTGCTTTCTTCGAAGTCCTGCAAATTGAGGCGTCCGTCGATCACCCCGCCCGCGGCGACCGGATCTGTCGCGGTGTCGTACTCGTCGAAGATCTCGCCGACGACTTCCTCGACGAGGTCTTCCAAGGTAACGATGCCGTCCGTGCCGCCGTACTCGTCCACGACGACGGCGATGTGGTGGCCGTCGGCTTGCATTCGGGTGAGGGTGGCGAGAACGCGCGCGGTCGAAGGGAAGTAGGAGATCGGCCGCATCAGGCTCTCCAACGTCCGGTCGGGATCCTCCGTTGCGGTTTCAAACAGATCGCGCACGTGGAAGAAGCCGACGATGTCGTCGATCGATTTGTCGACCACCGGATACCGGGAGAACGGCAGCTCACGCACCTGCGGCATGGTCTCTGCCACGGTGGCGGTCGCGTCGAGTGCGACGACCTCGGGGCGTGGCCGCATGACCTCACTGATCTGGCGGCCGCGAAGCGACAGCACGTCGTCGAGGATACGGCGTTCGTCATCGGGCAGCCCCTGGTGGGTGGCGACGATGTCGCGCAGCTCGTCCTCGCTGAGCTCGTCCGCCGTCTTGTCCGGATCGCCGCCGAGCAGACGAACCAGAGCATTCGTCGAGACCGATAGCAGCCAGATGACGGGCCGCATGACGATCGCGAAGCCGTTGAGGACAGGGGCGACGGCATAGGCGAACTGGGCGTTGCGCTGGATGGCGAGCCGTTTGGGAACGAGTTCTCCGAGAACCAGCGACAGGTACGCGATGATGAGCGTCAGCGCGACCGTCGCGATGGTGGATGCGAGCTGCGGAGCCATGCCCCAGAGTTCGAACAGCGGCGTGACAGACGGCGCGATGGAGGTGGCTCCGTAAGCGGCAGAGGCGAAGCCCGCGACGGTCACACCGATCTGCACGGCAGAAAGGAAGGTGTTCGGGTTGCGGGCCAGGTCGGCCACTTTCACCCCGCGTCGGCCGCGCGCGGAGATTGCATTGAGCTGACTCTCGCGCAACGTGACGAGCGCCATCTCGGTGGCGGCGAAGACGCCGCCCACGAGGACGAACACGAAAACGAGAACGATGTTCCATGCGAGGTCGCCCATCAGAAGACGATCCTCTTGCACAGGGAGGAGGAGGGCGCGCCCGGGGTCACCCGGGCGCTGGGTCTATCCGAGTCGGAGGACGACTCAGAACGGCGCTGATCTCTCACGAGCGTTCCTTCTTGTTGCCGGTTGAAATTGTGTTGCCCGGCGCCGCATCGGCGGCGGTCGACTCGTCGTCCGACGAGCCGGAATCCACCGACGGGCGACGGTCGTCATTGCGCGTCTTGATCAGGCTGGCCACCGCCGCGACGGTGATCGTGGCGCCGATGAACACCAGCGAGAACCAGATCGGAATCTCGGGCGCCCACAGCATGGGCTCTCCCCCGTTGACGAACGGCAGCTCGTTGACGTGCATGGCGTGCAGAACCAGCTTGACGCCGATGAACGCGAGGATCACGGCGAGACCCTGTGCGAGGTACACAAGACGCTCGAGGAGACCGCCGATCAAGAAGTACAGCTGGCGCAGACCCATAAGGGCGAACGCGTTCGCGGTGAATACGATGTACGCCTGTTCGGTCAACCCGTAGATCGCAGGAATCGAGTCGACCGCGAAGACGAGGTCGATGAAGCCGATTGCGACGATGGTCAGCAGCATCGGCGTCACAAATCGGCGGCCGTTCTTGCGCACCGTGAGGCGATCTTCGTGATACTCGTCGGTCACGGGAAGGTGGCGGCGTACGAAGCGCATGAAGCGCCCCTGCGACGGGTCGTTGTCGTGGTCGCTGAATGCCTGGCGATACGCGAGAAACAGCAGCAAAGCGCCGAACACGTAGAAGATCCAGGAGAAGTTCTCGATCAGAGTGGCACCGACGGCGATGAAGGCGCCGCGCAGGATCAGAGCGATCACGATGCCGATCATCAGCACCTTCTGCTGATACGCCTTCGACACCGCGAAGCCCGTCATCACGATGAGGAACACGAAGAGGTTGTCGATCGACAGTGCCTTCTCGGTCAGGTAGCCGGCGAAGTACTCGCCGCCGAAGGTCCATCCCGAGACTACGCCGATGCCCACGCCGAACAGCAACGCGAGTCCGATGTAGAAGGCCGACCAGCGAGCCGATTCACCGATCGTCGGCTCGTGCGGCTTGCGCACGTGCGCGAAGAACTCGTAGACGAAGAACGCGATCGTGACCGCGATCGTGATAACCCAGATGAGAGGGGTGATGTGCAAGAGAGACTCCAGATATGGCGTTGACAGATCAGCGCCAAGGTCTTCTCCATTCCCGTATGGGAACCGGTGACCCGGGATGCGATCCACATCCGTAATGACGAGCCGACCGTGTCGGAGTACTCCCCTTGAACATGACGATTCTATTGCACGGCCGGGAGGGGTTTGCTGAAGATATGTGATGGGGAGGCTGAACGACGCGGCCTCACACCGGAGGCGCTCCATCCCGTGCGCGCTTGCGCTCGAATGCGGCGACAGGAGAATCGCCGAGAATTGAACAGGATCCGCCGAGCACGAGCGCGGCGAGCCCCGCCACCAGCGCGAGTCCGGGCCAGTATCCAGGGATCAGGTCAGAGAATATCGGCTGACCGAAGAGGCTGAAGATCACGTCGAGGAGGCCCGCGAAGCTCAGGGGGACCCCGAGGATCACGAGGAGTAGTCCGAAATCGGCGAGGAGGTTCCAGGCGCGTGCGCGCAGCGCGCCGGGACCGGTCGGTCGATACGGTGCCAGCGCTTCTTCAACCTCGGCCGGCCATCGGACCACGAACACATCGTTCGCATAATCGGGATCGAGGGTGGAGTAGCGGACCGGTACGTGATACCCGACCAGGCGACTGCCGCGGCCGGGACCGCCGAGCGGACTCTGCACAGCCCGATAGAGAGTCTCACCGCCGGCAACATCGATGGTGATGTTGAGCGTGTCATCGCCTTGCACGTCGCCGCCGGGAGGGTCCTCTATGGCGGACTCGATCCGTCCCTCGGAGAGATAGCCTTCAGCGAACTCGCGGTCGCTCGGCCGGGGTCGCGGGCGAGGCGGAGGTGTGAACTCGTTTACGAGTACTTTTCCGACACGTCGGAGCATTGCCCGAACTCTCGAGTTCATCATCGCCTCCTCGCTTCATGTCCGTCGACTCTATGCAGACGAGCCGGCTCCCGATCACAAACGCATTCTGATCGGCGGTCGTCATTGCGGATTGCCGTCCAGCGACACGTGGCTGTATCGAGCCGGCCGGGTGATTGCCTGCTACGTGATTCGACACCAGCATCCTGTGATCGGGAGAGGCCGGCGGTGCAAGGATGAATGACGAGAGGGGCAACATGAAAAGCAGCGTGACGATGACCGTCCTGCGGAGCCTGTTTCCGGGCCCCGAAGACGCCGTCTCGCGCACGGTTGCGGCGCGCACGCCCGAGACGCGGGCGCGGATCCGCCGGTGGTCGCGTGTCGAGAGCGTCGGCATCGTCGTGACACTGCTGGGTATCGTTCTGCTGTTCCTTGCTCCGTTCGCTTCGGTCGCAGTGGTGATCTGGTCGAGCATCACCGACGTTGATCGCACTTTCCTGCATTGGTGGATCTGGGGCGTCGCAGCCGGCGTGGTGGTTCCCGGGGCCGTTATATGGGTGGTCGGCGGTGATCAGCGTGAAGCGGCCCGCTTTGCCAATGGCCAGGTTTCCGTCGGAACCGTGGTGCGAGCGGTGAAGCACCCCGGAAGCGGGGACGACAAGACCTGGTACGACCTGCGGATCAGCGCCGCGTTGCGGGACGGGACGACACTGCGCCGCAGGCTGCACCTCGGCGGTGAGACGCTCGACCGTCGCGTGGGCGGCCCCGTTCGATTCCGCCACAACACGCTCGACCCCGACGCGCTCGACGACGTGCACCTCGTCGACTGGAACGACAAGAAACGCCGGCGATCGCGCCGCGATGAGCGTATGCACTTGCCCGCGTTGGATCGCACACCGCGGATCGCGGTCGTGACGGCGAACGAGGAATCAGATGTCATGACGGGCTGGCCGGGCCTGTACGTCACCTACACCGGCACGGACGCCAGGCGGCACGAGGTGCACCTCGCCGATCATGTCGATGACACCTGGCTTGACCGGTTCCCCATCGGCAGCACGTTGAATCGGCCTGACTTTCGTTCCGTTCTTCAAGTAAGGATGGAACACGATGAACAGGAAGTACTCGCCGGAGATGCGTGTGCGGGCGTTGCGGATGCTCGCGGAGACGCGGCCGTCGCATCCGACGATGATGAGCGCGGTCCGGCATGTCGCCGGGCTGCTGGGGATGAGCCCGGAGACGCTGCGGTTGTGGCAGCGCCGCTACGAGGTCGACGCCGGGGTGAAGCCCGGGTTGACGACGGATGCGGCGGCGGAGATCAAGCGGCTGCAGAAGGAGAACGCGGAGCTGCGGAAGGCTAACGAGATCCTCAAGGCTGCGAGCGTGTTTTTCGCGAAGGAGCTCGACCGCCCCTGACCGAGATGATCCGGTTCATCGATGAACATCGGGATCGTTTCGGGGTCGAGCTCATCTGCCGGGTCCTGAGACCGGCAGTTCAGGGGTTCCTCACCTCTCGCGGCTATCGCGCCGCCGCAGGTCGTGCGCCGTCGGCGCGCCGGCTGCGGGACAACCTGCTGGTGCCGGAGATCGCCCGGCTGCATGCGGAGAACTACGGTGTCTACGGGCGACGGAAGATGCATGCGCTGATGCGCCGGCAAGGGTGGGACATCGGCCGCGACCAGACCGAGCGGCTGATGCAGCTGGCCGGGGTGCGCGGGGTGAAAAAGTCGAAGCGGGTCTTCACGACGAAGACCGATCGGACACAGTCTCTGCCGCAGGATCTCGTCAACCGGAGGTTCACGGCCGACGGCCCGCGCCGGCTCTGGGTCTGCGACGTGACCTACGTCGCGACATGGTCCGGGTTCGCCTACGTCGCGTTCGTCACCGACGTCTGCTCGAGGCGCATCGTCGGATGGAATGTCGCCGCCACGCTCAAGGCCGAGATCCTGCCGTTGCAGGCCCTCGATATGGCCGCGTGGGACGCTGGCGGCGACCTCACCGGGCTCACCCACCACTCGGACCACGGCTCGAACTACATGGCGATGGTCTACACCGACCGGGTCGTCGAACTCGGCGCCGTCCCCTCCACCGGAACCGTCGGCGACTCGTTCGACTGTCAGTCTGTTTCTGCCGCATCCCGCGAGGATGAGGAAGTCCTGGCCGGAGCGTTCTGACCCTTGCTTACGATTGGCCCGCAGGGTGCCTTGGCGTTGATCTGTCGAGCCTCCGGCCGGGCGCGCAGTAACCGCTGCCGCCGGATCGGGCGTGACCTGATAGGAGCCTGGAGCATACTTTCGACAGCGTCCCC
>NZ_AUGQ01000026.1 GCF_000422745.1 Microbacterium gubbeenense DSM 15944
TGGCCCGGTCAGGAGAGGGCTGTCCGTACTCGGCTCCTGCGACCGCGTCGGCTTCGGCAGACAGGAGCGAATTGATGATCGTCTGCAGCAGCTGCCGCATCAGATCGGGTGACGCGTCGCCGAGCGCTTCACGCAGGACGGTGGCAGAGTCGACAATGTGAGGAGCGGTCATCGTGTGTCTTCCGTTCGAGAGGCTGTAGGAGGTTTCCTCGAAGGATCACACGGTGACCGCGTCTACGTCAGAGACGAGGCAGGCCACCGCGCGTTACACCACTATGCGGGACTCCACTGACCCCAAGGACCTCTCCCTGCACTTGGAGGGCATCACCGCGATCATGGAGAGCCACTTCCGCTACGAGGAGCGCCAACTTCTCGAAGTGCTAAAGACGCTCGCTCTCGACGCCGATTCGGAGCGCGTGCTCGGGGCGTTGTGATCGTGGGGAGTGGAGTATCGCGCGATTGCCGCACGACGAGGCGGCTGCGTGCCCGCAACGGCTGACGCGCCCGACGTCGGGCGCGTCAGCCGTGCCAGCGCCACACACGGGCGCCGTCGTCGGTCGTATGAAGTGACAGCCCGCGGAGGCGCCCGCCCCTCACCTCGTCGATGAACAGCGTGCCCGGCACGTTCGCATCCGTCCGGACGTCGCTATCCGCCCTGAAGATGATTCTCTGCCAATCGCGGCTGCGATTGCGCGGCGGATCCGGGGAGAGAAATCGGAAGTTCGGCTCGCCTGGCCGCCCTGTCGTCGAGAACGTGCGCGGCTGCCATGTGCTGTCGAGAACCGCGGCCGCGGCGCGACGCACGCGGCGGCGACTGCGCCAGAACATGGTGGTGGCGAGGACCAGCCCGATGACGAGCGACCCGCTGGCCACTCGCATTGCGAGCGGCGAACTCGTGGAAGGCTCACCGGCGCTGGTGGCCCAGATCCTGACCTGGTCACCGATCGTCCACGGTTCGCCGCATACGCGGATCTGGCCCGTGCGGGCCAAGCCGTCCTGCTCCCAGGCGATCGTGTAGCGATCACGATGATTACGGCCGCACCAGGGCACTTCCTCGAAGCCGGTCACCGCTGCCGTCTGCTCGGAGCTCTGTCCGAGAAGATGATCGACCGTGCCGGGCTCCCGCACTTCAACGAGTCCGATACCGATCGCGATCAACCCGACGACCGCGACCATGGCCCAGAGCATGCGTGACCACGGTCGGTGGGCGCGCGTGAGCGCCTCGAACTCC
Source organism: Microbacterium gubbeenense DSM 15944 (assembly GCF_000422745.1). GTDB lineage: Bacteria > Actinomycetota > Actinomycetes > Actinomycetales > Microbacteriaceae > Microbacterium > Microbacterium gubbeenense. The sequence goes on from NZ_AUGQ01000026.1 coordinate 1,232, forward strand.
TTCGATGGCACGTCACGATCGTACGTGCGCAGCTTCGAACTCAGCGACTTGGCGACGTTCGATGTCTCGTTGTAGCGGCGAGTGTTTCCAGCCGCCCGGCGACGGCAGCAGAAGTCGTCGGTCGTCGCGTGATTTGAAAAGTAACCGGAGCACACGCGTCACGTGCTCGACCCACGCACGGCCCGCTCAGGCGTCGCTCGATGAGATATTTCCGGCGCTGACCGTGGTCGTAGGGATCCGGATTGCACGCATATCCAACCGCCACGGACGCGCTCGCACTCGCGGATCCGCGCCTTACCGCCGCGACGCCTGCGGTAGGGATTCGTCACTCCTCTTCCAGCTCATCGAAGGGGAGGAAAATCGCGTCAATCGTGCTCTCAGGCAGCAAACTAACGTTGACACCGACGTCCTCGATGGGGTCAACGTTCCAACCGGGTGCGATCCGGTTGATCGAATCGGTGTCTTCACTTGTCAGCCGCCACCCTTCTGACAAAGAACGCAGATGTTCGAGCGAGCTGTATGCAGCACCTTCGCGCGGAGCCGTGCCTTTACCCGTGGGGAGTCGCTGTTCGGTCGCGAAGAAGCTCGCGAGCGTCTCGATGCTGGTAGCCAGCAGGCTCTTGACGGGCTCCGTCACGTTCTGCGCGTCAACCCACCCAGGAGCGTGAAGATCGAGGTAGTACACGCGGTCAGTATCAAGCTCGCCCGCACGCAATCGGTGACGTTGCCGTGTGAGCCAGTACCCGAGCCGGCTCTCGTCTTCGGTTGCCTTCCCTTCGGCGCGTGGGTTGTGGCCGTAAAGCAACCGGAACTCACCGATGCGATCGGCCCGAGCGCAAAACCTCGCGAAGCGGGGATCAGAGTCACGGAGATTCGCATCGCGCCAGCCAGGCAATTCCTCATCAAGACGACGAGCGATCGCCGAGTTGTCATTATCGAGCGCACGTTGCATCCACAGCGCGTCGGACCGCTCGACGCCTTCTGCGGACAAGCGGGGAAACGCCCCTGTCTTCTCGCGGCGGCGGCCGATCACCGCGATACGTCGCCCAGTATCGTCCTCGTCCCAGTGCGGCGCCTCACGGTCGAGCGCTGCTCTCCGGTCAAGCTCGAGGAGACCTGCCTCAGCTCGCGAACGCTGGTACCGCACCCACTGCATGAGCCCCCCCGGTCCCGTGCCCTGCGTAGGGAATCGTCCGGCGTTGTCGGAGAGGAAGCGTGCGAGCTGCTCGAGGCGTTTCTCCCAGGGCACGGCCCCGTTGCGTCCGGTTGATAGTTCACGTCGACGGTACAGGATACCGGGGAGGTGGGCGTGGACAATGGCGACAACTCCTGCGTGGATAGTTCCGTTCTGGGTTGTTGTGCGCGTGTTGGCGAGCCAAGCGTGAAGAGAGCGTTCCGCGGGGTCAGCACTGAGTGTCTGCGGGAACCGTCCGTGCTCTTCGACGAATGCGGCGAACTCCTGCGCGCGTTTAGCATGATCGGCCTTCGGCGTGAACCGCGCAAGAGGGCGCTCCTCCCAGCCGGGCGCAAATTCGTCAAGCGTTCCTACGCGGCTGTCAGAAAGCTCGCCCCGCTGGTGCAGGAGCCGCTGCCTAGACATGAACGCGTAGAGAGCCGTCGCCGGTTTGTCACTTGCGTCACGGTTCGTTGGTTGGTGCCCTTCTCGTTCGCGATATTCGGCCCAGCGACGGACGCTGTCGAGGAACGCTACGTCATGCGAGGGAAGCTCGCCTCGCGGCACGGGCACGCTCATGCCGCCACCACTTCGTCGGCGAGCAGCGCGGCCTGTTCGATCACGAGCTCGATTGCCTCGTCTCGGGCGTCCGGCGGGTATTTGTAGCGGGCCAGGATGCGCTTGATTTGCGAGCGCATCTGCGCCTGCACGGACTGCTTGTTGCGCCAGTCGATCGTTACCGAGTTGCGGATCTTCGTCACTAGCTCGCGGACAATCTTCTTCAGAGTCTCGTCGCCGAGTTCGAGGACCGCAGACTCGTTCTCTGCGACCGCGTCGTAGAACGCGACCTCATCGACACGGAGACCGAGCTCTTCAGCGCGCTTCGCGAGGTTGGTTTTGCCCTTCATTTCCTTTGCCATCTTCACGAGCTCGGCGATGATCTCGGCAGTCGAGAGGGTGCGGTTGGTGTACTTGGTGAGGGCTTCGTCGAGCATCTCGGAGAACCGCTTCGCCTGCACGATGTTCGACCGGCGCAACGATCGGATCTCATTGTTCATCAGACGCCTCAACAGCGCCTCCTGCAGATTCGGCTGGTCGGTGTGCTTCAGCGACTCGAGGAACTCGTCCGACAGCAGCGACAGTTCCTGCGAGTTCATGCCCGCACGCGCGTAGATGTCGACGACCTTGTCAGCGGCGACAGCGGCGTTCATCAGCTGCGTGAACGACGTATCCAGATCCTGACCACCTTGCCCACTGCGCCCCGAGTCGGGGTTCTGCAGTTTCAACACCGCGACCCGTGCCGAGGTGAACAGGCGCACATCGTCCGCGATCGCGCGTGCGCGGTCATCCGCGCCAGCGAGCGCGTGAGCCTTCACGAGCGCGAGTACCTGGTCAAGGAACCGCTTCGCCCGGTCATCGTCGGCGAGCACGAAGTTCGCCATCCCCGCAATTTGCTGCAGCTGTGCCGGGCCAGTGAGATCCGGCGAGGAGTCATACTCGTGCTTGTGAAGGAGGGAACGGATGACGTCGTGCTTCTCGAGCATCACGTTGATCACATCATCGATCGGGACGCCCGCCTGCTCACGGTCGGACGGAGAGTAGACCGCAAGGGCGTCTTCGAGGTTCGACAAGAGACCGATGTAGTCGACGATGAGGCCACCGTCCTTGTCGCGGAACCGGCGATTCACGCGCGCGATGGCCTGCATGAGGCCGGCGCCGCGCATTGATTTGTCGACGTACATTGTGTGCATTACGGGCGCATCGAACCCAGTCAGCCACATGTCGCACACGATCACGATCTCGAGCGGATCGACCGGGTCCTTCGCCCGGGCCTGCAGCTCCTGCCGCACCTTTTTTGAGTAGATGTGCGGCTGCGCCCACGGCTCGCTCGCGGCAGACCCGGTGATGATGACCTTGATCTTCCCCTTCTTCGGGTCCGGGTCGTGCCAGTCGGAGTGCTTAGCGACGAGCTTGTCATACAGTCGCACCGCGATACGGCGGCTCATTGTGACGATCATCGCCTTCCCGAACGCGGCAGTCTTCCGCCTCGTCCATTGCTCGTCGATATCGTCCGCGATCCGCTCCAGTCGTGGTTCGGCGCCGACGATCGCCTCCATGTGGGACCACTTCGACTTCGCATCATTGCCGGTGTTCTCGTCAACGCCGTCGATGATCTCCTCGACGAGATCATCGAGCGCGGAACGGTCGTCCCTAGAGATATCGAGCGGGGCGACGCGAGCCTCGTAGTAGATTTTCACCGTCGCGCCGTCCTGCACGGCGCGGGTGAGGTCATAGACGTCGATGTAGTCACCGAACACGGCGCGTGTGGACTTGTCGGCGACATCGATCGGAGTGCCCGTGAACCCGAGGGACGTCGCCCCGGGCAGGGCGTCGCGCATGCTCTTCGCCAGGCCCGGCTTCACGCGGCCCTGTGCATCGACGCGGTTCTTCAGCCCGTACTGGGATCGGTGCGCTTCGTCGGCGATGACGACGACATTGCGACGCTCGGTGAGTACCGGGTTCGTGTCCCCAGCGTCGCCGAGCGCGAACTTGTGCAGAGTGGTGAACACGATGCCGCCGGATGCGCGCGTGAGGAGCTTCCGCAGGTCGGCGCGGGAATCGGCTTGCACAGGGATCTCGGGGAGGATGTGTGCCGGCGCGAACGTGTCGGTGAACAGCTGATCGTCCAGGTCGTTGCGGTCGGTGATGAACACGAGCGTCGGGTTCATCATCCGCGCGTCCTGCATGATCTTCGCGGCGTAGAACACCATCTCGAAGCTCTTACCCGACCCCTGCGTATGCCACACGACACCACCGCGACGATCCCCGTCCGGGCTCGACGCGCGGACGGTCGACTCGACAGCAGCGTTCACGGCCCAGAACTGGTGATACTTCGCCACACGTTTGACCAGGATGCGCTTGGCCTGCCCTGTCTTCGCATCGTTGATCGTTTCGCTGCTAAACACGACGAAGTTCCGTACGAGGTCCAGGAACCGCTTTTTTTCGAAGACGCCCTTAATCAGCACCTCGAGCTCGAGTCCATCCACTGGCGTCGGCGAATCGATCGACTTCCACGGCGCGTAATGCTCGAACGCTCCGGTGAAGCTGCTCATCGCCGCGGCGATCCCGTCCGAAATGACCGTGACGACGTTCGTGCGGAACACCGACGGGATGTCCGACCGATACGTCTGGATCTGATTCCACGCCGACTGCAACGTCGCGTTCTCAACGATCGGGTTCTTCAGCTCGAACAGCGCCAGCGGCAGCCCGTTCACGAACACCAGCAGGTCGGGCCACCGGTTCTTGTTCTCGACGATCGTGAACTGGTTCGCCGCGAGCCAGTCATTATTGTCGGGCTGCTCAAAGTCGATCACTCGCATGAGGCGCGTACGTACAGCGCCGCCCGCGTCGCGATACTCAGCTCCGACACCGTCGGCAAGGATCCGATGGTTACAAAGGTTCTCGTCGATCAGGCTCTGCGCACTTGGTGACGTAACCTCCTTCACCGCGCTGTCGACCATCTCGGCCGACGCGTCCGGATTGATCCGCGCGATCGCATCACGTAGGCGCCCCTCGAGCACCGTCTCCCGGAACGAGACTCGTTCCGCGGCGGGCTCGCCCGGAGCGATGTGGGCGGCGTTGAGGGTGTGGAACCCGAGCTCAGAAAACCAGCCGAGCGCGCTCTCCTCGAGCACCGCCTCGTTCATCAGCGACATCCGGACCCCTCCGTTACGCGGACACCGAGTATTTACCTGTGCACATGGATACACGACAAACTATCCCGCCGCTCACACGCCCTCCTCGACCGGCACGCGGACACGCCCGGAGAGCAGCTCCGGGCGCAGCGCGTCACGGAGCGCAGCGAGGCGGCGGGATTCGTTGTAGCCGTCGCGAACGAGCGTCAGAAGCGGCTCGACATGATCGTTGAACGCAGCGGCGGTTGCCAGGTCCGGGATTGTCGCTTGCATGTCCGCGAGGGCCCCATCCCAGACAGCGTATGGCATCGTGGACCCCTTCGAAGTGGCACTCGCGTAATCGATCGTGCTGTCGCGATCGAGCAGCAGAAGCGCGAACGCGAGGTACTCCGGTGAGTTCGGGCGCAGCACGAACGTGGTGTTTCGAGTGATTCCTTCGTATGGAGCGAGAGAGACGCGATGAAAGTACACGCGCATCGCGCCGAAAAGGATGTCATTCTTCGTGAACAACGAGAGGCTACTCTTCGCCTGTTCGCTGGGCCGCGACTCGTGCAGGCCAAGAGTTCCCATGGGAAGGGAGTCGATAGGAACGTAAGGGAGGTCAGGCCGAGCGCCAGCTCTCGTCGGCTTCTTGACGAGCTTCACAACTTCCTGAAGCGTGCCGACACGCCACGAAGCGGGAGCTTCCCCGCCCCAAGGCTGATACTCAACGAACCAGCACTCGAACAACGCGCGCAGAAGTTCTTGCGCCGTCTCGACAGCGCGCCGGTTCGACTCGATCTTGTTGTCGAGCGCGCCGAGCGTCGCAGCGATCGCACGCTGCTCCGCAATCGTTGGAACAGAAACGGGCAGACGGTAGAACGCATCTCGACTCGTTGACGGAATCGCGCTACCCGAGTCCATCGAGTTCAGGTCGTGGGTGAGGAGCTATGGCACGATCAGCCCGCTCCCGCCTCGAGACGGGTCTGGTGAGCCGATGTGGGCGACGCCGGTCGCGAAGCCGGTGGTCGCCGCGCTCCACGAACTCACGACCTCCCCGGATGTGCAGGTCGGCTGGGTCACGAGCTGGAGTCCCGGCATGGTGCAATCGCTGATCGAAAGGCGACTGGGTGGGCGGCTCGACGGCCGACACTTGCACGGCGATGATGATTGGGCGCCGGGATGGCGTGCCAGAGCCGTCACGCACGCGGTGGAGAGATCCGGCGCCCGAGCAGTCGTCTGGTTCGACGACATGGCGGTCCGCAGCACATTGATGCGCACGCTGGAGCGAGCCGGGCTCAGCCCCGCGGTCCTCGTGATCCGCCCCGACGAGTACACCGGCATCACGATGCGGCAGGTCCGTCGGGCTGCGCAGTTCGTGGCCGACGTCCGGGATGCCGAGCTACTCGACAGGCCGACAACTTGAGCGGCGAGGCGGCAGTCGCGTGGCTTGCTGGTGCCCGGATTCTGCTCGTTCGTGTTCCCCGCAATGGGATCATGCGCGACGGTAGCGGTCACGCCGTACGCATTCGCGCGAGAGGAGTTCAGCATGCCTACGGAGATCGTCGAGATCGATATCGAGCCTGAAGACAAGGCCGAGCTGGACCGCCTCGTGGAGATCTACGGTGGAGGCGACCCGTCGGCGTTCCTTCGCGAGGTCATGCGAGTCATGTCTGCCCTCGAACACGAAGCGCACGTCTCGGGGGATCCGCGCCAACCGTGATAGCAGGGCGGCATCGCCTCGGAGAATCCTCGAGCGACAACGAGCGGCAGCCCTCAGCGGCGCAACGAGGCTGGCCCAGGGATCGAACTCGGTGGACGTTGCCGCTGCGGTACCGCATCTGATTGGCTCTGACGTCCCCCGAGTCAGAAACTGGGGGTGAAACCGGTTCTCGCCGAGTTGCTCGGTGCGTCGCGGAAATCCGACGGGTTTCACCGCCGATAGGGTGACTATGTGCGCACTTCGCGCACTCCATCCGGAGGTCTATCGACGTGGCTGAGCCCTGGCTGTCTGCTGAGGAGATTGCCGCCCACCTGGGCATTACGAAGGACACCGTCTACGACTGGATCTCCGAGAAGAAGATGCCCGCCCACCGCGTCGGCCGGCTCTGGAAGTTCCAGGTCAGCGAGATCGATGAGTGGGTGCGCAGCGGCGGGGCAGCCCCGAGCCACGGGACGACGAGGGCGACACGTGACGGTTGCTCGGCGATGTCGGAGGGTCGACGTATGCTGATCAACTTGCCATTTTCCAGAGGGGGTGTCCTGTGAGCAGCCGCAACTCGACTGCCGCGCCGCGCTACGCGCTGTCGTTCACAACCGGCGGCCTCCTGGAGCGCGAGGCCGCATTCTTGGCGCCGGTCTATGTCGAGCATCATGACTGGGTGAAGGTGCGTGACCTTGCGGTCGAAGGAAACCTCCTGCAAGCGCGCACCTACAGAACCGGCGTACGCCTCGTGCGCGAGACGGTCAAGAGGATGTCGGCACTCTCCGACCGTGAGGTTGAGAGCCTCACCGAGATCACCGCTTCTGAGGGCGGCCACCTTATGTGGGCAGCCGCGTGTCGTCGCTACGACCTCATCGGCGAGTTCGCCGAGGAGGTACTCCGTGAGCGCTTTCTCACCTTGGCGGGCACCGTCTCCTATGAGGACTACGACTCCTTCTACCGCACCAAGGCCATGTGGCACGACGAACTCGACGCCGTCTCGGCCGCTACATACAAGAAGCTCCGAGAGGTGCTGTTCAAAATGATGGTCCAGGCAGGGCTGTTGACCACGCAGCGCACTATCGAGCCCGTGCTTCTCTCCGCCCGCGTCGCCGAACTCCTCACCCAGCGCACGCCGAGCGACATCCGCTTCTTCCCGACGAGGGTGGCCTAATGCCCCTGAACTCCAAGCCCACACTGGCTCAGCAAGAGGAGCACCTGTTCAGGGTACTCAGCAGCGAACGCTTCCTGAAGATGGAGGGTCTCGGCAACGAGGTCGCCCACTTCATCTACGACTACGACCCAACTTGGGCGCTCGATATCACCCAGGCCAAGAAGCGCATCAAGACCAAGCTCGACACCGAGCGGGGAATCAAGGTCCTCGAGATCAACCTCTACGACCTGTGCGTCGAGCTGCTCAAGGAGCGCAACGTGTGGGAGCGCATCCTCACCGCCGAGCCGACGATGGACAAGCCCGACTTCCTAAAAATGCTTCAGAACATGCTCGACCCACAGATGCACCTGGCTCCGGCGATCAAGGAACGCATCACGGACGAGTCGTTCCAGATCCTCTTCCTCACCGGAATCGGCGAGGTGTTCCCTTTCGTGCGTTCGCACACGGTGCTGAACAACCTTCAAACGGTCGTCTCCCACAAGCCGATGCTGATGTTCTTCCCAGGACGGTACGAGGTGTCGACCACGCAGGGCTCGGCACTGGTGCTGTTTGGCCAACTCAAAGACGACTCCTTCTACCGCGCCAAGCGCATTCTCGACCAGGAAGCATGACCCGATGAAACTCAACGAGATCTTCCTCAAAGACGTCACCCGCTCGATCGAGGGCGTCGTCAAGGCCGACGACGTCGACCACCTGGGCATCGAGGTCGAGGAGTACGTCTTCACCAACGACGCCGCGAAGGGCGTGGCGCCACTGCTGGAGGAGTACACCAACTACACGAACGCCAACGGCGTGTGGATCTCGGGATTCTTCGGCTCCGGTAAGTCCCACCTGCTCAAGATGCTCGCCCACCTGCTTGGTGACGTGGAGGGTCAGGCATTCGCCCGCGAGAAGGTGAGCGAGTCCTTCCTCAGCAAGACCGATGACGCGATGCTCATCGCTTCACTGGAGAAGGCTGCGGCCATCCCGGCGAAGAGCCTGCTGTTCAACATCGACCAGAAGGCGACCCTGATCGCGAAGGACCAGACTGACGCGCTGCTCAAGGTCTTCGTCAAGGTCTTCGACGAGAGCCGCGGCTACTTCGGAAATGATGGCGCTGTTGCCCGATTCGAGGAGGATCTCGACAAGCGCGGCCAGTACGAGGCGTTCAAGGCAGCCTTCGCCAGGCACGCCGGAATCGACTGGTCGCAAGGGCGCGAGCAGACCGCCCTGGAAGGTCACAACATCGACAAGGCGTTCGCCGAGGTCAACGGTGAGGCTAACCCCGGGATCATTGCGCAGTACCAGAAGTCCTACGCCGTGTCGATCGAGGACTTCGCCACCTCGGTCAAGGCGTGGATCGACAAGCAGGGACCGGGCTTCCGGCTCAACTTCTTCGTCGACGAGGTCGGCCAGTTCATCGCTGACGACGTCAAGCTCATGCTCAACCTCCAGACGATCGCCGAGTCCCTGAACACGAAATGCAAGGGGCAGTCGTGGGTCTTCGTCACCTCACAGGAGGACATGGATAAGGTCATCGGCGACCGCACCAGGCAGCAGGGCAACGACTTCTCCAAGATCCAGGCCCGGTTCAGCGCCAAGGTGAAGCTGACCAGCCAGGATGTCGAAGAGGTCATCAGCAAGCGTCTGCTGGAGAAGAACGATGCGGGCGCTGCCGAACTGATGACCATCCACGCCAAGGAGGGTGCGAACTTCAAGACGATCTTCGACTTCGTCGACGGCGCGAAGACGTACCGCAACTACGTCGATGGTGGTCGATTCATCAGCACGTATCCGTTCGTGACGTACCAGATCCCTCTGTTTCAGGCGGCGATCGAGGGCTTGTCTGATCACAACATGTTCGAGGGCAAGAACAGCTCGGTCGGTGAGCGCTCGATGCTCGGCGTGGTCCAGGAGGTCGCCAAGCGCATCGGCACCGAACAGGTGGGCTACCTCGCGACCTTCGACCAGATGTTCGCGGGTATCAGCGCCGCGCTGAAGTCGGCCGCCCAGAGCGCCATCCTTCAGGCCGAGAGGCATCTGCCCGACCCGGGCTCTGAGGTCACGATCCTCGCCAACCGACTGCTGAAGGCGCTGTTCCTGGTCAAGTACGTCGACACCTTTAAGGCCACGCCTCGCAACCTCACCGTGCTGGTCTACGACCGCTTCGGGCTCGACCTCACCGGGTTGGGTAAGCAGGTGCAGGAGGCGCTCAACCTGCTGGAGGCGCAGTCGTATGTCCAGCGCAACGGGAACGTCTACGAGTACCTCACCAACGAGGAGCAGGAGATCGAGAAGGAGATCAAGGCGGTCGACGTCGACTCCGCGGAGGTTTCCAGCAAGCTCTTCCGGTACCTCTCGTCGGACATCCTCAAGACCAACAAGCTGAAGTACGCGAAGAACGGCCAGGACTTCTCGTTTGGCTACAAGCTCGACGATGTACCCCAGGGGAATCAGCGCGAGTTGACTATTCACTTCATCACGCCCGAGACGAGCTACAGCGACTCCGAGATCGCGGCGCAGAGCATGGGCCGGGACGAGCTGCGGGTGTTCCTCGGTCGTGACAAGCGGCTGCTCGCGGACCTGCGCCTGCTGCTCAAGACAGAGAGGTACACCAAGCAGCGCACCAACTCAGGGGCGACGCCATCTATGCAGGCGATCCTCCAGTCGAAGCAGGTGCTCAACGCTGACCGCGAGAAGGAGCTCATCGAGCGCCTCCGCCAGGCTGTCGGCAAGGCGCAGTTGATCATCAACGCCGCCGAGATCCCCTCCAGCTCCCAGGATGCTGTGACTCGGGTGTCGGACGGGTTCCAGGAGCTCGTCAGCCGGACCCACACGAACCTCGGGTTGCTCGGCGGCAAGGTCTACCCCGAGCAGCAAGTCGCTGGTGCGGTCCAAAGCGAAACGGGGCTGTTCGACGCGGCGACGCTCAGCGCGCTCAACTCGCCGGGCACCGAGATGGAGTCCTGGATTATCACCCAAACGGGCCTCGGCGAAAAGGTGACGATCAAGAAGATCGTCGACCGCTTCGAGACCAAGCCCTACGGGTGGGACCTCGGATCCATCGAAGTCGTGTTGGGATGGCTCGTCGGCAATGGCAAGGTGGCGCTGAGCGTCGACTCCAACCCGGTCGTCCGAACCGAGGTAACAGACCTGATCCGCAACACCGGCAAGCACCCGCACGTCGTCGTCGCGCCCCAGAAGGCGTACGACCATGCGAAGGTCGCCGCGTTCAAAAAGTTCTGCACCGACTTCTTCGACGAAGGTGCTGTACCGAGCGACCCCACCGAACTCGCCCGGTTCGGCAAGGACAAGCTCGCGGCCAGGCGCGACGAGCTCAACGCCCTCGTCAGCAGCAGCCGGTACCCCTTCGTCAGCCAGCTCGCCGGCGTCGTCGCCCTGCTCGACGAGGTCGTCGGCAAGCAGGTCGACTGGTACCTCACCGACTTCAACAAGGCCGACGAACTGCTCGAAGCCAAGGAAGACCTGATCGACCCCATCAAGTCGTTCCTCAACGGCCAGCAGGCCAAGATCTTCGACGAGACACAGGCCCTCCTGAACACCAACGCCGGAAACCTCGGCTACCTCCCCACAGGCAGCGCCGACACGGTCAAAGCCCTGCTCGCAGACGCCAACGCCTTCCGTGGCAACAAGATGAACCAGCTCAAGACAGCGGCCGACACCCTGCGGGGGCAGATCGACGACATCGTCACCGACAAGCGTGCGGAGGTGACCGCGGCGATCGATGATCGTCGGGCCGAGATCCTCGGCAGCACCTACTACGCCAACGCCACGCCAGCCGCACAGGAGAGCGCGATCCGGCGGATCGACAGCATCCTCGCGCGCCTCGGCGGCGAGACTCAGGCCGCGCTCATCCTCCAGACCGGAGCAACCTTCGAGCAGGACGACTACCCGGAGCTGCTGAGCCGGCTCGTCGAGGCGCAGCAGGGTGGGGATGACGACGCTCCGCCGCCGAAGCCGATGGTGTCAGTCAAATCGATCAGCGTCCCTGACGCGTCGGGCGTCCTGGAGTCCCAGGCCGACGTCGACACATACCTCGCCAAGTACCGCGCCGCGCTCGTCGCGACCCTCAATGACGGAAAGCGAATCACGCTCTGATGGACACCGCACCGCTCAAGTCCTTCGCCACGTCAGCACGCATCGAACTCATCCGCGAGGTAGGCGCGCGCATCACCGCTGTGCTCGCCCCGGGATCACCCGAACGTGTCGAACAGCCGGGAGCTGTGACCGCGCTGGAACGCACCATCGCCGCCGCGGGCGGCGGCGACAAGGGCAAGGCGCACGTGGCCGACAAGGTTGCGTACACCTGGTTCAACCGCATCATCGCCCTGCGTTTCATGGACGCCAACGGGTACACCGGCATCGGTGTCGTATCGCCCGCGGCCGAACAGGTCGGCCAACCCGAGGTGCTCGCTGCAGCCAAGCGCGGACAGATCGACGGTGACGTGGTCAAGGGCGCGTACGCCGCGACCATCGCGGGGCTGCTCAACGGCACCCGCCAGCCGCGCCCCGGCGTCGACGCCCAAGCCGAGGCATACGCGCTCCTCCTCACGGACTACTGCCGCTACTGGAACAAGTCCATGCCCTTCATGTTCGAGCGCGAAGGCGACTACACCGAGTTGCTCATCCCCGCCAACCTGCTCGCCGAAGACTCCGTCCTGAACCGCTCCGTCAAGGTACTCACCGAGGAGGTCTGCCAGGACGTCGAGGTCATCGGCTGGCTCTACCAGTTCTACATCTCCGAGCGGAAGGACGAGGTCTTCGCCGGGTTCAAGAAGAACAAGAAGGCCGGCGCCGACGAGATCCCCGCCGCCACCCAGCTCTTCACCCCACACTGGATCGTCCGCTACCTCGTCGAGAACTCCGTGGGCCGCCTGTGGATGCTCAACCATCCTGAGTCGCGCCTCATCGACCAGATGGACTACTACATCGCCCCGGTCGACGAAGAGACCGACTTCCTCAAGATCACGACGCCCGAAGAACTCACGGTAATCGACCCCGCATGCGGCTCCGGCCACATGCTCACCTACGCCTTCGACCTCCTCTACGCCATCTACGAAGAGGAGGGCTTCACGCCGTCGCAGATCCCGAGCCTGATCCTCACCAACAATCTCTACGGCACCGAGATCGACCCCCGCGCCGGTGCGCTCGCCGCCTTCGCGCTGACGATGAAGGCCGCCGCCAAACGCAAGCTGTTCCTGAAGAACCCCGTCGACCCGAACATCTGTGTGCTTGAACCGATCTCCTTCAGCGCCGACGAGCTGAGCTACCTCGTGACCAAGGACGGCGACCAGCAGGCTGAAGAAGCCTTCTGGAACCAGTTCGCCGACGCCGACACCTTCGGCTCCCTCATCCAGCCCGACCGCGGCCTGACCGCGCGGCTCGCCCATCACGTCGCGACCCTCGACGACGAGGGAGACATCCTCCGCGCCGACGCTCTCGACTGGGCGCAGCAGGTGATCCGCCAAGCAGAGATCCTGCTGCCGGGGTACTCGGTGGTCGTTGCGAACCCGCCATATATGGGGGCAGGCAACATGGGTCCCCGTCTGGCTGACTTTGCAAAGTCGGCATATCCCCAGTCCAAGTCCGATTCGTTCGCGATGTTCATCGACCGATCTAGATGTTTGGTCGGGGCGAAGGGACTCGTTGGCATGATCACGATGCAGTCCTGGATGTTCCTCGGATCGTACGAGAAGTTGCGTGAATCGCTCCTTAGTGCCGGTTCCGTGGCCACGATGGCGCATCTCGGGTCGGGCGCATTCGACAGCATCGCGGGTGAAGTGGTGTCGACGACTGCCTTCGTCCTGGCGGTTGGAAGTGACCTCACCGGCACGTTTGTGCAACTCACGAAAGTAGCGGGTGAGGCGATCCAGGCGGAACGGTTCCGCGAGTTGGTTCGACATGGCGAGGTGCACTCGGTCTCGCGTGCTGCCTTGCGTCAGGTACCCGGTTTCCCTATCGCCTACTGGCTTTCGGATGCCATGCGACATGTCTTCTCCTTTGGGCCGCTCGGCGACAGGGTTGCCGTTAAGAAGGGCCTAGACACTGGCGACAACGCGAGGTTCCTCCGTCTATGGTTCGAGGTTGCGCGCGCCGATATTGGACTGGGCTACGAGAGCGAAGTTGATGCGGCGGCCAGCGCAGCGCGCTGGTTTCCCATGAATAAGGGCGGCGAGCGCCGTCGGTGGTACGGGAATCAAGAGGTTGTTATCGATTGGAAGGGTGGTGGCGCTGGTATCCGGTCGCGCGTGGGGGTTGGGGCACGAGGGAACGCCACTATTAGGAACCCCGCCTATTTCTTTCGCCGATCCCTGGGTTGGACGATGGTCACGTCGACCGACTTCTCGATTCGCGCATATCCCACCGGGTTCTTGTTCGGCAGCGGAGGCGGAGGCATCTTCGGCGCTGACGATGAACTCCTCGGCGTCATCGCCGTGTTGAACTCCGTCGTGATGAATCGAGCGGTCAATCGCCTGTCGCCCACCGTGAATTTCGATCCCGGTCCGGTCTCGAAGTTCCCGCTGGCGCCGGCGGTGTTCGATGGGCGTCTCGCGGCCTTGGCTGAACGCCTGATCGAAATTCATATGGTCGACGCTAGGCGCAGTGAACTGTCTTGGGAGTTCCAAGCGCCGGAGTTGCTCCGAACCGGAGTAGGTCTTTCGCTTCGCGAGCGCCTCGAAAGTGTGGCTACAGCCTGGCGCTCTACGGTTCGTGAAGCCATGACCTTGGAGGAGGACATCAATCGCATCGCCGCGGACATCTATGGCGTAGGAGCCGAGCTTGACACATCCGTCGCCCAGCGCGACCTCACCTTGTCAGTGTTGCCAGACGTGGAGCTGGCGGATGTAAGTGATGCCGGGTACGCGCAGGCAATGCGCGGCGACGCGATGGAAAGCCTGGTGTCGTACGCGGTCGGCTGCCTGTTCGGTCGGTACAGCCTCGACGAACCGGGGCTGATCCTGGCTGACCAGGGTGCCACATTCCAGGATTACCTGACCAAGGTGCCAAATCCGACGTTCACGCCGGACGCCGACAACGTCATCCCCATCGTGGACGGCGATTGGTTCGAGGACGACATCGTCGAGCGGTTCCGCCAGTTCCTGCATGCGGCGTTCGGGGAACAACACTTCGAGGAGAACTTGCAGTTCGTCACCGAGTCGCTCGGCGTAAAGCACCTGCGTGACTACTTCGTGAAGTCGTTCTACAAGGATCACGTCCAGCGGTACAAGAAGCGTCCGATCTATTGGATGTTCTCCAGCCCCAAGGGCTCCTTCAACGCCCTGATCTACATGCATCGCTACACACCCTCGATGGTCTCGACGGTGCTGACCTACCTGCGTGAGTATGTGACCAAGCTGGAGTCCGCGCTCCACCAGGCCGAGCGCGTGGGGAACGCGAAGGAAGCAGATCGACTTCGTAAGATCCTCGTCGAGTTGAACGAGTACGAGCACGACACGCTCTTCCCGAAGGCGTCCGAGAACGTCGTGATCGACCTCGACGACGGCGTGAAGGCGAACTACCCGAAGTTCGGCGCGGCACTCAAGAAAATCCCAGGATTGGAGGCGGCGAGTGACTGATCTGACGTCCGTCGAGGACGCCCTCCAGACCCGACTCGCCTCGAAGCGGGTCGTGTTCTGGCACGATCCCGCGGGCGAGTATGCCGCTGACCTCGATGCGCTCGATCTCGGGCCCGTCAACGTCCTCCGTGTCGAGGACAACGAGTTCGGCGTAAAGAACACCATCCTCGCCGATCACGTCAGCAAGCACCTCGTCTACCGCTCCGGCGACATCCCTCGCGGGACGGCGAACTGGCTGCTCGATCTCGAGCTCGCCTACGGAATCTTCACGGCCGACAAGACGTCCATGCTCCAACGGGAGCTTGGTCTCAACGACCCGGCTCTGCTGTCGGTCATAGAGCGGCATCAGAGGTTCTTCGCCGCGAGCAGTCGCAAGCAGGCGCTGGAGAAGCTCCTGAACGACGGAGACGATGCGGCCCGCCTTCGCGCCAAGATGTGCCAGGTGCTCGTCAAGGCATCGGGCAACAAGCTGACCGACATCGTGCGCGAGCTGCTCCTCGAGAACGCTGACGGCAAGAGCACCAAGTTCGACGAACTCGTCACCTTCGGTCTCGATCAGTTCTTCTGGGACGGGCTCGCGAGCATCTACAAGTATCCGAGCACGGCGCCAACGATCGACGACTTTGTCTTGTGGATGTTCAGCCGAGCCATCGAAGACTTCGCGTCGACCACCCCCGACGAGTTCCGCAACATCCGCAGCGACTTCAACGCCCTCCGCTACGACGTCCGCAGTCAGGACACGATGACGACGCTCGCATCCCGGGCAGCTGAGGCACTCGACGTGAAGTCCAAAATCGAGCATCGCGACTACCGCGAGCTCGCCAGGATCACGATCTTCGAGGAGATCGACCGCAAGGTGATCGTCGACCTCGCTGCCGCTGTCGCTACCCGGTCGGTGACCCCGCGCGAGGTTGCCGACATCGTGCGGCAGCGCCAGGAAAGCCTCTGGAAGGCGAAGTACGCGAAGCTCTACCAGGCCATTCAGAGCGCCTCAGAGCTGCTCGCCGCGATCGCCAGCCTGCCGCACGCCATCGCTTCACCCGCCGTGGGGTTGGAGAAGTATCAGTCCGACTGGTTCCGCATCGACCAGCTCTACCGCTGGTTCACCTACGCGCACCAGACGGCGGATTTCCAGAAGCCGCTCGAAGCGCTCAAGGCTGAGGTCGACAAGCAGTACGCCAACAAGTACCTCTACGACTTCAGTGGGCTCTGGCAGCAGGCTCTTGAGCCCATGAGCGAATGGAAGTCCGCCGCGCTCTCGCCGCAGGCGAAGTTCTTCGACCGTCACGTTGCACCTGTCGTCAAGGACGGGCGCACCAAGGTGGTCGTGATCATCTCCGATGGCATGCGGTACGAGATCGCCGACGAACTCGCGTCGATGATCCGCAGCGAGGACCGGTTCGACGCGTCCCTTTCGGCCGTGCTCGGCTCGATGCCGAGCTACACCCAGCTCGGCATGGCGGCGCTGCTGCCGCAGTCGAGCCTGGAACTCGGCCCCGAGGGCCTGCCGGTGCTCGCGGACGGGAAACCGACGAACGGCACCGCGAACCGCGACAAGGTCCTGCAAGCGGTCAAGGGGCATGCCATCACCGCCGCCGAGGTGCTGGCTATGCCGGGTAACGAGCTTCGCGAGCTGTACACGAAGCACCAGATCTTCTACGTCTACCACGACCGCATCGACGCGGCGGGCGACAAGGCCTCAACCGAGCGGACCGTTTTCGAGGCCGCCGAAGAGACCCTTCGTGAGCTAGTGCTCCTGGTGAAGAAGTGGACCAACGCGAACGCGACGAACATCCTCATCACCGCCGACCACGGGTTCCTCTACCAGGACATCCCGCTCGAGCAGGCGTACTACCTCTCAGAGAAGCCCCAGGGCGACGCGGTAACCAAGACCAACCGCCGCTACGTACTCGGACGTTCGCTGAAGCCCTCCCCGTCCTTCATGACGTTCACCTCGGCCCAGGCCGGGCTCGCGGGAGACGTCGACATCCAGATTCCCAAGTCGATCCACCGCATCCCGCAGCCCGGTGCCGGCACCCGCTACGTCCACGGCGGCGCATCTCTCCAGGAGATCGTCGTCCCAGTGATCACGGTCAACAAGAAGCGCAGGAGCGACGTCCGCCCGGTGAACGTGGACCTCATGCCCGAGACCGACAAGATCACCACGGGGCAGCTCGCGGTCAAGCTGCTCCAGCGTGAGGCCGTCACCGACAAGATCCAACCGCGCCAGGTCCGCCTCGGCCTCTACGTCGGCGACACGCTGATCTCCGACCAGCCCGTCCTCACCTTCGACAGCGCATCAGACGATCAGCGTGACCGCTACCAGAGGGCTGTGTTGTACCTGACCGAGGACGCCGACCAGTTCAACAACCGGCCCGTCGAGCTGCGGCTCGAAGAGCCGATCCCGAACACGACGCAGTGGAAGGCGTTCTCGAAGGGGAACTACACCATCAAGCGGTCGTTCACGACGGACTTCGACTTCTAGGAGAGCCATGACGAACCTCGAAGACGCACTCGACGAGATCGACGTGCTCGCAGCTGAGGCGACCGACGGCGCCCCGGCGAAGTCCGCGCTCGACGACAAGATCAACGAGCACTTCGCCGGTGCCGTCGTCCGAAAGGACCTCGTCAAGGCGGTCCGCGGCAACGCTGTGGTGCCGTCGTACGTCCTGGAGTACCTGCTGGGCCAGTATGCGGCATCCGACGACGAGGCGACCATCCAGGCCGGCATCGACAGCGTGCGACAGATCCTCGCAACTCACTACGTCAACCGCAACGAGCACATGCTCGTGAAGTCGGAGATCCGCCGCAAGGGTCGCCACCGAGTCATCGACAAGGTCACGGTCACACTCAACGAGAAGAACGACGTCCACGAGGCAGAGTTCGAGAACCTCCAGATCAAGGGCGTCATCATCGACGACGTCACGGTCAAGCAGAACCCCAAGCTCCTTGTCGGCGGCGTGTGGTGCATCTGCGACATCGAGTACTTCCACTCCGACGACCAGCGCGTCGTGCCGTGGATCCTCGACAAGCTCAAGCCCATCCAGGTCGCCGGCGTCGACATCGATCACTACTACGAGGCCCGCAAGGCGTTCACGACCGAGGAGTGGATCGACCTGCTCATGCAGTCGATCGGCCTCAACCCCGAACAGTACAACGAACGCGGCAAACTCATCGCCCTGACCCGCCTCATCCCGTTCGTCGAGCGCAACTACAACGTCGTCGAACTGGGGCCGAAGGGCACCGGCAAGTCGCACACGTTCAGCGAGTTCTCCCCGAACGGCATCCTCATCTCCGGTGGGGAGGTCACGGTCGCCAAGCTGTTCGTCAACAACGCGAGCGGCCGTATCGGGCTGGTCGGCTACTGGGACTGCGTCGCGTTCGACGAGTTCGCCGCCAACCGGCGCACCGACCAGAACCTCGTCAACGTGATGAAGAACTACCTCGCGAACAAGTCCTTCTCGCGCGGCACGAGCATCTACGGCGCCGAGGCCTCGATGGCCTTCATCGGCAACACCACCCACACCGTGCCCTATATGCTCAAGAACTCCGACCTATTCGACGAGCTGCCCGACGCCTACCGCGACCCGGCCTGGCTCGACCGCATCCACCACTACATCCCCGGCTGGGAGGTCGCACCGATCCGCTCGGAGATGTTCTCCGCGGGGTACGGCTTCGTCGTCGACTACCTCGCCGAGATCCTGCGTGCGAAGCGGTCGGAGGACTTCTCGGACAAGTACAAGGACTATTTCACTCTCGACAACTCGATCTCGACGCGCGACCAGGACGGCATCCGCAAGACCTTCTCCGGGCTGATGAAGCTCGTGCACCCCACCGGGGAGGCCACGGAGGACGAGGCTCGTGCGCTGCTCGAGTTCGCCATCGAGGGGCGCAAGCGCGTCAAGGACTCGATCCTGAGGATCGACGCCACGATGCGCGACACGCCGGTCCAATTCCGCTACGCCGACAAGGCAGGCGTATGGCACGACGTCGCCACCCTCGAAGAGAGCCAGTACCCGCAGCTATACCGGCGGGCCTGGGACGCAACGCACGACGGCGACGGCGGGTCAGGTGAAGCCACACCCACGGCAACCGAGCCTGCCCCGGCCGCCGTGGCATCAACGGCTTCGTCGGCGGCTGCGCCGAACGTGGCCGCGGAGCCCGCAGCCTCAGTACTGGCCGAGGGGCATTTGGACTTCACGGCCGGCCAGAGAGGAGTTTCCTACGAGACCCTGCTCCTGCCACACCTTCGCGGCGCATCAAAGATCACGATCACGGACCCCTACATCCGCATGCCCCACCAGGGACGCAACCTCGCCGACCTGCTCAGCCTCCTCGCCGCCGCCAAAGACGACGCCGACGAGATCGATGTTGTCCTCGTCACCACAGAGGAACCGAAAGCTGAGTTCAAGCAGCGGCAGCTGTTGATGCTCAAAGACATCAAGGATGCGTCCGACGCAGCGGGCGCGCGCCTCGCCGTGCGGCTCGACGACACGATCCACGACCGCCGAATCGAGACCAACCACGGCTGGCGCATCGATCTCGGCAAGGGTCTCGACATCTGGCAGCGGTCGAGCGACAACCCGTTCGACTTCGGCCGCAACCGCCAAGAGTTCCGCCTCATCGGCTCGGCGTTCACCGTCCACTACGTGAAGATCCCAGTAGTCGGCCCCGGAGAGGCCGAGTAGACATGTCGGAAGCACGCCCAACGACGAATTGCGCGGAGGGTGAGCGATGCCGATTCCGTTGACCCTGAGTCCTGACGAGACGGTTTCACTCCGCGCCGCGATGAGAGACGCACAGATCACAGCGCGTGATTACTACAACGAGACCGCCCGAACCGGCGACCTCGACGCGCTCGCGACCCGGGCGCGCCTGTTCGTGGGAGCGGTCCAGGTGCTCAACGACTGGCTCCAGCAGGTCGCTGATGCGGCTCATTACGCCGCGTTGTTCGACTCCCCACGTGACAAAGACGCCGATCTCGTTGACGCGTTCCGGTACGCGCGGAATGTGACGCAGCACGTCCTGCATCCTGTCGCGCCTGACCAACCGAACACTTTGATCGGTGGGCTGCACGGACTGCGGGTGTACGCATCCTGGGCCGAGATCCCCGCGGCGGCGCACCAGCGGTTGTACAAGAGCACCCAGATCCTCAAAGCACAGTTCGAATCCGAACTTCGTGGGCGTGAGGTCACATCCACCATGATCCGCGTCCTGCATTTCTTCGCTCGAGTTGCCCCCGACATCGTTGCCCGTGAGGAGACAGGAGAATGGGTAGGATTCCCGCTCCCGAGCCAACCCGGTGTGATCGCCCTCCTGCATCCCGAGGAGCCGAGCGACCTCACTGCCGCTCACGCTTGGCTTGACGGGCGACGACCCGGAGGCGATGCGCGGCTTGTGTGTGGCCGCCTTGTTGTTGATGGAGTCGACTGCGTGGTCGGGTTCACGTTTGTCGGTCAGCACGCCTTTCTGCCGTTCGCGGAGTCCGTGGACCAGGTGGCTGCTGACATGGGCCTCGGGTACCGGTACGTCACGGGAGACATCGCCTCGGAGGTCGACGATGTGAGCGTGATGTTCGGCGGCAGGGACCTCGTCCTGTTCTCCCGCCATCCGCTCAACCAATGGACGGTCCCATTCGAAGTTCAAGCTGTTCCTGATAGTTACATCTACTTCGGCGATCCAGAGGCGTGGGGCCGTCAGATCGACCTCAATGCGGGCGACTATCTCGTCCGACGCGCGCAGCGGCTCAACGCCGTCGTTCCGGACAGCTAACCTGTGCGGCTCGTCGTTCCGCCGTCAATCGCACGCGGCGGTGTACCGGCAGGGTGTCGGAGCCATCCCGAGGATTCGCGGAGCAATGTGGGCGGCTAACCATAAGATGAGGACATGACAGCTACGAGGGCTGAGACCGGCGTCATCGATCTGACTACAACCGTGCGGTTCGCAGACGTCGATGTCGACACTGCTGCCGGGATCGCGGAGCAGTTGGACGCGACTCTCCGCTCCGAGATCGACGCACAGGGCATTGCTACTGTCCGCGAGTACTTCGTTCGTCCGGTCGGTGCGACCGTACAGGTCGGTCTGCGGTTCGTTGGAATGGACCCGGAGTATGTTGAAGACACTGCCAACGACCTTCTGCAGGCAGCGCTTGAGGACCTACGCGGAGCACGTGCGGGCGACACCGCGCGCGGAAAGAGGACCAGCACCCTTCTAGTCGGCGCGTAGTGCGATGGGGGACGATCACCGCCCGGCGATCACGCCAGGCGAAGCCAAGACGCATTGGTTCCTGGTCGAGCTCCGCAACCTAGCGAATCCCGCGCTTGGCGTCGCTTCGTCGGTCCTGTTCACACTCTGGACGGTGGAAGATCCCGACTCGCTTTGGTCGTTTCCTGCGCTATGGCTTCTGATTGGCGCGTTGGTGATGCTTGCGGTGTGGGTCTGGGGCTATTTCAGTTGGCTCCGGCCACGCTACTCCGAACTCGCTAAGGAGAAGGCGCTCGCTGAGGAAGACGTGAGTGAGGCTCGGGCGGCGTTGCAGGCCGCGCTCGACTCACTGCTTATGCATCTCCTCAAGGATCGCTCCAGCGCCAACCCGTCTTGCAGAGTCTCTGCGTATTCGGTCGAGCATGATCGATTCGTTCTCCTCTCGCGTCGTTCCACCAACCCAATGTTTGAGCGTCGCGGGAGGCAGACGTATCCGCTCGAGAAGGGTGTGATCGGTCAGGCCTGGGAACGGCAGAGCGCGCGGAGCAACTTCGACGTTGAAACCCGAGACGAATGGGAAGCAGAGCTGGTGAGCTCTGGTGGTTTCACTGCCGAGGAAGCGCGCGGACTCACGATGCTTTCACGGAGCATCGTGGCGGTGCGGGTAGATACTGCGACTGACGACAAGATCGGCATGCTGGTCCTTGAGTCAGAGAGCAAGGATGCGTTTGCGGCGGGCAGCGCCGAGGCTCTGCGCAAGAGGCCGCTCTTTGGCGCGGTCGCAGACTTGATCTCGGGATGGCACGAGCACTTCCCGCGTGCGAAGGAGTGGCACCAGCAACGCGACAGCGGGCAAGTCGTGCATCTACTGGCCGAACCCGCATGGAAGAACCCACGGTAGTCGTCGTCGACGAGCGCCAACCTGCTGCCGACGCCGGTGGTGAGTAGTCCGGGCCTGCATCGCCCCGCAAGCGGTGGAATAGGAATCCGCCATTCCACGGGGAATCCCGCCCTTGAGACCACCGCCAATTGCTACGGATTCCGCGGCATACTCTGCCATCTCGACTGGGAACCTACACGAGGGCGAGCTCCTCTAACTGGTCCACCCCTGGTCCTCGAGGCCCAATTGGCAACTGCCAGCTGTCGATGCACCTTCCCCGATGTGTCACCTCGGGTTACGGGGCCGGCTCCACGATTTGGTGATCGTTGCGGGACCCTGCCTACAGGAGCGCTGCGAGGGCGGCACGTACGAACAACCGCAGCCGAGTTTCGCCATTCAGTGCGCCTCCGTCAGCAGCGGGTGCGCTCTATCGTTTGGGCTTGGCGCCTTCGTTTGTCGGGCCACGCCGATATCGTGGGGCATGCTGCATGATCCGAATCTGCGCGTGAGCGCGGCGCTGAGAAGAGAAGACTCGACCCCATGGCCCGACCTGCCAAGCAGAAGCCTCAGAAAAGGGCGTGAGGAACGGATCGGTGACAACTGATCGTTAGTGCCGGGAGGCGCTGGCGGGAAGGATGTCATCATGCCCGGTCCCTATCCGAGAGAGTTCCGCGAAGACGTCGTCGCGGTCGCCCGCCGCCGTGAGAGCGGCGTCACCATCAAGCAGATCGCCACTGACTTCGGAGTCAGCGAGGCGACGCTGCAGAACTGGCTCCGCCAAGCAGATGTCGAGGAAGGCAAGCGTCCCGGTCAGACGGCAGACGAGGCCGCCGAGATGCGAGAGCTGCGCCGCCGTAACCGTCTCCTCGAGCAGGAGAACGAAGTCCTCAGGAAGGCAGCGGCATATCTGTCGCAGGCGAACCTGAA
>NZ_AUGQ01000027.1 GCF_000422745.1 Microbacterium gubbeenense DSM 15944
CAGTGCCCGCTCGACTGGCGCGTTCCGCGCGCCGCATCACCCTGCACCTCCCCGAGGCCTGGCCATGGCACACCGCGTTCGCGCAACTGTTCACGGCCACGCACGCCCCACCACCGGCCGTGGCCACCTGACCATCGCCGCCGCAACGGCACGACCGAGGACCACGTGGACGACCGGGATGCAATGCCCGGAACTCACACCTGCCCTCGAGACATCACCGCCCGCTGATCATGCCAGCTGAGCCCACCCCAGGCTCATCGGTGGATCGAGGCTTAGCCGAGGTGCCTCAAACACACTCGTCTGTAATCATGCGCATAAGCGCGATTCAAGTCTTCCCGGAGCACGTAGCGTCAACTCATAGCTTTCTCTCGCCTAGAGTCCGAATGAGCTACTTCTTTGCGATGGTGCGCACCGCAGCCTTTTCTCCGACGGCGGCACCTCGCAGCGTCCAGATGAGCAACCACGTCGTCGAGCCGAGCGCGAGCACCGTGAAGATCGCCGCCGCGATAGGGAAAGGAAGCCCTGCCAACGCGAGGGTGCCGGTCGCTCCGGCTGCTAATCCACCGATGATGAGCCCTCGTGCGCCCCGCACGCTGTCGCTTTCCGCAGCGATATGAGCTGCCCGCCAGGCAGCTTCTGATGAGAGTGTCGCACGTGTTCGGATGCCGGCGATCTGATTGCGTTTTAGCGTTCCCGCGGCGGCTCTGCGAGCGAGACGCAGAAGGAGCCATCCCGCTGCAATGAGGATCGCGCCAGTGCCAACGGCTGTGAGGAAGAGCGCTAGCTGATCGCTCATTCATCGGCCTCCTCAGCGTGTCTTTGCTGCGTCGGGGTGTGGGCAGGCGCTGTTTGGTGACCGGGGGGTAACGCGAGCACCGCCAGGATCGCGAAGATCGCGAACCCTCCCATCACGCACAGGATGCTGGGGGCTGCACCCTGTGCCACGACTTCCGCGGTCGTCGCGCCCTGTGCAAGGAGCAACGGAACGACCAAACCGCTCGTCACAGCGCCGGTGATGCCGACTCCGACGGCGCTCGCTCCTCGACCCAGCGGGGTCCATTCCCAGCGATGCGCGGCACCGGCCGTGATGCTCACCGCCAGCGCTGCTGCGAAGAGGCTGCCGAATGACCAGGCGTTGATGATCGCTTCCGGCGGAAGGAAGGAGTCAGCGACGGTTCCCGACCAGTGGGAGGGGAGTTCGTCTGGTAGCCCGTCCAATGAGGATGCGATCGCCCATCCTGACATGGCGAACAGCAGCGGGAGGATCGCTCCCACAGTGATCACCCGCACTTTTCCCGGCGTCGTGAGCTTCGGCACTACGAGTTCGCTTTGCGCAGTCATGACCGCGCTCCTGCGCTCGGCACCGATGGTGCGATAAGTCCGAGGAGGATGCTTGCGGGCTCTTCTGGCTGGTCGAGGCTGACCGCGAACTGTTTCTCGTTGCGCTGCGTGATGACCATGCCGGGGCCTTTGCGGAGGATGATTGCCGAGCGTCCGGGCATGATCCGGTATCCCCACCCGCCCCACTGTGTTGGCTCCAGCACCGCAGCCTCGACCTGTGCGATCTGTTCTGGGGCGATGCGTTTCAGTGGGATGGCAAACAATAGCGAGGTCACGCGCAGGCCTCGCCAGTCAACGCTCACCCGGTATGCACAGAATACCGCGACCAGCAACACCGCTGCGCAGTACGGGATCAGCGTCCACCCGACCGCAGTGAACCCGTCGCGCATGATCGGCGGCGCGAATAGCAACACACCGAGTGCGGCCGTCAGGATCGTCGTGCCGATGAACAACCACGACGACACTGTGCGGCTCCACGCCACTGCCTGCGAGTCCGCGAGCACGAGGGGGTCGACCTTAGCTGTCTCCTGCGGTTCCACCGGCGGACTGGCTCCTGGGGGAAGCAAGAACAGCGGGATTAGTCCGTAGCAGGGCGCGAGGAATGTCACGAGCACCCATGCGCCCAACTCAATGGTGAACGGATCGGTGACGTCCAGCGACGGCACCGTGCTGCCGAGCCACATGCTCAGCACGAACGCGGCAACCGCGCCAGCGGCAGCGCCGATCGCGCGCCGCACCCATCTCCCCGACAACGGCACCAGCACGAACACCGATCCCAGCAGGGCGGCTGCACTCGCGACACCGAGCAGCCAGCCGAAGAACACCGGCGCACTCGTCACCGCATCCGCGGGGCCGCTGGACCCCCAATGCGTGGGAAGCTCTACAGGCAGGCGTTCCTGCCACGTCAGCCAGGTAACGAGGATGGTGACGCCGGGCATCCACAGCGTGAGAATCGCGAGCAGTCTCCGCGCAATGGTCATGCGGTTCCTCCCAAGAGTCGATCAATGCGGCCATGCACGTCCGCGGGTGCCATCCCGAGCTTTTTGGCCTCGGCGACGAGCTGCGATGCAAGCTCACTCACCCGCAACAGCGTCACCCCGGCGTCTTCACGAACAAACGCACCGCGGCCCTGCCGCATCTCGATCAACCCCTCGTCGCGAAGCTGCTGATACGCGCGCAGCACCGTGTGCATGTTCACCCGAAGCGACTTCGCCAACTCCCGCGCCGGGGGAAGTCGCTCACCCGGCGCAAGATCGTCCGAAGCGATCGCGGCCCGCACCTGCACTGCGATCTGATCCGCCAGAGATACCGGCGACTCCTGATCTACTCGAAACAACATGTTCTACATTCTATGCGAACATTCAAGGTCGTGTGCGGAGTCGGTGCGTGCAGACTCCCTCCGCGGGGGGGCGGGTTCGGGGATCCAATCCCGCGTTCAGGTGGTGAGTTCGGGCGCTGGCGCGTCAGTGGTTCGAGTGAAGCCAGTCCCCGCTGACGCTGCTCAGTCTGCTGTAGCGCGCTCGCTTGCTCCATCCGATTGCTTTCAATGTGTTCGCCAGCCTCATGATCGACCGTTCATGAGTCAGTCGGCAGCCTTGTTGTCAGTGTCCGAAGTCGTCAGCACAGTTGATGTCCTCGTTCGGGGAGTTGTGCGCACGGGTACGAGCTGTCGATGCGTCACTACTTGTGCGCATGACCCGAAATGTTGTCCCATAGTGGTGTGGACGAAGAGCCGGTCAAGGATGACCGAATTTCCGGGCGCGGTCTGCTGACCGTTCCCGATGAGGCGTGGGAACTGGCGGTGGAGCGGGCTGCGGTTATCGGTCCGCTCGCTGAATCCAGCACGGGCGGATACGCCGTGAACGAGGCGGCCACGAAGCTGGGTATCTCGCGGGAGCGCGTCTATTTTTTGATACGACTGTGGCGTGACGGCCAAGGAGCGGTGTCTGATCTCGTCCCTGGCCGATCGAGCGGGGGCCGTGGAGGGGCCCGTCTGCCTGTTGAGGTGGAGACGGTCGTTCGGGAGGTGATCCGCAAGCACTATCTGACTCGTCAACGCAAGACGATCGCTGCTGTTCATCGCGAGATCATTCGGATGTGTCGGCTTCGTGGGCTTCCTGCTCCTTCACGTAATGCGGTGCGGCGTCGCATCGCCGCGCTCGATCCGCGGGCGGAGACCGTGGGGCGGGAGGGACGAGAGGCGGCCCGGCCATTGCAATCGGCGGGAGGGCAGGTTCCCGCGATCGTCGAGGTGTTGGAGCAGGTACAGATAGATCACACTGTGGTGGATCTGATCGTGGTGGACGAACAACACCGTCTGCCGATCGGGCGACCTTATGTGACCGTCGCGATCGACGTGCGCTCACGAAGCATCGTGGGGCTGGTGATCACGCTGGAAGCACCGTCCGCACTCTCAGTCGGTTTGTGTCTGGGGCACATGGTCACCGACAAACGTGCGTCGCTGGAGCGGCTTGGGGTCGACGTCACGTGGCCGATGGCGGGTAAGCCGCGCGAGTTGTATCTGGACAACGCTTCAGAGTTCAAGAGTGAAGCGTTACGGCGAGGGTGCCAGGAGCACGGAATCGCATTGAACTATAGGCCTCCAGGACGTCCGCACTACGGCGGAATCATCGAGCGCGTCATAGGGACGCTTATGGAGATGGTGCACGAGTTGCCTGGCACGACGTTCTCGAACCCTGCCCAGCGTGGAAGCTATGACTCGGACGCCCGAGCCGTCCTGACGGTCGCCGAGTTGGAGAAGTGGCTGACCTTGGCGGTCTCCAGCTATCACGGCCAGGTCCACGGCACGACGCGGCAAACCCCACTGGCGCTGTGGGCGGCGGGGGTCAAGGAGGCAGCACCATCGATGGTGACGGATGCATCCGCGTTCCTGGTGGATTTCTTGCCAGTGGTGCGCCGGAAGCTGACACGGACCGGGTTCGTGATCGACCACGTGCACTACTTCCGCAACGCTCTAAAACCGTGGATCGCACGCCGTAGCCAGATGGAACGATTCGTGATCCGCCGCGACCCACGGGACATCAGCCGCATCTGGGTGCTCGATCCCGACGATGGCTCCTACTTGTCGGTGCCATACCGGACACTCTCGTATCCGGCGGTCAGCGTGTGGGAGCACCGCGCCGCTCTGGAGCGGCTGCGAGGTGAGGGTCGAGCGCAAGTTGACGAAGATGCCCTGTTCCGCACGGTCGAGCAAATGCGCACGATCACCGAAACCGCAAGCTCCACGACCCGCAAGGCACGTCGTAACGCCGAACGTCGCAAACGGGGTGGAACCGCAGACGAAACCAAAATCTCTGTGGCTCGCCCACCCGTCGACCTTCTACCGCCCGAGGGAAGCAGTGAGCCGACTACTGAGGACCGCGTGATGCCATTCGAAGTGATCGAACAGTGGTGATGGACGCGGAAGCGGTGACTGCGGACGAGGATCTCACGCATCTGCATCCCAGCGCGCAGCCGATCGCACGCCTTCCCGCGGAAGAGCGACTCAAGCATGTGCGCGCTGACCGATGGATCGGATACTCTCGCGCCTCCGAGGCGCTGGAACGGTTGGAGACACTGTACGAGTGGCCGGAGAAACAGCGCATGCCGAATCTGTTGCTGTTGGGGCCGACCAATAACGGCAAGTCGATGATCATCGAGAAGTTCCGCCGTCTCCACCCGCCGATCTCCCACGTCGAGCATGAACAGGTTCCAGTGCTGGCCGTTCAGATGCCCTCCGAGCCGTCAGTGTCCCGGTTCTACGTCGCGCTGCAGGCTGCGCTGGGAGCACCGCTTCGCCCGCGACAACGCGTACCCGAAATGGAACAGGCAACGTTGTCCCTGTTGCGGGCAGTCGGAGTGCGGGTGCTGGTCATTGATGAGCTGCACAACGTGCTGGCCGGTCGCGGTGACACGCGACGCGAGTTCCTGAACGTGCTGAGGTTTCTGGGTAACGAGTTGCGCATCCCGTTGGTCGGAGTCGGGACGCGCGAGGCATATATGGCAATCCGATCCGACGACCAGCTAGAAAACCGGTTCGAGCCCTTCGCTTTGCCGCGCTGGGAGCCCAATGATGAGGCGCGCTCACTGCTGGCCAGTTTCGCGGCAGCCTTCCCGCTTCGCCGTCGCTCGATCATCGACAGCGAGGAGATGTCACGCTACCTCCTCACCCGCAGCGAGGGAACCATTGGCGAACTCACGCGCCTTCTTACGGACGCCGCCGTCGCAGCGATCGAGACGGGCGAGGAAGCGATCAATCAGCGCACCCTCCTCGTCGCCCCATATGTCGGGCCCACAGAACGGCGACACTTGTTTGAGCGCGAACTGTTATGACGCATCGGTGGCCACTTCACCCAGCGCCCGGCCGGGGTGAGGCGCTGAGCTCGTGGCTCCATAGGCTCGCCACTGTGTACGGGATGGACCTCGATAAGCTTGTCCGCCATGACCTCACTCCACCCGACGCTCCCGCGCCAGGGCCGATCCGGTCACTGGATCTGGAGGCACCGTCGGCGCTGATTACCACTCTGGCGGAGCGCACCGGTGTGCCAGAGAAGCAGGTACGCCGGATGACGGTCGCTGGCTGGGTGCCGTGGCTTCTCGATTCGCTCGATCCAGAGCCGATGCCCGGCTCTGCGTTCGACACGTATGTGCGCCAAGAGTCCGTGATCATCACATTCAAGGAACGTCCCCACCGAGAAGTGATGAACTGGCGGGCATGGCTGCCGCTCAATTCCAACAACAGACCGGTCAGCCGCGTGTGCCCGGCATGCGCGGAGAGCACGACAGGCGGGGCGCTCACGTTGCCACTGATCGTGCAGCTTCCGATCACGCTCACATGCCCGCATCACGGTTGCCGGCTCGACGCTGCCTTCGGATCGTTCGCGTTCTTCGGCTGGGAGCACAGCAAGACGAACAACCGGCCCGTTCCGCGGCAGGTCGCTATCCAAGACGCACGCACCGAAGAAGCTCTGAGGACCGGCACGGTTGCTCTACCACGCCGGACAGTCCATGTTGGGGTGTGGTTCCGCCTGCTGCGCACCATCATCGAGGAGATCTCGATTCCGTTCTCAAAACTTCGGGTCCGCCCACGCCGCTCCATCGAACTCATCTGGCGCACGGCCGGGCACCCTGCTCGTGCTGGCATCATCGGTGCCGCGCGAACCTACGAGACGCTACCGTGGCCGCAGCAAGAGATGTATCTCGAAGCGGCCGCGACAGCTATCCACCTGATCGAAACCGGAGAGATTGAAGCGCGCGGCACACTCGGCCATCTCTTGACGCCCGAGCCAGATCGCCCAGCTCCCGACGGCTTGCCGCCGCGCGATATCTGGGACGAGGCGCGTGAAGCGATGAGTGAAGCCCTCGCTCTCGCCCAGCAAGACCCGCTTGCCGCAGAGCGCATGCTCGCGGTCCTGACGAGCCTTACGCGCACCGAGAAGACGTTCCAGAGCATCCGCGGCGACTTGATCGGCCTCGACGTTCCCGAAGCTTTCCTGCCACAGACGCTCGCCGCCATGCGTGCACCGGATGCCGGCACCAGGGGTGTGTCACACAACAACGGGGACAGGTACCGTTCGCAAGACATAGAATAAATGACGAGTATTGTTACGACCGCGATGGTCTGATCCGGATCCCTAGCTCGCGTCACCTAAACGGCCGTATACGTGACATTGCAAGGAGATGAAGATGCTGGTGGGCTACATGCGAGTATCCAAAGCCGATGGATCGCAGAACACCGACCTGCAGCGCGATGCTCTCCTCACGGCGGGGATCGACCCGGACGCCATGTACGAGGACCAAGCCTCCGGCAAGAAAGACGACCGCCCACACCTCGCCGGGTGTGTGAAAGCCCTACGCGAGGGTGACACGCTCGTTGTCTGGAAGCTCGATCGTCTCGGCCGCGATCTGCGCCACTTGGTCAACATCGTCCACGACCTGACCCAACGCGGCATCGGACTGAAAGTCCTCACCGGTGAAGGTGCCGCCATCGACACCACCACCGCATCCGGCAAACTCGTCTTCGGCATCTTCGCCGCACTGGCCGAGTTCGAACGCGAACTCATCCGAGAACGCACACTCGCCGGCCTCGCCGCCGCCCGCGCCCGGGGCCGCAGAGGCGGACGGCCCTACAAGATGACCGCGGCCAAGATCCGACTGGCCATGGCCTCGATGGGCCAACCCGATACAACTGTCGGCGACCTCTGCAAAGAACTCGGCGTAAGTCGTCAGACCTTATATCGTCATGTTTCGCCCACCGGCGAGCTACGCGACGACGGGCACAGAGTGCTGACGCAATCTCAAAGACAAAGGTGACGGCGCCCAGCGATCTAACACCCCGTCGCCACACCGAGGGCTCACACAACGCCACATCAAGCGTCGTACGCCACACAAAGCGCCGGTTCTGCATACGAACACGGATAGCCCTTTACTCACAGTCCCCCGGACGCGACCCGAGATCCCGGGTCAACCGTGCAGGCGACTTCGGACATTGACATGTGTTCAACTTCGCCGCTCAACTGTCCCGTAAAGCGATCCCCAAACGGACACCTCTCAGTTCCTTACCCCCAGCTCGGGTCTGATGTAGGAACAGGTGACAGTTCTGGTTAGGCCGCGAGGGCCAGGTCCTTGTTCATGATGGTCTCGAACTCGATGGGCGTCAACCGGCCCAGGCGGGCCTGCCTGCGCCTGCGGTGATAGGTCCGCTCGATCCAGGTCACGATCGCGATCCGCAGTTCCTCGCGGGTGGCCCAGGAACGACGATCGAGGACGTTCTTCTGCAGCAGGCTGAAGAACGATTCCATCGCCGCGTTGTCGCCGCAGGACGCGACCCTGCCCATCGAGCCGACAAGATTATGGAGGCTGAGTTCTCGGCGTAGCTTCCTGCTTCGAAATTGCGACCCTCTGTCCGAATGCACGATGCAGCCGTTCACGTTTCCGCGCATCCGGACGGCGTTGCGGACAGCGCAGACCGCGAGAGATGCCTTCATTCTCGAGTCGATCGAGTAGCCCACGATCCGACCACTGAAGGCGTCCTTGACCGCGCAAAGATAGAGCCGACCTTCGCTCGTTTTGTGTTCCGTGATGTCGGTCAGCCAAAGCTGGTTCGGCCGGGACGCCACGAACCGGTGACGCTCACGCCCGTGCTCGTCGACGACGACACAGAGATCGTCGTGAACGGCGGGGCCAGGCTTCTTGCCGTTCTTGCCGCGCTTCTTCCCGAACACGCTCCACCAGCCGTTCGCAGACGCAATTCGCCAGGCCGTTCGATCCGACATCGCCTCGCCGCCTTCATCGCGGGCCTCGTCGGCGAGGAGTCGATACCCGAACTCCGGGTCGTCACGGTGGGCGTCGAACAATGCGTTCGCGCGATACGCCTCATCCAGCTCCCGCCTCGTGACGGGGTGCCTTAGCCAGCGGTAGTAGGGCTGGCGCGCGAGCTTCAGTACCCGGCACGACACCACGACGGGGATGCCGTCGTCGGCGAGCTCGCTCACGAGCGGGTACATCATTTTCCCGGCAGATGAGCCTGGGACAGATACGCGGTCGCGCGACGCAGGACCTCGACTTCCTGCTCAAGGAGGCGATTGCGCTTACGGAGCTCGCGCAGCTCCGCGGACTCCTGCTTCGTCTCGCCAGGTTGCTCGCCGGCCTCGATGCGGGCTTGCCGCATCCACTTGTCCAGGGTTCCGATATGGACACCGAAGTCTTTCGCGATCTGCGCGAGGGTGACATCCGGATCGCGGTTCTCCGCGACGCGGATCACGTCGTCGCGGAACTCCTTGGGGAACGGCTTAGGCATGAGGACATCCTTCCAGGGCAGCCCTCCCGGGCTAGCCACGTTTGATGTCACCCGTTCCTGCACCAGACCCCTCCACCTGATGTAACTGTCTCTAGTTACGGTAGGAGTGTGACTTCTGATCTGGTACCCAGTGACTATGCAGCTACGCTCAGTGAGCTTAAGCAGCACGTCCACGCCGCTAGATTCCAGGCGCAGCGGAAGGCCAACACTGAGCTGCTGATGCTCTGGTGGCGTATCGGGCGCACCATCCTCGACCGACAGGTGCAGGAAGCGTGGGGTACCGGGGTACTCAAGCGACTCGCCAACGATCTCCGCAGCGAGTTCCCCTCAATGAAGGGCTTCTCGGTGGCGAACCTTCGATATATGCGCCGGTTCACAACGGCTTGGCCCGAGGAGAATGCAATTCGCCAACGACCCGTTGGCGAATTGCCGTGGGGTCACATCATTGAGCTTCTCGATAAGCTCGACGATCAAGAGCAGCGAGACTGGTACGCGGCCAAGGACGTCGCCCATGGCTGGAGCAGACCGGTCCTGGCCCACCAGATCACCACCCGGCTGCACGAGCGCGAGGCTGCCGCCCCGACGAACTTCACAAGCGCGCTCGAGCGGCCGGACTCCGAACTCGCGCAGCAGATCACCCGGGATCCCTACGCGCTCGATTTCCTCGCTATCGACAGCGACGCAGCTGAGCGCGAACTCGAGGAACGACTCGTCGACCGCATCGTCGACACTCTCCACGAACTCGGCCCCGGTTTCGCGTTCGTCGGACGCCAAGTGCACTTCGATGTCGACGGCGATGACTTCTTCGTAGACCTACTGTTCTTCCACATCGAGCAGCTTCGCTACGTAGTGATCGAACTAAAGACCACGAAATTCGAGCCGCGCGACGCCGGCCAGTTGGGCTTCTACGTCACCCTTGTCGACGACAAGCTACGCAATCGCAGTAAGCACGAGCCGACCGTCGGAATCCTCCTCGTCGCCGGCAAAAACGACGCCGTCGTGCGCTACGCTCTCGCCTCCACCACCCAGCCAGTCGCAGTGAGCCGCTACGAGCTCGCCGAGGACGCGCAGGCCGCCTTGCCCGACGAAGCCACCATCGCGCGCGCATTCGGCGAAGAACTCGCCCGCGGAACCGACGTCGAGGACGACTCAGAGGGTTAGCAGGCTTCTGTGGGGTACGAACTCGTCTGCCGACCTCGAGCAACCATCTCCGGCGTCGACATGACGTCGACCGACAACCGTCGTTCGTGTTGCAGGTTCGTCTTCGCGACGGTTACTGTGTAACTAGTTATCCAGTAACCCGGTGATCCTATGGGTTCGTCTCACCGTTCAGAGGAAGTTTTTGTGTCTGTTAAGCACGCCTTGCTTGCGTTGCTCTCCGTGCAGCCGTCGTCGACCTATCAGCTGCGCAAGCGCTTCGATGCGTCCACGGGGCAGACCTTGCCGCTCAACATTGGCCAGGTTTCGACGACGCTGCAGCGCTTGGAGCGTAACGGGCTGGTTGCGAGAGACGCCGAGTCCGCGGGGCGATCAGAAGATGGTGGGGCCGGTCAGCTCTGGAGACTCAGTGCTGCTGGCCGGGATGAGCTTGCGGGATGGTGGGCGCAACCTGTGGTGGCCGAGCATCGGGGGCGTGATGAGCTCGTGATCAAGCTGGCTCTCGCCGCGGTCACTCCGGGGGTGGATCTTGAAGCGCTGGTGCAGACTCAGCGTGCAGCGGCGCAACGGTCTATGCACGATCTCACCCGGCTACGACGGGAGGTCAAGGTAGCCGACCTCGTTGACCGTCTCGTGCTTGATCACCACATCTTCAGCACAGAGGCCGAGTTGCGTTGGCTCGACGATGTCGAGACCGCACTGATGAGAGTCGGCTCTACAATCCAGAGCGGAGCGTTGCAAGGTGCTCCGGTAAGCGCACCAACATCATCGGTGGAGTCTGGTGCGGCCCGCACTGAGGTCGTTCGATGACCACGCGGCGCGATCTTAACAGTGCCTCCGTGCTCGGCGAGGGCTCCGATGACGTCGGTACACCGATTCTGGAGTTGCGCGCCGTGAGTCGGGTGCACGGTGCAGGGGCGCGTGAGGTGCGGGCACTGGACACAGTCTCGTTGACGATTGGGGCGGGCGAGTTCGTGGCGATTATGGGCCCGTCGGGATCGGGTAAGTCGACCCTGTTGAACCTTGCGGGAGGACTTGACGTGCCAAGCTCTGGTGGGGTGCTCGTTGAGGGAGTCTCTCTAGAGCGTCTACGTCCGAAGCAACTTGCCGAGCTGCGCCGTCGCAGCGTCGGCTATGTCTTCCAAGATTTCAACTTATTGCCGGGGCTGACCGCCGCCGAGAATGTTGCGTTCCCGCTCGAGTTGGATGGGAGGGGCTGGCGTCCGGCTTTTTCTGCGGCGCGCTCCGCACTCGCGGAGTGTGGCATCGCCGACTTGGCGGATCGCCGTCCCGAGGAGATGTCTGGTGGGCAGGCGCAGCGTGTCGCTATCGCCCGTGCTCTTGTCGGTCCCCGGCGGCTCCTGCTGGCTGACGAGCCGACGGGAGCGCTCGACAGCGGTACGGGAGTTGCGGTACTGGAGCTGTTGCGGGATAGGGCCGACCGCGGGGCCGGGGTGGTGATGGTGACGCACGAGTCCCGTTTCGCGGCCTGGGCCGATCGCACTGTCTACCTTCGTGACGGTCGGATTTCAGGAGCCACGGGTCCATCTGATCCTGAGACGCTTCTCACCGGAGTCAGCAAGTGAGCACTCGGCTCCGCGGATTTGTCTCGTGGCGTCCAGTGCTCCGGCTCGCCCGCAGGGATGCGCGTCGGCATCTCGCGCGCACCGTGCTGGCGTCGTTGCTCATCGCGCTACCGATAGCTGCGCTTGTCGCTTTCGCCGGGTTGACCGGCAGTGGCACGCCGACCCGCGATCAGGCTCTCGCCTCGATCCCGGACGGTGTCCAGGCCGTCGTGACCGCAACAACCGTGCCGCGGGACTCGCCGCCGTTTGCGCAGTTGCCCGAGGGCCCACCTGGCCCGTGGGTGGATGAACCCGATGTTCGTCCCGCGAGCAAGGAAGAGATCTCGGCGCGCCTCGCGCCCGGGGCCGCGTTGCTGGAGTATTGGACTTCTCCAGAGCTTATTGTCTCTACCGAATTGGGGTTAGATCCTGGTGAGCAGACTACGGCAGGAGCCGGAGCAGACCAGCTTGACACGATCGATCTCGGGGCACTGAGTACCGCTCAACTGGTAGAGGCCGAAGCTGATGCCCTGCCGTTCCTCGCTCCAGATGTCGCGGAGGGAAGGCTACCCGCCGCTCCAACCGAGTTGCTAGTCAGTCGCCCGCTCGCGGAACGTCTCGATCTCGCTCCCGGTGACACGCTCGGCCTCCTGGCCGCGCCTGACTCCGGATTGCGCAGCACCGCGGGCAACACGATGGCCGCGATGCAAAATTCCGAACGTGGCTACTTGGTCGTGGGCATTGCGGACAGTGCAAGTGAGCAGGCGTGGTCGGTCTCGGGTTGGCTCTCAGCACTCGTCGCGGAGAATCCTGACGGCATCCAACGCCACTGGCTTGTCGTCGGTGAAGACCCAGTGACCTGGGATCAGACACGGCAGCTCAATGAGTTGCAAGCCTTCGCCGTGTCGCGGCATGTCCTCACTCACTATCCTGCCGCCGACGAACTGTATCCCGTCCCGGTGGATGTCGGTGCGTACGTCGAGCAGGCGATCGGAATTATCGCTACGGCTGTGATCGGGGTGCTGCTTGTGTTCTTCCTCGTGACTCCGGCCTTCGCGGTCTCTGCTGAGCAGTCCCGACGTGCGCTGGGACTCGCAGCGGCAGCAGGTGCCGCGCCGCGCGATCTGCGCCGCACCATTCTTGCCCAGGGCATCGTGCTCGGCACGGCTGGCGGCATCTTGGGTGCAGCACTTGGTTTCGCGGCGTCGCTAGGAATCGCCGCGTGGCTGGAATCGCTCACGAGTTCCACAGAGTCGATGGGTCAGCAATATAGCGTGGCCTCGACGCTGGCATACTACCCGTGGTGGGTTCTCCCGGTCGGGGTGCTCATCGCGCTGATGCTCGGAACGTTGGCGGCGCTGCCGCCGGCCCGCACAGCAGCCAGGCTCTCCCCTGTTGATGCCCTGCGGGACCGACGACCCACTCGGGCGCGGCGCGGTCGACTGTGGCGGCTTATCGCGGCATGCGGTGGTCCCGCGCTCCTGATTGCGGCAGTCGCACTCGGCGCGGCCGCCTTCCGTATCCCCTTGGGCGAAGCCCCCGCAGATCCCGGGCTCCCGGTGACCAGCGCTCCGCCGTCCGGTGTAGGCGCGCTCGGCCTGCTCGTGTTTCTCGCACTCGTGCTGGCGGCGGCCGGGATGGTGCTCACCGTTCGCGGGATCATCGCCTGGCTGGGACGGCGCGGTAAGCGCGCCAGACCGGCACTACGCCTCGCGCTCCGCGACGCCGCCGACCACCCCTCGCGCACGGTTCCCGCCGCACTCGGCGTGCTCTTCGCGGTCATGGCCTCCTCCTACTTCGTGGTGTCCGCTGCATCTTTGATCTCCAACGATCGGGACCAAGGGGGCACGTTGCAGTGGGACGGAACTTTTATGGTCTCCCCGCAAGTAGCGGTGAACGATGATTTCGATCGACTATTGGCCACGGCCGCGATCGATGAAGCCAGCGAACGGTTCCCCCAAGTCACGGGAAGCGAGTCCATCAGCGAGATCGGCCGGACGTCGTCGCTGCAACTGACAACGTTGCTTCCCGAAGGGGGCGAGTGCCCTCCCGGGCAAGCGGTGCACACGGCCTCCGCGATCCATCCAGGAGCGCCTCTACGATGTGTGGACCAGAACTCCGGCGCTGCCTATAATCCCAGTTTTAGGTTCGGCGGCCTCGCCGCATACTCCAACACGATGCTGTTCAGTGGCGATGCGCTCCGTGCGACACGATTGCCGGCCGTCGAACACGCTGCGGACGTGCTCGATGCCGGCGGGGTTGTCGTCAATAACGCGGCCCTCATCAATTCAGAAGGTCTCGTGCGCGTGGCTGTTGATTCCGAGAACCTGGTGGAAGCAGCGGACGCGGACCGTATCGTCGAGCTACCAGGAGCGTTCCTCCAGGGGGTGGGGGCACCGTTCCTCATCGCACCGGACACAGCTCAGCACCTCGGGGTGGACGCGGTGCACTACCTCGGAGAGATCGCCACCGTCTCCGAGCCGCTGAGCCAGGGCGAGTTGCTCGGCCTCAGCGGCAGCGACCGATTCGGATCCCTTGCCCGTGTCACCATCCCCGATGCACGCGGCCCGTTGTCTCCGAGCTCCGACCCGCTCACGTCAGCGGTGATGTGGGCCCCCATCCTGTTGTTCATACTGGTGGCGGTCGCTGCTACCGCAGTATCCGTGCTGCTCTCAGCAACTCAAGGGCGCCGCGACGCCGCGACCATGCACGCGGTGGGAGCGGGCCGCAGCCTGCTCGTCCGGCTCGGACTCGCCCGAGCCGCGGTGATTCTCGCCGTCGGCCTACCAACCGGACTCGCCGCAGGCATCGGACTCGGCGCATACCAGGTTGCCTGGAACCGCCGTCTCGAAGCCAGCGGTGCATGGCTCAGCACCGTCCCTGTGTGGGGCGTACAGGCGGGGATCGCACTCAGCGTCATCATCGTCGGCCTCGCCGCTGCTCTGTTGCTCGCCCGACCACCCCGCCGCTTCGAGCGTCGCGGACTCGACTAGTAACGAAGCTCGATAACAGCGATGTGCCGCCGACGAGCTTGAATGGACCGTACGCACCGTCGCGGCCGGCGGTTACTCCGAACGATTTGAGCCTTGGCCGAGTCGCTGGATCGCTTCAACGCGTGAAGAACCGGGGGCCGCATGCGTGGCAAGCCGATCCCGCGTTCAAGATTTCCAGTCGAGCGTGTCAGAAACGCACGCTCTCGGATTCCTGCTTCCGGCCGGTGGGTTGCCTGGCCGGAGAATTCGTGACACGATCACCCCTCGCTCATCGAACCCGGGGGCCATCGACGCGCTCCTGCGGCTTGTCGCAATACTCTATGGGATAGGTGATAGTCGACCCAATCCCGTGGGAGATCGAGTTGCGCACACGAGTGTTGAGGACTTCGGACAGAAGTGCCGACGACTTCGGACATCGACACTTGTCGATTAGGTCGGCGAGTCGCGTCTCACGACCCGTGTCAGCAATCTATGTAAAACAAGCGGCGTTCGCGTTACACTGAGGCATGGCCACGATCGGTTACGCCCGAGTCTCAACCCGAGACCAGAATCCCGACGGCCAAACGGATGCGCTCAATGCTGCGGGCTGCGACAAGATATTCGTCGAGCACGCATCCGGCACCCTGGCGAAGCGGCCGACGCTCACGGAAGCCCTCGGATATCTGCGCGAGGGAGACTCGCTCGTCGTGACGAAACTTGACCGGCTCGGCCGGTCGGTGAAAAACCTCAAACAGGTCGCGGACGAACTGCAACAGCGCGGGGTCGGCTTGAAAGCACTCTCGCAAGGCATCGACACGACGACGCCGGGAGGCCGGCTGTTCTTTCACATGCTCGCTGCGATCGCGGAGTTCGAACACGACCTCATCGTCGAACGCACCCACGACGGTCTCGCGGCCGCCCGCGCCCGGGGCCGGAAGGGCGGCCCAAAGTTCAAGATGACGCCGACGAAGATCCGGCAGGCCCGAGCGATGTACGACGAGGGCGGCCACACCGTCCAAGAGATTGCCGACACGTTCGGGGTATCCAGGCCCACGATCTACCGGCACCTGGCCGAGCACGTCGAGCGGGCCTAACGAGGAATCATGGCGCACCTCAACGACCGGCAGAAAGCCGAGCTTGTGCGCCAACACCAGGACGGGGTGCCATGGACACGCCTTGCGGAACACTCCGGCGTTGCAGTACGGACCCTGCAACGCTGGGCGGCTCGGATGGAAACGGGAGGACAGCTCTCGCGGGCACCTCGCCGCGATAAAGGCTCCACGCGCATCGACGCCGAGCTGGTGAAGGCGGTGGAGGCGCTTGCTGTGCGGCGTCCCGCGCCGACGATCGCGTATATTCACCGCCGCGTCGGTGACATTGCTAGGGGCCGAGGCCTCTCCGCCCCGGGATACACTACGGTCCGCGAAATCGTGCACGCGCTCGACCCGGGCCTGACTGCTCTCGCAGATGGCGGGGACGCTGCCTACCGAGACAAGTTCGAGCTGGTCTACCGCCGCACGACGGCTGCACCGAACGAGCAGTGGCAGATGGATCACACCCTGCTCGATGTGATGATCCTCGGCGATCGACAGCAGCCCGTCCGCCCCTGGCTGACGATCGTGCTCGACGACTACTCGCGGGCCATTGCTGGATATGCGGTCGGCGTCTCAGCCCCCTCGGCCGAGCATTCCGCGCTGGCGTTCCATCAGGCCGTTTCTCGGAAACGAAGCCCCAAGTGGGTGGTGTCGGGGCTCCCGGACGTCCTCTACAGCGATCACGGGTCCGACTTCACCTCAACCAGGATCGAACAAGTCTGCGTCGACCTGCACGTGCGCCTGATTCACTCGCGGGTCGCCGTTCCGCAAGGTCGCGGCAAGATCGAACGGTTCTACCGAACGATCACGACCGAGCTGCTGCCGCATCTGCCCGGCTTCATCCCGCACGGCACCGGCGGTGCACCAGGCAGCGAACCCACGCTGACCTTGCACCAACTCGATGACGTGCTCGAGCGATTCATCGTCGACGAGTACAACGAACGACCGCATTCAGCGACTGGCGAGGCCCCGCA
The DNA here is from genome assembly GCF_000422745.1 of Microbacterium gubbeenense DSM 15944. Classification (GTDB taxonomy): domain Bacteria; phylum Actinomycetota; class Actinomycetes; order Actinomycetales; family Microbacteriaceae; genus Microbacterium; species Microbacterium gubbeenense. Next base: position 16,903 of record NZ_AUGQ01000027.1, read on the forward strand.
CGCACGATGGCGGAGCGAAAGCTTCATCCCTCGAATGCCCGCACACCCGGAAGACCTCGATTCGCTCCTGCTGACTGCAGCGGCAACGCGACGTGTGCAACGCGACGGGATTCGCTTCGCATCGACCCGATACATCTCACCGGTCCTTGCCGCATACGTCGGCGAAGACGTCACGGTGCGATACGACCCCCGCGACCTCGGCGAGGTGCGCGTGTTCCACGACAACGCATTCTTGTGTCGTGCGATCGCACCCGAACGCTCCTCCGAGACCGTCTCCTTCACCGATCTGCAAACCGCGAGAAACAAGCAACGCCGCGCCCTGAAACAGCAGCTCCGCGAGCTCACCGCTCACGCTGGCTCACTACCTGAAGACACCCGCCACCGCCCCGAAGTTGCGCCTGTACCGGAGAGTGCACCCGACCGCGCAACGCCACCCCCGGCCCGACATGGATTGAGAACCTATGCCAACGACTGAGCCAGACGACGGCAAACCCATCTCCGTCCTCTTCGAGCCGGGCGATGACGGGCGCCGGTTCCTCAGCGGCCACTTCGACGAGTTCAAAGAATCGCCACCACCCCACGCAGACACGCGGCCCGCGTTCGTGACCACGCGGGAGCACCGCCGGTTCACGGAGTTCGCAGACACCGTCCGCTCGCACCGCTACATCGGCCTCTGCTACGGGCCACCCGGGATCGGCAAGACACTCTCCGCCCGTCACTACGCCGGCACCGACGAATGGGAGCAATGGCACCCGCTCTCGCGCAGCGCAGGAGCGCTGCCGCCCGTGCCCGAAGCAGTCCAACAGAGCCGTACCGCGTTCTTCACCCCAACCGTCGCCGCGACTATCAAGCAGATCGACCAAGGCCTGCCCCGCGCCTGCCAACACATCTCCTGGGCAATCGACTACGCCCAGCACGGCCACGTCGACCCCTACGTTCACGCCGAATCCCAATACAGCGGGAACACCGAGCTGCTCATCATCGACGAAGCCGACCGGCTCAAAACCGCCGGACTCGAACAAGTCCGCGACTTCTACGACCGCCACCGAATGGGCGTCATCCTCATCGGCATGCCCGGCATCGAGAAACGCCTCGCCCGCTACCCTCAGCTCTACAGCCGCATCGGCTTCGCTCACGAATACCGACCCCTCCGCAGCGACGAGCTCACCGCCGTCGTCGCGCAGCGCCTCCCGGACCCCGACCCGGATGACGCAGGTCTCGCCCACACGGCAGCTCTCGCCGCGATCGTCCGCGCGACCAACGGAAACTTTCGCCTCGCCGACCGGCTCGTAACCCAGGTCAACCGCATCCTCGACATCAACAGGCATACACGCCTCACCCCGGAGGCCGTCGACGCTGCCCAGGAAGCACTTCTGATCGGACGATAAGCGACGCGAGGACCACGACATTTAACGTCGCAAGTCACAAACCACGCGACACGCCGAAGTGTGACCCGCCGAAACCCTCCGCCGAAACTCAATCGCACCGAAACTCGTGTGGTACGTATCCGGCGGAGTGCCGGACGGGCGTTCTCGACAGCGAATAAGCCGGTCACGGTTACGCCGGGTCATCAGTCGGACCAGTGGTGCCCTTCCCCCGCGACGGCCGTTTGACACCTACGTGTCAAGACACGTGGCGGCTTGTCGACAACGCACAAGCCGCCGTGGTGATCGTCACGGCCGGTTAGAGCTTGTGCGCGTCGTGCTCGAAGAATCATTGTCGGAGTCCCACACGCCGGCAGCTGCGAGCTCACCGTGGCGCCGGCCGGCGCGTTGTGGGGTTCCGACAGTTACGCGCGACCGTGTGCGCGACGTCGTGACCGGGCCGGTGCCGGCTGCCGGCGCACCACTCGCGCTGTGATGTCCGCTGCCGGCGCACCACTCGCGCTGTGATGTCCGCTGTCGTCGCCCTAGGGCGTGTCTCCCATATGGCTCATGATTGATGCGCGATTCTTGATGGGTGACTTCTGTTTTGGACTCCCGCACTCGCCGATTGACGGACGAGCAGTGGGTGTTGATCGCCCCGTTGCTGCCGTCAAACACCGGTCGGCGTGGTCACCCGTTCGGTGATGATCGCCGCGTCGTGGACGGGATCATCTACCGGTTTCGGACCTCGACGCCCTGGCGTGATGTGCCTCGGGATGAGTTCGGCCCCTGGCAGACGGTGTGGAAGCGCCACCGTCGCTATGCCGGCGATGGCACCTGGGACCGGGTGCTGCAGACGTTGCTGTCTCAGGCGGACGAAGCCGGATTGATCGACTGGGACGTCTCGGTCGACGCAACGATCGCGCGTGCGCACCAGCACGCGACCAACACCACGCGCCCTGAGCAGGACACAGGGGGCGTTCTCGAATTACAAACCTCTGCCGCTTGAGGAGATCGAACCGGCCGGCCATGGCATCGGCCGCTCCCGCGGCGGACTGACAACGAAAGTCCACCATGCCGTCGACGGCAACGGGATGCCGTTGGCGATCGTGGTCACCGGCGGGCAGCGCAACGACGGCGCGATGCTCGAGCAGGTTCTCGATGATATCCGCGTACCAAGGATCGCTGGCGGCAGGCCTCGCACCCGACCGAACGCGGTTCTGGCGGATAAGGCCTATGGCAGTGGGGTGAACCGGCGCTTGCTCCGCGCCCGCGGAATCCGAGCCGTGATCCCGGAGAAGAGCGACCAGATCACCGCCCGAAAACGCAAGGGACGCAAGGGCGGCCGACCACCCGCGTTCGACGCAGGTGCCTACAAAGACCGCAACGTCGTCGAGCGGTCCTTCGCGCTCATCAAGCAATGGCGCGGAATCGCGACTCGCTACGACAAGCTCGCCATCACCTACCGAGCCGGCGCCGTCCTCCACGCCTGCCTCACCTGGGCCGCGCTATTGGGAGACATGCCCTAGCTGCGCCGCGTTCGTACACGGCGCCGAGGCCCGAAAGCACTTCCAGCTCATACAGGTAGCGGGGGCGTCGACGACCGGACAGGGTTTGGCCGAGGGCATGGCGACGTGTGGGGCGCTGCGGGAAGAATTAGACGAGCTGGGAGCGTCTGCCCCAGCGGCTCTCAGCAATGAACTGCTTCTTGCGGCATCGGCGGACTTCGAGGGTGACGGTAGCTCCCTCGTCCCAAGTCTCGGGCGAGAGGTGGAAGATGCGGTGCGACTGCTCGACGTCCTCACCTACCCGGCGGTACGGGTTCGCCGCGGTCACCAGGACGATGACGGCCAGGAACAGCAGCAGCCCGCTCCCGACTAGAAACCATCCGGCGGGAGCGGGGACGTTCAGGATGCCGACGAGGTAGAGCGCACCACCGATAAGCGTCAGCGTGAGCACCGTAGCTGTTCCGCGTGCGCCGCTGCGCTTCACTTCTGCTGGCACCCAGTCGTCGCTCGCCCAGATCTCGCTTGCGTCGTTCACGAACCGTCCTCGAGTTTTTCGGTCGGGACGAACCGCACGCGGGCTTTCTGCGCGTCGTGCCTGGCCCGCCGCTCGGCTGCCGCCCGTCGCCGCTGCCGCTCACGTGTGCGGGCGCGTAGCCGCTGGCGGGCGCGACGAGCAGCCAGGAAGGCGCCGAGCACGGCGAGCGTACTCAGCGCTCCGAGTAGGTAGCTGGCGACGTCGACGGGCACGGCCGGCTACTTCGGAAGCGGGGCGCCCACGGATGCCATGAACGTCTCGGGGTTGACGTGCTTGCCGTCCTTGATGACCTCGAAATGCAGGTGGCATCCTGCGGAGGACGTGCCTTCGTTGCCGCTGGCGGCGATCAGCTCACCTGCGGCGACTTGCTGCCCGTCCTGGACATAGATGTTCTGCTTCTTCATGTGGTAGTACTTCGTCGTAATCCCGTTGCCGTGGTCGATGGTGACGACCCCGCCGCCGAGGTCAGTCCACCCCTTTGTGGCGGTGCCGGCGCTTGCGGCCCAGATGGGGCTCTCACAGGTGCCGTCCGCGAGGTCCGTACCCATGTGCTGCCGGCTGCAGCCGCTCCCCCGGCAGTCTCCGAACGTTCCGGTGACCGTGCCGCGGGCGGGTACGATCCACTCCCCGCTGCCAGGTGCGCTGCAATCGCCGCTGAGCGCGTCGACGACGGCCGTAGCGTCATCGACCCAGCGCGTGTAGTGGTCGGGGTTGCTGTTGATCTGAACGCGGTGTGCGGCGTGGCTGGGGGGCATGTTCTGCCAGTCGTCGACGGCCGCGAGCCTGGTGTAGAACATCGTGGCGGCCTTGGTCGGGTTCAGCCGGTCCTCTAGGCTCCCCACCACTCCTGCTGCTGGAACAGACCGACTGACGACGTCGGGGTGCCGTCCGGGTTCAGGACGCCGCCCGTCTCGTAGTCGCCGTAGCCGATGTTGTTCAGCGACGCCTCGCCCATAGCGGTCATCACGCCGATGATCTGCGCATCTTTGCCGAGCTGTAGCTGCGTTGCGGCATCCATGATGAGGCTGGCATTCACGAGCTGGTCGCCCTTCCAGCCCTCAATGCCCTCTGGCGGGAGCTGCGACGGGTCCACGACGCACGCTGATGCGTCGGCCCGCTGCACGGATGCGAGCACGAACGTCGTGCCGAATGCGAGCAACAGGACTGCCGCGATAACTCCCGCCAGGGTCTTCATGCGTCGTCCTGGCGCCCGTCGCCTCGCATGCCCTCGTCGGTGTCGGTCAGGCCAACCTCGATCGACGATCGCACGTGCTCCACGTGCGTCTCAGGGACGGCGCCGTACTTGAAGATGTACTGGCCGGGGGCGAGCGTCTGCAACGTCTCAGCGGTGCTGGGGTCGAAGCCGAATGTGCGCACGGCCCAGTCGGCGTCCTCCTTCCGATCCTGCCGGAAGACGTAGATGCTCTGGGCTTCGCTGATGACGGTGCGGCCGGGTGAATCGAGCGGGATATCGAGCCCCTTGTGGAACACGAACACATTGTTCAGTCCGAGTCCACGGCTGAGCTTCTGATTCGACTTCAACAGGTGAGCGGCCGGCCCCTCCACCATGTCCCAGCCTTCCTCGTTGATGCAGGTTGTCTGCCAGCCGGGATCGGTGCGGAGGCGGCCGAGCATCCACTGGTTTCCGATCGCACGGACGACGTGCGACGACGGCCCTTCATTGGGGAGCTGTGAGATATCGAAGCTGGTCAGCTTGCCGGTGAGGTCGACGCCCGCGCTTGTCTCGCCGTCGAGCAGTCCGCCGTACTCGTCGAGCAGCCCTTCCAGAGTGAAGCGGATGCCGAGGCCGGCCTGGTGTAGCCGGTCCAGCGCGTGTGCGGTCATATCGCTCTCGTCGGCCACCGACCCGAGTAGCGGGAGGATGTCGGCCAGGGTCGGCTCACGGCCTTCCTCGTGGACGGCGAGCGTCTTTTTCAGCGCCGATCGTGCCGCTTTCTCTTCCCACTCGTCGAGCTGGGCGCCGTCACGCGCAATCCGCACGATTGCGTGGAGCAGCCGGTACGTGCCGGCGGAACCGATCTGATTCACGATGAGGGGATCGAGCAGATTCAGACGGGAGCCTGAGCCTTCTGTGGTGAAGCGGATCGGCTCGCCCTGGCCCCACTTGCGCACAAGCTCGGCGTACTCGCCTTCGCCGGCACGGTTCTTCTTGTCGAAGATGACGGCTCGGCGGTAGCGAATGACCAGCGGGCGGATGACGTAGACCGTCTTGACGAAGCTCGACTTTCCGCCTCCGACGCCCCCGCACACGATCGAGTTCGGGCTAGAGATCAGCCGAGGCGTCGAGTTGTAGGCGGTGACGGGGTCATGCGTGATGATCGTGTGCGACAGCATGTCGCGGCCGTTGGCGACGCCCTGCGTACCTGTCACGGGGCCGATCAGTGCGGTGTTCAGGACGGATGCCTGTCGGGTCGTCGACGGCGCGCCTTCGAGTGCCGGCGCGTAGTACCCGCGGGCCGCCTTGCGAGCCTTCACCCTCCGCTTGGGACCGGGCAGCTCATACGGGGAGAATTCGCCGTGTGCAGCGTCGACGGGCTCCGTCGTGGCGACGTCGACGACCTCGGCCGCCTTCCGGTCGCGGCGTGAACGTCGTGGTGCTGTGGTGTCGCTCATGCGATCGCCTCCTTATCTCCGCCGCCGGCAATGAGCCGCATCGCCTTGGCGCCGAACGTCGGAACGTGCGGGCGGATGCCGCGCCCGATCGGCCAGGTGGTGCCGCTCGCGGCCGGCTGGTACGAGTCGAGCCATTCGAGCTTCTGGATGCCGACGCCATTTGCGCACAGCTCTGCCAGCTCGCGGCTGCCGGCGGCGAGCAGCTCCCGACTCTCGGCCGTGATGGTCACGAACCCGACCCAGTTGGTGCCGTGGTGGCCGCTGCCTTCGGCAAGGTCATTGCGACGTCGACGAGCTGCGTCGACCTTCACGCTTCCCTCGTCCAGCGGGATCCTGCCGCCGGACGTCTCTGCGTGCTCGGTAGCGAGGTCGGACACTAGGGCGTGTTGATCAAGTCGGTCTTGATCCAGATCAGCGCGGCTGCAAGGCAGATGCCCGCGCGGTAGTTGCGGGCGAGCTTGTCTGTGTCGCGCGTCAGACTATGTGGCAGGGGTAGTTAGTTGCTGAGGCAGCGCCCCCTATCGAAAGGTCTGAATCATCATGAGTCGTCCCCCGACGATCCCCGCGGAGAAGAAGCTCCGCATCGTGTTGTCCGTGTTGCAGGGCGAGATCTCGATCGCTGAGGCCGCCCGCCGCGAGAAGGTCTCCGAGCAGGCCATCGGGAACTGGAAGCGGCAGTTCCTTGAGGGCGGCAAGGCCGGTATCGAGGCGGGCAAGTCCAAGCCCACCTCTCGGGAGCAGCAGCTCGAGGACGAGGTCGCCGAGC
>NZ_AUGQ01000028.1 GCF_000422745.1 Microbacterium gubbeenense DSM 15944
CGCAGCTGCGGCAGAACGGGTCGCGATCGGTGACGCGGCACTCCAGGGTCGCGCCAGCGTGCATGAGCGTGAGGCCCGTGACGGTGAGGCCGTGGTCGTCGAGGGCGGTGAACACAGTCAGATCGGGGTCGCCGAAGGTAGCGTGGTGCACGTCGAGGTCTTCCGGATGGTGAGCTTAGGAACTTCCATCCTCGGGAGGCCTCGACCTCTCTCACGGGACCGCCACGCGCACGTCCTCCCGGACGGGCACTACACGCTCAAATGCGAAGAGCCCCTTTGAAGTTGTTGGATGGCGTCGTCCAGTCCCGAACCATGAAGTGTACGGAGGCTGGGACAACGGCAAGGGTCTTATCAACTGGCACACGCTTGGGAAGTACGGAAACTTGGGATTTCACTGCCTGACTGGGGCATGCGGTACACGCGACATGAACATCAGTCAGCGATACTGAGTCTCATGAGTGATGCCGTAAGGGACAGTGCACGACTATATTTGGGGTTCTACGCAGGCTGCCTGCTCGGGCTCTTGCCGGGGGCAGCCTTGGTAGGCGCGCTAACCTCGCCTCGAGGGCCGCAGGAATGGGCTGTCGTCGCAGGAGGGGCGTTGGCCGGGGGGGCAGCGTTTGTTACGGTCGCCGCCGTGTGCGGCTACTTCCCGGCGCGAAAGTTTGCTTCCAAGTCGGGCCTAGCCACCGCTCAGAAGATCACGAGAATTTCAGTTGTAGCGCTGGCTGTCGGCCTCGTGATGGCGATAGTGGTCGGCATCATCACTCACCAGTTCGTCCTGGGTTTTTGGATGGTCACGATCTGCCTCGTGTGGTGCCTGTTGCCCGGCGTCGGGTTGGCGTGGTTGCTTTCGCGAAGTGCGGTGGCTCAGTATTCTGTGATTGGGGGCGTCGCAGTGCTCGCCGTCATTGGCATGTGCTTCGCGTTGCTGGGGTAGTCCTACCTCAGCGCAGGATTCGTCCGAGAGATGTCAATGCTTGTCGTGGCAGTCCACTCAGATGCGTGCGGTTCCTGTAAAGGACCTGATGCGCAGCGGACGGGCCAGCATGCCGCGCTGTCCAATGGTCTGGACTCGCGTTAATGATACTTCGCCGGGACAGCTGGCAGATCAGTAGGAGGCCCGGACGGTGTTCCCGCTCTTGTCGTGAGAGGGGCACCGTCCGGGCCTCTTCTCACGCCGCGAGCGGTAGCGTCGTCGCGTGCCGAAGTGTAGCGATTCCGGCGCGGAGTTGTTCGTCATCGACGGCGGTATAAATCGCAGTCGTCGCGGGTGACTCATGCCGCATGAGCTGTTGCACTACGCGGAGATTCACGCCCGCGCGCACGAGCTCGGTGCCATAGGAATGGCGAAGCTGGTGCGGCTTGCCGTCGAGGCCGACACGGAGCATTGAATGTCGGATGGCGCTCGAGACTGCGTGCGGCCCAACGGGGCCCGACCGCGCGGGGGAGGGGAACCAGTAGTCGTCGCGCGGATAGTCGCGGGCCTCGACGATGAGGCGATCGTGCAGGGGGAGACGCGCGGTCTTGCCACCCTTGCCGGTGATGACGATGCTGTCGTTGAACCAGTCGAGGTCGCGACCGTGGATTTTCGCCATCTCGTGCACGCGTAGACCGGCATAGGTGGCGAGCAGGATATATGTGCGCGTGACGCGCTTGCGGGCACCGCGAATCATGGCTTCAATGAGCGTCGGATCGACCGGTCGCGGCAGGTTCTTCGGCCGCTTCGGCGACGGCACCTGATCGATCGGGTCGTCGAGCCGGACGTTGGTGCGTTTCATCCACACCGTGAACGCGCGGATCGACGTGTAGTAGGTCGCGCGCGACGCGGGGGACATTTCCCGGCGGAGGTAGGCGATGATGTGCTCGCCTTGCAATGTGAGGGGCGTGCATTTCGTGCGCCTCATGAGGCTCGAGACGGTGGATAGGCGTTCCGTGATCGTGCGGACAGAGAGCCCTTGGGCTTCCTGCCACGCGCGCCACGCTTCGAGTACGTGCATGGTGCTTCCTGGGTTGAGCGCTGTTCCTCCGATCACTCGGAGGGGTGTCCGTCCCATATGCCCAGTCATGACGTTCTCGGGGTGTTTCGATTCGACAACATGTGTCAGATAGAGGTCGGTGTATCCGAGGGGGTGGCGCGCGGGGGCCAGGTGGACCGCGAGCATCCGAGCGCTGCTGCGTAGGAACGGTGGCAGTGCCCGCACCAACGAGGCTCGGCGTTGCCATCGTCGGGTTGTATGGCGTGGAAGTCGCCGCGCTTGACGGCGAAGACGCGATCGCTCATCGTCGGCCGCCGATCGAAATCACCGGCGCAACCGTAGCGGTCGCACGCAGGGGCGTTACCGGCGCAATCTTCTCGCGCTCAGGCGCATCCTCGGCCGCCCGCGCAGCGAATCGTGCCACTTGTAATGAATAGGTCGTCGGTTCGATTCCGACAGGTGGCTCCGACAGAAAGCCCCGTTCGAACTGAACGGGGCTTTCGTCGTGTGTGTCGCATCACTCCCACACGCTGGGCGCTTCGGCGCGGGCGGCCGGCAGGCGCACGTGCTCGGCCCATTCGTGCACCCACGCGTCGACCTCGGGCATGTCGCCCTCGAGGCCGACCGCCGCGAACAGCTCGTCGTGGGGCACGGATCCGCCGCTGCGGCGCAGGATGCGCGCGCGGATGATCGCGCGGGCGTAGATCTCGCCGTCGACGACCGCGCGGTGCTCCATGTAGACCGCACGATCGTCGCGGCCGATCCAGCGCGTCTCGACGTCGAACCTCTGGAAGAGCTCGAGCGACTTGCGGAACGTGATCGTCTCGCTGGCGACGACGGCGTACCAGCCGTGGTCGCGGAACGCATCGCCGAGGCCGGTGCGCGTCGTCATGTCCCACCGCCCGAGGTCGAACAGCGACAGGTAGCGCCCGTTGTTCATGTGGCGCAGCACATCGATGTCGGTCGGCAGCGTCGTCAGTCGGATCCTGCTCACGGCGTCGAGGGGGAGCGTGCCCTCGCGCCGACGGATCCGCTTCGCGCGGAGCATGACGAGGAGGGTGCGCCAGATAACGTTCACGAGAGGCGACGCTATCGGATTCGTGCGTCGGATCCCGAAAGGGTTATCGGGATCCGACAACTCGTCTCGGGCGCAGCGCGAGCGCAGCGGCGCCGCCGCCGACGGCGCCGAACAGGTGGGCCTGCCAGGAGACGCCCGCGGCGGCCGCGAAGATGCCCGTGAGCATGGCGGCGCCGTACACGACGCCGACGCCGATCGCGATGACGGCGTACAGGATCCCGTGACCGAGCGAGGGGGCGACGAAGGCCCGCACCAGCAGATATCCGAAGTATCCGAACACCAGCCCGGATGCGCCGACCGTGATGGTTCCGGGGGAGTTCGCCACCCAGGTTCCGGCGCCGCCGATCACGGCCGCGATCGCTGTGACGCCCCAGAAGCGCCGCACGCCGTCGAAGCAGACGAGCACCCCGAGCACGGCGAACGGCACCGAGTTCGACATGAGATGGGTCCAGCTCGCGTGGAGGAGCGGTGCGAACACGAGGCCGTCGAGGCCGCCGAGGCGCCACGACTCGATGCCGAGCCAGGCATTGAAGCTTCCGGGGAGGATCACATCGAGGAGGCGGACGGCCCACATGAGGGCGAGAAGCGCGAGCGGCTGCAGCACACGGCTGAGCAGCGGCCGGCGCGCGTCGGGCGATGCGATCATGCGAACAGTCTTCCACCGAGCCGAGTGCCCTGGGGGCGGCTAGCGTGGAGAACACGCCAACGGAAGGAATCCCCATGTCGAGCGTTCTCATCATCGGCGGTCACGGCAAGGTCGCGCTCCGCCTCGCCCCGATCCTCACCTCTCGCGGTGATGCGGTCACGAGCATCATCCGCAACCCGGAGCACACCGATGACGTCTCCCGAACGGGCGCCACAGCACGCGTGGCCGATGTCTCGAGCCTCGATGAGGAGTCGCTGGTCGATCTCTTCCGCGGGCACGACGCGATCGTCTGGTCGGCGGGAGCCGGCGGCGGCGATCCCGAGCGCACGTATGCGGTCGACCGCGACGCGGCGATCCGTTCGATGAGCGCGGCCGCCACGGCGGGCGTGAGCCGCTACGTGATGGTGTCGTACATCGGGTCGCGTCGCGACCACGGGGTGGCGCAGGACGACCCGTTCTTCGCGTACGCCGAGGCGAAGTCGATCGCCGACGAGCACCTGCGCGGCACCGATCTCGAGTGGACGATCCTCGCTCCCGGTCCGCTCACGCTCCAGGAACCGACCGGTCTCATCTCGGTCGCGGACCCCGGCGACGGCCGTGTCACGCGCGCCGATGTCGCCGCCGTCGCGGCAGCGACGCTCGCGGATCCATCGACGATCCGCCGCACGATTCCGTTCGGCAACGGCGAGACGCCGATCGCCGAGGCGATCCGCGCCTGAGCGCGGCTCGGAGCGCATCACGAGGTCGCGTCCCCTAAGCTGGTGGGCGGGCCTATAGCTCAGTTGGCAGAGCATCGGACTTTTAATCCGCGGGTCGCGGGTTCGAACCCCGCTGGGCCCACCCTTCGCCCCCTTCCTTCGGGAAGGGGGCGTTTTTCATCTCCGCCGAGCCTCAGCGCAGCATCAGATACGGTACGAGCGCCAGAAGCACGACGACGAGGCCGTACGTCAGCCCGCGCGTCGGCACGGAGTGAGCGATGCGCCACCCGATCACGACGCCGATGACTTCGGGGATCCCGACGAGCAGCGCCAGCGGCCAGTCGATCGCGTCGAGCGAGGCATAGCCGATGCTGCCCACGAGCGCGATGATGACGCTCTGCGCCTGCGACGCGGCGAGCGCCGGGAGCAGCGGCACGCCGATGGCGACCAGCACGGGAACCGCGATCATCGGACCGCCGACACCGAACAGCCCGCTGACGATGGAGATTCCGAGGCCCAGAGCGATGAGCAGGGGAAGCGAGCGACGTGGGCGCGTTCGAGGCGGTCCGCCGGCGCGTGCGAGCCGGCGGTCATAGCGATCCCGATACAGCACGAGAAGGGCGACGATCGCGATGAAGCCCCCGAGCAGCGGTCCGAAGTATCCGCCCGGGAGCACCGTGTTGAGGAGCACGCCCGCCAGCGTGCCGGCGACGGCCGAGGCGGCCAGCACGGTCGACATGCGTCGGGTGGCCGGATCGCGCAGCTGGCCGGAGCGCAGGTAGACCGCCGTTCCCATCAGGCCGGTCGCGACGTGCGTGACGATCGCGGTTCCCGCGACCGCGCTGGGCGACAGGTCCGTGAGGGCGAAGAGGCCGATCGTGACGATCACGCCGCCGGGTCCCAGGGCGGCGATTCCGATGCCGCCGACGAGGCCGATGAGCACCAGCGAGTGCCAGACGAGATCGCCCACGCGCGACCTCCGATGTCGTTGGCAAGCAAAGGCACCATTTTATCGAGAGCGGGCGCCGAAAGCCGCCGCGACGGCGGAGCGCCGCGACCACAGTCGACTTGATAACGATTATCAACTGCGAGTAGGGTGGGTGCGTTCCCCTCCCCGCAGAAACCGACCAGAGGACGTTCGCTGTGCTCGTTGCCGCCACCGAATCCGAGGCGTCGCGGCCCGCGCCCGGAGCCGGCGTCCGATCCTCTCGCCGGCGCCGACGCGCGAGCATCCTGTTCGCCCTCGCGGTCGCCACCGCTGCGGTGTTCGTCGTCTCGCTCGGTCTGGGGCCGGTCCCGATCGCGCCGGGCGACATCATCAGGGTTCTCGTCCGTGCGCTCGGGGGTGACGCGGACACGGTGGAGAACGGCCTCGTCATCATGCAGTTGAGACTGCCCCGAGCGCTGCTCGCGCTGCTCGCGGGTGCCGGACTCGCTGTGGCCGGAGCAGCCATGCAGGCGTACTTCCGCAACCCGCTCGCAGAACCCGGCGTGACGGGCGTCGCGAGCGGCGCGGCGGTGGGAGCCGTGACGGTGATCGTGCTCGGGGTGAGCGCCATCGGCGCCTGGGCGCTGCCGGTCGCCGCCTTCGTCGGCGCCGTGACGGTGCTCGTCGTGATTCAGCTCATCGTGCTCGCGTCGCGCGATCGCAGCCCTGTCACCGTGCTGCTGCTCTGGATCGCGATGAACGCGTTCTGCGGGGCGGTCACCGGGGCGATCGTCGCGAACGCCGAAGACTCGCAGACCGTGCGCGGTGCCCTGTTCTGGCTGCAGGGCGACCTGACGTCGGCCAGTTGGAGTGATCTCGCGCTGGTCGCGGTGCCCGCCGTGCTGGGGATCGCCTGCCTGAGTGGCATGACCCGCGAGCTGAACGCGCTGCTGCTGGGAGACGAGACGGCAGAATCGATGGGGGTGAGCGTGACCCGGGTGAGGGTCGCCCTGCTGGTGCTGAGCGCGGTGATCGTCGGCAGCGTCGTCGCCGTCACGGGCGTGATCGGCTTCGTCGGCCTCGTCGCTCCGCACGCCGTGCGCCTGATGCTCGGATCGGACCACCGCTTCCTGCTGCCCGGTGCGGCGATGCTCGGCGGGATATTCCTCGTCATGGCCGACACCGTGGCGCGCCTGGCACCCGGCGGCGGCGCATGGCAGACCGGGATCGTCACGGCGCTCGTGGGCGCCCCCGTGTTCGTCGTGCTCGTGCTGCGCACGCGCGACGTCGCGAGGCGGGCCGCGTGAGCCTCGTCGCCCGCGACCTCGGCGTGGAGCTCGACCGCCGCCGCGTGCTCTCCGGAGTGTCCGTCGAGGTGCGTTCCGGAGAGGTGCTCGGGCTGATCGGGCCGAACGGCGCGGGCAAGAGTACGCTGCTGCGGGCCCTCGGCGGGCTCGTGCGGCCCACGACCGGCGAGGTCGCCATCGACGGATCCCGACTGACATCGCTGCGGCCGCGGGAGCGGGCCGCGCTGGTCGCCTACGTCGCGCAGGACACCGCGGCCGCGGCCGACGTCACGGCCGCCGAGCTCGTGCGGATGGGTCGATACGCGCACCGACGCCGGCTGTCCCGCTCGGATGCCGCCGAAGAGGAGATCGTCCGAGACGCGCTGGAAGCGGTGGGCGTCGCGCACCTGGCCGAGCGTGCCGTGCCGTCGCTGTCGGGCGGAGAGCGGCAGCTCGTGCAGATCGCGCGTGCGCTGGCGCAGCGCGCGGGAACGCTGCTGCTCGATGAACCGACCTCGGCGCTCGATGTGCGCCACCAGCTGCGCGTGTTCGAGATCCTCCGCGCCCGCGCCGATGCCGGTGTCAGCGTCGCCGTCGTGCTGCACGATCTCAACGATGCCTCCCGCTACTGCGACCGGCTCGCCGTGCTCCACGACGGGCGCCTCGTCGCACACGGCACCCCCGAGAGCGTCCTCACCCCACAGCGGATCGCCGACGTCTACCGCATCATGGCCACGGTCGATGCCGACGCCTTCGGCTATCCGCACATCCACCCGACCGCCGCGCACCGCATGCCCCGTTCGGCGGCGCTGACAGGAAGAGCCCCATGACCGCATACTCGACCGCACCGCTTCCCTCCTCGTCGAGGCGTCGTCCGATCCGAGCCGCGATCGGCGGCCTCCTCGCACTGGGTCTCGGCCTTGCGGGCTGCTCGGCGGGCACGGCCGGCGCAGAACCGACGCGCGTCGCCGCTCCGGCTGCCTTCCCCGTCGAGATCGACGAACCGGGGGCCGCGGAGGCCGTGGTGATCGAGGAGGAGCCGAACCGGATCACAGTGCTCTCCCCGGACGCGGCGATCGCGCTGCACGAGATCGGCGCGACCGAGCGTGTGATCGCGATCCCCGACGCGGCGACGAGCGCGACGCTGAACCCGCACGCCGAGCAGATGGCCGACGTGGAGCATGTCATCGGCGGGCATACGAGCCCCGAGCCGGAGCAGGTGCTCGCCTGGGATCCCGACCTCGTCGTCGTCACGGCGCGGCACACCGGCGAGCAGGACGCATCCGAGCGCCTGAGCGCCGCCGGCGTGCCCGTGCTCACCCTGATGAACGGCTGGTCCACGTCCGACGCGGTCGCCGAGAACATCGAGATCCTCGGGCGGGCGACGGGCCTGAGCGACGCGGCCGACGCGCTCGCCGACGAGATCGTCGGGGGAGTGGCGGACATCCGGGAGCGCGCAGAGGGTGCGGGGGAGCAGCCCACCGTGGCGATCCTGAGCAATCAGGCTCAGACCCCGTTCATCAACGCCGGGTCGTCGCTCGTTGCAGACATCGTCGCGAACGGCGGCGGGGCGAGCGCGGCCGCGCAGATCGGGATCGACAAGACCATGCCCGTTCAGCCCGAGCAGTTGGTCGCGATGGATCCCGACTGCATCATGCTGGTCGACGTCACGGGCAAGGGCGAGGCATCGTTCGACGAGCTCCTCGCTCACCCGGCCATCGCCGCGCTGCCCGCGGTGGCGGACGACCGCGTGGCGCTGTTCCCGGGCCGGCAGATGTACGGTCTCGCGGGCCGCGAGGTGGTCTCGGCGAGCGAGCGCGTGCTCGAGTGGCTGCATCCCGATCTCGCGGAATGACCGCTGTCGCGCGCCGCTCCGACTCGGTTCAGACCCCGCCCGCGTACCCGTTCTGGCGCCACGCCTCGTACGTTGCGATGGCTGCGGAGTTCGAAAGATTGAGCGACCGCACGTCGGGGCGCATCGGGATCCGCAGACGATCCGTGACGCGCGGATCCGTCAGCGCCTCGTCGGGCAGTCCCGTCGGCTCGGGCCCGAACAGCAGCGCGTCGCCCGGCTCGTAGGCGACGTCGGCGAACGAGCGCGACGCGTGACCGGTGAACGCGTAGATCCGTCCGGAGCCGTGCTCGGCGAGATGCGCGCACACCGCATCGAAGTCGGGGTGCACGATCACGTGCGCGAGGTCGTGATAATCGAGCCCCGCCCGGCGCAGGTGCGCATCGGAGAGGTCGAACCCGAGGGGCTCGACGAGGTGCAGCGTGTTGCCGGTGATCGCCGACATTCGGATCGCGTTTCCCGTGTTCGGCGGGATGCGGGGCTCGTAGAAGACGATGTGGAACACGTTCTCGAGCGTAGTGCGAACGGGCCCCGTGCCCGCTGGATGTACTCTGTTGACAGTTGACGACAGACGGAGGGCCAGGATGCGAGACAGCGTGAGGCGCGGAGCGGCGCTCGGCGAGCAGGTGGCCGACATCATCCGGCGGCGCATCGTGCACGGCGAGCTCGTGCAGGGCGATCGTCTCACGGAAGAGGGAGTGGCGGAGGAGTTCGGCGTGAGCCGCGGGCCCGTGCGCGACGCCGTCTCGCAGCTGGTGTACGAGGGGCTGGTGGAGCTGCGCCGCCCGCGGGGGATCTACATCAAGGGGCTCTCGGGGGAGGACATCGAGCAGCTGTACAGCCTGCGCACCGCACTCGAGCAGCTCGCCGTCGCGCGGGCGATGGGCGCGGGGGACGAGAGCTGGAAGCCGGCGGAAGAGCTGGTCGAGCGCATGGCGCTGGCAGCCGAATCGGGCGATCACGGCGCGTTCTATCGCGCCGACGTGGCATTCCACTCGATGTTCTACGAGCTCGCCGACCACCCGCGGCTGCTCGCGACGTGGCGCCAGTACGAGCCGACGTTCACCGCTCTGCTCGACGTGACGATCAACCATGACGAGGATCTGCACGAATCCGCGCAGTCGCATCGTGCGCTGTACGAGCTCATCCGGTCGGGCGACGCCGATGCCGTCGCGCGCGAGCTCGACGACCATCTGCGGCGCGCCGAGGAGCGCATGCACCTCGAGCTCGACGCGCGCTGACGGGCCGCGCGTCGTCAGGATCCCGTCGCCCCGTTGACTGTTAACAGTAAACGTGTCATGATCTTCTGACCCAAGAGCAAGACCCTGCGCATTGAAGGAGCAAAGATGCCCCGTTACTCCCGACTCGTCGCCAGCCTCGCGGCCGCCGGCCTCGGCGCCACCGTGCTTGCGGCATGCACGCCGGTGGAATCCGGCGACGGATCCGACTTCCCGAACGACGACATCCGGCTGATCATCCAGGCCGACGCGGGCGGCGGATCCGACCTCTCGTCGCGCGCGCTCGCCGTCGAGCTCGAGAAGAGCCTCGACGTCAGCGTCATCCCCGAGAACATGCCCGGCGCCTCCGGCGCCAAGGCGATGGAGTACATCGCCGCACAGGATCCCGACGGATACACGATCGGCTTCGCGCCCGTCGAGATCGCCATGCTGAACACCACGCAGAACGCCGACGTGCTGCCCGAGAACTACGACTTCCTCGGGCAGATCATGAACGCGCCGGGCGTGATCGCGGTGGGGGCGTCGAGCGGGATCGACACTCTCGACGACCTGATCGAGAAGGCGGAGGCCGGCGAGGTCACGATCTCGAACTCCGGCGCCGGATCCATCTGGGAGGCCGCGTCGCTCGGGCTCGCGGATGCCGCGGGCGTCGAGATCACCCCGGTACCGTACGACGGCGGCGCTCCCGCCGTCAGCGCCGCCGCGTCCGGCGAGACCGTCGCCTCGGTGTCGGGCGTCGGTGAGGCGATCGCGCAGAAGGACTCGGTCAAGATCCTCGCAGTCATGGACGAGGAGAGGCACCCCGAGCTGCCCGACGTGCCGACCGTGAACGAGGAGCTCGGCACCGACGACGTCGTCTTCGGCGGATGGGGCGGGATCTACGCACCCGCCGGACTGCCCGACGGCGTGCACGACAAGCTCGAGGAGGCGGTCAAGGCCGCCGTCGAGAGCGACTCGTACACGTCGTTCCAGGAGGACGCCGGAAACCTCGTCGTGTACCGCTCCGCCGACGAGCACCAGGCGTTCGTCGAGGAGCAGTTCGACCGGTTCAAGGAGCTGCTCGGTTGACCGCTGACGACACCACCGAGGCGGGCGAGGCGACCTCGCCCCGCCCGTCTCGGGCTCTCGAGATCATCGCGGCGGCGATCGCCACCGCGTTCATGGCGGGCTACCTCGTCATGGCGACCCAGATCCCGCTCCGCACGGAGGGCGTCGGCGCCGCGATGACCGCTCGCACGTGGCCGAGCGTGCTCGGCGTCAGCGGGCTGATCGTCGCGATCATCCTGCTCGTCGTGGCCGTGACGCGGCCGGTTCCGGTGCGCTCCGATATCGAGCGCATCTCCGCGGGCGGGCCGCTGCGCGTCGTGCTGACGATCGTCATCTCGGCCGTATTCGTCGCCCTGTGGAGCGTGCAGTCGATCATTATGGCCGGCTACCGCATCCAGCTGTTCCCGATCGTCGCGGCGCTGTACCTCTTCGCGCTGCTGTGGGTCTACGGCCACCGCGGATGGATCGGGCTCATCGCCTACCCGGTGGGCCTGACGGCCTTCATCTACATCCTGTTCGGAATCGTCCTGAGGATCCCGCTATGAGCGCACTTCTCGACGGCCTCGGCGCGCTCGCCGACGTCTCCGTCGTCCTCTACATGATCGTCGGGCTCGCGCTCGGTTTCCTCGTCGGGGCCTTCCCCGGGATCACCGCGACGATGGCCGTCGCGCTCGCCGCAGGCTTCACCATGACGCTCGAGCCGGTGCAGGGCCTCGCGGTGCTGCTCACGATCTACGTCGCGGCGAACTTCGGCGACCGCGTGCCGTCGATCCTCGTCAACACACCGGGCACGCCCGCATCGGTGGCCACGACCTTCGACGGCTATCCCATGGCGAAACAGGGGCGCGCGGGCCTCGCGCTGACGATATCGGCCATCGTGAGCGCCGTCGGCATCCTCGCCTCGGTGGTGCTGTTCGCCGCGCTCGCGGTGCCGGTCGCGACCCTCGCACGCAACTACTTCCGGTCGCCCGAGCTGTTCTCGCTCGTCGTCTTCGGCATCGCGATCATGATCGGCATCTCGTCGAAGTCGATGCTCAAGGGCATCCTCGCGGGCGTGATCGGCCTGATGCTCGGCACCGTCGGCCTCTACAGCGCGACGAACGACCAGCGCTTCACGTTCGGCCTGCTCGACCTCGTCGACGGCCTCGACTTCATCGCGGTCATCATCGGACTGTTCGGCATCGCCGAACTGCTCGACCAGTTGCTCACGCACCGCCAGAGCACGGTGCGTCCCATCTCGGCGCTCGGACGATGGCTGCCCAATCGCACGGAGCTCAAGCAGTCGGGCCGCGCCGTCGCCGTATCCGGCGCGGTCGGTCTCGGCGTGGGACTCATCCCGGCCGCCGGCGGCGACATCGCCGGACTCATCGGATGGGATCGCGCACGATCCGTCTCCAAGCACCCGGAGAAGTTCGGCAAGGGATCCATCGAGGGCATCGCCGCCTCGGACACCGCGTCGAGCGCGACGCTCGGCGGATCCCTCACCACGACGATGGCGCTCGGGATCCCGGGCGACTCGGTGATGGCCGTGATGATCGGCTCGATGATCATCTGGGGCATCACCCCCGGCCCGACGCTGTTCACCGAGCGACCTGACCTCGTGGTGTCAATCTCCGGCATCATGATCGTCGCGACGCTGCTCGCGCTGGCGCTCAGCCTCGTGCGCATGAAGGGCGTCGTGAAGCTGCTCGATCTGCCGCGCCCGTACCTGTGGAGCGGGATCCTCATCTTCTGCGTCATCGGAACGTACGCGACGTCGAACAGCATCTCGACGGTGGTCCAGATGCTGGTGTTCGGCGTAATCGGGCTCGGCCTCAAGCGCCTCGAGATTCCGGCGGGACCGATCGTTCTCGGCCTGATCCTCGGTCCGCTCGCCGAGGAGAACCTCGCTCGTACTCTGCAGATCCTGCCGACGCAGCCGTTCTTCTCAGTCGTCAGCCCGATCGCGATCGTTCTCCTCGTGCTCGCGGTGCTGTCGATCGTGATCCCGGCGGTGCGGAACGCGCGCAAGCCGAAGGAAAAGCGCGGCTCCTTCGCCGACTCGGTGCTCAGCGAGGAGACCTTCGCCGACATCGAGCAGGCTCACGACGAGCTGCGCGACGAGCCCGGCATGCTCACATCCACAATCCCGAGCGACGAGGCGCGACCTGCCCGCCGTTCACGCAAGAAGAAGGGCACTGAGAAGTGACCAGGCGAGACATCCTCACAGCAATTCCCACCGCGTTCGCACACGACGGCTCGCTCGATCTCGAGGGATGCCGCGCGATCTTCCGCTACGTGGCGACATCAGGAAACGAGGGCGCGTTCGTGCTCGGCACGACCGGTGAGTTCCCGGCCATCGACGACGCAGAGTTCCGTGACGTCGTCGAGGCCGCGCTCACCGAGCTCAGCGGCGTGACCCGTGTCGTCGTCCACGTCGGCGCACCGAGCGCGTTCGAGGCAGCGCGGCGAGTGCGCACCGCTCGCGCTCTCGGCGCCCGCGAGTTCGCGGCGCTCACGCCGTACTACTTCGAGTCCTCCGACGAGGCGCTCTACTCGTACTATCAGACGCTGTCGGAGGCCGTCGGCGACGGCGAGCTCTACGTCTACAACTACCCGAAGCGCTCCGGCAACCACGTCTCGCCCGAGCTTCTCGCCCGGATCGCAGAGCTGCCGAACGTCGTGGGCGTGAAAGCGAGCGAGCTGACCCTCGACCAGATCGCCGCGTACCGTGAGGTCGCGCCCGAGGGATTCGTCGTCTACACGGGCGCCGACCGCGATCTCGTCGCTGCGGGGGAGCGGGGTGCGGACGGCGTGGTCTCTGGAGTTTCCTCGGTGCTCCCGAAGCCGTTCCGCGAACTCGCGGCGGCGGCGGACTCCGGGGACGCGGCGCGGATCTCCGCCGCACAGGCCGACGTCGATGACGTCGTCGCCATCATCGGTGGGGACATGCCCCGCATGCGGGCGGCGCTGCGCCACATGCGCGTCGTCGACGCGCACTCGCGCATGGCCCTCGACGAACCGGATGCCGCGGCGCTCTCCGAGATCGCGCGCGTCTGCGACGCGTACGCCTGACGAGGTCCTCAGGCCACCGGCACCGCGCGCCGGGCCCGGGCCGACCAGCGGCCATCGCGCAGCTCGATGTCGATCGGGTAGGCGAAGGCACGGGTGACGAGCGCGGTCGTGAGCACGTCCGGCGCGAGCCCGGCGGCGAGCACGCGGCCCTCCTTGATGAGCATGGCGTGCGTCGTCGAGGCCGGAAGCTCCTCGAGGTGGTGCGTGACGAGCACAGTCGCAAGGCCCGGGTGCGTCGTGTGCAGGTGGTCGACGGTCTCGAGGAACTGCTCGCGCGCCGCCACGTCGAGACCGGTCGAGGGCTCGTCGAGCAGCAGCAGGGGCGGATCCGTCAGCAGTGCGCGGGCGATCAGCGCCCGGCCGCGCTCGCCCTGCGACATCGTCGGCCACCGGGCCGATTCCTTGCCGCCGAGGCCGAGCATGTCGATGAGTTCGTCGGCGCGCGCCACGAGCTCGGGGGTGGGCTCCCACCGGTTCATCCGCTCGTTCGTTCCGGTTGCGCCCGTGAGCACGACATCGCGGATCGACAGCGCCGCTGAGACCGTATGCCGCGGATTGACGTGGCCGATCGACTCGCGAAGCTTGCGGATCTCGACGCGGCCGAGCTGCTCGCCGAGCACGAATACGGATCCCCTCGTCGGGTGCTCCTGCGCCCCGCACATGCTGAGCAAGGTCGATTTGCCGGCCCCGTTCGCGCCGATGAGCGCCCAGTGCTCGCCCGCGTTCACCGTCATGTCGATGCCCGAGAGGATCTCCCGCCCGGATCGCACGACATCCACCGACTCCAGGCGCAGGATCTCCGACACGTCATTCCTCCATCTCGCGGTCGCCGAGCGCCTGAGAATTCGTCGGCGACCTGACCGATCCAGCTTATTCGTCAGGCGCTCGGCAACATCTCAGGCGCTCGGCGAAGCCCCGCACCACTCGCGCTTGCTCGTGAGCGGCACCAGCTCCGGGCGCTCGGCCGTGGTCGTAAGGTCGATCCGCCGGCCCTCGCGCGCCGAGCGCATCAGCTCGGTCATGATCTCGAGCACGTGCAGCGCGAGCTGCCCAGATGCCCGACGATGGCCGCGCGCGAAGTCGATCACGCCGATGCCGCGCCCCGCCGACTCGTACCCGGCGCTCGGCGGCACGAGCGTCCAACCGGATCCGCCCTGCGCGTGCACGCGCACGTCGCCATCGAAGGTGTTCGGGTCGGGCACCGACATCGAGCCCGTCTCGCCGTGCACCTCGATCGGGGCGGCATCCGTGGCGACGCCATCGAAGCTGAACGTCACGGTCGACACGGCGCCGCCCAGGTGCTCGAGCGACCCCGTGATGTGCGTGTCGACCTCGACGGGGATCCGCTCGCCCGCCCGCGGACCCGACGCGATGATCCGCGTATCCCGCGAGCGCGACGAGGAGCCCGTCACGCGCACGACCGGACCGAGCAGGTGCACGAGCGAGGTGAGGTAGTACGGGCCCATGTCGAGCAGCGGGCCGCCGCCCTGGCGATAGTAGAAGTCTGGGTGCGGGTGCCAGCGCTCGTGGCCCGACGATGTCCATGTCGCCGTCGCGGCGACCGGGCGCCCGATGCCGCCCTCGTCGACGACCCGCCGCGCGGTCTGCACGCCGGTTCCGAGCACGGTGTCGGGCGCGCCGCCCGCCCACGCGGATCCGGCGGCCGCCATGATCCGTTCGGCGTCCGAGAACATCACCGCGAACGGCTTCTCTCCGTAGACGTTCTTGCCGCCCGCGAGCGCCGCCAGCGCGATCCCCGCGTGCGCGGCGGGGATCGTGAGGTTCAGGATCGTCTCGACAAACGGATCCGCCATCAAGCGGTCGACGGACAGCGCGCGGCATCCGTCGATCTCGCGCGCGACGCTCTCCGCGCGGGCGGCATCGAGGTCCGCGACCGCGACGATCCTGACGCCCGGATGAGACGCCAGCGTCTCGAGGTACTGCTTCGAGATGACCCCGAGGCCCACTATTCCGATTCGGTGCGGCTCGCCCACAGCAGGCCCCTCTCGATGACGGTTCGGATCTGTTCGTTCTGCAGCACGTCGACGCTGTGTCCGGGGGTGGCGACGAAGACCCGGCCGTGTCCCCACTGGCGCGTCCACACGGCGGGCGTGGTGATGGCGCGGTGCCACGGGTGGTGCGCCTGCGCCGGGTGCGTCGTCGTCGCGAGCACGTCGTTCAGGCCGTCGGTGAGCACCCAGTACTGCTCGGTCTCGAGCCGGATGTCGCCGATCCCGGAGGTGATCTCGTGCCCGCGCCCGAGGTCGGTGATCTCGATCATGTGCGGCAGGAAGTTGTCGGAGGGCCCGCCTGTGGCGACGGACGGATCCTTCGACGGGTGCGCCGCGAACTGCCCGCCGATCAGCTGCAGGTAGTCGGAGCTGCCGCGGTACGAGTCGGCGATGCCGCCGTGCCATCCCGCGAGGCCCGTGCCGTTCGCGACGGCGGCCCGCAGCCCGTCGGTCGCGCCGCGGCTGATCTCCGACATCGTCACGCACTGCAGAACGAGGTCGGTCGCCGTCATGAGATCGGCGTCAGCGTAGACCTCGCCCGATTCCTCGACGCGCACCTCGAAGCCGGATCGCTCGAGGAAGGGCAGGAACAGGTCGGTCGTTTCGGTGGGGCTATGCCCCTCCCAACCGCCTCGAACGACGAGAGCGCGGCGTGCGGGCATGGCTCAGTCCTTCCGGGACAGCTAATTTGGTGGCAGTGACAACAATGCCACGCCGTGCCCCGGAACGCGACCTCAGATCAGCGACTTCGTGTGCCACACCGTCTTCGTCTCGGTGAACGCGGCGATCTTCTGCAGCGATCCGTCGAGGTCGTCGGACGGCCTGACGACCCGCTTGATCGTTTCGGCCGCTGCCGCTTCGAGCGGAATCCAGTCGATGGATCCCGCACCCGTGAGGTCGAGCGCGTCGACGTCGGCGTGGCTCGCGAGCCACGGGCCGAGCTCGGCCGGAGACCCGGTGAGGATGTTCACGACCCCGCCCGGCACGTCGCTCGTCGCGAGCACCTCGGCGAACGAGATCGCGGGCAGCGGAGCGCTCTCGTGCGAGACGACCACGACAGTGTTGCCCGAGACGATCGCCGGCGCGACGACGGCCACGAGGCCGAGCAGGCTGTCGGATTCCTGCGGGGCGATCTGCGCGACCACGCCGGTCGGCTCGGGAACCGACAGGTTGAAGTACGGGCCGGCCACGGGGTTGGCGCTGCCGAGCACCTGGGCGTACTTGTCCGCCCATCCGGCGTACCAGACCCACAGGTCGATCGCGCGATCGACCTGTGATGCCGCCGCGCTCGCGGATGCGCCTTCGAGCTGCCGGATCTCGTCGACGAACTGCGCCCGTCGACCCTCGAGCATCTCGGCGATGCGGTAGAGCACCTGCACGCGGTTGTACGAGGTCGCGCCCGACCAGCCGCCCACGGCGGATCTGGCGGCGACGACCGCATCGCGGGCGTCCTTGCGCGAAGACTGGGCTGCGTTCGCCACGAAATCCCCCTTTGCTGCGGTCACACGGTAGGTGCGACCGGACTCGCTGCGGGGGAACTTCCCGCCGATGAACAGCTTGTAGGTCTTGGGGATCTGGAGCCGGGTCATTTCTTCTCCTCCGTGAGGTAGGACAGCAGCCCGGGTCGGCCGCCCTCGCGGCCATAGCCCGACTCGCGGTATCCGCCGAACGGCGACGTCGGATCGAACTTGTTGAAGGTGTTCGTCCACACCACGCCCGCGCGCAGCTTGTCGGCGACCGACAGCACTCGGGATCCCTTGTCGCTCCAGACACCGGCCGACAGGCCATACGGCGTGTTATTGGCCTTCGCGATCGCCTCGGCCGGCGTGCGGAATGTCATCACGCTCAACACGGGGCCGAAGATCTCCTCGCGGGCGACGCGGTGGCTCGTCGACACACCCGTGAGCAGGGTGGGGCGGAACCAGAAGCCCTCGTCGGGCAGGCTGCACTCGGGGGCCCACGAGACGGCGCCCTCGTTGACTCCGGCCGCTGTGAGCTCCTCGATGCGCGCGAGCTGGGCCGCGGAGTTGATCGCGCCGATGTCGGTGTTCTTATCGAGCGGATCCCCGACGCGAAGCGTCTCCATGCGCCGCTTCAGCCGCTCGACGAATTCGTCGTGCGCCGACTCCTGGATCAGCAGGCGCGATCCCGCGCAGCAGACCTGGCCCTGGTTGAAGAAGATGCCGTTCACGACGCCCTCGACGGCCTGATCGATCGGGGCGTCGTCGAAGACGATGTTCGCGCCCTTGCCGCCGAGCTCGAGCGTGAGCTTCTTCCTCGTTCCCGCGGCGGAGCGCGCGATGGAGCGGCCGACGGCGGTCGATCCGGTGAACGCGACCTTGTCGACGTCGTCGTGCTCGACGAGCGCCTTTCCGGTCTCGCCCGCGCCGGCGATGATGTTCACGACGCCGGCGGGAAGATCCGCCTGCTGCACGATCTCGGCGAACAGCATTGCGGTCAGCGGCGTCGTCTGGGCGGGCTTCAGCACGACCGTGTTGCCGGCGGCGAGGGCCGGCGCGATCTTCCACGCCAGCATCATGAGCGGGAAGTTCCACGGGATCACCTGGGCGGCAACGCCGACAGAGCGCGGGTGCTTCAGCCCCGCGTACTCGAGCTTGTCGGCCCAGCCGGCGTAGTAGAAGAACCACGCGGCCGCGGTCGGCACGTCGAAGTCGCGCGTCTCCTTGATCGGCTTGCCGTTGTCGAGGCTCTCGGCGACGGCCAGCTCGCGGGAGCGCTCCTGCACGATCCGGGCGATGCGGAAGAGGTACTTCGCGCGCTCGGCGCCCGGCATCCTCGACCACACCTTGTCGTAGGCGCGGCGCGCGGACGCGACGGCGGCGTCGACGTCGGCGGCGTCGGCCGTCGCGAACGCGGCGATGCGCGATCCGTCGGCGGGCGAGATCGAATCGAGCGGATCCCCGTGGCCGTCGGTGAACTCGCCGCCGACGAACAGACCGTACGAGTCTCGGAGGCTCAGGATCGCCCGCGATTCGGGGGCCGGGGCGTATTCGAGAAATGACATGTCGGTTCCCTTAATCGATGGTCACGTACTGGCCGGCCGAGTAGTGGCCCGAGGCCATCTTCTGGCGCTGCAGCAGAACGTCGTTGGTGAGGCTCGAGGCGCCGAAGCGGAACAGGCTCGGCGTGAGCCAGTCCTCGCCGACGGTCTCGGCGACGGTGACGAGGTAGCGAATCGCGTCCTTCGACGCGCGGATCCCGCCCGCCGGCTTCACGCCGATGTCCTCGCCCGTCAGGCGCTTCCAGTCGCGCACGACCTCGAGCATCGACAGGGTGACGGGAAGCGTCGCGGCGGGGGAGACCTTGCCGGTGGAGGTCTTGATGAAGTCGCCCCCCGCGAGGATCGCGAGCCACGATGCGCGCCGCACGTTGTCGTACGTGTTCAGCTCGCCTGTCTCGAGGATCACCTTGAGGTGAGCGTGCGATCCGTCGGGGCGGCGGCACGCCTCCTTCACCGCGACGATCTGGTCGAACACCTGGCCATAGCGCCCTGAGAGGAACGCACCGCGGTCGATGACCATGTCGATCTCGTCTGCGCCGGCGGCAACGGCGTCGCGCGTGTCGGCGAGCTTCACCTCGAGCGACGCGCGCCCGCTCGGGAAAGCGGTCGCGACGGCGGCGACCTGGATCTCGCCGTGCGCGGATCCGAGCGCCTCGACGGCGGTTCCGACCATGTCGCCGTACACGCACACGGCCGCGACGCGCGGGCAGGTCGGGTCCGCGGGATCCGGAACGAGCGCCTTGCCGACGAGCGAGCGCACCTTGCCCGGGGTGTCGGCACCCTCGAGGGTCGTGAGGTCGATGAGCGAGAGAATCTTGTCGAGCGCCCATGCCTTGGACTCGGTCTTGATGGAGCGCGTCGCGAGGCTCGCGGCCCGCGCCTCGAGCCCCACCGCATCGACGCCCGGCAGGCCGTGCAGGAAGCGCGTGAGGTTCATCTCGTCGGCGGCACCGCCGAGAACGCTGCGCGCGCTCGCGCGGAGAACCGGCTGAGCGACCGAGGTCGCCTGTTCGGCCTTGTTCGACATGGGCTGTCCTTCCGACGAGACCTGCGATGCGGAGATCGCCTCGCACACGAGCTTACTGTCGCGCGCCCGAAGAATCAGGAGAAGGATCCGCGCTCCCCGCGCGCGGGCCCGGACGCGAGACAATGGCATGATGCCTCAGATCGAATCTTCCCGCGGATCCGTGTGGCGCGCGCCGGGAATGGCGCCGCTGCTCGCGATGTCCGCGCTCGGATTCGCCGGCTTCGCCCTGCTGCTGCCGACCGCGCCGCTGTGGGCGCGGCACATCGGCGCGGACGAGGGCGGCGCGGGCCTCGTCAACGCTGTGCTCATGCTCGCCACGGTGCTCGTGCAGACGACGGTCCCGTGGGCCCTGCGCACGATCGGGTGGCGGCTCGTGCTTTCCGCCGGCATGCTCCTGCTCGGCCTGCCGTCGATGCTGCTGATCTTCACCGATGAGCTGTGGCAGGTGCTCGCCGTCTCGGCCGTGCGCGGGGCCGGTTTCGCGGCGCTCACGGTCTGCGGCGCGAGCGCGGTGGCGCACCTCGTGCCCCGGTCGCACAGCGGCCGCGCCGTCGGCGTGTATGGCCTGTCGATCGCGCTGCCGCAGTTCCTGCTGACCCCGACGTCGGCATGGATCGCCGAATCGGTCGATTTCCGCGTCGTGTTCGTTCTCGGATGCCTGCCCGCGCTCGCGGTGCCCTTCGCCATCGCGCTCGGCGCGCGGATCGGCCGGGCCGGCGGCGAGGACGAGCCGGAGGACGCGGGCCCGGGCGGGGGCCGAGTGTTCCTCGCGCTCGCGCTGCCGGCGCTCGTGCTGCTCGCGATCACGACGCCGGGCGGGGCGGTCATCTCGTTCGCCCCGCAGCTCGGCTTCGGGCCGTTCGCGGTGATCATCGCGCTCTTCGCACTCACGGGGGTCGCGGCGTTCTCGCGCTTCATCGCCGGCGGGCTCGCCGACCGCTACGGGCCGCACCGCTTCATCCCGCCCCTGCTCGGGACGGGCGCCGTCGGGCTCGGCCTCGTCGCTTGGGCCACGATCGCGCCCGCCGACAGCGCCCTCGTGCTCGTGGCTGGCGCGATGCTCACCGGCATCGCCTACGGCGCGCTGCAGAACCTGACGCTGGTGATCTCGTTCGCGGCGGTGCCGATCCGCATGCGGAACATCGCCAGCACGACCTGGAACATGGGCTTCGACACCGGAACGGGGCTCGGATCCCTCGTGGTCGGCTTCATCGCCGCCGGCACGAGCTTCGCCGTCGGTTTCTCTGTGACGGCCGCGTTCTGTGCGGTGGTCGGGGCGCTATACCGGCTCTTCCCGGTTCGTGGTGATGGGGAGCGTCGCGTCGTTGACGTAGAACGGCTCGTGGTCCTGCTGTGATGGGTGTTGTCAAGACATCCGAATCTCAGAGGACCACGAGCCTGTGCACGAGAGTACTGGTTCGCAGCGTGATGCTGCGAGCACGATCTTCAACTTGCCCAATTACCGCGTCATCGATGCCGTCGACCTGCCCGACGGGGGCCGGCGGGTGGTGATCGCCTCGACCGTCCCGCCGGGCTGTCCGTCCTGCGGCGTGCTGGCGACGAAGGTCCATTCCCGCCGGTCACAGCAGGTCCGGGACGTTCCCGTCG
>NZ_AUGQ01000029.1 GCF_000422745.1 Microbacterium gubbeenense DSM 15944
CTAGTGTTCCTAGTGTTCCTAGTGTTCCTAGAATTTATATCATTCCTAGATATCCTAGGATTTATAGAAACCCTTGTATTTGAAGTGTTTCTAGGTTTTACTTGAACCCTAGGGTTTCTAGTGTTCCTACTGTTTGTTGGGTTCCTAGGGTTCCTAGGATTCCTAGGGTTTCTAGGGATGCAGTCCACATCAACGGAGGTTGTTCATGACTCAGCTCGATCGAGTGGCCCTCGAGCGCGTCATCGCAGTTATCAACGGCAAAGGAGGTGTCCTCAAAACCTTCCTCACCGCAAACCTGTCCGGCTTCTTCGCCGCCAACGGTTACCGCGTCCTCGTCGTCGACCTCGACCAGCAGGGGAGTCTCGCCCGAGACTACGGAGTCCGAGACGACGACGACTACGACCACGGAAAAGCGCTCGCCGCGGCTCTCATGGTCCAGGCAGCCCTCACGAATGCACGCAAGAGCGTGCGCGAGAACATTGATCTCATCCCGGGAGGACGGCATCTTTCAGGAGTCTCTGGATATCTGATGACCAAGACACCTGAGCAGGCGATTCTGTCGCTGGCGCAGGCGCTTGAGCCTTTCGCGGGGGAGTACGACGTCGTACTCCTCGACGGGCCCCCTGGGGATCAGGCCATCCAGAATGCTGCTCTCGGGGCAGCGCGCTGGGCGATCATCCCGACGAAGTCGGACGCGACGAGCCTCGATGGCCTCGAACAGGTCAACGACCGCTTCGAGCAGGTCCTGCCGTACAACGCGAGCATCGACCTCCTCGGAGTTGTCCTCACCGATGTCGACTCGTCGGCAAAAGCTATTAAGCGCAAGGCGATCCGCCAGATCCACGACATGTTCGGCTCCGACGAGCCGCTGTTTAAGAGCGTGATTCGCCATGCCTCAGCCGTCGTCCAGACCGCACGCGACGTGGGAAAGCTTGTCCTCGAGTTGGAACGGGACGCAAACGATGGTCCCCAGTGGTGGGAGATCCGCCGAGGCGAAGCCTCATCGGATACCTACATCCCGTCCTCTGTGACGGGACTTGCCGGAGACATTCACAGTCTCGCCAGCGAGATCGTTGAACGACTCGCCGCGGGCGAGTCAGAGGAGGACGGGTCATGAGTGACACGCCCACGCGAAAGATCGGCAGTCTCTCGAAGAGGGAGCGCAAGCCCGGCGCTATACCTCCTGCGAACGATGCAGCGCCGACGCCGCCCGACACCACCTCGAACACGGCCATTCCCGTCGCTGCGCCTACCCCACAGCACGAATCTGCGGCGCGAACGGAAAAGAAGGTACAGATCAACGCCACTCTTCCCGCAGAAGTGCGTACACGAGCCCGTGCGGCATACCGTGCCGTCGGATTCACAAGCGGCTACGAGAGCTTCAGTGACCTCGTCGCTAAGGCAATCGAACGCGAAGTGCAACGCCTGGAACTGGAACACAACAACGGCTCACCATTCCCCGGCGGCGAAACGGCCCTGTCGAGCGGCCGACCAATGACCACCTGAGTTACTCATCAACCCGAGGACGCACATGCCGACTGTTGAAGACGCTCCCGTAGAGGAGAAAGCACCCCGCAAACTCGCGCTCACCCGACCAGCGCGAGGAAGGACCAGGCCGATGATGGTCGGCATCGCGATCGCCCTGATCGTGGTCGGCGGGCTCGCCACTATGTGGCTGGTCCAAGCGATGACCACCACCACGAATGTTCTGACCGTGTCCACCGCGGTTGATCGCGGAGACAAGATCGGCCGCGACGACCTCACGAGCATCCAGATCGCCGGCGGACAGCGCATTGATGCGTTCACAGTCGAGCAGCAGGCCGATCTTGAGGGCAAGACAGCGCTAGTAGATCTCCCGGCAGGAACTCTCCTGACATCGGCGAACCTCGGCGACGAGCTTGCCGTGCCCTCAGGATCATCTCTCGTGGGCGTCTCCCTTACGGGTGCTCAGCTCCCCGGTCATGAGCTCGCAGCAGGCGATCGCGTCCGAGTTATCGACACCCCAGTCGCTCAGGGGGACCCTCCAGAGGGGACGCCTGAGAGCTTCGAGGCGACCGTGTTCACAACGTCATATCTGGCGGAGACGCAGATCACCGTTGTTGACCTCATCGTCCCGCAGGATGCCGCGGCCGACATCGCTGCTCGTGCGGCATCAGGACGCGTCGCCTTGGTGCTCGACGAGTCAGCAGGGGAGTAGCCGATGTCGTTGATTCTGCTCTCTTCGGTCTCTGGGGCGCCGGGCGTCTCAACAGCCGCAGTGGGGATGTCGCTGATGTGGCCGAGGCCTGTGCTATTGGTCGAGGCAGATCTTTCGACAACGTCTCGGCTCTTACCCGGGGCCTTGCGAGCTCAGGTGCCTCACGACACGGGGTTGACGGAGCTGCTTGTGGCCAACTCGCACCGAAGCCTTGACGAGGCTGCCCTGTGGGACCAGGCGATCGAGATCGCTGAGAACGTATCTGTTCTCCCCGGGTTCAAATCGATCTCAACCGGAATGAACGCGGGGGAGCGGTTCTGGCGCTCACTCATCGACACGTTACGCATCGTGGAGGCGCGCGGCATCGACATTTTCATCGATGCCGGCAGGCTCATGGTCGACGACCCTCGCGTGGTGTTCATCCGCGAGGCAGAATCCGTTGCACTCTTCTCCGCGAACACTCTTCCGGCGATCGCGAGCGTTCACGCAACACTCCAGCACGGCGACATTGTCGAAGGTCGCGACGCCGGGTGGCTGCGCACTGAGCTCGAACAGATCGGTCACTTCGACCGTCTCGATCTGATCATGACGAACGTCAATGCCCCGGGAAACACGTACCCGGCGAGGCCAGCGGCAAAGTCGCTCGGTGTTGAGCTCCTGGGATCCCTTCCATGGAATCCGCGCGGAGCTGCTCAGTTCACCTTCGACATTCCCACGACCCTGCCCAAGCGCAACGCATATGTGCGCGCGTTGAAGTCTCTAGTTCTGTCCTACTCCGAGCGCTTGGTCGGTCAGGTGGAGGACGAGCTCAGCGAGGAGATCGAACGATGAGCCAGCACAACGACAACCAGCCAGAGCTGACAGACTTCACGACGCTTCCGTTCTTCCAGAACAGCGTCCCGGCCACCTCGGATCAGCCCGCATCCGGACTCTCCAAGGCCGCGTCGCATCTCACCCGTGCCGGCCGAAAAGCGTCACAGACGGATCCTCTGGAAAGTGGGAGCGCGATATTGCCCACCGGCTACGTTCCTGCCCCCTCAGCTCCGTCAGCGGCCGCAGAGGGCACCGCACTCATCGATGTTGCCGTCGCAGATGAAAGTAGCGGCGCACAAGGACATACGGCAGCGGCCCTTCCGCCCGCCACAGATTTCGTTCACGCTGGAACTCTCGAAGAACGAAGCGCCCTTCCGTGGGACGACGTCACGGAGATCCGGGGTGAGGTATCCCGGATGCTTGCAGAGCGGCTCGTCGATGAACCCGATCTCACCGAAAAACAGCGTGAAGCAATCGCGCGCGAGTTCATCGATGATCTCATTCGCACTCGCGTCGACAGTCAGACGCGTGCCGGCCAGAAGGACGCAGCTACACGTTGGGATCAGCGCAAGCAGCAGGCCATCCGGCAGGCGGTACTCGACGGACAGTTCCGACTGGGACGCTTGCAGCCTTTGGTCGACGAAGACGGCGTCGAGAACATCCACATCAACGGCCACGACGATGTATGGCTGTCGTACTCCGATGGCACCACACGCCGCTACCCGTTCAAGGTCGCCGAAAGCGATACCGATCTCACGCAGGAGATCAACTTCCTGGCCACTCGTACCGGTGAAGGCGCACGCTCCTTCACCGCGTCAAACCCCCGACTCCACCTAGACCTCCCCGGCGGAGCTCGCCTGGCTGCCATCGCCGCGCCCGTCGCACAGCGGCCGACCGTCGTCATCCGAATTCACCGCCTCGTTGACGTGCAGCTCTCCGACCTTGCCGAGCGCGGCACTTTGACCACCGAAGCAGCCGCTTTCCTTGACGCAGCTGTTCGCGCTGGCGTCTCCGTCGTCACCAGCGGTTTCCCCGGTGCGGGGAAGACCACCCTCCTCAGAGCGCTCGCTGATTGCATTCCTCGAGACGAGAAGATCGTCACGATCGAGATGGAGCGTGAGCTCTACCTCGACCAGTTGGGGGACCGACACCCGCGCGTGACAAGCCTTGAGTATCGGCCGGGTGGTGGCGAACCGCTCGCGGATGGAAGTTTGCCGGGGGAGATCTCGTTGGAGGATCTCGTTTATGACACCTTGCGTTTGGATACGCAGCGCTTCGTTGTCGGTGAGGTGCGTGGTTCTGAGATCGTCGCGATGATGCAGGCGATGCAGTCTGGTGTGGGTTCGTTGTCGACGTTGCATGCGGAAAGCGCGGACTTTGCCATCGATCGTCTGTCCGCACTCATGCTTTCTCGAGGGGCAAACACGACGCCGGTGTATGCCTATCGGATGATCGAGCAGAACATCGATCTGATCGTGCAGATCACGAAGTTCACCGACCGCCAGACGGGCGAGATGCGTCGTGCGATCACCGAGATCTCTGAGATCTTGCCGGGGGAGAATATGAATGATTCTCGCCCTGTCACGCAGACGATTTTCAAGTACAACAAGCACTCGCGACAGTTGGAACTCGATACTCTGCCGTCGCCTCGGCTTGCTGAGGAACTTGCCGAGGCTGACTACGACGTCGCAGTGTTGCAGGGCGCATCATGATGGCCGCGGTTACACTTTCCGTCCTCGTCGCCATGGGCGGCGCTGTGCTGCTCGTGTTCACGCTGGTGCCGCCCACGCAGCGCGAGGGGGAGCCGGCGCGTTACCGGAAGCAGAAGCGCGGGTGGAGTCTCAGCAGGCCCACGCAGCTCCGACTGTTGATCGGCGTCGGTGTTGGAGTGTTGCTGACGTTGATCACGCAGTGGGTTGTTTTGATCGTGGCGATCCCGCTGGCGGTTATCGGACTTCCTCTGCTGTTGAAGGATGACAACCAGAAGGTCATCGACAAGCTCGATGGTCTCGAGGCATGGACCCGGAGCTTGGCCGGTCTCACCACGGCTGGTCAGGGACTGGAGCGCACTTTGATCGCGTCACGCGATAGCTGCCCCGCACCCATTAAAGATGAAGTCACTCGCCTCGTGGCCCGTCTGAACTCACGCATGACGACAGAGAATGCGCTGCGGATGTTCGCCGACGAGCTCGACGATGAGACCGCTGATCTCGTCGTCGCTCATCTGCTGTTGAAGACGAATCAGCGCGGGTCCGGGCTCGCCAACGCGCTCCAGGACCTTGCCGAAAGCATCCTCAGTGAGGTTCGTGCACGCCGACAGATCGAGACTGAACGTTCCGGGCCCCGTAATGAGACACGCATCGTCGTGTTCGTCACTCTCGGCGTTGTCGGGTTGCTCTTGGTCGCGCAGTCATACAGCGCCCCCTACGGCACCCCGCTCGGGCAGGTCCTCCTCGCCGCATATCTTGCGATCGACGTTCTCCTGCTGTTGATGATGCGACGCATGACACGAGCGATCCCGGGTCCTCGGATCCTGGTCCGCACCAGGAAAGGCGCCTGATGATCGATCCCTTGTTCATTCTTCCCGGTGCTGCTGTCGGAGCGGGGATTGCGATATTGATCTCGGTTCTGGTGCCTGGACCGCCGGCATTGAGTGTTGCTCTTGAGCGTGTGGCACCTGTTCCGGTCGCCAAGAGTTCCGGTCGCTCTCAAGCAAACGCGTTTCATGACCGTGTCGGGGGCACCATGCTGCGGCAGGTTGCCGGGTTCCCGGGATTCTCAATCCCCGAGGTCGATCTGCGCTTGATTGGCATGACCGTCAACCGGTATATGACGTTGAAGGCGCTCTTCACGGCCGGATTCTTCCTCCTGCCGTTCATCATCGGATTGCTGTTCCAGGCCATGGGTCTTGTGGCCTTCTATATCCCTGGTCTGTTCGGATTTCCTCTAGCTGTGCTGGGATGGTTCATACCGAACCTGACGACGAAAGGAGAAGCAGAGAATGCGCGCGCCGAGTTCACTCGTGCCGTTGCGGTGTACCTCGAACTCGTCGCCAGTGAACGCACGCGTGGCGCTGCGCCGAGTAGGGCGCTGGAGTCAGCGGCGAGCGTGGGGCAGTCTTGGGTGTTTTTGCGCCTCTCGCAGGAGCTCGCGCAAGCAAGGTATGCCGGTATCGCTGCATGGGATGCGCTGGAGCGTCTCGGTGCCGAGATCGATGTCCCGGATCTCACTGAGCTCGCCCGTCGCATGCGGTTGTCCGGCGAAGAAGGCGCCAGCGTTTACGAGACCCTCCGCGCGCAGGGGAAGTCGCTTCGGAACCGGCTCCTCAATATGCAGCAGACCGAGGCGAACAAGTCCACAACACGGATGGTCATGCCGATGGCGATGACCGGCCTGGTGTTCATGCTGCTGCTGGGAACACCGTTCGTCCTCAATCTGCTCTTTCTATAAACCCAATGTCCGTGAACTACTCGCCCCCAGGCATAGCCCCATAGACGTTCCCACATCCGTCACACGCCCCAAATAAGCTGTTCACCCATTAACTGGAAGGAAAACACGATGAGTACCCTCAGTCGCAAAGCACTTGCTCAGATCCGAGGTCGCGTCACCGCCTACGTCCGGCAGGACACCGAGCGAGGAAGCATCACGCTCGAGCAGGTCGCCTGGGCCGCCGGCATCGGCATTGTCGCTATTGGAGTGATCGCTGGCGTCGTCGCTGCCATCAACGCTTTCGCATCCCAGATCCCGACTGGTCTTTGACGCGATGTCTCCTGTCCTGAGCCGCGTTCGCTCCCGCTTCATGACGAAGCAGGATCACGAGCGCGGCTCAGTGACGCTGGAGATGGTGATCCTGTACCCCGCGGTCCTCTTGTTCCTGGGCGTAATCATCCATTTCGGGATCATGGGGCACACCAACAACATCGCCCACCAAGCCGCCACAATCGCCTTGCAGGAGCTGCGCCTCGAAAGAGGAGCCGACTCCGCAGCGGTCGCCGCCGCTCACGGGTACTTGTCGAACACGACCCTCGATGGAGCATGGGTCGAGATCGCCAAGGGACCGGAGCGTACGTCTGTCACCGTGAGCGGAACATCCCCTTCGTTCTTGCCAGGACTCGAGAACCAGATCTCAGAGACCGTGACTGGACCAACTGAAAGGTGGGTGAACTGATGAGACGCCTCCGCCAGCTCCTCACTCGCGACGACGGTTCTGCCACTCTCGAGATCGTGATTTGGGCCGTCCCGATCACCCTTTTCCTGATCCTGATGGCAGCAGGATTCCGGATGACGTCGACCATGCAGTCCGTCGACAGCGCCGCAGCCGCAGCTGCCCGTGCCGCTTCACTCGAGAACGACACCACCAGCGCAACCGCATCCGCGCAGTCCATCGCCTCCGACCAGCTCACCCTCGACAACGTCGACTGCGTCTCCCTCGACATCGCCGTCGACGCGAGAGGCATCAATGCTCCTCTCGGGCAAACAGGCACCATCACAGCGAACATCACTTGCGCTGTTTCCCTCTCCAACGCCACCCTCATCGGCCTTCCTGGCACCAAAGACGTCACCGCCTCCGCGACCGTCCCCTACGACGCATTCAAGGAGAGGAACTGATGCGCACCACTCGCCTCCCGCAGGACCGCGAATCCGGCCAGATCACCCTCTTCCTCGTGATTCTCATCCCCGCACTCCTCGCGATCGTCGCGATCGGCATCGATGGTGCAGGTGCCGTCGCCGCACAGACAAAGACATACAGCACCGCGCAAGCAGCAGCTCGCGCCGGCGCCAACACCCTCGCCGCAGGCGAAGCGATCAGCACGGGAGCAGGCAACGTCGGTTACGACGCACCAGCAATCGCCGAGGGTTACCTCGCCGCGAGCGGATTCAGCGGATCCGCGTCTCGCACCGACCAGACAGTGACCGTGACCGCGGACACCTGGTACGAAACGAAGCTCCTCTCCATCGTCGGCATCACCGCCATCCCTGTCCACGCAACCGCCCGCGCAGAACTCGTCTCGGAGTAGTACCTCATGCGAAACCGCACCCTGATCGCCACAGCCGCCCTCGCACTGACCGCGACAGCGGTGCTCGCCGGCTGCACCACCGATGCCGCCCCGACGGAGACAGAGACGCCCGCGGCGAGCGCGACCCCATCCCCAACACCCACGCCGACAACTGATCTGTCGATAGCAGCGGTGTCCGAAGAGGAAGCGATCGCGGCCGGCACGCAGCTGATCGATCAGTTCTATGAGGCATGGGGGAAGGTCGTTGCTGATCCGAGTGAGGAAGCAGCTCGTGAGTTCATGTCGGGCGTTACGTTCGACAAGCAGTTGAGCGACTTGGAGACCGCGGCCAAGAACATGGAGACCGCTGATTTCAGCATCGATGGTACCGACGTTTTCATCCCTGATGAGGGTGCGACCGATCTCTCTTCCTGGCCCGAGGGTGAACCGATTACGTCGTTCGAACTTTTCGGGTGCCTCGATCAATCTGGCGTGACCGCCACCGACGGCGATGGGACGGTCACCGAAGGGTCGGCGGAGCCCTCCCGCGTCTCATTCTTCATTCTGTACGTCTCTGCCGCCGATGCCGACCTAGTTCCCGATCCTGAGCGGTATTACATCCTCAACTACGACTCAACGTCCGAGGAGGGAACATGCGGCGCCTGATCATTGCGCTCCTCACAATCTCGCTCTTTGTGGCACTACCAATGATGGGAACGGGCGGGACGTCCGCTCACGCTGACTATGAGCACGGGTGCGATCCACTCAACCCCGAGTGTTGGGTTGGCGGAGGAGAGGACCCAGACCCGGCACCGCAGCCGGAACCGGGCCCAATCACCGATCCCGTTGGCTCAGCAGACGAGTGCTTGTACAACGGTGAACCGATCACGTGCGAGCGCGCGGGCGGGTACTGGAGCAACGCGGATCAATGCTATTGGCTGCCCGTGGCTACAGAGCAGGATCCTCCAGAGGGGGAGAAAGCATCAGAGGGTGGCTGGTATACCTGCGCGCCTCCGATGTGCTTCATCGGCAATGGAAACTACTTGGATGGATGCGGTGATCCCCAGTGGCTCGCCGCTCCTCCTGCGGGGATCACCATCAGCCCGTACCAAGCAGCAGCTGCGGTAGCGGCTCGCCTGTCGATCTCTCCAATTGAGATCGGGATGGCGCCCCGAGTGAATCCGGAGTTCGGCCACCGCCGCACACACGTCGGGGTGCCTGTCTGGATGTGGGTCGCCAACCCCGGACCGACGACGTTCGACGGGTACTCCGTTTCCGACAGCGAGGGCGGCCTAGCAGTGACGGGCAGCGTGAAGGTGTCGAGCCTCGAGTGGGACATGGGCGACGGTTCCGTCATCGTTTGCGGCACCAAAGGGCAGTCGTATGAAGCTGGCTTCGGGTGGGCGGAGTCGCCGGATTGCGGACACATGTACCAGCAGACCAGCCAGTCTCAGGCAGGGGATCGATACACGATCTCGGCAACGTCCCGCTGGCAATTCCAGTGGGAGGCCGGCGGACAGACCGGCACGATCGATCTCGACACGCAGAGCAGCGAATCGCTCGAAGTCAACGAGATGCAGACGGTCAACGTCTCACCAAACGGATAAGGGCCGCGGAGAAAGAAGTCACCATGCGATTGATTAAAGCGCTCGCCGCGTTGCTCGTTTCGATGGGCCTGTTGGCGGGGATCCCGGCTCTGCTGTGGTTCTTTGCAGGTAATCCAATTCCGTCGTGGGGGGAGACCGTTGCGGCGTTCACTGGCCCTGATGTCGGGGGAGTGTTCCTCACGGCGACGGTGCTGCCGCTAATCGGTTGGGTCGCGTGGGCATCGTTCGCGATCGGCTTCGTGCTCGAGATCCCGAATCAGTTGCCTGCGCGCGCTGAGCGTGGTTCTCGTTCGCGGCCGCGTCGCAAGGTGCGCGTGGCTGGCTTCGGTGTCCAGCAGAAGGCGGCGGGCGTACTGATCGGTGCGATCATCGCGATCGGTGCTCCTGCCGGAGCGTTCGCGGCCGAGGAGCCTTCCACACAGGTGCCGGCTGTGCAGCAGGTCGCTGTCACAGCCGAGGAGACATCGCAGGACGTCGCTGAGCAGACGCAGGTCGCTGAGCCGGTCTACGAGGAGCGAGAGGCCCTCACAGATCGGACTGTGCAGCCCGGAGACACTCTCTGGAACATCGCCGAGGATGAGCTCGGATCAGGTGAGCGGTTCGGTGAGATCGCAGCGGCGAGCGCTGATGTTGTCCAAGCGGATGGGCAGCGGTTGACGGATCCGGATCTTATTCAGCCAGGGTGGACGGTGAAGGTTCCGCATGTGGAGCGGGTGGAGGTTTCTGCGCCCGCGTCGGTGCCAGAGGAATCGCCAGCGCCGGCGGAGAATCCGGCTCCTGTCGTGGAGGCTCCGGCGGAGGAATCGGCTGGCGGCGCTGGCGGCGGAGCAGTCGCGCAGGAGGAGGCACAGTCGGCGCAGGAGGAGCAGTCGCAGTCTGCTGGTCGTGCTTCTCAGTCTGGTGCGGAGGGCTCCGTTGCTGCTGGGGAGGTTGAGAGCGTCGACGAGAGCGAGTCATGGGGCGTGTTCAACGTTGCGACGCTGGGGGGCATCGGTGGTGTCCTGGCTGCTGGGTTGCTGGGCCTGTTGGGCTGGCGTCGCGTGATGCAGCGCCGGCGCCGGAAGCCGGGGCAGCGGATGGCGCTTCCGGAGACGCTGGGGGAGCTCGAGCTCGAGATGCGCGCCGTTGAGGATCCGGGCGGACAGGAGCACCTGGACACGGTATTGCGTCACTTCGCGCTGTGGGCACAGTCGTCCGGGTCGCCGGTATCGGTTCCGCCGATGGTCAGGATTGATGCGGCCGAGGTGTCGTTGTATTTCACAGAGGGTGCCGTGCAGCTCCCGGAGCCGTTTGTGGCGGCTTCCGAGGATGGTCTTGTGTGGTCGATGACTCGTGCGACGATTCCCCCGCTGGAGGATGTTCCTTCGGCTCCAATGCCGGCGTTGATCGCGCTGGGGCGTGACGAGAACGATGGATCTATCTACGTCGACCTCGAGCAGGTCGGTGCGCTGAACATTGTGAGCGAGCGTGAGGATCTGCGGATCTCGTCGCTGTCGGCTCTTGCGATCGAGCTTGCGGTTAATTCGTGGTCCGAAGATGTGCGCGTACTCATGGTCGGTTCGGCCGCGAACGTTCCTGGTTCTCTTGGGACGGGACGTATCGAGCAGGTGGAGGATGTGGACACGCTAATGCGGAATCTGCGAGTGCAAGCGGCCGCGGCCGAGCAGGTTCTGGCAGAGATGGGCGTGGACAGTCCCGAGCAGGCGCGTCTGCTGAACGATGACGCCGAAGGGTGGGCGCCAGAAGTGATCGTGCTCACCGAGCCCCTCGAGGAAGAGGTTATGACCGAGCTCGGCGAGCTGGTCGCGCGGATCCCGCGGATCGGGATCGCTGCGATCGCCAACGGCCACCTCGCCGGCGATTGGACCTTTACCCTCGAGGACGAAGCGTCCGCTGCCCTCGCGATTCCGGCATGGGGCGTATCGATCCCGGTTATCCCGCAGCTGGTGACTAGCGCCGAAGCACAGCAGCTCGAGGACATCTTTGACACCGCCACGAACCACGAAGCCACCGGTGACGAGGCTCCGGCAGAGATCTCGATCGAACAGATCCCGACGTTGGCCCCGGACACCGACGCCTATCTCACCGAGGTACGAGCCACCGACTCCGACGTTCTGCCCGCTGACGACGAGCAGGGATCCACCGCTGCGGAGACGGTCGCTGCCGAGCCGATCGCCGAGACCACCGAGGCCGTGACGGCAGCGGCGGACGTGGTGGGGCTCAATGATGACGAGCTGTACATTCGCGTGCTCGGTACGCCGAAGGTGGTCGGTGCGCGCGGTTCGTTGCCGATGGATGAGAAGAATGCGAAGGCCTCTCGCCATGCGATGAAGTACGGCACCGAGCTCGCCGCCCTGCTGGCGCTGTCCGACGGCCTCTCGTCGCACGAGCTCTCGGCCGCAATGTGGCCAGGGCTGGTAACCGAGGGCAAGAAGGCCAACAGCCGACGCAACGGCCTGGTCAGCAAGCTGCGGCACTGGCTAGGAACGAACGAGGAAGGCCAGGAGTACCTCCCGAAGAAGATCGATCTGTATCGCATCGCCGCTCGCACGGACTGGGATGTGTTCTGCGATCTCGCCGGCGAGGATGTGCACCAGGCATCGAATGAGCAGCTGGTAGCCGCACTGGAACTGGTGCAGGGGCAGCCGATCTCCGGCATCGCCGACAAGCGGTACGTGTGGGCAGACACGGTGCGGCAGACGATGATCTGCAAGATCGGAGACGTCGCCCACGAGGTTGCTGCTCGAGCGCTCGAATCAGGCGACCCCCGACGCGCACGCCACGCCGCATCCGTCGGGCTGACCGTCGACCCGATCTCCGAGGTGCACTGGCGCAACGCCATGCGCGCGGAGTACCAGATCGGCGACAACGAAGGTGTGGAACGACTCATCACCCAACTCGAGGACCACCTCACCAGCGTCGACGAGGGCTACGAGCCCGACGCGGAAACACAAGCCCTAATCGACGAGCTACACAACCGCTCCACCCGCCTGGCTGCATGATGACGGTCACGAACACGGCCAAGAAGATCCGACGACGCGACGTCGCCGGATTGAGCCTTACCGCGTTCGTGACCGGCCTCGGCGCCATCACCCTAATCGCCGACACATCTCCCCTCCCGGGCCGATGGACCCTTCTCGCGTGCTTCGTCCTCGTCGGCGCCGGCCTCGCCATCTTCGATGCCCGACACCATCGCCTGCCCGACATCGGCACCCTGCCACTCGCCGCTGGCATTTTTGGCGGCGTCTTCGCACTGAGAAACACCACAGGGGACACCACCGCTCTGACGAACGCCGTTCTCGTCTCGGCCGCGCTCGCCGGCGTCCTATTCATCCTGGGAGTCATCAGCGGCCTCGGTCTCGGCGACGTCAAGCTATCGCTGTCCATCGGAATGCTGCTCGGGGGGATTTCCTGGGAACTGCCCTTCCTCGCGGTAGTCGCCGGCTTCTTCCTCGCGGTCCCTCACGCGGTAATCGGCCTCACACAACGACGCAACAACCCCGACCGGACCTCGCGGCTGGCATTCGGCCCGTACCTCGTCGCCGGCACAGCCCTCGTCGGTGCGTGGACGCTCACCACAGGCTGACCAGTCGCGGCCGTCAGATGAGTTCCGGGGGTCGGCGCCGATCTGTTCCTGACCTGTCGACCTTGACGGGGGCGCTCACGCGCCGCGTCGCGCCGCGGTAGAGCACCGCAACTCGAGCGAGATCATGCGGAACGCGATTGCGAAGTATCTACTCGATACCTGGCGCTCGAGCCGCCAGCACCCTCGTTGCACGCGGCTTTACACTTCGATGATCTGTAAGGCCGCGTAAAGGCACCAGGCAGACAACGCGAACGTGCTTGCGGTCGACGTCGCTTCTGGACTTCATGGCTGAATCTGTCGGAGTCTAGTTAAATATGACTGCTTATAACAGCCTGTTATACGGGGTTATATTCAACTAGACTTTTCGCTATGAACTCGGTCACCAACCCATATTCACCCGGAGCAGGAGCACGCCCGGCAGCGCTGACAGGCCGTGACGACGTGCTCACCGCCTGGGAGACGTCGCTGCAACGCGTCAGTAGGGAACGAATCGACCAGCCACTCATCCTGCATGGCTTGAGGGGGATGGGGAAAACGGTCCTCCTGGCCGAGTTCCGACGGCGAGCGCTGAAACGAAACTGGCTGGTAGCAAAAGCCGAGGCAAGTATCGGAAGCAAGCTTCGCGACCTCCTGGGCGAATCCCTGTATGAGCCACTCCTCGAGATCTCACGCCCATCGGCCGGCAAGCGCGCCCTCCAGGCGTTGAAAACCGCACTGAGCTTCAAGGCGTCCTACGACATGACTGGCGCGTGGTCCTTCGGCGTTGACCTCTCCGACTCAACAGGCGGGGGAGCGGACACCGGAGACCTCAATACGGACATCCGCCTGGTGATCAGAGACGTGTCTGCTGCTGCGGGTGAGGACAACGTCGGTCTCGCGGTATTGATCGATGAGGCACAAGACCTCTCGACCGAAGACCTCACAACGCTGTGCGCTGTTGCGCATGAGGCGGTTCAGTCGGGCTGGCCGGTGCTTATAGCGCTGGCAGGGTTGCCGAGCTTGCCTCAGATACTGGCCGAGGCAAAGTCTTACGCCGAGCGATTTCGGTACATGCAGATCACGTCACTCGATGAGGCGGCCGCGATCGATGCACTCCAGGATCCTGCGGCCGAGGAGGGCGTCGACTGGGAGCCATATGCTCTCGCCGCTGCCGTGGAGGGTGCCGGACGGTACCCGTTCTTTTTGCAGCAAATTGGGCATGAGACATGGGAGGCGGCACCGAAGAGTCCCATCACGGTCGCAGATGTGGAAGTCGGTATCGCGCGAGGGTCTGCGGCGCTCGACAATGGTTTCTTCCGGGTTCGTTGGGACCGCGCTACGCCGGGGGAACGGAACTACCTCCGTGCCATGAAGCTCGCAGGCAACGCCACGATCGCCTCGAGTGAGGTTGCTTCGAGCCTGGGGAAGAAGGCAGCCCAAGTCAGCACCGTCCGCGACCGCCTCATCTCGAAGGGGCTCATCTACGCGCCCGAGCACGGCCTCTTGGCGTACACAGTGCCGGGGATGGCAGCGTTCATCGACCGGCAGACCCTCGAGTAGCCGCCCAATGTCGCCCAGCTCGGAAGATCGCCTTGGAATGAAGCCACTACGCCGCAGTCGGCGAGCCAATGGGGCGCCGGAAGCAGCGGCTGCGGAACGTGCGACTGCTCGTGTGACAGATACTTTCAAGCGCCGTGTCCGTGAGTGCTGCCAGAACGGGCATAAGGGAATGAGGGCGGTCATCCGCCACGCCGAGGGCAACGCGAGATCTGGAGAGTTTCGCCTACAGAATGAGCGGAGCCCCGGCGCTATCAACACCGGGGCTCCAAGAAAGGTTTTCCAATGCCTAGTCTACCCGTGACTTACCCGCACCCTCTGGACGCGACGCGCCGTGCTGAGGTGAGTGCATTATGACCGATGAGACACTCTTCGATCTCGGTCAGTACCCGCAGCCTTCCGTGGCACAAGGGACGATCGCATCAGCAGCAACGGAGCTGCCTTCGACGACCGACGTTGCGCCAGATTCGGGCGTCGTGCCGCACGCGGTTGTCACGCCGCGGACGTCAACGGCCGCGGCCGAGAAGCATCAGATGACTCTCCTCGCTATTCAGGAGAAGATGATGGCGCGCGGGAATGATCGCGGCAACATCGGATTCACCACGCCTTTGTGGGCACAGTTCGCTCTTCCGCACCGAGATCCGGGAGACGTGCCTTTCTGGTCGACGCAGAACCGTGGCCTGGATCTCGTCATTACGCCAGGAAGTCGGCTCGATGAAGGTGGCAGCCGTGTCACCGCGGGTTACCCCTGGGGGCGTGTCCCACGGGCAATGCTGACGTTCATGGCTACGCAGGCTGTGCTCACAGAAAGCCCCGTGATTGAACTCGGTGAGGGGCGTCGCGAGTTCTTCCGCCGCGTTGGTATCGCCCGTGCGGGAGCGAAGCGAGAAAAGCAGGTCTTCCATCTGATCGAGGCGCTCGCTGCGGCCGATGTGAAGGTGGAGGAGACCGAGAAGGGTTCCTCTGGGAGCTGGGGGTATCGATGGCGGCGGATGTCGTTCGTTGACGGACTCCAGCTGTGGCTAAATGAGGAGAAGGACCCGGGAGCACCCCTATGGGGTTCAACAGTGCGACTGAGCGACGACTTCTTTGAGACGATCGTGAAGGCGCCGATGCCCTTGCTGCTGGAGGATTTGAAGCTGCTCGGCTCATCGACGCTGGCACATGACATCTATCTGTGGCTGACCTACCGGATGCACCAGCTGAGTCGGTCACAGACGATCACGTACGAGCAGCTCTACGCTCAGTTCGGCGCCGGGCACAGCCACATGCGAAACTTCCGCATCGCCTTCCGGAAAAGTCTTGATCGCGTTTTGAAGGTCTACACCGATGCGAACGTGAGTGTCGACCTCGACAAGCCTTACATTCGACTGCACCCGTCGAAGCCGCGTGTCCCGTCGACTCGAGCGCTCAGGGCTATCTAGGAGCCCTCAGTAAGAAGGGGCGGG
>NZ_AUGQ01000030.1 GCF_000422745.1 Microbacterium gubbeenense DSM 15944
TGGGACAGATACGCGGTCGCGCGACGCAGGACCTCGACTTCCTGCTCGAGGAGACGATTGCGCTTCCGGAGCTCACGCAACTCCGCGGGCTCCTGCTTCGTCTCGCCCGGCTGCTCGCCGGCCTCGATCCGCGCCTGACGCATCCACTTATCGAGAGTTCCGACATGGACACCGAAGTCCT
Source organism: Microbacterium gubbeenense DSM 15944 (assembly GCF_000422745.1). GTDB lineage: Bacteria > Actinomycetota > Actinomycetes > Actinomycetales > Microbacteriaceae > Microbacterium > Microbacterium gubbeenense. The sequence continues at coordinate 182 of NZ_AUGQ01000030.1, forward strand.
TCGCGATCTGCGCGAGCGTGACCTCCGGATCACGGTTCTCCGCGACGCGGATCACGTCGTCGCGGAACTCCTTGGGGAACGGCTTGGGCATGATGACATCCTTCCAGGCCAGCCCTCCCGGGCTAGCCACTTTTGATGTCACCTGTTCCTACAGCAGACCCATCTCTTCGTCTGCCTGGAAGGTGACGCCGGGTCGGGCAGCGAGCGCTTCGTGTGCGGCGACGGAACGGTCCCACGCGGCCTGAACTTCCGTGTCGCGCGTTGCATCTGTAGCCATCGAGGGCTGGTCGTGGTGCATGGCGTCCCAGTCACGGTGGAGGTTGTCGTGTGTATCGGTCATGGTGTGCTCCTATCGGTGTAGACAAGCTGGGTGCGGCCGGTCAGAGGGTTGGTGATCGTGGCCGCGGTGACCCCGAAGACGCGACGCAGCAGTTCAGGGGTGAAGACGTCCTGGGGTGTCCCGTCGGCAGCGACGACGCCGTTGGAGAGGACGGCGATGCGGTCGCAGTAGGCGGCCGCGAGGTTGAGGTCGTGCAGCGTCACCAGGATGGTGATGCGGAGATCGCGGACGAGGGCGAGGAGTTCGAGCTGGTGTCGGATGTCGAGATGGTTCGTGGGCTCGTCGAGCACGAGGATTCGCGGCTGCTGCGCGAGGGCGCGTGCGAGGTGCACCCGTTGCCGCTCCCCTCCGGAGAGGGTTGCGACCGGTCGCGCTGCGAAGTTGGTGACGTTCGTGACGGACATCGCGTGTTCGATTGCAGCGCGATCGTCCCGGCTGTCGGCGCCGAGGAGACGGCCATGGGGCACCCGGCCGGTCGCGACGCATTCTGCGACGGTGAGCTCGAGATCTGTCGGACCGTCCTGAACGACAGCTGCGGTAATGCGGGCGGCATCTCGTGCACGCATCTGCCAAACTTCGTCTCCGTCCGCGACGACACGCCCGGATGTCGGTGAGAGCATGCGATAGATCGTTCTGAGGAGGGTGGATTTGCCGCTCCCGTTCGGTCCGACGAGCCCGACCACCTCTGCGTCCGCGGTGAGGGAGACCCGGTCGATGATGCGCCGTCCGGCGACCTGCACGCTCACACCTTCAACGTCGAGCCGGGCACCTACTGTGCGGTCTGGCTGATTCATGTCGCGCTCCGTCCGGACCGGCGCAGCAGCCACAGGAAGAACGGTGCTCCGATCGCCGCGGTGAGCAGCCCGACAGGAAGCTCCGTCGGGGCGAGGACGGTCCGGGCAACGATGTCCACCACGACCAGCAGCAGGCCTCCCGCTAGAGCAGAGCTGGGAAGCAGCCAGCGGTGATCCGAGCCGACGATCATGCGCATGGCGTGGGGCACGACAAGGCCCACGAATCCGATTGCCCCGCTGACGGCGACAACGACGCCGACCAGAAGAGACGTGATGACGAACAGGACGAGGCGGACCCGTCCGACATCGATACCGAGACTTGCCGCAGTCTCGTCTCCGACGAGAAACGCGTTCAAAACGCGGGCGAGCAGAACGAGAACGGCGATTGTGATCACGAGCACCGCTGAAGGGAGCCCGAGGCCGTCCCATTCCGCGGCGGCGAGGCTACCGGAGAGCCAGGAGAGCACGGACGTCACTCCTTCCCCGGGTGAGCTGGCCCGCAGCACGAGGTAGCTGGTGATCGAGCTCAGCAGATAGGACATCGCAACGCCCGCGAGCACGAGCCGGTTCGGCGTCACTCGCCCGCGCTGCTGCGCGAGGAGGAAGACGATCAACGTTGTCGCCAGTGCGCCGGCGAACGCGGCGATCGGCACCGAGACGACCGCGAGAGCCCCGGTCGCGAGCGTCAACGTCGCCACCGCCGCGACCGAGGCCCCGGAGGAGACACCGAAGACGAACGGGTCGGCGAGCGGGTTGCGGACGACAGCCTGCAAGACAGCACCGGCGACAGCGAGCGCCGCACCGACGACGAAACCCAGCAGTGCCCGCGGAAGGCGGAACTCCCAGATGATGCGCGTCTCGATGTCCGTCGCCGAGGTCGGGATAGTCCAGGGCAACAGATGATCGGCGATGACGGTAATGATCCGATCCGGCGACACCGTCACCGAACCGACGCCGACCGAGAGGATCAGGGCGGCAACGGAGGCGAGGATGAACACGCCGACAGCGATCCGTGGCCGATGCGGTGCACCGATCACGGATTCGGTTCGCGTCACGGCGCGGGAACCGTCAGTTCCAGCTCCGAGTGCAGGGCGTTCGCGATCTCGGTCAGTCCTCGCATCACGGTCACGGATGCGTCGGTGTCATCGACGGGGATCTCCACGAGATTCCCGGCCTGCACCGCTGGAAGGTCGGGGAATGTCTGCTCAAGGTAGGCGCGGAGGGTGTCGTAGTCCTGTCCCTCGAAGGTTCCGACGAGGACGACCTCCGCGTCTGAAGCGGCGAAGTCCTCCTTGCTGACGTAGACGGAGTCCGCAGGGAACACGTTTCGGCCGCCTGCCGTCTCGATGGCGTCGTCGTAGATGCCGCCTGCGAGCACGATGAGCGGGCCCTCGCCGCCGTTGTAGAAGGCGACTTCCACGGTGTCTTTTCCTTCGACGGCGTCGATGACGGTCTGCTTGTCCTGCTCGAGATCTGCGATGAGCTCTTCTGCCCGGTCGCTGACGCCGAAGATAACCCCCAGATCGCGCAGCGTATCGATGGGGGTGTCCAGGGTCATCGCGATGGCGTCCCCACCGTCGGCGTCGCAGATATTCGCCCCGTAGACCTGTGCTCCGCTATTCTCGATCTGCTCCACCGACGCATATCCCTGGGACGTGTCGAACGCGTAGCCTTCCAGCGACTGACCAAGCACGAGATCGGCACCCTCGCTGAGCAGCACCTCCTTCGACGGCCACCCCATGGCCGATCCGATCGACGGGATCTCTTCCGCCTCTTCCGCCAACGAGGCGGGGTACGCCGCGTAGTCGCCGGCCCGGGCGACGAGATGGTCGCCGAGGCCCAGGGCTAGCATCATCTCGGTCGGCGCCTGCCACAGGCTCACGACATGCTCGGGTGCAGCGTCGAAGGTCAACGTCCTCCCGCAGTTCTCGATCGACACGGGATACCCCGCCTCCGATGATGGTGTCTCCGCATCCGCCAATGAGGACGGGGCTGGCGATGACGCCGAGCATCCTGCGAGGGCGAGGAGGAGAGCGGCTGCTGCGACGGTTGTTGCGCTGTGAATCCTGGTCATGACGTCCTGTCCTGCGTCCGGACAGGCCGGAACGATAGAATCTACATGTTGTAGAGATATCAATTGTCCCGAAGGAACCACCAGGACAACAGAGGCAGGAACCGCCGGGAAGGATAGATTTCCGCCATGTCGCACGCGCAAACCGCCGCGGTCACGCAGCGGCATCGCATCGCGGTGCTCGCGCTGGAGCACATGATGCCGCTGGAAATATGCATGCCTTTCGTCGTGTTTGGGGCACCGCACTTGGCTTACGACGTCGTCCTGTGCGGACGCCAGGCAGGCCTCGTGCCGACGGATCACGGGTGGCCGATCGTGGTCGAGCTCGGACTCGACGCCGTCGCCGTCGCGGACACGGTGATCGTGCCCGCTTTCCGCGGTTTCCTCGACAGCGTGCCGGACGACGTCGCTGAAGCGCTGCGCGCTGCACACGGCAACGGCGCACGCATCGCCTCCATCTGCACCGGCGCTTTCGCTCTCGCCGCAGCAGGATTGCTCGACGGCAAACGCGCCACCACCCACTGGTGCCACGCGGACGAGCTCTCCTGCCGCTATCCCGTAGCAGAGATTGACCCCGGCGTGCTCTTCGTGGACTCAGGCGACGTCCTCACCTCGGCGGGAGTCGTTAGCGGCATCGATCTCTGCCTGCACCTCCTGCGATCAGACCGCGGCGCCGCCGTCGCCAACGACATCGCCCGCACCATCGTCGCCGCCCCCTATCGCGACGGGGGACAGGCCCAGTTCATCCGCCGGCCGGTGGCCGCGGTGGCCTCCGGAGATATCGGTCGCACTCAGGAGTGGGCGCTGGGGCGCCTTCACGAGCCGCTGACCGTCGCCGATCTCGCCGCTCACGCCAGGATTCCGCGGCGAACATTCGAGCGGCGATTCACCGAAGAACTGGGCGCCACGCCCATCCGATGGCTCAACAGTGCACGCATCGACCACGCTCGCGAGCTACTGGAGTCCACCGACTGGACCATCGAATACATCAGCAGCCTGTGCGGCCTCGGCAGCCCCGCGAACTTCCGTCAGCACTTCCGCCGCGCTACGGGAACCAGCCCGCGCGAGTATCGAAAGGCGTTTACCCACGCCCGAGCAGGCGTTGCTTCACCTTGAGCCTACGACGTGATGTAGATTTGATGATCGATTGACATGCAGAGTGGAGGTGGCAGATGGCGGGTGAGCGCACGCGTGAGCGAGGGGAGCTCGAGGGCACCGTCATGCGCATCCTCTGGGAGGCGTCCGAGCCGTTGAGCGCCCGTGATATTCAGGCGGTGTTCACGGGTCACGTTCCTGCGTATACGACGTTGATGACGGCGCTGGAGCGTTTGCAGAAGAAGGGCGATGTCGTCCGCTCCGGCGACTCTCCGCGGAAGGTTCGCTTCCGTGCGGCGCGAAGCGGGGACGAGCATGTCGGCCGGTCGATGATGACCGCCCTCGATGGAGCCGGAGACCGGCAGGCTGCTCTATTGCAGTTCGCCGGGAACCTCGCCGAGGAGGACCTCGATCTGCTCCGCGGCGCGATCACCGGCAAGACTTCCCGCAAGCGCAGGTGAGCCGTTGATCGCCACCGGCTCCTTCCTCGCCGCAGCGGTGCTCATTCTGCTGTTCTCGCCTCTCATGTTGACGGCGGGCCGGTGGCAGGTGCGCCGCCCACGGACCGCTCTGACGCTGTGGTTCTGCGCTTTCTTCGCTGGAATCGGATTCGCGGTGACCTCCGCCGCTATTGCACTGCTGGGTGCCGTCGGCGGGGTGAATCCTGCGAGTTCAGGTGAAGCGCTGGTGCTGACGCTCGTTGGCTGGTTGAGCCTGGGTGTGCTGGCCGCGGTGATCGCTCTTGTCTCCGCGTCCGCGGAGCCGCTCGCCGACTCGTGGCGGGAGGCGGTCGGACGCTTCGCCCCGGTGGCAGTCTCCCGCGAGCACTCGCATGGTGTCACCCTCGTGTGGTTCGATTCCGAGGAGCCGGTGGCGTGTGCGGTGCCTTCTGGGGAGCCAGAGATCTTCCTCTCTACCGCGCTCAAGGAGCTGTTGAGCGACCCGCAGCTTCGTGCCGTGATCGAGCATGAGCGTGCTCATCTGCGTCAGCATCACGGGTGGGCGGTGCGAATTGCTGAGATCAACGCGCTCTGCTTGCCCAAGCGGTTCCCGGCCGGGCGAGCGCTCAAGCGGGCCACTCTCCTGTTGATCGAACTCATCGCGGACGATGCAGCCGCTCGTCGCGCCGGTGCCGTCCACCTCGCCAACGCCCTCGCGACGATGGGGCATAACACGGCCGATCCCGGCCTTGAGCTTCGCGCAGACCGGCTCACCCTCCGCCGCTGGAAGAAGCCGCGGAGCCAGCGCGCCGCAGCCCTCGCACGCGCCTGACCTCGCCGGCACCGGCCACCCTTGTCTACGACACGATGTAGAGTTATCGGAGTGGTTGGGTGTCAGGAGGAGTAGTCATGGCCGAGTTCGAGTTCTGGGTGAACGGGATGACCTGCGAGCACTGCGAGCGCGCTGTTACGGCCGAGCTTTCCGCGCTCTCGGGTGTCGTCGATGTCCAGGTGGATGCCGCTTCCGGTCGCGTTCTTCTCGCCCACGAGAGGCCCCTTGATCTGATTGTGGTGGAGTCGGCTGTCGATGATGCCGGCTACACGGTGCGGTCCTGGCCCGCAGTGTTGGATGTCTGACACCATCGCGGCCACCACTGCAGCGTCCGCGCCCATGCCGGATCCTCGAGTGCGTAAACCCTTGACTGCGGTGGCCGCGCTTCTAATCGGCGGAGCCGCCCTCGCGCTCATCGCCTTCCCGATTGTCGTGGCGGTCATGCTCGGCGAAGCACCGTATGACCTTCTACATGTCGGATATCCGGGCGTCGATGTGGCTGTGATCACCACCAGTCTGCTCTCCGGCGCGCAGCTCGCCACCTTGGTGACCAGTGGTGCGCTGGTGCATCTGTTGTTCCTGAGGGATGCGCCTGCCCGCACGGCGCGCTATCTCTCGGAGGGTTTCGAGATCACGGTGCTGCGCATCGCTTCGGGGGCATGGGCCGTGTGCGCAGGTGCGCTGGTGGTCTTCGAGGCTCTTGATTCCAATGGCACTCCGTTGGCGCGCCTGGCGACGCCCAGCGCGTTGCCGTTCCTGTGGGAGGCGAGCTATGCGCCGAAGGCGTGGACGATCAGTTTCCTGGCGGCGTTGATCGTTTTCTTCGTCTCGTTCTTCTCGGAACGGTGGACGGGCCTGATGATCCCGTTGTGGGCGACCGGAATCGCGGTGCTCGCCCCTGTCGTGTCTGGGCAAGTGCTCGTGGGCCCCGATCATGACTTCGGCAGTGACGCGGCGATCTTCCAGACCATCGCTGTGAACGCGTTCTTCGGGGCGGCACTGGTCGCCGTCATGCGCGTGGTCTCCGGGCGGCTTGTCTCGCCGCTGACTTTGCGGCGACTGTTCCGGATCGGGGTCGTCGCGCTTCCCGTCATCGTCGTCTCCGATGTGATCATCGCCGTGTTCAAGCTCGCTGGTGGCGATATCGCCGCCTCGCTGACCGGGTGGCTGATTCTCGCTGGCTTCGCCTGCCTGGTCGTCATCACGGTGGTGTTTGTCGTCGCCGCGATCCTCGCCCGGCGAGGAAAGCTGCGGGCCGGGCACATCACCGGGCTCCTCTCCCTGGCGGCCGTGGCGGTGGCGGGGTGGACCGGGGTCGGTGTGGCGATGACGAGGCAGCCGCCGCCGCAGTACTTCGTGCCGACGAGCATCGAGCAGGTCTTCATGGGCTTCGAGGTCCCTGACGCTCCGACGCTCGGTGTGTTGTTCGGGCAGTGGCGTCCGAACCTGCTGTTCCTGGGTATCGCCGCGGCGGCGATCATCGTCTACCTGGTCGCTGTGCGCACGTTGCACCGCCGGGGTGATCGGTGGCCTCTCGGGCGGACGGCCGCGTGGATCGGCGGGTGGACGGTTGTGGTCGTCGCCACGAGCTCTGGGTTCGGGAAGTACTCGGCCCCGGATTTCGGGGTGCACATGATCGTGCATATGTCGCTGAACATGCTCGCCCCGGGGCTTCTCGTCCTCGGAGGCGTCGTCACACTGCTGCTACGGGCATCCCGCTCGGACCGGACGAAACCGGCGGGCTTGCACGACTGGATCACGTGGGTGCTGCACTGGCGGGTGCTGCAGTTCCTCTACAACCCGCTGATCGTGTTCGTGGTCTTCGTCGGCTCCTACTACGGCCTGTATCTCACGGGCATCTTCGGCGACTACATGCGGTTCCACTGGGCGCACCAGCTCATGAACCTGCACTTCCTCATCGTCGGCTACCTCTACTACAGTCTCATCATCGGCGTCGACCGGCCCCCACGGCCTCTCCCGCATATCGGCAAGCTCGGGTATGTGCTGGCGGCGATGCCGTTCCATGCGTTCTTCGGCGTGATCCTGATGACCAGCCATGTGATCATCGCCGAGACCTTCTACCGCTACCTCGACCTGCCCTGGGCCGACCTGCAGGCCCAGCAATACCTTGGCGGCGGCGTCGCGTGGGCGGGCGGGGAGATCCCGCTGATGATCGTCATCGTCGCACTCGCCATCCAGTGGAGCCGGCAAGACGCCACAGATGCCCGCCGTAAGGACCGGCACCTCGACACCGGCCGCGACGACGAGTACGACGCCTACAACCAGATGCTCCAGCGCCTCGCCGACCGCGACGCCACCCGACCCGGCCCCCGACCGACCGTCCGAGAGGACACCCACTCATGACGACCACGGACACCACCACACCGGTGGATCTCACCCCGGTAGAGCTCGACATCTCCGGGATGACCTGCGCCGCCTGCGCGGGACGCGTCGAGCGCGCACTGGGCAAGCTCGATGGTGTGACGGCGAGCGTCAACTACGCCACCGAACGCGCCATCATCACCGGCCTTCCCGACAGCGAGGTGCCCACGGCGATCCGTCAGGTCGAGAACGCCGGATACGGTGCGCACCTACGCGAGGGCAGCGACGACACCTGGTCGACGCGCGCCACCGAGGTACGGATCTCCTCCCTCCGGCGTCGCCTGGCTGTGTCCGCGCTGCTCACTGTCCCGCTGATGGACATCACTATCGTTCTCGCCCTCGTCCCCGGGTGGCGGTTCCCCTGCTGGGAATGGGTATGCGTGCTGATGGCCCTGCCGATCGTGACCTGGGCCGCGTGGCCATTCCACCGGGCCACGCTCCGCAACCTGCGCCACGGCGCAGTCAGCATGGACACCCTCGTCTCCCTCGGCATCGCCGCCTCCTTCGGATGGGCGATCCTCACCCTGCTGCTCGGGTTCGGCACCACCGAAGCCGCCAGCTACTGGCTCGGCTTCGGCGTCACCCCCGCAGGCGCCGACTCCATCTATCTGGACGTCGCCGCCGGAATGACGACCTTTCAACTCGCCGGCCGGTACTTCGAGACCCGTTCCCGCCGCAAAGCCGGCGATGTCCTCGGCGCTCTGAACGCCCTCGCCGCCACTCACGTCCGGGTCGTTAGCGACGGCGTCGAGACGATCGAACCCGCAACCGCACTCCGCGTCGGCGACACCTTCGTCGTCCTTCCGGGTGAGACGATCCCCGCCGATGGCATCGTCCACGCGGGCACGGCCGCGGTGGATGCGAGCATGATGACCGGGGAACCCGTCCCCGTGCCCGTCGGCCCCGGAGCCGCGGTGACCGGCGGGACGATCAGCACCGACGGTCGCCTGGAGGTGACCACGACCTCGGTCGGCGCCAACACCCAGCTCGCGCAGATGGCCGCCCTCACCGAGCAGGCCCAGGCCCGCAAAGCGCGAGTGCAGAACCTCGTCGACCGCATCGTCACCTGGTTCGTCCCCGCCGTCATCACCCTCGCGATCATCGTCACCGTCGCCTGGACATTCACCGGCACCCCGTTCGCGCAGGCGTTCGGCATCGGGATCAGCGTCCTCATCATCGCCTGCCCCTGCGCACTCGGGCTCGCAACGCCGACCGCACTCATGGTCGGGATCGGACGGGCCGCGACCCTCGGCATCCTCATCAAAGGCCACGACGCCCTCGAAGCCTCCGGCACCATCACCACCGTCGTCCTCGACAAGACCGGAACCCTCACCACCGGACGCATGACCGTCGAAACCGCGACCCCCTTCGGAATCGCCGATCACGAACTGTGGCGTCTCGCAGCCTCTGTGGAGCAGGGTTCCGAGCATGCGATCGCGCACGCCATCCAGGACGCCGCCCGCGCCCACGTCACCGACCTTCACCCGTTGGAGGACTTCACCGCCCTCCCCGGCCTCGGTGCTACCGCCCGCATCACAGGGAGCACCCTCCTCGTCGGGAACGCCGACCTGCTCCGCGAGCACGGCATCGACCTCACCCCGGCGGCCGCAGCGCTCGCGGACGCCCACGAGCACGGGCACACCGTCGCTCTCGTCGCTCGCGACGGGCAGCTGATCGGGCTCCTTGCCCTCGCCGACACCATCAAGCCCGGCGCCGCGGACGCCATCACAGCGCTGCACGCCCAGAACCTCACCACCGTGCTCCTCACCGGCGACAGCCCCGCTGCCGGTGCTCGCATCGCGGCCGAACTCGGCATCGAACGCGTCCACGCCGGCGTCGCCCCTGCCCAGAAAGCAGACGTCGCCCGCGAACTCCAAGCAGCCGGAGAAAAGGTCGCGATGGTCGGCGACGGCATCAACGACGCCATCGCCCTCGCCACCGCGGACCTCGGGCTCGCGCTCGTGTCCGGCACCGACATCGCCCTCAAAGCCGCGGACATCATCCTCGTCCGCGACGACCTCCACGTCATCCCGGATGCGATCGCGATCTCCCGCAAGACCCTCCGCACCATCCGCACCAACCTCGGCTGGGCCTTCGGATACAACATCGCCGCGATCCCGATCGCTGCTGCCGGGTTCCTGAACCCCCTCATCGCCGCCGCCGCGATGTCCCTGTCCTCCGTCCTCGTCGTCTACAACAGCCTCCGCATCCAGCGCGTGCGCAGCACCCGGTAGGAGAAAGCCAGAAGACAGATACCCCGATGGAGTTCTTCCTGCCGCTGTCCCTTGCCGCGACGCTCTACCTCCTCGTGCTCTGGATCGCCCTCACCACACCGCCACGGCCCCCACAGCTCTCAGATCCCACCCTGCGCGACGAATGGGACTCCGTTGCCTTTCGGGTGCGCAAAGGCGTCGAACGCCTGCGCAGGCGGTAGCGCCCTCGCGGGAGCCCGAGCCGGCTCACCCGGGGAGACGCTGTGCGCAGGCGCTTTGACCTCGCGATCGCCACCCCGCTAATGTAGCTACTACATGTTGTAGAGATAAGGTGTGTGGCATGCTGTCTGACCCGGTGCTCCAATGGACGCTGACACTCGCCTTCTCCGCGACCGCCGCCTACGCAACACTGCGACTCTTCACAGACCGCAAGCCGCTGCTCATCGTGGGCAACGCTCTGCACCTGGTGATGAGCCTCGTGATGATCGCCATGTGCTGGCCGTGGTGGACCGTACTGCCGCCACTCCCGCAGACGCTCTTCTTCTCGGCCGGCACGGCCTGGTTCGGTGCGATCGTGCTCCTCCAGACGCGGCGTCGCATCACCCGGGCTGCCGTGGGCGGACACAGCGCGTGGCATCAGGTGGCACACGCGGGCATGATGCTCGCGATGGTCTGGATGATCCTCGCGATGCCTTCCGGAACCGACGCCACGATGCATGCCCACCACCATGGCGGACTCGAGCCGTGGGCCGCCCTGACAGGGGTTGCCATCACCGCGGCGCTGACGACATCCGGCGTCCTTTTTCTCGTCGAGCTCATCCGCTGCCTGCGCGGTCGCACGACCTGGCTCGGACACACCGGCGACGTCGCTTCCGGGACTCTCATGAGCTTCGGCATGGCAGCGATGTGCTGGCCGATGATCACCGGCTAAAAACCCTCAACACCACCATCAATCCGCCGCTCCTGCCGGCGGGCCAACAAGAAAGAGAGACACCATGAACACACGACGCACCAAGAGGCCCCTTCTGATCGGAACCGGAGCCCTCGCGGCTACTGCCGCACTGGTTCTGGGCGGTGCCGTCGCTGCGAACGCACACGTCAGTATCGCGGAAGGCCCGGTGGAGGCGGGCTCGTACTCGATCCTCACGTTCAGCGTGCCACATGGATGCGATGGGGCTGCGACGACGGAGGTGGCGATCCAGATCCCCGAGGGCATCAACGCCGTCACACCCACCCGCAACAGCCTGTACACCGTCGAGAAGGTGATGGAAGACCTCGACACCCCGATCACTGACAGCCACGGCAACGAGGTCACCGAACGCGTCGCGCAGGTCGTCTACACGGCGGCGACGCCGCTCCCCGATGGGCAGCGAGACGCGTTCGAACTCTCGCTGCAGATCCCCGAGGACGCCGCCGACACCGCCCTGTACTTCCCGACTGTGCAGACCTGCGAGCAGGGCGAGACCGCCTGGGTGCAGATCCCGGAAGAAGGCCAGGACGGCCACGATCTGGACGCGCCAGCCCCCAGCGTCGACGTCGTCGCAGCCAGTGACGCAGGATCGCACGGGCACGGTGACAACACTGACGCCACCGTCGATGCGCACGACGAGGATTCGGCATCCGCGGCGGCTCCTGCAGATCAGACGCCGCTCGTTGTAACCTCGCTCGCCGTCGGCAGTATCGGCCTCATCGTCGCTGTCATCGCGCTGCTGAGGGGACGCAAGAAGGCGTGAGCACTCTCATCGCCGGGAAACACGCACCGCGACAGGGTTCCGCCCTGGTCCTCCGTGCGCTGGCAGCCCTCCTCCTAGGAGGACTGCTGACGCTGACGGGAGCGCAGGCAGCGTCCGCGCATGCCGAGTTGCTGTCCACGACACCGGAGAACGGTGCCGTGCTCGATGAGGCTCCCGCTGAGGCGGTGCTGACGTTCAACGAGCCCGTACAGCTCATCGACGGCAGCATCCGCCTGTTTCCCGGCGATGACAACCCCCTCACCCTCGACGCGCACGTCACCAACACCAGCGTCATCGCCGCGCTCCCCGCCGACTTAGCGGATGCGGGCTACGCGCTGAGCTACCGCGTCGTCTCAGCAGACGGGCACCCCATCTCCGGCGCGATCACCTTCACCATCGGAGACGGCCAGGCGGACAGCGCGACGGCTCCCATCGTGGAAACCGCGACACCTCCAGACACCCAGTTCGCCGTCAGCGCCCTGACGGCACTGCAATACCTCTCGCTCCTGGTCTTCGCCGGCCTGATCCTGTTCGAGCGACTGGTGCTGCGCAGCACAGCACCACCTGAATACTGGTCCAGGAACATCCTGCGACTGACCGGCATCGGAGCGGGAACCGCCTCGCTGCTGCTCATACCCACGTCAGCGCTCAACGTGACCGGAAACCCACTGACCGCGGTGATCGATCCGACTGCATGGTGGTCGGGTGTCCTCTGGGCACCGGTCGCTGCGGCCATCATCGTATGCGCAGGACTCGCCGGAGCCGCCGTACTATCGATGCGTCAGCAGGAGCGCAGGGGGATGCGCCTGCTCGCCGTGCTGCCGCCGCTCCTCGCGCTGGCTGCGCCCGTGCTCGCCGGACACACCCAACTGATGGAACCGCGAGCACTGATCATCGCCGCCGACCTTGGACACCTTCTCGCCGGCTCCTTCTGGACAGGAGGAGTCCTCGGCCTCCTCCTATTCCTCGCCGCCACCCGCGTGACCAGTACCCAAGAGGCACGTACCGCACCGACTCTCGCCGCGAAGGTCGTGCAGAGGTTCTCCCGCGGCGCGGTCTGGAGCGTCTTTATCCTCGCAGTCAGCGGAACTCTCATGGGCATCATGATCGTCGGAAGCCTCGACGCTCTCGTCACGACCAGCTACGGGCTCACCCTCCTGCTCAAGATCGGGATCATCATCCCCGTCATCGCGATCGCCGCCTACAACAGAACCCGACTCCTCCCACGCATCGCGTCACGACCGACCGCACGCATGCAATGGCAGACGCTGACCCGAACCCTCAGCTACGAAGCCGCACTCCTCATTGCCATTCTGCTCCTGACCGGCTTCCTCACCAATCTCAGCCCCACACACGAACACCACGACACGCCAACCGAGAACACGGCCGCCACCGCTCAGACCGTCACTATCGACGCGGATGCCCAGGGGCTATCGCTGCGGGGCGAGCTCGAACCAGCGGTGGCCGGCGAGAACAGGATCACCTTCACACTCGAATACGACGCCGAACCAGTCACGCCCGACGAAGTGACCATTCGCACCCACCAGGCCGAGCACGATCTCGGGCCGTTCCAGACCACAGCTGAACTCGACCCAGCAACCGGTCAATACTCCGCGGATCTAGACATGCCCGTCACCGGAGAATGGGAGATACAAGTGCTCGCCCGCGTATCCACCTTCGCGCAGCCGATCGTCACGATACCCATCACCATCAATTAGCTTCGGTGCGCTGGGGTAGCCGTCGCCGTCAGGGGCGATGTATGCGCGGATCGGTTCGACGCCGCACCCTTGTGCGCCACCGCGGCAAGACTATGTCTCGCACACACCGATAATTCGGACGTTGCGACCTTTGCGCCCCTACGGCGTTCCTTTCTTCGCGTAGTAGCGCGCAGGGGTGTTGACAGTGAGCGATCGCCATTTGCGGCGGTAGTTGAGCTCGTAGCCGTCACCGGTTGGCGGGGCCCGCCAGGAGGTTTGAATCGGCCCGGGTTCTCTGCCGCTACTTTGTGGGTGCGGGCTCTCGGGTGAGGGCCTCGTAGTGGAGCGTCTCGAACTCTACCGGGGTGAGCATCCCGAGGGTCCCGTGGAGGCGCCTGTTGTTGTACCAGTCGACCCAGCCGGCGGTCGCGAACTCAACGTCCGATAGCGTCTTGAACGGCCCGCCGTGGAAGACGGTGGTGCGGATGCACTCGGTCTTGTACAGGCCGTTGACACTCTCCATCAGGGCGTTGATGCTCCTATAGTTGTCAACTCACGATTTCACCCGTTCTCGGGTCGGTCTTAACCAGGTGGTAGACCTCGCGGATCACGTAGCGTTTGAGGCAGCGGATGATGTCGCGTTTGCTCTTGCCCTCGGCGGTGCGTCGGGCGACGTAAGCAAGCGTGGGCTCGTGGAATCGCATCCTGACGATCACGGTTCGGTAGATCGCGGCGTTGAGCTGCCGGTGCCCGCCGTGGTTGATGCGGTGCTTCCCACTGGTCATTCCCGAGCCGGTCGGGACGGGG
>NZ_AUGQ01000031.1 GCF_000422745.1 Microbacterium gubbeenense DSM 15944
TGCAGCACACGATCGACCGGATCTCCACGGGGGTGCCCGTGCAGCTGGTCGAGGTCCGCAAGCTCGCTCGTACGCTCAAGCAACGAGCCGCTGACGTCCTCGGCTATTTCGATCGGCCCGGGACCAGCAACGGCCCGACGGAGGCGATCAATGGCCGACTCGAGCATCTGCGCGGGATCGCGCTTGGGTTCCGGAACCTGAGGCACTACATCGACAGGAGTCTGCTCGAAGCCGGCGGTTTCAGACCTCGACTACACCCTCGTTCGTGAAGAGCCCTCAATCATACGTACGCGACACGCCGCCTCTACGTCGTAACATGCTCGAATGCCCGGAATTTCGTCTCGCGCCCGCGAGGACTGGATCGACGTCGTGCGCGGCACGGCGGTCGTTCTCGTGATTCTCGTGCATGCGATGCAGCGCACCGAGCTATTCACGGGCCACCAGTTCGCGGGGTTCGAGACCCTGACGATCGTGGTGACGCCGCTCAGGCTGCCGGCGATGTTCCTGCTGTCGGGTCTGTTCGTCGCCAGGTCGCTCGCGAAGGGCCCTGGTGCCTATGCGACCGGCAAGCTGCGCCGCATCGCGTGGCCCTACCTGCTGTGGTCGGTGCTGCTGATTGCCTTCTTCTCGGTTCTGCTCGAGACCACCGGCATCGGCTTCGGGTGGGAGGTGACGTGGCGCATCTTCTTCGACCCGATCGAGCACATGTGGTTCCTCGCGTACCTGCTGCTGTACTTCGCCGTCGCGATGCTGCTGCGCTGGGTGCCGGCGCCGTACCTGCTGGTCGGTGTGATGGCGCTGTCGGCGGTTCCGATCGAAGGGCAGTGGCTCAGGTTCTGGGCGAACGCGTCGTTCTTCTTCGCCGGAGTCGTGCTCGCCGAGCACCGCCGCACGCTCGAGCGGGCCGTGGCCCGGTTCTGGCCGAGCGTCATCATGCTCGTTTCGGCGATCGCGCTGTCGATCGGACACGCCACGCTCTTTCTCGTTCTCCCTGAGGCGCCGTGGAACCTGCCGATCGTGCTGATGTTCGTGCTCGGCGCCGCGGGGGTCGCCCGGCCCGTCGCGTCGACCGCGTGGTTGGCGGCACCGCGCTATGTCGGTGTCGAATCGATCGTGTTCTATATCGTGCACTGGCCGGTGGTGTCGTTCGTCGCGCAGTTTGCGGCAGCGAAACAGGCGGATCCGTGGCTCACGTTCGCGGCCGCGCTCGCCGCGGGGCTGCTGATCCCCTGGGCGCTGGCCGCCCTCGCCGCGCGCTGGCGCCCGGCCGAGGCGCTGTTCGTGTGGCCGATCCGGCCCTGAAGATGCCTCTAGATGCTCTGTTCCTGCAGATTTGGAGCATCGGGAGGCAGGTTGAGGCACCGGCGTCCCGAACCTTCCCCTAACTGCTCCAACTGCGCAGGTTCGCAGCAGTTTCCGGCATTTTCAGGCGTGCGCCAGCACCACCACGGACTGGGCAGCCGCGGCATAACCCTCACCCGACAGCACGCCGGCGCCCGACGAATCGACCTCCACCTCCCACTCTCCGGAAGGCAACCTCACCTCGGCCTCCAGCCCCGGGTTCAGGATCACCGCCACAGCGCCCGTGAGCGACTCGCCCACCGGGTCCACTGCCGCGCCGCGCAGCACCGCGACGAGGGTCTGAAACTGCGGATCCTGCCAATCGGCCTCGTCGACGACGGATCCGTCGGCGCGCAGCCAGGTGACGTCGACTTCGCCGTCAGCGCGCAGCTCGCTGTGCAGAAACGCGCCCTGCCGGAGGATCGGGGTGCGCCGCCGCAGCTCGATCAGCTGCCGCACGAAATCGCCGTGAGCCGACGACGACCAGTCCACCCACCCCACCGGGTTGTCCTGCGCATACGCATTGTTGTTGCCGCTCTGCGAGTTGCCGAGCTCGTCGCCCGCGAGCAGCATCGGCGTGCCCTGCGACACGAACAGCGTCGCGAGCATCGCCCGGGCCCGTCGAGAGCGGGCCGCAAGAATCATCGGATCCGAGGTGGGCCCCTCGGCACCCAGGCCGTCCGAGACGTTCTCGCCGTGCCCGTCTCGGTTGCCCTCCCCGTTCGCCTCGTTGTGCTTCTCGTCGTACGAGACAACGTCGGCGAGGGTGAACCCATCGTGCGCCGAGATGAAATTGACCGACGACGTGGCCGACCGGTCGCCGTGGTCGAACTGGTGGGCGGATCCGAGCAGCCTGGCGCTCAGCGCGGCGAGCGTCAGAGGATCTCCGCGCCAGGCGCGCCGCACGTCGTCGCGGAACGCATCGTTCCACTCGGCCCACGGATGCGGGAACCCGCCGAGCTGGTACCCGCCCGGGCCGAGATCCCACGGCTCAGCAATCAGGCGCACCTCCGAGAGAACCGGATCCTGCCCCGCCGCTTGGAAGAAAGCGCTCGCCGCATCGAACCCATCGGACCCGCGCCCCACCGCCGACGCCAGGTCGAAGCGGAACCCGTCGATGCCGTACCGCGTGGCCCAGTGACGCAGACTGTCGAGGATCAGCCGCAGCACCATCGGGTTCTCGGCGGCGACGGTGTTGCCGGTGCCCGTGTCGTCGATGACGGCGCCGCCCGCTGATCGGTAGTAGTCGGGCGTGAAGCCGCGCAGACTCAGCGTCGGGCCGTCGGATCCGCCCTCACCCGTGTGGTTGTAGACGACGTCGAGGATCACCTCGATGCCGGCCTCGTGCAGCGCGTGTACGGCAGCGCGTAACTCGGAATCGGCCCGGTCGGGCCGCGACGCATACCGCGGTTCGGGCGCGTGCCAGGCGATCGGCTGGTAGCCCCAGTAGTTCGTCAGCCCGCGCTCGACGACATGCTGGTCGTCGAGGAAAGCCTGCAGCGGCAGCAGCTCGATCGCCGTCACGCCGAGGTCCGCCAGGTGTTCGATGATCGCGGGGTGCGCGAGCCCCGCGTACGTACCGCGCAGTTCCTCCGGCACGTCCGGATGCAACGCCGTCAACCCCTTCGCGTGCGCCTCGTAGATCACAAGGTCCTCGCGTGCGTGCCGGGGCCGGTTCGCGGCCGGATCCGGGCCCGACGGATCCCCGAGCACGATCGACCGCGGCACCACGGCCGCGGTGTCGCCGCCCGCGGCCACCGGGGCCGCGCCATCCGCGCCATCCGCCTCGGCCATCCGCGGATCCCACACCGCCCGGCGGTCGATCGCGCGGGCGTACGGATCGATCAGCAGGTTCCGCGGATCGCGTCCCGGGCCCGCCACTCGGAACCCGTACCGAGACCCGATCATCAGTTCGGAGAAGGCTCCGTGCCACACCCCGCCATCGTGAAACGGGACCGGGATACGCTGCTCGCCGCCGTCAGATGAGAACACGCACAGCCACACCGCGAGTGCGCCGGGCGCCCACACGGCCACGTTCGCGCCGCTCTCGGTCAGCGTCACCCCGAGCGGCGAGGGCCGGCTCACGCCACCACCTCCGAGAACAAGGACGCGTACTGCGCCGCCGAAGCCGCCCAATCCACCCGCGAGGCCATCCCTGCGGCCTGCATGCGCTTCCACGCCGGCTGATCCGCCCACATCGCGAGCGCTCGGTCGAGCGCTCCCGCGAGCCCCGCCGCCGAGATGTCGTCGAAGACGAACCCCGTCTCGCCGTCTGCGACCGTGTCGCGCAACCCGCCCGTGGAGGCGACGAGGGGGAGTGCGCCGTACGTCAGGCCGTACATCTGCGTCAGCCCGCAGGGCTCGAACCGGCTCGGCACGAGCACGAGGTCGCCGCCCGCGTACATGCGGTGGCTGAGGGGCTCGTCGTACCCGATCCCCACCCCGACCGATGCCGGGTACCGCGCCGCGAGCTCGCCGAGGGTGCGCTCGTCGTGATGATCACCGGATCCGAGTACCGCAACCGCGCCGCCCGATTCGACGAAGCGCGGCAGCGCCGCAAGCAGCATGTCGATGCCCTTCTGGTGGGAGAGCCGAGTGACGACAACGGCGAGCGGGCCCACCGGATCCGCGAGGCTGAACTCGTGCAGCAGTGCGCGCCGCGCAGCAGCCTTTCCCGCGAGCGACGACGCCGAGTACGAGTGGATGTGCGGATCGGTCTCGGGGTTCCACACTGCGGTATCGATGCCGTTGAGGATCCCGTGCAGTTCACCGCGATCGCGCCGGGACGCCACGACGCCCTCGAGGCCGAACCCGAACTCGGGCGTGGCCAGCTCTGACGCATAGGTGCGGCTCACGGTCGTCACCCGCGAGGCGTGCACAAGGCCGGCTTTCAGTGCGCTGCCGTGGCCGTGGTACTCGAGCGCGTCGGGCGTGAAATCCCACGCCGGCAGCCGCAGTCGGTCGAGCTGGTCGGCCGCGAAGATGCCCTGGAACGCGATGTTGTGGATCGTCATGATGCTCGGCACGCGGGATCCGGCGTACTTCAGATACGAGGGCGCAAGCCCCGCCTGCCAGTCGTGGGCGTGCACGAGATCGGGCCGCCAGCGATCGCTCAGACCCTCGATCGCGATGCGCGCGGCCGCCCAGCTGAGTGCCGCGAAGCGCACGTGGTTGTCGGCGTGGTCGTGGCCGTCGACGATGTACGGCCCGCCCGGCCGGTCGAAGAGGTGCGGCGCGTCGAGCAGCAGCACGCTGACGCCGTCGATCGTCGCGGTGCGCACCACGGCGGGACCGCCGAACAGATCCGGATCTCGCCACAGCCGCCGCGAGCGTCCCACCTTCTCGAGCACCGCCGGGTACGCGGGCATCAGCACGCGAGAGGACCAGCCGAGCGGATCCAGCGCGCCCGGCAGCGCGCCCACGACGTCGGCGAGCCCGCCCGTCTTGATGAACGGCGCGCACTCCGAGGCGACCGACAGCACCCGGCGACGTCGTGAGGATGCCATGGAGCTATGCCAGCGCGGCGGCGCGGCGGTCGAGCATGGCCTGCGTGATGAGCGTGATGCCGCCGGGGGAGCGCCGGAACCAGCGCGCGTCCTCCTCCGGATCCTCGCCCACGACGAGCCCCTCGGGCACCTGCACGCGGCTGTCGATGACGGCATTCCGCAGCTGGGCGCCGCGGCCGACGTCGACGCCCGGCAGCGAGACGACGTGATCGAGCGTCGAGTAGGAGTGGATGCGGTTGCCGGTGAACAGCAGCGAGTTGTGCACGTTCGATCCGGAGACGATCGTGTCGCCCGAGATCAGCGACTGGATCGCCTGCCCGCGGCGCCCCTCGTCGTCGTGGATGAACTTCGCGGGCGGGGTGAGCTCGGAGTACGTCCAGATCGGCCACTCGTTGTCGTAGAGGTCGAGGGGCGGCAGGAACTCGGTGAGGTCGATGTTGGCCTGCCAGAACGCGTCGATCGTGCCGACGTCGCGCCAGTACGGCTCGGTCTCGAGGCCGTTCATGACGCACGACTCGTGGAAGCGGTGGGCGTACGCCGATCCGTCCGCGACGATCTGCGGGATGAGATCGTGGCCGAAATCATGGCCGGAGTGAGGGTCTTCGGCGTCGGCGAGCAGCCGCTCGCGCAGGAAGCTCCAGGTGAAGACGTAGATGCCCATCGAGGCGAGCGCGCGATCCGGATCATCGGGGGTCGCCGGCGGATCCTGCGGCTTCTCGAGGAACTCGACGATGCGCCCCGCCGCGTCGGTGTGCATCACGCCGAAGGCGCTCGCATCGAGGCGGGGTACCGTGAGGCAGCCGACGGTCACGTCGGCGCCGGTCTCGACGTGCTGACGCAGCATGACCTCGTAGTCCATCTTGTAGACGTGGTCGCCGGCGAGCACGATGACGTACTGCACGCCGTAGTCGTCGACGATGTCGATGTTCTGCGTCACCGCGTCGGCTGTGCCGAGGTACCACTTGTTCTCCGACACGCGCTGGCTGGCGGGGAGGATGTCGAGGTATTCGTTGCGCTCGGCGCGGAAGAAGTTCCAGCCGCGCTGCATGTGGCGGATCAGCGAGTGCGCCTTGTACTGCGTCGCGATCGCCATCTTGCGGATGCCTGAGTTGTAGGCGTTCGAGAGCGGGAAGTCGATGATGCGCGAGTTGCCGCCGAAGTGCACCGCGGGTTTCGCGCGGCGGTCGGTGAGCTCTTCGAGGCGGCTGCCGCGGCCGCCCGCGAGCACGAACGCCATGGCCTGGCTGGTCAGCCTGGTCGGGGCACCGGGCTGAGGTTTCTGGATCATGATCTCTCCTCGACGAAATAGATGGCTGACAGGGGCGGCAGGGTGAGCAGGGCCGATTGGGCCTCGTCGCCGGCGGGGACCGGCTCGGTCTCGATGGCGCCGCCGTGGCCACGATCTCCGCCCGCGTACGCGGCCGAGTCGGTGTTGAGCGCCTCGCGCCAACGGCCCGCGACCGGGAACCCGATGCGGTAGCCGTTCCGCTCGACGGGGGCGAGGTTCAGTACGACGACGACATGCGCGTCAGACGGATCGCCGCGGCGCAGCCAGGCGAACACCTGGTCGTTCGCGGCTTCGACGAGCAGCCATTGGAACCCGCGCCCGTCGGCATCGAGGCGGTGCAGGGCGGGCTCGGTGCGGTAGAGGTGGTTGAGGTCGCGCACGAGAGACTGCACGCCCGCGCGGCCCGGGTCCGAGAGCGCGCCCCAGTCGAGCTCGCGCGTGTGATCCCACTCGGCACTCTGCGCGATCTCCTGCCCCATGAACAGCAGCTTCTTGCCGGGGTAAGCCCACATGTAGCCGTAGAACGCCTTGAGCCCGCCGAGCTTGTCGGCGTGACTGCCGGGCATACGGGCGTAGAGGGATCCCTTGCCGTGCACGACCTCGTCGTGGCTGATGGGCAGCACGAATTTCTCGCTGAACGCGTAGGTGATGCCGAAGGTGAGCAGGTTGTGGTGGTGGCTGCGGTAGATCGGATCCGTGCCGAAGTAGGCGAGCGAGTCGTTCATCCAACCGAGGTTCCACTTGTAATCGAACCCGAGCCCGCCGTCGTGCACGCGGCGCGTGACGCCGGGGAAGGCAGTCGATTCCTCGGCGGTCATGGCGGTGCCGTCGGCTCGCTGTTCGACCGCGTGGTTCGTCTCGCGCAGGAAGCTCATGGCCTCGTAGTTCTCGCGGCCGCCGTCGCGATTGGGGATCCACCCGCCGTCGTCGCGGGAGTAGTCGCGATAGAGCATGCTGGCGACGGCGTCGACGCGCAGGCCGTCGAGGTGGTACTCCTCGAGCCAGTACAGGGCGTTGGCGACGAGGTAGCCGCTGACTTCGCGGCGACCGTAGTTGAAGATCAGGGTGTTCCAGTCGGGGTGGAACCCCTCGCGCGGATCCTGATGCTCGTAGAGCGCCGTGCCGTCGAACCGGCCGAGGCCGTGCGCGTCGGTGGGGAAGTGGGCGGGCACCCAGTCGGCGATGACGCCGAGGCCCTTCTGGTGGGCCGCATCGACGAACGCTGCGAATTCGGCGGGCGTGCCGTAGCGGATCGTGGGCGCGTACATGCCGACGGGCTGGTACCCCCAGGATCCGTCGAAGGGGTGTTCGGTGATCGGCATCACCTCGATGTGGGTGAACCCGAGGTCTGCGACGTAATCGACGAGCTGGGTCGCGAGCTCGAGGTACGACAGCGACCGGCCGCCCTCGGCGCGGCGCCAGGATCCGAGGTGCACCTCGTAGATGCTGACCGGCTGGTCCGCGGCGTTCGCGCGGGCGCGGTTCGTGATCCACTCGTCGTCGCGCCAGGGGTGCGTGCCCAGGCGGCGCACGACGGAGGCGGTGCGAGGCGGATGTTCGGATCCGAAGCCCACCGGATCCGCCTTCTGCGGCAGCGGGGTGCCCGCCGCGTCGAGCAGGTCGTACTTGTAGATCTCGCCCTCGTCGATGCCCGGAACGAACGTCTCCCACACGCCCGTCGCGGCGACGGGACGCAGGGGGTGTGCTGCCGGGTTCCACGCGTTGAAGGATCCGACGACTGCCACCCGCGAGGCGTTCGGCGCCCACACGGCGAAGTGCACGCCCGGGGACCCCTCGTGCGTCATGACGTGCGCGCCGAGCACGTGCCAGAGGCGGCGGTGGGTGCCCTCGGAGATGAGGTAGCGGTCGAGCTCGCCGAGGATGGGGGTCTCGCTCATCGCGCCGGCCCCGCGTTCCAGATCTCGGTCATGTACTCGCGCACGGCGCGGTCGGAGCTGAAGTATCCGATGCGCGCGATGTTGGCGATGGCCATCTTCTGCCAGGCGTTCGGATCCCGATACGCGCGATCGACCTGTTGCTGCGCGGCGTCGTAGGCGTCGAAGTCGCTGGCGACGAGGAACCAGTCGCTCGACCACAACAGGTCGACGAGGGAGGCGTAGCGGCCGGGCTCGTCGGGGCTGAACGCGCCGCTCGCGATCGCGTGCAGCACGCCCTGAAGCGCGGGGCTGGCCTCGATGGCGGCGCGGGCGTGATCCGGCACCTCGCGGCGGGCGGCGACCTCGTCGGCGGTGAGGCCGAAGAGGAAGAAGTTGTCGGGGCCGACATGCTCGCGGATCTCGACGTTCGCGCCGTCGAGGGTGCCGATGGTGAGGGCGCCGTTGAGGGCGAACTTCATGTTGCCGGTGCCGGACGCCTCCATGCCAGCTGTCGAGATCTGCTCCGACAGATCCGCCGCGGGGATCAGGTGCTCGGCCATCGTGACGCTGTAGTTCGGCGGAAACACCACGCGCAGCTTGTCGCGCGTTACGGGGTCGGAGTTGACCACGTGGGCGACGTCGTTGATGAGTCGGATGATGTCCTTCGCGACGACGTAGCCGGGCGCGGCCTTCCCGGCGAAGATCTTCACGAGGGGGGTCCAGTCGGCGTGTGGATCCGCGCTGATGCGCTGGTAGTGCGCGATCGTCCACAGAATGTTCAGCAGCTGACGCTTGTACTCGTGGATGCGCTTGGCCTGCACGTCGAAGATCGCGTGCTGCGGCAGCTCGATGCCGTGCGCGTCGTGCAGCCACCGGGTGAAGCGCTCCTTCGCGATGTGCTTTGTGCGGCCGAACGACTCGAGGAACGCGGGGTCGTCTGCGTGGTCGGCGAGGCCGGCGAGCCGGTCGAGGTCGGTCTCCCATCCGGATCCGACGCGCGCGGTGACGAGATCCGCAAGCGCGGGGTTCGCGAGCTTGAGCCAGCGGCGCGGCGTGATGCCGTTGGTGACGTTGACGATGCGGCCGGGCGTGAGCGCCTCGAAATCGGCGAACAGGTCGCGGCGCACGAGATCCGAGTGCAGGGCCGAGACGCCGTTGACGCGGTGGCTCGTGGCGACGGCGAGGTCGCCCATCTTCACCTCGTCGTGCTCGATGAGATGGATGCCCGCGGCCGCCTCGCCGTGGATCTCGTGGATGCGGTCGTCGAGTCGCTCGATGATCTGCAGGTGGCGCGGCAGCAGGTGGCGCATGAGGCCGATCGACCAGCGCTCGAGGGCCTCGGGGAGGAGGGTGTGGTTCGTATAGCCGAGCACCTGGGTGGCGAGGTCAGTCGCGCGGTCGAACGAGAACGAGTGCTCGTCGACCAGCAGACGGATCAGCTCGGGGCCGGCGATCGCGGGGTGGGTGTCGTTCATCTGGATGGCGACGGAGTCGGGGAGGCGGTCGAGATCGTCGTGCTCGCGGAGGAATCGCGCGAGGATGTCCTGCACCGACGCGGAGGTGAGGAAGTACTCCTGCGAGAGGCGCAGCTCTTTGCCGAGCTCGGTCGAGTCTTCGGGGTAGAGCACGCGAGTAAAGGTCTTCGCCCAGACGAGCTGTTCGGCCGCGCCTGAGAAGTCGCCGGCATTGAATCGGCCGAGATCGAGCAGGTTCGCATCCGGCACCGCCTCCCAGAGGCGCAGGGTGTTGACCCAGGCGCCGCCGTAGCCGGCGACGGGGGTATCGAACGCCCCGGCGACGATACGGTTCGCCGGCGTCCACGCGCCGTCGTCGACGGATCCGCCGAACGACACGGCGTACGCGTCGTTCGGCTTCGCGAGGCTCCACGGGGATCCGTGGTCGAGCCAGGAGTCGGGGTGCTCGACCTGGCGGCCGTGGTCGAACGCCTGGCGGAACAGGCCGCGCTCGTAGCGCAGGCCGTACCCGAAGGCGGGCAGCGCGAGCGTCGACATCGATTCGAGGTAGCAGGCGGCGAGGCGGCCGAGCCCGCCGTTGCCGAGCGCGGGGTCGGGCTCGTCGTCGAGGAGGTCTGAGAAGTTCACCCCGAGTTCGTCGAGGGCCTGCTCGGCGTCGGACCGCACGCCCAGGTTGATGGCCGCGTCTTCGATCAGGCGACCGGGGAGGAACTCCATCGAGAGGTAGTGCACGCGCTTGAGCTTCTCGTCGGCTGCGCGGCGCAGCGATTCGGCCCACGGATCCATCGCGAGGTCGCGCAGCGCTTGCGAGAGAGCGGTGCGCCAATCGAGGGGCGCGGCGTGTTCGCGGCTGGTGCCGATCGTGTACTGCAGGTGGTGGAGGATCGACGCTCTCAGGCCGAATGTGCGCTGCATGCGGCACAGCATAGGCACGCGCAGGTTGCCTCATATGAACAGCGTGTGACCGGGAGATTATGTCGGGCTGGCATGGTCTTCTCGGCCACCCACGACCCGTGCCGCTCCTGATGCAGCTCGGCCAGCGCCACGGCGACACGTTCAGCACGGAATACGCGCAGCGCAGCCTGGAGCGCTGGCGCATCCTGCGTGATCAGTGCGGCCATATTTGCGTCGAGTCCGGCCGAATCTTGTACGTGAGCGCGCGAACGAAGGCAGCACCATATGTCGGGCAGTGCTACCGCGATCACGGCCGGGCGACTATCGCCACGTGTGCGAGAAGCGCCTCTACGGGTGCGACCATGTTCACCGAGTGTTGTCGGTGCTGGCATCACGTATGAAGGGTATGACTCGGCTCACCGAACGCGTGTCGCCCGCCCCGTCGTGCAGAATAAATCCATGCCCGAGACGCCGGAGGTACCCCGCAGCGGTGCCGACGTGAGCGGTTTCGCGCTCATCCTGGGCATCGTCGCCACGATCTGTGCGCTCATCCCCATGATCGGCGATGGTCTCGCGACACTGCCGGCGCTCGCCGCGCTTGTGCTCGGTTTCATCACCGTCCGTCGTCACGAGGCCGATCGCACGGTGCGCGTATGGCCCGCGATCATAGGAGCGGTGCTTGGGGCGATCACCCTGTTCGTGGTTGTCTCGACATCCCTGATGTCCGAGCTGTTCGGGTAGAGTCTGAGCCCGCCTCAGCGTCCCATCCCGCGGTACTCCCAGCCGGCTTCTCGCCAGGCGGTGGGGTTGAGGATGTTGCGGCCGTCGAAGATGACGGGGCGGGCGACCTTCGTCAGGGTCTCGGCCGGGTCGAGGTTCTTGAACTGTTTCCACTCCGTGACCACGACGACCGCCTCGGAACCCTCGAGGGCGGTCTCGAGGGAGTCGGCATAGTCCAGTTGCGGGTGGACGCGGCGTGCGGTGTCCATCGCTTCGGGGTCGTAGGACACGACTTCGGCGCCGAGGCCTTTCAACCGGACGGCGACGTCGAGGGCGGGGGAGTCGCGGATGTCGTCACTGTCGGGCTTGAAGGCGAGGCCGAGCACCGTCACGCGGTGTCCAAACACCTGTCCGTCGAACGAATCGACGACGAGGTCGACGACGCGTTGGCGGCGGCGGAGGTTGATCTCGTCGACCTGCTTCAGGAACGCGACGGATTCGCCCTTGCCGAGCTCTTCGGCACGCGCGGTGAAGGCCCGGATATCTTTCGGGAGGCAGCCGCCGCCGAAGCCGACGCCGGCGTTGAGGAACTTCCGGCCGATTCTCTCGTCGTGTCCGATCGCGTCGGCGAGCTGGGTGACGTCGGCACCGGTGACCTCGCTGATCTCGGCCATCGCGTTGATGAAGCTGATCTTCGTGGCCAAGAAACTGTTCGCGGCGACTTTGACGAGTTCCGCGGTGGGCTGGTTCGTCACCAAACGCGGGGTGCCGCGGTCGAGGATCGACGCGTACACGGAGTCGAGGGTGGCGGTGTCTTCGTCGCGGGTGGCGTCGGTGACGCCGTACACGAGCCGGTCGGGATCGACGGTGTCTTTGATCGCGAAGCCTTCGCGGAGGAACTCGGGGTTCCAGGCGAGGCGCACACCCTTCTCGGCGGCGAGCTCGGTGAGCCTGGCGGCGGTGCCGACGGGCACGGTGGATTTGCCGGCGATGAGGGATCCGGGTTTGGCGTGTTCGAGGATCGCTTCGGTGGCGGCGTTCACGTAGGTCATGTCGGCGCCTTGGGCGCCGGAGCGTTGCGGGGTGCCGACGCCGATGAAGTGGACCTCGGCGTCGGCGAGGTCGGCGTAGTCGGTGGAGAACGTGAGCCGCCCGGAGGCGAGCCCGTCCTTCAAGACGTCGACGAGTCCGGGTTCGTGGAAGGGGGGTTCTCCGGCGGCGAGTTTCGCGATCTTGGCCTCGTCGACGTCGATGCCGACGACGGTGTGGCCGAGGGATGCCATCGAGGCTGCGTGGACCGCGCCGAGGTACCCACAACCGATCACGCTGAGCTTCATCTTTACTGTCCTCATCTACTTGAACTGACCAAACGGCGAAGTTATATTCCATCACGACGGTCTTGTGAATCAGACGAACCGCTCACAGTACGTTCGAATATTGAGCAGGACTCCCAATTTTGTGCCGAGCGCGGGTCCGACCCGGGCCGGTCGCCGCTCCTACGTAGTTGACAGCATCGATCGGTGCGGCGTTTCGAGTCTGGCGTCGTGCGCGGTTTCGAACTCGTCGGGCGAGATCTCTCCGAGCTTGGAGTACAGACATCTCGCATTGTGGGAGTCGACCCACGCGGCAGTAAGTAACTCGTTCGACCTCATCGATGGACTTTAGCGGCTCTTCGCGGATGAGGGTGTAGCGTGGCGGTCGCGGGAACGAGGTCGAGGCCTTCTGATGATGGAAGTTCTCACGCTGTCTGAGGCGTCCCAGGTTTGATGCCGCTTCCTTTCGAGTTGAAAGGATGGCGTCATGCCAAAGAAGATTGATCCCGCGCTCCGAGCACGAGCCGTCAGGCTCGTGCTCGATCACCGGGCTGAGTACCCCTCGACGGCGAAGGCGATCGCGGCCGTCGCCCGTCAGGAAGGCATCGGTGCGGAATCGCTCCGACGCTGGGTCGTGCAAGCCGAGATCGACGCGGGTGACCGTGACGGGCAGACCAGCGAAGAACACGCGGAGATCCGCCGGTGAAGGCCGAGAATCGGCGTCTTCGTGAAGACGTCGCGATATTGAAAGCGGCGACGACTTTCTTCGCGGGGGAACTCGACCCCCGCACCCGCTGATGATGGGCTTCATCGATCAGATGCGAGCTGAGGGGCATGCGGTCGAGTCGATCGTTCGCGTCCTGCGAGAGCAGGGCGTGAAGATCGCCGCGCGCACCTACCGGGCCTGGCGACAGGGCCGAGTGTCTGTTCGGACTGTGACCGACGCGCTGGTCTTCGACGCTGTCCGTGACGCGGCCTGGCGCGTCGAGGTGCTCACTGATGGATCGACGCGTCGCCGGATGACTCCTGAGGGCCTGTATGGGCGCAAGAAGATGACGGCGTTCATCCGCCGCACCGCCATAGCCGACGTGCCTCGTGGCGCGGTGGACCGGGCGATGCGGGCGCTCGGTCTCGTCGGGATCACCCGGGCGAAGGCGATCCGCACCACGATCCCCGCCAAAGACGGGATCCGCGCCGGCGATCTGCTGAACCGCGACTTCAGCGCACCGCGCCCGGATCACACCTGGGTGACCGACTTCACATATGTCAGAACGTGGGCCGGCTGGGTGTACGTCGCGTTCATCCTCGATGTGTTCTCGCAACGCATCGTGGCCTGGCACGCGCAGACCAACAAGCACACCGATCTCGTTATGATCCCGCTGCGTATGGCATTGTGGGAACGCGACAGGCAAGGCCACCCCCTCGGCCCCGGGCAGCTCCGGCATCATTCGGATGCGGGGTCCCAGGCAGTACACGTCGATTGTGCTGACCGAGCATCTCGCGCTCGAGCAGATCGCGCCCTCGATCGGGTCGGTCGGTGATGCATACGATTGTCAGTCTGTTTCTGCCGCATCCCGCAAGGATGGGGAAGTCCTGGCCGGAGCGTTCTGACCCTTGCTTACGATTGGCCCGCAGGGTGCCTTTGCGTTGATCTGTCGATCCTCCGGCCGGGCGCGCAGTAACCGCTGCCGCCGGACCGGGCGTGACCTGATAGGAGCCTGGAGCAACATCGTCAAAGCGTCCCCATGACAGTCCTGTCCACCCGCCGGCGACAGCGTGAGTCCCGCGCTAGTTCGTCAAAGGAGACAGCACACCATGGAACAGATCGAGCCCGCCCGTTCCGGACACGTCGTCATCGGCGTCGACAC
>NZ_AUGQ01000032.1 GCF_000422745.1 Microbacterium gubbeenense DSM 15944
TGCGCTGGGTGGCCCGGTCAGGAGAGGGCTGTCCGTACTCGGCTCCTGCGACCGCGTCGGCTTCGGCAGACAGGAGCGAATTGATGATCGTCTGCAGCAGCTGCCGCATCAGATCGGGTGACGCGTCGCCGAGCGCTTCACGCAGGACGGTGGCAGAGTCGACAATGTGAGGAGCGGTCATCGTGTGTCTTCCGTTCGAGAGGCTGTAGGAGGTTTCCTCGAAGGATCACACGGTGACCGCGTCTACGTCAGAGACGAGGCAGGCCACCGCGCGTTACACCACTATGCGGGACTCCACTGGGGTCAGGTGCGCGCGCAGCGCGGGCCTCGCACTCCTAGTGCCAGACGTGTGGGGAGACTCCTCATAACTGAAACTACAAGAGTCGCGCGATATCAAAGGTGACCGGCGCATGGTAGTTCAAGCTACTCTGCAAGGGCACACATTCGTCACCCTGATTCATTTCAACGCTCAGCGAAGCAGTCGCACCGTCACTCTCGCCTCAGCCTGGTGGTCGCCAACCGTGCTACCGGTGTAGCGGCGAAACGCCCGGCTGAACGCTGAGACATACGCGAAGCCGAGGTGGTGCGACACCCAATTTGCCTGTTGGTCCGCATAGAGCCAGCTCATGGCGCGCTGCATGCGCAGTCCATTACGCCACTCGGCGAAGGTGAAATCGGAGTGCACAGTGAAGGCACGTCTGATGCTGCGCGACTTGGTGCCGAGCGCTTGAGCCCAATCGTCCGCGTTGGAGGCGTCCTTCTCGGAAGCTACGTTGGAAGAACTCGCCGCTGACGTGTCCATCAGCGCCAGGCAGCTCCAGCGCCTGTTCATCGAGGGGACCGGACTGAAATTCGCGCAGTGGCGCAACCGCGCCCGCCTCAACCAAGCGATCGCCAGTCTCCGTACCGAAGACAACCTCGGCACCGCGATGGGAGCCTCAACATTCTCAACTAAGCAAGGATTGTTGCGGGCACTCAGCCGCGAATGCGGTACCCCGATCGACCAGTTGACGGCAGAGCACGCGGCCGCCTAAACCGATGCTCAAGAGCGAGAGGCAGGCATCAATCCCCCGCGGACCTATTGGCATGTGGCAAGCCTTTTCCCAAGGCCGCGTTATTCCCGATTTCGGTAAGAGGTGTGACTGCTTCGGCGGCGTAGCGAGACGGCGCGATGCCGAAAAAGTTGCTGAAGGCGCGCGAGAAACTGTTGGGGCTCTCGTAACCGACGCGGTGACTGACTGCGGTGACATTCGCGCCCGTCTTCAGCAGACGCGCCGCTGCTTGGAGACGATTGCGCCGCCGCCACTCACGCAGCGTGTAACCGGTCTCCGCGAGGAAAGTACGCTCCAAGCTCCTGCTGCTGAGATGCACTTCGGAAGCCCAGCGGGCGATCAATCGATCATCGCCGGGGTTGAACAGCAACGCATTGGCCACCGTCAGTGCAGCCGGAGTGCTCGGTAGCGGCAACGCGCCGCCGCCTAGTATTCGCCGCTCCAAAATCGAGAGCACCTGACGCTCGACATTAGCCTGCGGCCTGATGAGCGTGGTCGTGTAACTCTGGTGCAGGGCCAGAAAACAGATCTTCTCTCGATCCGTTATCTGGACGACCGTGATATCCGACAGCACCGTTGCGGTGAGCCGATACTCGAACCAGAAAGGAAGCAGGATCGAATCGGCCTGCACCCGTACCGAGTGTCGAGTCCCCATTGGAAGCCACAGGACGTCATTAGCCGACAGTTCGATCTGTTGATTTGACAGAAAGAAGCGCGAAGAGCCGGCGACCTGCCAGAAGGCCACGCCTTCATCTACGTGTTGACGATCGATGACGTCGACGCTGGGGATCCTCAATGAGAAATCAGTGTCCACAGCCTGGTCGATCTTCACCGTTGCCTCTCCGCGTGTCGATGTTGTCGTGTTCGGCTAGATACCTGTCGAATCGAGCACCGTTCCGTCACCTAGTTTAGCCTAACCTAATTTCGGTACGATCATTGACTGTACGAGCCATTCCACGCATGCCTGCGGCGACTGAATCGGCCCTTACGGGCCGTAGCCAAATGCGACAACACCCACCCGCCCACGCCATTGCTCCGAAGAAAGCAGGGTCCAGTTCCACATGTCCGTTTCCCCCTCCGCCGATACCCGCGCCCCATGGAAGCGCTTCGTCGTGGCCACCACGACGATGCTGGTTCTACTCACCTCTGGTTGCACCGCCGCAGACGACAACCCGACGCCTGGCGACAGTTCCACCCCATCGGGACCCTATTCGATCACGGTCGAGAATTTCGATGGCGGTGTGACGATCGACAAGGCCCCCGAACGCATCGTGGTCCTGGAGCAGGACCAGGCCATCGAGGTCATCGATCTTCTGGGTTACTCTGACCACGTGATCGCCTACGCCCAGCCCGAGGCAGTCGTCGACCGACCCTACTTACCGGCGGAATTTCTTCGCGGCGGGGAGAAATTCAATGATGGATTGATCCCGGCCAACCCGGGAACGATCTCGCCCGAAGCGGTTGCCGCGCTCGATCCGGATCTCATCATCGGCCCCGACTACCTCGACGAGAGCGACATCGAAAAACTCAATGCCATTGCGCCGCTCGTGACGACGGCCTCCGGGAACGATGATGACCAGGAGATCGTCGAAAACACCTTCCTGGCGCTGGGAAAGACCAAGAAAGACGCTGCAGCATTTCATGACGCGGCCGTGGACATTCTGCACAATTATGGCGAATCCACCTTCGGTAGCACCAAGCTGGTCCTTGACTACTTCCGCGCCGACGAAGAAGACCTCGGCTCACCCAACTTCGGCTCGAAAATCTACTTCGAAACAGGTCTGGAGCGCGGACCGCTGACGGCCAAGGTGAAAAGCACCGGGGAATCCCAGACACTCTCATGGGAGAACTTCGGTGATCTGGCGCAAGCCGACATCTTCCTCATCGCGAGTATTGTCCCGGACGAAACTCGCGCGGTTCTCGAAGCGGATCCTCGTTGGGCGGATCTACCTGCCGTCAAGAATGATCTTGTTTTCTATCAAGGAGATCCTGAGCTGGAGACCTCGACGAGCAATCCGCTGACGCCACTCGGAGCCCAGCATTTCGTCGACACCTTCGGCGCCCAACTCGCCGAACGCCTGCACGCCGCAGGCCTCGTCGATTGATGACTTCCTATCCCCGTCGGCTGTCACCTTTGGGCACGAACAGCCCTGCTCTCGAAACTGAAACGTGACAGCCGGTGCGGGGCGATGGAACGCTCATAGGGAGATAAGCCGACAGGTCTTCTCGTGCAGCACCCCACGGGTCCATTTGGCACGGAGGCCGAGACCGATCCTAGGAGCGAGAAGCGAACCGCTTATCGAAGCGCCAGTAGAGACTAGAAGCTCGAAAGGTTGCGTCCTTGCGGCAGCTCACGAACGACGACTTCAGAAAACCTGGTAAGTGATGCAGAGGAAGCCCACCGATTGTTCGAGCGTTCCCGCTGAGCGAGTCCGAAGAGCACAACGGGCCCATGCACGCGTCGCCCGGCAGGAATAAGGAAACGCAATGACAGCCTCTGCCCGCACCCAAGGGCCGATCGCCTCGATGGTGTTGTACCCGACGAGCCTGATGCTCGACCACTCTGGGAACGAGCGTGAGGCCTCGCGACGCGGCGACCTCGGTTATCACCGGGAACTAGTGTCGATTCTGGAGGCAGGGTTGTTCGACGGCCTGTTCGCCGCGGACTTCCTCGCACAGCCGCAACCCGTTGGGGGTTTCCTGCCAGAGCCGGTGACGTTGTTGTCGGGTTTGGCGGGGAGCACGAGTCGGTTGGGGTTGGTTGGGTCACTGTCGACCACCTATAACGAGCCCTATGCCGTCGCCCGGGCGATCGCCTCGCTGGATCACCTTTCCAATGGTCGCGCTGGATGGAACATGGTCACCTCGCCCTTCGAGGCGACCGCGGGCTTGTATGGTCGGGCGCCGATGCCCCACGACGAACGCTATGCCCGGGCGACGGAGTTCGCTGAGGTGGTGGAACAGCTCTGGGACTCGTGGGACGGCGGCAACCGGATCGATGCCGTCCGTTACCACGGCGCGCACGTTGATGTCGATGGGGCGCTCAACATTCCGCGCACCCCACAGGGGAGACCGGTGCGGTTCTCGGCCGGTGTCTCGGTGCCGGGTCGCGCTTTCGCTGCCCGTTTCGCCGATGCCGTCTACATCGGACACGGTACCCCCGCCGAGGTGAACGCCATCGCCCGCGACATCAAGACACAGGCCGTGGCACTCGGGCGTGCTCCGGGCGACATTCGGGTGATGGCCAGTCAGACGGTCGCCGTGCGCGACGATGCCGACGAAGCTGCTGCCCTGCTCGGCACGGTGTCGCCAGAGCAGCGTCTAGACGGCCTGAGGGCACAGCTCGCCTCACTCGGCGGTACGGGCGCCGTGCCCGAAGGCCTCGACATCCCGCTGAGGTCGAGCGACTTCCCACGCAAAACATCGGAGCAGGGCATGGCCGGATGGGCGCAGCGATTGCTCGACGAGATCCACGCCACCGCCCCCACCCTCCGGCAGCTAACGGAGAAGGAGACGACTGTCGCATACGGCCCGCCGGAGGTGGTGGCCGACAAGCTGGAGTCGTATCTGGTCGACGGTGGCATCGACGGGTTCGTGCTCAGCACCCCATTGAACCTCGCCGAGGCCGAGAACCTTGTCGATACCCTCGTGCCCGAACTCCAACGCCGCGCCCTGCACCGCACCGCCTACACCGGAGCCACCCTGCGCGAACACCTCGGCCTTCAACCACCCTTGTCGCCACCCGCGGTCGAGACGAAGAACCACACGCTCACACAACACACCGAGGCCGGGGCATGAACGGAATAGCGCGATGACTGTGACGGCGATCCCACGGCGGTCTGCGGAAGCTCTCGTCTCACGAAGGTCACTGTACAGGCGGCGCAGTGCGGGCCTTCTACTGATCCTCGCCGCACTGGTGGTGGCGGTGCTGGCAAGTTTCGCATTCGGAGCGAATCCGCTCTCGCTGGACGCCGTGTGGCGGGGGCTGTGGCAGCCGGACGACTCGGACGCGTCGACCATCGTATGGACGCTGCGTATCCCCCGGACGATCGTCGGCCTTATAACCGGAGCAGCGTTCGGAGCCTCGGGTGCGCTGATCCAGGCGTTGACCCGGAACCCGCTCGCCGACCCCGGGATCCTCGGAGTCAACGCGGGTGCCGGCTTCGCCGTCACTCTCGGGGTGGGGCTGTTCGGTCTGTCAGGGGTGACCGGGTACATCTGGTTCGCGTTCATCGGCGCGGCCTTCGCGACGACCCTGGTGTACCTAATCGGCTCGGCTGGGCGCGGCACCGCATCCCCGGTCACGCTCGTGCTCGCCGGTGTCGCGCTGAGCGCTGTGCTCGGCGGGTTCTCGACCTTCCTGACCCTGATCGATAAGGACACGTTCCGGTCGATCCGCAACTGGGGCCTCGGATCGATCGCCCGCACCTCGTTGGAGGACACCATGAGCGTGCTGCCGTTCCTTGTGGTCGGACTGATCCTCGCGGTGATCCTCTCCGGCTCACTGAACTCCATCGCCCTAGGCGACGACCTCGCAGCCTCCCTCGGCACGAAAGTCGGCCGCACCCGCGTACTCGGCATCATCGCCGTCACCCTGCTCGCAGGTGGGGCGACCGCACTCACCGGCGGGATCGGGTTCGTGGGGCTCATGGTGCCGCATATCGTGCGCTGGTTCGTCGGCCCAGACCAACGGTGGATCATCCTTTACTCCGCACTGGCCGCACCCACGCTCGTGCTAGCCGCCGACGTGCTCGGCCGGGTGGTCGCCCGGCCCGGCGAGATCGAGGTAGGCATCGTCACCGCGGTCATCGGCGCCCCCGTGCTCATCGCCCTGGTACGCCGCCGGAAAGCGAGCGGGCTGTGAACACAACAGAGGAACAACGTTCGCACGGTGCATATTTCTCCCGTGTCGACTTTGGCTACTCGCTGAAGCGGACACGCACACGCTGGTTCTCGCTCCTGCTGCCGGTGCGCATTGCCGTCGTATCGGTGCTCCTACTCGTGCTCGCGGTCATCGCGGTGGGAGTCGCGATCACGTTCGGGGATTACCCGTTGAACTTACTGCAAGTGTGGCAGGCGATCACCGGTGCGGGTGAAGAGTTCCACCAAACGATCGTGCGGGAGTGGCGCCTCCCCGTCGCGCTCGCGGCCGTCGTGTTCGGGCTCCTTCTCGGCGTCGGTGGCGCGATCTTCCAATCCCTGACCCGCAACCCGCTCGGCTCGCCCGACATCATCGGCTTCGACGCCGGGTCGTATACAGCGGTCGTCATCACCATGCTCGTCGTCGGCACCTCCAACTATTGGACGATCGCCTCGGCATCGATCATCGGCGGCTTGGTCACCGCGTTCCTCGTCTATGTGCTCGCATACCGGCGCGGCATGCACGGATTCCGGCTCATCATCGTCGGCATCGGTGTCTCCGCAATGCTCGGCTCCATCAACGCCTACCTCATCACCCGCGCCGACATCGACGACGCGATGAGCGTCGGCTTCTGGGGCGCCGGATCCCTCAACCGCGTCTCCTGGTCATCCATGACTCCCTCACTGATCATCGCCGCGGTGATCCTCCTCGCAGCCGCCATCCTCGCTCCCGCCCTGAGGCGTCTGGAACTCGGCGACGACGCGGCCGTGACCCTCGGCACCCGGGTCGGGCGTGCCCGCCTCGGACTCATGGTTATCGGTGTCGCCACCGGTGCACTCGTGACCGCCGCCGCAGGCCCCATTGGGTTCATCGCGCTCGCCGCGCCGCAACTCGCCCGCCGGATCACCAGTTCGCCCGGGGTGAATCTGCTCGCTGCGGGGGCGATGGGTGCGGCACTCCTCTCCCTCGCGCACCTGCTCTCGCTCGTGATCGCACAGTTCTACCGGGCGATCCCGGTCGGACTGATCACGGTGTGCATCGGCGGGCTGTATCTGATCTTCCTGCTCATCCGAGAAACCCGCGCACACTACGGAACTCCACGATGACGTCACCAGCTTCTCCCCCTGAGGACACAATGACCCTTGAAAACGCTGTTGCCCGCGTCGTGATTGAGAACGCGACCATCGGCTACGACAAGCGGATCATCTCCCGCGACTTGTCGGTGCAGATCCCGGACGGGTCGTTCACCGCGATCATCGGACCGAACGGCTGCGGCAAATCGACCCTGCTGCGGGCCTTCGCGCGCGTGCTGAACCCGGTCTCGGGGCGAGTGTTGCTGGATGGTCGTGCGATCGCCTCGTACAAGTCGAAGGAGGTCGCCCGGCAGCTCGGGCTCTTGCCGCAGACCTCGCTCTCGCCCGACGGCATCCGGGTCGCTGATCTGGTGGCTCGGGGCCGGGCGCCATACCAGAACCTCATCCAGCAATGGCGCGAATCGGACGAGGCAGCGGTCGCGCGGGCGCTCACGGCAACGCGCCTGACCGAGCTGTCCTCACGGTTGGTGGATGAGCTCTCCGGCGGCCAGCGCCAGCGGGTATGGGTGGCGATGCTGCTCGCACAGGACACCCCGATCATGCTGCTCGACGAGCCCACCACCTTCCTCGACATCGCGCACCAGTACGAGCTGATGGAACTGTTCCGCGGGTTCCACGACGACGGCAAGACCCTCGTCGCCGTGCTGCACGACCTGAACCAGGCCGCCCGCTACGCCGACCACCTCATCGTCATGAAGCACGGACAGGTCGTCACCACCGGTTCCCCCGCAGAGGTGATGACCGTGGAGCTGATCGAGGAAGTCTTCGGGCTACGCGCGCTGATCGTGCCCGATCCGGTCACCGGCACCCCGAACGTCGTTCCACTGGATCCCCGCACCGCCACACTCGCGCCGGTGGAGTTCACCGGACAAGACGCCCAGACCCCCACCCAGGCCCCCGTGGAACAGGAATAACCGTATGGCTCGCAGTCTTCGCCCCCTGGACGTCTATCCGATCACCGTCCGCACCCTCGACGTGCTCCGCGTCGCCGACGTCACCCCGGGTATGCGTCGCGTCACCCTCGGCGGTGCGGAGCTCGCCGCGCACACCGCAGCGAACGGGTACCCGGTAGCAGCGTTCCGCTCCGACGGGTTCGACGACGAGGGCAAGCTCATCCTTCAGCATCCGGACGCGGAGGTTCCCGTGGCACCGACGCAGGCCGACGGGGTGCTGAACTGGCCCCGCGACAACCCGCACCTGCTGTTCCGCACCTACACGATCCGCCGCTGGGACCCGGCCGCCGGCGAGGTCGATCTGGACTTCGTCAAGCACGGCGTCGGACCCGCGACATCGTGGGCCTACTCGGTACAGCCCGGTGAGCGGGTCACCTGGGCCGGTCCGAAATCCTCCGCCCCGCATCCGGTCGGGGCGGATTGGACCCTTGTCGCTGGCGACGAGACCGCGCTGCCCGCGATCGGGCGCTGGTTGGAGGAATGGCCCGAGGGTGCGCGTGGGCAGGTGTTCATCGAGGTCGCCGAGGCCTCGCACCGGCAACTCGACCTGCCGGTTCCCGATGGGGTCGAGATCACCTGGCTGACCCGCGACGGTGCCGAGCCGGGCACCACGACACTGCTGTTCGACGCGATCCGGGCCGCCCACTGGTGGGAGGGCACGGTGTTCGCGTGGGTCGCCGGAGAGACCCTCACCCTCACCCCGATCCGCCGGTGGCTGCGGAACGAGAAGGGCCTGCCGAAGGAGCAGGTCGAGGTGACCGGGTACTGGCGGCGACAGGAAGTTGTCGTGGATGAATCGGGTGCGCTGGATCTCGATGCCACCGAGGACGACGGTGAAGCGTTCCACGAGTTGAGTGAAATCGCCCCCGGTTTCGTGCTACGGGTCGCCGCGACGATCGGACTCGCTGGTGCGCTCGGCGACCAGGCCCGCACGGTCGTGGAGGTTGCGGAGGCGACCGATACCGCCCCTGCCGGAGTGGAGAAGCTGCTGCGCTACCTCACCGCCATCCGGATCACCGAACAGACCGACGGAGGCTACCGGCTCACGAGCCTCGGGCGGAGTCTGGAGAACGATTATGTGTCCGAGGCGCTGAGCCTTACCGGGCTGTATGCGCAACGCGAACTCGGCGGCCTACTCTCCCTGCTAGCCGCGGTGCGCACCGGCCGAGGGGATCACGACCGCTGGTTCGGTGCGGAATGGGCCGACCGCACCGTGAGCGATGCGACGCTGTTGACCGCTCGGGTCGAGGAGGAGGCCGGTATTGCCGAGTACGAGGCAGGCGCTGTCGCAGCCGCCCCCGTATTCGATGGACTCAGCACGGTCGTGGTCGTGGGGCGTGCTCCCGGCGCGTTTGCGGAGGCCCTCGTCACTGCTCGCGAGGATGTGCAGGCACTCGTGGTGGCTGCCCCCTCGGAGCTGGACGCGCTGCGCGCCCTGCACGGCGAGCACGCCCGCGTCAGCCACACCCCCGGCACGCTGCTGTCTCGGCTTCCTGAGCCCGTCGATGCCGTCCTGCTTGTGGGCGCGCTGAGCAGTCTGCCGGATGCGGATGCCGCCCACGCGCTGCGCGAGGCCGCCGCGAGCGTGCAACCGGGAGGAAGAGTGCTCGTGTTCGGCGAGGTGCTCGACCCGGTACTCGCCGACGAGCACGAGTACGAAGACGACCTCATCGAGTTCGCCCTGACCGGCGGCGGTGCTCGCACCCACGACGAACACCTGGCACTGTTCGCCGCCGCCGGACTCGGCGAACCCGCACGCTCCACCATCGGCTGGGGCAACACCCTCTATGCCGCGACCGCAATCGGCTGAGGTCATCGATGGGCGGGCGGGGCGCAGGAACGCGGGCGGGATTCTTCGAACCACCCGTAGCGCCACCCACCACCGACCGGCTGCGAATAGACCCCTCCTGGTCGGCCGCACGCCTGAGCGGGTCGATCATCCGCGGGGTATGGCCGTGGATAGCAGCAGGGTCAGTGTTGCTGATCGTGCACGGGATCGCGGGGATGCTGCTGCCGGTCGTGATCGGCATGCTCGTCGACAAGGTCGTCGCACCGTCGGCTGCGGGGGTGGGGTTCGCTTCGGTGACCGGCCCGCTTGTGTGGTGGGGGCTCGCACTCGTCGGCGTCTACCTGGTGGTAAATCTGTCGTATCGGTTCGGGGGCAGGCTTGGCTGGTTCGGGGTGCAGCGCTCGCAGTTCGAGCTCTCCCAGGCGGTGCTCTCGCGTGTGCTTGACCCGCGCGGGATGGTGGGAGCGGCGCGTGCGCCGGGTGGGCTGCTCGCGGTCGCGACCGGTGACGTGCACCGCGCGTGTCTCGTGCTCTACGTCACGGTGTACCCGCCGGGTGAGATCGTCGGGCTGCTCACCGCCGCCGTGATCCTGTTCGCGATCCACCCGTGGCTGGGTCTCGGGGTCGTGGTGGCGTTGCCGATCGTGGTCGTGCTCATGCAACTCGCCGCGATCCCGCTGCGACGACGGAGCATCCGCGAACAGGCGGGACTCGCGGATGCGGCCGCCGTCGCGGCCGACCTGGTGGCGGGGTATCGGGTGATCCGCGGGATCAACGCCCAGGCCACCGCAGCCGGCCGCTACCGTACGGTCAGCCGGGAAGCGCTGCGCGGCACCCTCGCGGCACAATTCGCCCGAGCCGGATTCGACGGCATCAGCACCGCGACCGCGCAACTCTTCGCCGCGGCTGTGGTAGTCGCTGCAGCGATACTCGCGTTCACCGGGCAGCTCACGATCGGGCAACTTGTGACCGTCGCCGGGGTCGCGGTCAGCCTGATCGGACCGCTCGACGGACTCGTCGGCACCCTCGGCACCTTCTGGGCGATCTCGCAGGCCTCCGCCCGCCGCGTGCTCGACCTACTCTCGGAGCCCGCGAATCCTGCCGGGCTCGGAGAACACACCGGCGACACCACCCAGCGGGTCGGCACTGCCGAAGACCTGCTGCGAGTGGATCGGCTCGCACTCCCGGACGGATCGCTGCTGAATACCACCGTGTCGTCCGGGGAGTTCGTCGTGATCGACCTCCCCCAGGCCGGGCAACGCCTCCTCACCGACGTGCTCTCCGCACAGGCCGTACCCGTGACCGGGCAGGTGCTCCTCGATGGGGTGGCCGTGGAGGCCTGGGATCCGACCACCCTGCGCGAGCGCGTCCTAGCCGTGCCGCACACAGCAGGCTTGTTCGCCGGAACCGTGCTCGAGAACGCGCGGGCCACCGGTGACAAGCCGCTCGACGAGGCCATCGCGCGGACGGCGCTCAGGGTCGCCGCGCTGACGGAGACGGAACTGCCCTCGGGCTACGACGCCACCCGGGTCGGCGACGGTGGCCGTGAACTTTCTGGTGGTCAGCGGCAGCGAATTGCCCTGGCCCGCGCGATCACCGCCGACCCTGACCTGCTCGTGCTCACCGATCCCACCAGTTCGGTCGACGCCGTCACCGAGCAGCACATCGCCGCCGCCCTCCGCACTCACCGGGTCGGGCGCACCACAATCGTCCTCACCTCCTCGCCCGCGTTCCGTGCCGTCGCCGATCGCCTGATTGCGCCATACGAAGGCGGTGAGCCCTCGTGACAGGTTCAGCTGAGACCGCCTTCGACGGCCCGTTGCCGATCGCGACCGGCCGCACTGTCGCACGCACCCTCTGGCGGATGCTCGCCGGGCGACGCCTGCGCCTGGTAGGGCTGCTGCTGCTCTTCTTGCTGGAGGCCGCGACCGCGGTGGTGTTCCCGCTCATCGTCGGAAGCCTCGTCGATGCCGTTGCTCACACCAGCGGGAGTGTGCCCGCATCGTTCTGGTGGCAGCTCGCCGCGCTCGCTGGCGCCGCGATCGCCGCCGGGATCCTCGCTTGGGCCGGCGCGATCGCCCTGGCGAGGCTCGCCGAGACCGTCATCGCGGAACTGCGCGAAAACTACGTCGCCGCCGCCCTGGGCCTGCCGCGCCGGGTGATCGAGACCGCGGGCACCGGGGATGTCGTCACTCGCGCCTCCGACGACATCGCCCAAGCTGCCGAGACCCTCCCGAACGCCCTGCCACGCGTGGCGATCTCCGCGTTCACCATCGTCATCGTCGGGGTCAGCCTCACCGCCCTCGACCCCCGCTACCTCATCGGCTTCGCCCTCACCCTGCCGCTCTACGCACTCACCCTGCGCTGGTACCTGCGCACCGCACCGGCCGTGTACGCCGCCGACCGGGCCGCGGAATCCGTGCGCGGACAGCACATCCTCGGCACCCTCACCGAACTCCCCACCGTCACCGCCCACCGCCTCGAACACCGCCAGCTCACCCGCATCCGCGACGCGGCCTGGCAGACCGTGCGGTGGGCGATGCGAACGCGCATCATTCAGAACCGCCTCTTCGGCCGCGTCAACCTCACCGAAGCCATCGGCCTGTTTGCCGTGCTCGCCGTCGGTATCTGGCTCGCCTACACGGACTCAGCAACCCCCGGCGATGTCACCGCCGCAGCCCTCCTGTTCCTCCGCACCGTCGCACCCATCGCCGCACTGCTCTTCGTGATGGACGAACTGCAGTCCGCGCTCGCCGCCCTCGGCCGCATCATCGGCGTCATCGAACAGCCCGTCGAAGAAGCCGCCCCCAGGTCTACGGGTAGCAGCGATGGCAACGTCACACTCCACGATGTCTCGTTCAGCTACGACGGCAGCACCCCTGTGTTGCAGAACATCTCTCTCGCTATCGCTCCGGGAGAGTCCGTTGCGCTCGTCGGAGCCACCGGATCGGGGAAATCTACCCTCGCAGCCCTCATCGCGGGCATTCACCCACCAACGGCCGGACGCATCGATCGGTCCGTGCCCGCTGAGCAGATCGTGACCGTCACGCAGGAATCCCACGTCTTCACCGGCACCCTCGCCGAAAACCTCAGCCTCGCTGAGCCCACTGCTGACCATGACCTCCTGCGAGACGCCCTCACCGTCGTCGGCGCAAACCAGATCCCGGCGCAACTGCCCGACGGACTCAGCACACTCGTCGGACACGGCGGGCACCCACTCACCGGGTCCGCCGCCAGCCATCTTGCTCTCGCCCGTGCCCTCCTCGCGAACCCTGCCCTCGTCGTCCTCGACGAAGCCACCGCGGATGCCGACACCGCAGACACCACCGCCCTCGACCACGCCACTCGCGCCCTCACCAAAGGGCGCACCGCGCTCGTCATCGCACACCGACTCTCCCAGGCAGCCAGCTGCGACCGCATCATCGTCATGGAACACGGCCGCATCATTGAGCAGGGCAACCACGACGCCTTGCTGCTGACCAACGGCCCATACGCAACACTGTGGGCTGCTTGGAGCAGCGGAACAGAACGTGATGAGGGGGCCGTTTGACGTGCGCTCTCACCATCTGTCTTGAGTCGTCCGCGCATGTCGCGGACGACTCAATCATCAGCGCCCGCGGGAGCACCCCATGAGCAAGGTCGGTGATCCTCCGCAACCGGGGCGGTTTCGTGAACTCGCACCGCTCTTGGGGCCGCTTGCAGTGGTCGAGTCCGTGCGCACGGAACCGGTGGAACCCGTCGCGTTCGCGCACGCGAAGATCATCCACGTCATGGCAGGTACCAGCCGCGTCACGACCTCCACGGGCCAATGGCTGCTCAGCGCAGGCGATGTGTTCGTGCTGGGGTCTCGGGCATGGTGTCAAGCGAACCCGGAACCGCAGGTGCGGTGCTGGACTATCTACCTCGATCAGGAGTTCCTGCGCTGGCACATGATCTGGGTGCTGCCCGGCCCCGAGCGGGTACTGCCCGGCCTGCACCCGGCGCAGTGGAACGGTGAAGCGATGGTGTTTCATGCCGGGCGGGAACGGCTGGCACGGTTGGAACCTGTGCTGCGGCGGATGAGCGTCATCCCGCATCAGGGCGGCTCGGAATCGATCGCACGGCTGATCACGCTATTCGCGCAGACCGCGGAGCAGATCGTTCCGGCATTGGTGACCGATCAAGATCCCCCAGTGCGAACCGCGAACGGGATGGTTGGACGGCTCTCGGTGCTCCCGGCACGTTCTGCGGTGTCGGATGCGGCGAATCTGATGCGGGCCGACCTGGCGCGGCCGTGGACGACGGACGAGGTAGCGCGGGCGGTCGCGTTATCGGGCTCTTCCCGGTTCGTGGTGATGGGGAGCGTCGCGTCGTTGACGTAGAACGGCTCGTGGTCCTGCTGTG
>NZ_AUGQ01000033.1 GCF_000422745.1 Microbacterium gubbeenense DSM 15944
CACACCCTGAGATCCGCCACGTCCGCACGAGAGTGCGAACGCCGGGTCAGAACGGGTCACGCGAACGCGGCTTCGGGACGATGAAGTACGAGTGGCTGTTCCGCGAGGAAATCGACGACGGCCTGACCCTCGTCGATCAGATCGACGCCTACCGGCACGACTACAACCACGTCCGCCCGCACGAAGCGATCGCCTGGAACCGACCCGCCGACGTCTACGCCGGCCACGCGCACCCCACCATCCCCAACTTCGAAATCGAAGAAATCCTGCCAACTACTTGACGCGGGACATCTGAACGCATCGCGATGCCGCGCCACTGCTTGAGTCGGTTGAAGCACCGCTCGACGACGTTGCGGCCCTTGTAGCGGATCTTCTGCTCGTGCCCGAAATCGATCGGCCGGCCGGGATGCTTGAGACGGTGGGCGATCTGGTCGTCGCGTTCGGGAATCGTGGCGGCGATCCCGCGGGCGCGCAGCCACGCCCGGTTCGCCTTGGAGGGGTAACCCTTGTCCGCGAGAACCCGGTCGGGTCGGGTGCGGGGTCTGCCCTTGCCTGCGCGCGGGACCCGGATGTCATCGAGCACGGCGGTCATCATGGTGGTGTCGTTCACGTTCCCACCGGTGATCACCAGAGCTTGTCAAGTTGTG
Organism: Microbacterium gubbeenense DSM 15944; assembly: GCF_000422745.1. Classification (GTDB taxonomy): domain Bacteria; phylum Actinomycetota; class Actinomycetes; order Actinomycetales; family Microbacteriaceae; genus Microbacterium; species Microbacterium gubbeenense. The sequence continues at coordinate 648 of NZ_AUGQ01000033.1, forward strand.
TGTGTGTGTGTAAGTGGGCGGGGTCTCGGGGTTAGAGGTAGGGCTGGACGCGGTCGGGGAAGACGATCGCGAGTTGCTCGAGGGCTTTCTTCCAATTCGTGACGACCTGGCCCTCGACGAGCCGCCCGGAGGCTTTGCGCCGCTCGGCGCGGAGGCCTCGTTCCTTTTCGCGGGCGCGGGCGCGTTTGTCCTCGATGTTGCAGATCGCGAGCCAGAGCAGTTTCACGACCGCGTTGTCGTTCGGGAAGTGGCCGCGGTTCTTAGAGACCTTCCGTAGCTGGTAGTTCAGCGACTCGATTGCGTTGGTTGTGTAGATCACCCGCCTGACTTCGGGTGGGAACGCCAGGAAAGGTGTGAACCGTTCCCAGGCATCAGCGAACACCGCTGCGGCGTGAGGGTTCGCCTGCCCCAACTCGGAGCCTGCGAACGCTTCCAGCGCGGCCCTGGCGGCGTCGGCGTTCACCGCTTGGTAGATCGGCTTCAGCGCGGCCGCGACGGCCCTGCGCTGCCCGTAGCCAACGAAACGCATCGCGCCTCGGATGAGGTGGACCACGCAGGTCTGGACCATCGAATCCGGCCATGTCGCCTCGATCGCTTCGGGGAAGCCGGTGAGCCCGTCGCAGCAGACGATGAGGACGTCGCGGACGCCGCGGTTGGCGAGCTCGGCGCAGACGCCTGCCCAGAACTTCGCTCCCTCGGTGGCCTGGATCCAGATCCCCAACACATGCTTGATGCCGTCCATATCGACGCCGACGGCGATGTGCGCGGCCTTGTTGCGGACATGCCCGCCGTCACGGACCTTCACGATCAGCGCGTCGAGGTAGATCACCGGGTAGAACGCCTCCAACGGACGTTGCTGCCAAGCGAGGACGTCGTCGGCGATCTCGTCGACGATGTTCGAGATCGTCTCGTGGCTCAGCTCCGTGCCGACCGTCGAGGCGAGGTGATGCTCGATATCGCGGACGGTCATCCCGCCGGCATACAGCGAGATGATCATCTCGTCCAACTGCGACAACCGGCGACTACCGGTCGGGACCAGGCGTGGCGTGAACGACCCATCCCGGTCCCGCGGGATCCGCAGTTCGACATCGCCGACGCTCGTGCCAACCGTCTTCGGGAACGACCCGTTCCGCGAGTTCGGATAAACGCGCGCCTCGGGGTCGCCCTTGTCATAGCCGATGTGATCGGTCAGCTCCGTCTGCAGCCCGCGTTCCAGGCCCCGCTTGATCAGTTCCTGGATGAACCCGCCATCACCGTCGAGCTGGATCTCGCCCGCGTCGATCCGCGCGAACAGGTCATCGAAGACCCCGGCCTCCTCGAGACGCTTCGCGCCTGCTTCCTGAGCCTTGCGACGCTCTTCACGCGCCTGTTTGTCGATCGCCATAGTGGTGCTTCCTTTCGTGAGGAGATCCACCCCTTACACACACCATTTGACACGCTCGATCACCATGCCCAGCGGTCTACCGCGGCCATCCGCTGCCAGATGCAGCTTCGTCGTCAACCCGCCACGAGAACGGCCGATCGCATGATCAGGCGGCTCGACCCACGGATCCTTGTGATTCGACACAGCCCCCTGTGTCCCGGGGCAGGGTCGCGCCGTGCTGATGCACCCGCGCGATCGTGGAATCGATCGAGACGACCCAGTCGACCTTTCCCAGCGAGTCAGCCTGTTTCTGCAACTCAGCGAGCAGCTTCTCCCAGGTGCCATCCTCAGCCCATCGGTTGAAGCGCTTGTAGATCGAGTTCCACTTCCCGAACCGCTCCGGCACGTCCCACCACGGCGCACCAGTGCGGTACTTCCACGCCATGCCCTCCACAGCAAGCCGGTGATCCGTCCACGGCCGCGACCGACCCGACACGATCGGCATCAACGGCTCCATCACAGACCACACCTCATCAGAAATCTCCTGTCGCGCCACCCTTCAAGACTCACCCACACGAAGACAAATCAACTTGATCAACACGCCCTAGCGCACGTGTCTACGCAAGCGTCAACTGACTTCGCGACGCTCTCCCTTGTATCCGCGGTGCTCGATGCAGTCGGGAGGCTGAGCGGCGTTTCGAATGGAAACGTCGAACCAACCGCTGCAATGCCCCGACGAGAGATCGTCGTTGCCACTGCCCTGTTGCGAGCTGAGCTAGACCGCCAGTGGCGGATCGAGGACCTCGCTCGCGAGGTCGCTGTGTCTCCAACACATCTGACCCGGCTGTTTCATGCTCAGATCGGCATCTCACCGGCGGCCCTTCTTCGTCAACTCCGAGCCGATCGGTTGGCGGAACTCCTCGCCACCACAAATATGACCATCAGTGCGGCGGGCGCTGCAGTGGGCTGGCATGACCTGTCGACGGCATCGCGCTCGTTCAAGCAACGATACGGTATACCACCAAGCGCCTACGCGAACTCGTACCGTTCGCCAGGCGCCGGCTCTCTTGCCGACTCGGGACTCATTCACTGAGTGGGCATCCTCGCAACCGCGATGCGCTTCAGATCTTGATCGTTGATTGCCGATCGTGTGTGGGAGAAAATCAGGCACTGGGAAATCGGCGAGGCGCGGGCACCTCGTGGAGCTCAGATCTGGCCCGCTGAGACTGACTCTCTCGTGGCGTCGACGCTGGGGCCGTGTGGGCTCGGTTTCGTCGCTGTGGCCCGTACCTGCTGGGTGAGCCTGTTCGTCGCACACGAGCGCGGACAGGCCCCGAACACCAGGGAGCCACAGCCATGCCCGACCCCACCCCGACGCCCGCCACGCGCCTGACCGAACTACCCAAGCCGGCGCTCGCCGATGACCGGGCGACGCTCTATCTCGGGGACGCGGTCGAGCTCCTCCCGCTCCTGCCCGCGGCGAGCATCGATGCCCTGGTCACCGACCCGCCCTACGGGTTGAGCTTCAACGGGCAGACCTGGGACGACGCCTCCGGGTTCCGCGAGTCCCTCCCGCACATCGACACCAGTGCAATGAGTGCGCCGGAGATGTTCGAGACGTGGTGCACGGCGTGGGCTGCAGGAGCGTTGCATGCACTGAAGCCGGGTGCGTATGTTGCAGCGTTCGGTGGTGCACGCACCTGGCACCGGATGGTGCGTGGGATCGAGAATGCAGGGTTCGAGATCCGCGACCAGATTGCCTGGCTGCACACCACCGGGATGCCCAAGAGCATGGACCTCTCGCACGCGATCGACAAGCACCACGGCATGCAACGCAGCGACCGGGTCGTGCAGGCCACGGATCATGATGGGGTGCTCGGTGCGACCCGCACCGTCGTCTCGAAGGGCACTCCGGTGACCAAGGACGCGCAGCGGTGGGAGGGGTGGGGCACGGCGCTACGACCGGCGTTCGAGCCGATCATCATCGCCCGCAAACCCCCCGAAGGAAACCTCGTCCGCAATGTCCTGGAGCACGGTGTCGGCGGGCTCAACATCGACGGCGGACGGTTCGCCGACGGCCGGTGGCCCACGAACGTCGCCTTCGATCCGGGCCAGGCCGATGCGCTGGATGTGTTGACGGGGACGTGGCAGGGCGAGTCGCTGTCGCGGAAGTTCCCGATCTTCCGCTTTGACCACAAGCCCTCCACTGCGGAACGACCCCGCGCGTTCGGGGTCTCACACACAACCGTGAAGCCGTTGGCGTTGATGCGCTGGCTCGTCACGCTGGTGACCCCGCCGCACGGAGTGGTGCTGGAGCCATTCGCTGGATCGGGGGCGACGGCGGAAGCAGCGGTCAGCGATGGCTATCGCGTGCTGTGCTTCGAGAAGGATGCGTCGTACGTTCCACTGGTCCAGTCGCGGCTGGACCGGTAGCTCCTGTGGCTGGCGAACGTCTGTCGATGACCGCGCCGCCTCAACGCCGTACTTTTGAGTATAGCCATGCCGTAGTTGCATGTTCGGCGTTATGCTGAGGTCATGTCCGTCTCTGAGTTGTCCGCGAGCACCCAGAACTATTTGAAGGCTGTGTGGGGTCTGACGGAGTGGTCGTCGGTGCCGGTGACGCCGACGCTGATCGCGGAGCGAACAGGGTTGAAGCTCTCTTCGGTCTCGGATGCTGTCCGTAAGCTCTCTACGCAGGGTCTTGTCAAGCATGCTCCTTATGGTTCGGTGGAGCTGACGGAGACGGGGCGCTCCTACGCGCTGGCGATGGTGCGTCGGCACCGGCTGATTGAGTCGTTCCTCGTCAGAGTCTTGGGGTACTCGTGGGATCAGGTGCATGACGAGGCTGAGCACCTTGAGCATGCGGTGTCAGATTTCATGATCGACCGGATCGACGAGTTCTTAGAGTTCCCCACCCGCGACCCTCATGGGGATCCGATCCCATCCGCTGACGGGACGGTGCATATCCCGGACGCGACGCAACTGACCAAAGTGGGGGCGGGGCACCGAGTGGTGGTCGAGCGCATTTCAGACTCGGACCCGGCGCTCCTGCAGTTCTTCGAAGAGCATGGTTTCCTAATCGGATCAACGCTGGAGATCGGCGAAGGTGCCCCGTTCTCGGACGCACTGGACGCGCGAGTGACGGGATCGGACGCCTCGATAGCACTGGGGCGTTCGGCGACAGATGCACTCTATGTGTCTGTCGTGGCCAGTTGATGCCGTCACCCCGCAGCTTCGTCGTGGAGTGATGCATGGAGCACGCCTGCTCCGACAGGGAGCAGCGTGCCATGCCATTCCGCCGAGCGGACCTCGATGATGTCGACTTCCGCTGTGCAGGCCTGGATGCGTAACCGTGTGCCGGGGCGAAGGTGTCGCTGGTCGAGGAAGACCAGTGTTTCGAGTGGCGCATCGGCGACGCGCGTGATCCTCACGGGAGCCCATCGCGGGCGTGCGAGTTCCCGCAGACGGGCATCTCGGCGGGATTCGATGTGACCGTCTGGGGTGGGGATGGGCTGCCCGTAGGGGTCGTGGGTGGGCTGGTCGAGGGAAGCTTCGATTCGCTGGAGGAAGCGGGGTGAGCTGCTGGCTTCCAATGCGTCCGCATTGGAAGCGAGTTCGCTCCAGGGCAGGTCGAGGACGTCGTGGAGGAAGCACCGAAGTATCCGGTTCGCCCGCACTGCCCGCATCGCTTCGAGGTGTCCCGTAGGAGTGAGGGAAATACTCTTATACCGTTCGTGGTCGACGAGGCCGTCATCGACGAGTCGCTTCACCTGTTCGGACACGCTCCCCGGCACGAACCGCAGCGCACGGGCAAGGCCCGTGACCGTAACCGGAGCGTCACTGTTCTCAGTCTGGGACCAGATGGCACGGAGATAGCGTGCTCTGGTCCCTGACCGGTCGCTCTTGCCGTGCATGCGGGATGCCCCTACTGAGCGGAAGCGAGTGCGCGCCTGCGGCGTGTGCTCATGACCCGGGTTCCGATGAGTCCGTGCCGGGGGCTGAACAGGTAGACGAGGGCGAATACGGCTCCCTGGGCGAGGACGACCATGCCGCCGGAGGCGGTGTCGAGGTAGTAGCTCAGATACAGGCCGATGACGGCACAGGCTGCGGAGATCGCGGGGGCGATGACGAGCATGCGTCCGAACCGATCGGTGAGCAGGTAGGCGGTCGCGCCGGGGATGATCAGCATCGCCACGACCAGGATCACGCCCACGGCCTGGAGGGCGACGACGGCGGTGAGCGCGAGGAGGCCGAGGAGCGCTGCGCCGAGGAGCTTCGGGTTGAGGCCGATGGCGTGGGCGTGGGTGGGGTCGAAGGCGTAGAGGGTGAAGTCGCGGCGTTTGGTGATGAGGATCGTGAAGGTGATCGCGCCGAGGATGATGACCTGGATAAGGTCGGCCCAGGACACGCCGAGCAGGTTGCCGAAGATGATGTGGTTCAGATCGGTCTGCGACGGGGTCACGGAGATCAGCACGAGCCCGAGAGCGAACAGCGTGGTGAACACGATTCCGATCGCAGCGTCCTCCTTCACCCGGCTGGTGTCTCGCACCGCGCCGATGAGGGCGACGGCGAGGAACCCGAACACTACTGCCCCGAGGGCGAACGGGGCCCCGACGATGTATGCGAGGACCACGCCGGGGAGGACGGCGTGGGAGACGGCGTCGCCCATGAGCGACCAGCCAATCAGGACGAGCCAGCAGGAGAGCACCGCGCACACGATCGAGGCGATCAAGGTGGTCGCGAGGGCGCGCACCATGAAGTCATAGCTGAGGGGCTCGAGGAAGAAATCGATCAGGTTCATCAGTTGTCGCCTCGGTTCAGGACGTCCAGGCCGAAGGCCAGGGCAAGGTTGTCGGGCTGGAGCACCTCGTCCGGGTCGCCGTGCATGAGCACGCGCCGCATCAGGAGAACGGCCTCGTCGGCCAAGTCGGGCAGGGCGTGGAGGTCGTGGGTCGAGACGAGAACCGTGGCCCCAGCGTCGGCCAGCTCACGCAGCAGCCGGGTGATCGTCGCTTCGGAGCGTTTGTCGACGCCAGCGAACGGCTCATCCAACAGCAGGATCGTCGCCCCCTGGGCGATGCCCCGTGCGACAAACACGCGCTTCTTCTGACCACCCGAGAGCTGCCCGATCTGCCGGTTCGCATACTCGGTCAGCTCCACCCTCTCCAGTGCGTCATCGACGGCCTCATGGTCGGTCCTTCTCGCGTGGCGCATGAAGCCCATGTGCCCGTATCTGCCCGTCATCACGACATCACGCACGGAGAGCGGGAACGCCCAGTCGACGTCCTCGCTCTGTGGCACGTAGCCGACGGCTCCAGACTTGCGCGCTCTGCCCGGGCTCTCGTCATTCACGCGCACCGTGCCGGAGTCGGGGCGCACCAGTCCCGTGATGGTCTTGAACAGGGTCGACTTTCCCGACCCGTTCATGCCGATGAGTCCGCACACCCGACCGGCCTGGACCTCGAGGGTGGCGTGGTCGAGGGCGAGGACGTCGCCGTAGTGCACGGTGACGTCATGTACCGAGATCGCTGTCGTCATCAGTTGCGTGCCGTCAGAGCGTCGATGATGGTGGTCGCGTCGTGGCGGATCAGCTCCAGGTAGGTCGGGACCGGGCCATCCGCTTCGGAGAGGGAGTCGACGTACAGCACGCCGCCGAACTCGGCATCGGTGGCCTCCACGACCTGCTGCATCGGAGCGTCCGAGACCGTGGACTCGCAGAACACCGCGGGCACATCGTTCTCGCGCACGAACTCGATGGCAGAGGTGATCTGCTGGGGGTTGGCCTGCTGCTCGGCGTTGACTGCCCAGATGTACTTCTCCGTTAGCCCGGCGTCCCGGGCGAGGTAGGAGAACGCGCCCTCGCAGGTGACCAGCGCCCGCTGGTTATCGGGCAGGACCGACAGCTCGTCGACCAGCTCGTCCTGCACGGTCTGTAGCTCGGCCTTGTATGCCTCGCCGTTGGCCTCGTATTCGCTCGCGTTGTCGGGGTCGAGGTCGCTGAACGCGTCGACCATGTTGTCGACGTAGATCTGCACGTTCACCGGGCTCATCCACGCGTGCGGGTTCGGCATCCCTGCGTAGGCGTCCTCGGTGATGTCGATCGTCTCGACTCCGTCGCTGACGACGACATGGGGCACGTCCATGCCTTCGACGAACTGTCCGAACCACGCCTCGAGATTCATCCCGTTGTCGAGAATGAGGTCGGCCACCGATGCTCTGCGGATGTCGCCGGGTGTGGGTTCGTAGCCGTGGATCTCCGCCCCGACCTTCGTGATCGACTCCACCCTCAGGTTGTCGCCGGCGACGTTCTCGGCGATGTCCGCGAGAACGGTGAACGTCGTCAGCACCACGGGACGCTCATCGTCTGCTCCTGCATCGTTCTCGCCAGATGTTGCGCATCCAGCAAGAGACAGCGCGAGCACGGACGCTGCCAGCAGCGGCAGGGAACGGCGGGAGAAGAAGCGGGAGTTACGTGGCATGGATGGTTCCTTAGCTGAACGGGTGGCGAGATACGGGTGGAAGTTCACGTGAGTGGTGGAAACGGAGGGCTTGGGGGCGGGCCAGCGCGATGGGATGCGGCGATGAAGTGGTCGAGCTTGTCGGGTGCTTCTCCGCGCAGGTACACGCCGAGCATGCGCAGGAGGTTCAGCATCACCGCTTCGGGGTCAGAAAACGTTCGCAACAGGCGAGCCGCAGCGTCACGGTCGGCGTCTCGCACGGATTGAAACAAGGTGATGGCCTCCAGCCACGCACCCTCATTGCGCTCGTCCACGTGCGTTCGTCCCATGCCACACATCCTATTGTTCGGCCTACCGTAGTTTCCAACCTGGGCGTGGCGTAGACAAGTGAACCACATCGATGTTATTACTAGATACGCCGCTCCAAACATCGGTGAGGCACAACATGTAGTGGTTGGTGGCGTGGCGCGTCACAGCCAGAGAGCGAGGAGGAACGCCATGCCAGCCCCCCACGAGCCCCGGCGCGCCGCGCTCTCAGTGCGCGAGTTCGCCGCCGCCCAGTCGCCTGATCTCGTGTTCTTCTCGAGCGTGTCGGAGAACACTCGCCGGTTCGTCGACCAGCTGGACCGGCCCGCGGTTCGTGTTCCGTTGCGGCCCCGGGTGGAGGGGCTGATCCGGGTCGCACGACCCTTCGTGCTCGTGGTGCCGACCTATGGCGGTGGGGCGCGCTCCGGGGCGGTGCCGAAGCAGGTGATCTCGTTCCTCAACGACCCCGCGAACCGTGCCCTCATTCGGGGTGTGATCACGGCGGGGAACACGAACTTCGGCGAGCACTACTGCCTCGCCGGCCCTGTCATCTCCGCGAAGTGCCGGGTGCCGGAGCTGTACCGCTTCGAGCTGCTCGGCACCCAGCGCGACATCGAACACGTGAACAACGGCCTGACCCGCTTCTGGGACCAGGCCTCCGACAACCTGACATCCATTGAGAGGAAGACCGCATGACCATCATCTCCCCAGAGGCTCGGGCAAGCACCGGGATCGGTGCGCGGAAGGACTATCACGCGCTCAACGCGCAACTGAATCTGTTCGCCCCAGACGGGTCGATCCAGTTCGACAAGGACCGGGAAGCCGCCGAGGAGTACCTGCGTCAACACGTCATCCCGAACACGAGGATCTTCCCGAGCGTGGCCGAGCGCCTGGAGTGGCTAGTTGCGAACGACTACTACGAGCGGGCGTTCCTTGACGCGTACGCCCCGGAGTTCCTCACCGACCTGCATGAGCGGGCTCGCGAGGCCGGGCACCGTTTCCAGACCTTCCTCGGCGCGTTCAAGTTCTTCACCTCGTACGCCCTGAAGACGTTCGACGGCACCACGTACCTGGAAGGGTTCGAGGAGCGCGTCGTCGCGACCGCGCTCTTCCTCGGACGGGGCGACGAGGCGCTGGCGACCCGGCTGGTGGATGAGATGCTCTCCGGCCGTTTCCAGCCTGCGACCCCGACGTTCCTGAACGCGGGCAAGGCGCAGCGCGGGGAGCTCGTGTCCTGTTTCCTGCTCCGCCTGGAGGACAATCTCGAGTCCATCGGACGGAGTGTGAACTCCGCGTTGCAGCTGTCCAAGCGCGGGGGCGGGGTCGCGTTGCTGCTGACGAACCTGCGCGAGACCGGTGCGCCGATCAAGCAGATCGAGAACCAGGCCTCCGGGGTGGTGCCGGTGATGAAGATCCTCGAGGACAGCTTCAGCTACGCCAACCAGCTCGGTGCTCGGCAGGGCGCGGGAGCGGTGTATCTGCATGCGCACCACCCGGACATCCTGCGGTTCCTGGACACGAAGCGCGAGAACGCGGACGAGAAGATCCGCATCAAGACGCTGTCGCTCGGCGTCGTGATCCCCGACGTCACCTTCCAGCTGGCGAAGGAGAACCGGGACATGCACCTGTTCAGCCCGTACGACGTCGAGCGCGAGTACGGGAAGCCGCTGTCGGATCTGTCGGTGAATGACCACTACGACGAGCTGGTCGCGAATCCGCGGGTGCGGAAGAGCACGATCAGCGCACGGGAGTTCTTCAAGACCCTCGCCGAGCTGCAGTTCGAATCCGGATACCCCTACGTGCTGTTCGAGGACACCGTCAACCGCGCCAACCCGCTGCAGGGGCACATCAACATGTCGAACCTCTGCAGCGAGATCCTCCAGGTCAACACCCCGTCCCGCTATGACGCGGCGATCGGATACGAGCAGGTCGGCCGGGACATCTCCTGCAACCTCGGCTCCCTCAACATCGCCCAGGCCTTCGCCTCACCGGACTTCGGCGCGACCGTCGAGACCGCGGTGCGGGCACTCACGAGCGTGTCGGATCAGACCGACATCGACGCGGTCCCCTCGATCGCGGCCGGGAACGACGCGTCGCACGCGATCGGGCTCGGGCAGATGAACCTCCACGGGTTCCTCGCCTCGCAACGCATCCGCTACGGCAGTGAGGAGGGCATCGACTTCACCGACATCTACTTCCTCACCGTCACCTACCACGCCCTGCGCGCCTCCAACCGGATCGCCATCGAACGCGGCACGGCCTTCACCGGCTTCGAGACCTCCGCCTACGCCGACGGCTCGCACTTCGATAAGTACACCGAGCGCGAGTGGCAGCCCGCCACCGAACGTGTCCGCGCTCTCTTCGCAGAGGCAGGCGTCGCGATCCCTACCCGCGACGACTGGGCGCGGCTGCGGGAATCCGTGCGGCAGCACGGCATCTACAACGCCTATCTGCAGGCGATCCCGCCGACTGGATCGATCTCGTACGTGAACCATGCGACCGCGTCGATCCATCCGATCGCGGCGAAGATCGAGATCCGCAAAGAAGGCAAGCTCGGCCGCGTCTACTACCCGGCCCCGCACATGACCGACGACAACCTCGAGTTCTTCGAGGACGCCTACGAGATCGGCTACGAGAAGATCATCGACACCTACGCCGCCGCCACCCGCCACGTCGACCAGGGCCTGTCGCTGACGCTGTTCTTCCGGGACACGGCGACCACCCGCGACATCAACAAGGCGCAGATCCGCGCCTGGCGTGCCGGGATCAAGACCCTCTACTACATCCGCCTGCGCCAGCCCGCACTTGAAGGCACCGAGATCGAGAACTGCGTCTCTTGCGCGCTGTGAACCAGACGAACCGAAGGAATCCTCCCGTGACGATCATCGACCCCACCCGCCCGCTCACCGACGTCTCGCTCACCCCGCCCGGCTACCGGCACGACCCGACGGCCCGGCTGCGGCCCATCAACTGGAACCGCGTTGGAGACGACAAGGACCTCGAGGTGTGGAACCGTCTCACCGCGAACTTCTGGCTCCCCGAGAAGGTGCCCCTCTCCAACGACCTCCCCGCCTGGCAGAAACTCACCCAGGAAGAGCGCACGCTGACCATGCGCGTGTTCACCGGGCTCACCATGCTCGACACCGTGCAGGCCACCGTCGGAGAGATCTGCCAGATCCAGGATGCCCGCACCGAACACGAAGAGGCCGTCTACACCAACATCGCGTTCATGCAGTCCGTGCACGCACGCTCCTACTCCAGCGTGTTCTCCACCCTCACCTCGACACCTGAGATCGACGACGCGTACCGGTGGGCCGTCGCCAACGATCTGCTCCAGGAGCGGTGCAAGAAGGTGCTCGCGCACTACTACGGGGATGATCCGCTCAAGCGGAAGGTCTCCTCGACGCTGCTGTCCTCGCTGCTGCTCTACGCCGGGTTCTACCTGCCGCTGCACTTCTCCGTCCACGCGACACTCACCAACACCGCCGACATGATCCGCCTGATCCTGCGCGACAAGGCGGTGCACGGCTACTACTCCGGCTACAAATACCAGCGCGGCCTCGAGACGCACAGCAAGACCGAACAAGAGGAGATGCGGGCGTTCACCTACGCGCTTCTCGAGGAGCTCTACGAACTCGAGCTGCAGTATTCCGGTGAGCTCTACGAGCCGCTCGGCCTCATGGACGACGTCGCCGTCTTCGTCCGCTACAACGCGAACAAAGCACTCATGAACCTTGGCTACCCCGCCCGCTTCACCCCGGAGCAGACCGAGGTCAACCCCGAGATCCTCGCCGCCCTCGCACCCGGAGCGGACGAAAACCACGACTTCTTCTCCGGATCCGGGTCCTCCTACATCATCGGCAAAGCCGTAGACACCAGCGACGACGACTGGGACTTCTAACCGACCGTCACTCCCACACTTACGCCTCAGAGAAAAGAGAACGACCCCTTGAGTAAGAACGTCTCCGTCCTTGTCGGCAGTCTGCGCCGCGGCTCCTACGCACGCAAGATCGCCCACAACGCCATCGGCTACTTTCCCGACGGCTACGACGCGCGCATCGTTGAGATCCGCGATCTTCCTCTCTACGACTTCGACTACGACGATCCCGAAGTCACCGACAAACCCACCCCGCCGGAATACGCCCAGTTCCGGAAAGTCATCAAAGCCTCCGACGGTGTGTTGTTCGTCACACCAGAGAACAACCGCACCATCCCCGCCTGCCTGAAGAACGCCATCGACATCGGCTCCAAACCCAACAGCGATGTCGCCTGGAAGAACCTTCCCGCCGGGATCATCAGCCACTCCGTTGGCCGCATGGGCGGGTACAGCTCGCAGAAGAACCTCCGGCTCGCACTCTCATACTTCGACATGCCCACCCCCGGACAGCCCGAGGTCTTCCTTTCCCAATCACCCACCCTTTTCGGTGAGGACGGGAACATCTCGCAGGAATCGACCGTACAGTTCCTCCGGGACTACATCCTCCGCTTCGCTCGACTCATCGAAAGTCAAAACTCGGTGCGTTGATGCGATGCCTGCATCCCCGGAAGCACGAGCGCAGGCTCTGGGCGCGCGTGTTAATCCCTTTCCACTGACGGTAAAGCGCGTGCTCCACTCCGCCGCGACGGGTCGGGTTGCTGTCGACGCGACCAAAGTGATGATCGTGAACTCGGGCACCACGACGCTCAGGCACGAGACCGGTGAAGTTGATCTTGCCGCAGGGCAGGTCGTGCTGCTCCCTCCAGGCCACTGGTATGCGGGAGAACCCGCCGGTCTAGTCATCACCACCACCGCATACATCGACACCGCATTCCTTGAGGAGCAGGAGCGCTGGATCACTCAGTCCAGCGCTCCTGCTCCTCTTGTGCTTTCAGACAGCCACCGGTCAGACCCGACCGTGCTCGACGTGCCTTCCACAGTGTTCCCGCACGTGAATGCTTCCCTGCAACGGTTGATCGACGGTGAACTGCACCATTTGCCGACACTTCGCCGCTTGAGTCTGGCAGTGGACCTGCTCGATATCCTCACGCGACCCGTCCCCGAACACTCGCCCGAACACCCCGCGGTGGGGTCTGCTGTAGGAACAGGTGACATCAAAAGTGGCTAGCCCGGGAGGGCTGGCCTGGAAGGATGTCATCATGCCCAAGCCGTTCCCCAAGGAGTTCCGCGACGACGTGATCCGCGTCGCGGAGAACCGTGATCCGGAGGTCACGCTCGCGCAGATCGCGAAGGACTTCGGTGTCCATGTCGGAACTCTCGATAAGTGGATGCGTCAGGCGCGGATCGAGGCCGGCGAGCAGCCGGGCGAGACGAAGCAGGAGCCCGCGGAGTTGCGTGAGCTCCGGAAGCGCAATCGTCTCCTCGAGCAGGAAGTCGAGGTCCTGCGTCGCGCGACCG
>NZ_AUGQ01000034.1 GCF_000422745.1 Microbacterium gubbeenense DSM 15944
CTTGGGTTCCGGAACCTGAGGCACTACATCGACAGGAGTCTGCTCGAAGCCGGCGGTTTCAGACCTCGACTACACCCTCGTTCGTGAAGAGCCAGTTTGAGCTGACAGACAAGTAAGGGTAGCCTCACCATAGGCAGAGGGGCACGCTGAGAGTCACATCAGGTGCGGAACCGCCATGCCGTCGAATCACCACGCGAGATCGAATCGCTGAATTCCGCCGCTCTGAAAGAGGATGAATGTTCCGAATGCACCGTCGGGCGACATCGGCCATCGTGCTCTCATCGGTCGCGTGCGCACTGCTGGTGGCGTGCGCGACCCAGCAAGGGGACGGCGGCTCGTCCTCCGTTCCTTCCTACGAAGGAGGCGGAGAGGACGACGTCTTCCCTGTCACTCTGGAGCACGCTTTCGGGGAGGTGACGATCGAGGAGTCGCCGGAACGGGTCGTCGCTCTGGGCGCCACAGATGCTGACGTGATCCTCGCCCTCGGTGTGGTCCCGGTGGCCAACAGCGGCTACACGTTCTACGAGGACGGTCTGGGTCCATGGGCGCGCGATCTGGTGGGCGACGAGGAACGTGTCCGGATCGAATCGGAAGCAGGACCGAGCTTCGAGCAGCTCGCCGCTCTGGAGCCGGATCTCATCGTCGCCGTCTCTGCCGGGCTCGGGGACGACGACTACGAACGGCTGGCCCAGATCGCGCCCACTCTGGCACGTCCCGCCGGGACCGCTGACTACCAGGTCTCGAGGGCTGAGGCCACCGACTTCATCGCCACTGCCATGGGACGCCCTGAACAGGGCCGCCAGCTCAGCGAAGAAGTCGATGCACTCCTCGCGCGGACCATCGAGGAGCACCCCGAGTTCACCGGCAGAACGGGCACAGTCGTGCTGCCGTCCGATGACGGGTACTACGCGTTCTTGCCTGGCGATGCGCGTGGGCAGTTCCTGGAGTCGCTCGGCTTCGAGCTGCCGGAGGCTGTGGCCGAGCTCGACGACGGAGAGTCCTTCTTCGTCGATATCTCCGCCGAACAGGTGGACCGACTCGACGGCGACCTGCTGATCTCGCTGAGCGACGATCCCGAGCATGACATCACCGAGGATGGCGAGCTGATCACGCGCCTCGACGTGGCGCGCAACAACGCGATCATCAACGCGACCATGGATCAGCGCGGCGCGATCAGCTACAACACGGTGCTGTCCATCCCGTACGCCATCGAGGAGCTCGTCCCGCAGATGGCTGCGGCGCTGGAGTGATCGTTGGAGACGCACTGCGAAAGACGCGGCCGCCGCGGCGGAGAGGCAGACAGAGCTCGATGCCGCGCCATCTGCTCGCTCGCGTCGGGCGGAGACGTGAGTCGGGGGCGATGAAGATCTGATGAATGCGGGACCGATCATGCTTAGGAGGATCTCTGTGTCTGTTTCTGGTGTTCGGTGGAGACGCTCCGCTGCCGCTGCAGGTGCCGTCGTCGGTGCGCTTGCCTTATCCGCCTGCGGCGAGGGCGGGGCAGATGCCTCACCGGGCAGTTCGGCCGCCGGTGAGACGAGGGCCTTCACTTTCGACGACTATTCCACCGAGATCCCCGTCGAACCGGAGCGCGTCGTCGTCCTGGACTCACGCACGGGTCTGGAGTTCGCCCTCATGGTGAACTGGCCGGTGATCGCCAGCGACTGGACCGATGCCGATGGTCCCCTTGTTCCGCAGCTCGACGAGGGTGTGGGCCAGATCCATACGCCGCGGCAGGAGCTCAATGTCGAAGAGATCGCCGCCTACGAGCCCGACATGCTCGTCACCAGTGAGGCATGGTGGCACTGGTACGGAGAGCAGGGCGTTCCGATCGCCGACATCGCTCCCGTCTATATCGTCGACGAGCCAGAGGATCCGCAGCATTGGAAGGAGTCTTTCACTGAGCAGATGTCCGCACTCGATCGCTCTGAGACCGCCGCCGAGTTGCTGGAGCGCTACGAGTCGACCGTCGCCGAGGTGCGTGATGGGCTTCCTGAGCGGTTCGATGGCGCGAGTATCGCCCTCGGCGGTGGCCTCGACGAGTTCTGGCTCAATGGCAACCGCCTCTCCGTTGCGGTGGCGAAGGACCTCGGCTTCGATGTCATTGTCGATGATCCGGATGAGTTCTATGACACACCTACATGGTCCTACAGTCCGGAGAACCTGGATCTCTTCGCCTCTGCCGATGCCCTGTTCATGCAGAACATCGACCACGCCGATGTCTTCGACGCTGCGACATGGCAGCGCCTCCCGGCAGTGCAGGCCGGGCACGTCGCCGACCTGCCAGGGAGCTACAGCGCTGGCCTCGTACTCACCGCAGAGGATCTGGCGCGCTATCTGGGAGAAGCCTTGGGTCAGATGGGCTGAACCATGGCGAGCCGATACTCATATCTGCCCCGTACTGAAATGGACTCATAGATGGCTCACCGAACACCCCCTGCGTGCCCTTGTCGCATCGGCCGGTCTCGCATCGCTTCTCGCAGTCACCGCCTGCGGCCCAAGTGACGATGGCGCTGAGGCATCCGATAGCGACGAGAACCCATCGACGACAATCGTCGAGCATGCGCTGGGTACTGCTGAGATTCCCACCGATCCCGAGCGCGTGTTCGTGGCCAGCCGCATCGTCGCCGACGAAGTCGAGGCCTGCCTGACCGCGGGCTGATCCGGCCCAGGTCAGCACAGACGCCCTGCCGGGCGCCGTACCAGTACGTGAAAGGAGACTCCTATGGCTCGCACGCTCCTGAGAGACAGCGATGTCTATCCGGTCGCGCTCCGTGAACTGAGCGTCCTGCGGGTCAGTGACGTGAACTCCCGGATGCGCCGGGTGACGCTGACCGGAGAGCAGCTGCGTCCCTTCGATGCCGGTGAGGTTCAGATGCCGGAGTTCCGCAGCACCGGCTTCGACGACCACATCAAGCTGTACTTTCCCTATCCCGGATCCAGTGAGGTGCTGCTGCCGGTGCAGAAGGCAGCTCGGCTCGAGTTCGGCTCCGGCCAGCGGCCGCTGATGAAGAGCTACACAGTACGGCGCTGGGATCGGGAGGCTGCGGAGCTGGACGTCGATTTCGTCCGCCATGGCACCGGAGTGGCCACCACCTGGGCGTACCGGTGCGCCGTCGGAGACCGGATCCACATCGCTGGTCCGGGTCGCAGCCTCGGGCTTCCGCACGGCACAGACTGGCTCCTCATCATCGGCGACGAGACCGCTTTGCCTGCGATCGGCCGCTGCCTGGAGGAGCTGCCGGAGGGATACCAGGTCAGGGCGCTCATCGAAGTGCCGGACCACCTCCACGAGCAGGAGCTGCCTACTGCCGCAGACGCTGCGATCACCTGGATCCATCGGCACGAGGCCGAACCAGGGCAGCTGCTGCACGAAGCCGTGACCGGGCTCGACTGGTGGCCAGGGGCCGCCTTCGCCTGGGTGGCCGCCGAGACGCAGGCGGTCCGCCGGATCCGCTGGCATCTCCTGGAGGATCGCGGTGTGCCGAAAGAGGCGCTCCAGCACGTCGGGTACTGGCGGCGGCGCGAGGTGCGCACGCGTCGGGACGATCCCTCGCTCCCCGACATCGACGCAGCGGAGAAGCTCCCGGGCATCCGGTTCCAGGCCATGGCGAACCTGGCCACGCCGTTCGCGATCCGGGCCGCCGCCACGCTGGGCATCGGAGAGCTGATCGCCCGCGGCGTGGACGATCTGGACGGGCTGGCCCACCGCACCGGCTCGACCCCCGCCGCGCTCGAAAGGCTGCTGCGGTACCTGACCACGGTCGAGCTCCTCTCCTGCACATCCCGAGGGCGCTACCGTCTCACCGAGCTCGGAGAGTTCCTCGCCAACGATATGGTGACGGACCGGCTCGACCTGAACGGGGCCGAGGCCCGTCAGGATCTGGCGTTCGCGGATCTGCTGGACGCCGCACGCGGGGAGGGCAGCAGCCACCGAGCCGACGTGCTCCGGGGGGCACGGCTGCGTGAGGACCCGAGCTTCCAGCGCACGCTCCTCGACCAGGCAGGCAGGCAGGCTCAGCTGTTCGCCCCGGCTCTCGCGGCGAGTGCCGCGATCTCCGGGGTCGCCCATCTGCTGGTGCACGCCGACGCAGGGAACGTGATCGCCCAGGAGGTGCTCCGCCGCCACGAAGAGATGCGGCTCACCCTGGTCGCCCACCCGGCACAGACCGAGCCGCTGCGTGCCGAGCTGGACGAGTCGCTGGGAGACGCGGTCCGCCGCAACCGGGTGCAGGTGGTCGAGCAGCCGAACGGAGCTGTCGAGACCGAGCCCGATGCGGTGCTGTTCGTGCAGCAGCTCAGCAGACTGACCGATGCCGAGGCTGTGCACACGCTGCACCGAGCCGGACAGGGTCTTCGTGGCGACGGTCAGGTGCTGCTCCTCGAAGCACCGATCGACGCCGCCGCGCCGGAGGAGGAGAGCGCCGCGGCCGATCTGCGCGACCTCGCGCTCTACGGTGCGGGGCAGCGCACCGACGACGAGTACCGGGCGCTCGCCGCTGCCGCCGGACTGCAGGTGGCGGACACCGACCTCGTCGGGCAGGCGAACACCGTCTACATCCTTCAGCCACGGAGGTGAGGCGGGCCCATGACCTCATCCATCACAGCCTCCCGTTCCACGGACGCATCGCCGTCCCAGGGGGTGGCTCGCACCAACCGGATGCGGCTGATCGGTCTGATCACCCTCCTCCTGGTGCTGCTCGCCGTCGCGCTGCTGTCCGTCGCGGTCGGTTCCAAGCAGATCCCCCTGCCGACGATTCTCGACGCGATCTTCAGCTACTCGGGGGCGGTCGAAGAACACGTCATCGTCGTGCAGATGCGCGCGCCCCGCACGGTGGTGGGACTCGCCGTCGGTGCCGCGCTCGGCGTAGCAGGTGCGCTCATCCAGGCGCTGACCCGTAATCCGCTCGCCGATCCGGGGATCCTCGGGGTCAACGCCGGGGCGGCCTTCTTCGTGGCGATCGGCGTCGCCGTGTTCGGTGCGGGGACGATCCTCGGATACGTCTGGTTCGCCTTTGCGGGAGCGCTGGCGGTCACGGTCGCCGTCTATCTCATCGGCTCGGCGGGCCGCGGGCCGGCCGATCCTGTGCGCCTCACTCTGGCGGGCGTCGCGCTCGGGGCCGTGCTCTCCGGGATCACCACGGCGATGACGCTGATGGACCCGACCGCCTTCGATCAGATGCGGCATTGGAATGCCGGAGCGATCGCAGGGCGCGGCTACGACATCCTGCTCCCTGTGCTGCCGTTCCTCTGCGCCGGGGTGCTGATCGCGCTGCTGGTCGCGCGCCCGCTGAACTCCATCGCACTCGGGGAGGACCTCGCCGCTTCGCTGGGCACCAACATCCTCTGGACGCGGATCGCCGTCGTCGTCTCGGTCACCCTGCTGGCGGGCGGCGCGACGGCGATCGCCGGGCCGATCGCCTTCATCGGGTTGATGATCCCGCACATCGCCCGCTGGATCACAGGCCCTTCGCAGCCTTGGATCCTCGGCTACACGCTCGTGCTCGCTCCCGCGCTGCTGCTGATCTCGGATGTGCTCGGGCGCGTGGTGCTGCGACCCGGCGAGGTGCCGGTGGGGATCGTGACCGCGTTCGTCGGCGCCCCGGTGCTGATCGTCCTGATCCGCCGCCGGAAGGCGAGCGGTCTATGAGTGCGCAGCTCAGCGGCTCGCGGCACGGGCCAGGTCGCGTCGACTTCGGGCATGCCGTGGTCCGGGTCAGGGCGGGGCGGCTGCGCGGCCGCTTCGCCGTGCGCAGTGCGGTGACGGCGGCGGTGCTGGCCGGGATCTCGGTCGTGCTCGCCCTGGTCGCGCTCACCCTCGGCGACTATCCGGTCCCGCTCACCGACGTGATGCTCGCGCTGACCGGGCAGGAGGCGGGTACGGCGAACCTCATCGTGGTCGAGTGGCGAGCGCCCAGAGCCTTGGCCGCGCTCGTGTTCGGTGCAGCGCTGGGCGTCTCCGGTGCCATCTTCCAGAGCCTCACCCGCAACCCGCTCGCGAGCCCGGACATCATCGGCTTCTCCACCGGCTCCTTCACCGGCGCATTGGTGGTGATCATCGTGATCGGCGGCTCCTATCTGCAGGTCGCCGCCGGTGCGCTCGTCGGGGGAATCCTGACCGCCGCACTCGTCTACATGCTCGCCTACCGGCGGGGGGTCCAAGGCTTCCGGTTCATCATCGTCGGCATCGGCATCTCAGCGATGCTGGCGAGCCTGAACACCTGGATGATGCTGCGCGCCGACCTGGAGGTCGCGATGAGCGCCGCCGTTTGGAACGCGGGCAGCCTCAACGGCATCACCTGGGCGCAGGCTGGTGCGGGATCGGTAGCGATCGCGGTGCTCATGCTGGTCGCCGCAGCTCAGTCATCCGGACTGCGCCAGATCGAGCTCGGCGATGACGCGGCGAAGGCGCTGGGCGTGAGAGTCGAAACGCTCCGTCTCGGCCTGATCGTCACCGGCGTGGCACTCACCGCGGCCGTGACCGCCGCGGCCGGGCCGATCTCGTTCATCGCGCTGGCCGCACCGCAGATCGCCCGTCGGCTGGCTCGCACACCCGGGGTGACCCTGATGCCGGCGGCCACGATGGGAGCACTTCTCCTGCTGGCCGCGGACATCCTCGCTCAGCATGCCCTTCCCGCATCCCTGCCGGTCGGTGTGGTGACCGTCGTCATCGGCGGCAGCTACCTCGTCTGGCTCCTCATCCACGAAGCAAGGCGGCGCACATGACCACCACAGACACCCGTGCCGGAGTCGCCATCGACGCCTCCGGCCAGCAATCGGCACGTCTCTACACCGACCGGGCCACGCTCGGCTACGACAGCCGGATCATCTCCGAGACGCTCTCCGTCACCGTGCCCGACGAGTCCTTCACCGTGATCGTCGGAGCGAACGCCTGCGGCAAGTCGACGCTGCTGCGGGGGCTGTCCCGGCTGCTGAAGCCGACAGCTGGAGACGTCGTACTCGACGGCCGGGCGATCGCAGGATACCGGGCGAAAGAGGTGGCTCGCCGGCTCGGGCTGCTCCCGCAGTCCTCCCTGGCCCCCGACGGCATCACCGTCGCCGATCTGGTGGCGCGCGGCCGCTACCCGCACCAGGGCCTGCTGCGGCAGTGGAGCGAGGACGACGAGCACGCGGTGGCACAGGCCATGGAGGCCACCGGGGTGAGCCCGCTGTCCGGGCGTCTGGTCGACGAGCTCTCCGGTGGGCAGCGCCAGCGCGTCTGGGTGGCCATGGTGCTGGCGCAGCAGACGAACATCCTGCTCCTGGACGAGCCGACCACCTTCCTGGACATCGCCTACCAGATCGATCTCCTCGAGCTCTTCACCGATCTCCACAGAGAAGGCAGAACGCTCGTCGCGGTGCTCCACGATCTCAACCACGCCGCCCGCTACGCCAGTCACCTGATCGCCATGAAGGACGGTGCGGTCGTCGCAGAAGGGCCCCCGTCCGAGATCGTCACGGCGGACCTGGTCGAAGAGGTCTTCGGCCTGCGCTGCGTCGTGGTCCCCGACCCGGTGGTCGGCAAGCCCACCGTGGTTCCGCTGGGCAGGGACCGCGCCTGACCGCCGGCGGCGCACACCGCGCCCCGGTCGAGCAGTCATCGAGAGAGGAACAACCAATGACCGCAATCCTGTCGCGGCCGCGCTCGGGCAGTGCCCTGCGCTCTGTCCGCCGTGCACGCACCCTGCGCTCCCGCCGCTCGTCGAACCGGGCCGACATCACCCGCCGACACCTGTTCGGGCTGGGCGCAGTGACGATGGCGGGAGTGCTCGTCGGATGCAGCCCCGACAGCGGAACGGGGGCAGGTGCCGGAGACGATCTGATCGACTACGACTATCTGGAGTTCTCCGGGAGGATCCCTGCCGATCCGCAACGGGTTCTCGTGGTCGAGGGCCGCGCCGACCTGGAGTTCGCCCTGACCTGCGGGTATCCCGTCATCGCCTCCGGCTTCTTCTTCGGCCGCGACGGAGCCCTCTTCGACGAGTTCGGCGATCTGATGCCCGCTGATCTGGAGACCTTCGACTTCGCCGAGACGAACGAACCCGACTACGAGAGGATCGCCGCTCTCGAACCGGATCTGATCGTGATGCGACAGGCTGCATGGGTCGGCGACTTCTACGGGAACTCACGGCTGTCGGAGATCGCGCCCGTCCTGGCGGTGGCGTCCGGAAGCACCGGATGGCGACAGACGATGCGGGACCAGGCGTCCAGGCTCAGGCGTGATCAGGTCGTCGATGAGGAGATCGAGCGGTACAACGACCTCGTCGCCGAGATCCGCGCCCGATCCGGCACCCAGCTCGACGCGACGACGCTGATCTTCGGCACGGCCCTCGACGACGGGGGCCTGTGGGTCATCACAGAGTCACAGGCCAATGAGGTCGCTGCCGATCTGGGAATCGCCGTTCCGCAGTATGAGCCGGGAGCCCACGAGAACGGCTACTACGAGCTGTCGCCGGAGAACCTCGACCGGGTCTCCGAAGCCAACACGCTGGCGATCTATGCCTTCGATGAGCGCCCGGCACTCGGCCAGACCCCGACGTTCCGGCGGCTGCCTGCGGCCCAGAGCGGGAACGTCCACAGCCTCGACCTCACGCTGAACAACGGGCTCGCCCGTGCTGCGTGCGCGCTGGCGCGCCGGCTCGAGGAGATGGTCGCGGCATGAGGGCGACCATGTCCGCGGCACGCGGAGCCAGGAACACGGCACAGATCCGGATGCTGGGCGCCGTCGCCGCCGGGGCGGTCCTCGCTCTGGTGGCCGGCTGCGCCGCCGGTGCGGCGCAGCCGGACGATGCCGGGTCTGCGGACACGCGGGTGATCGAGACGCACTACGGCGAGGTGACGGTTCCATCCGATCCGCAGCGCATCGCCGCAGTCTCGTACAACACCGTGTGGCAGCTGCAATCGCTCGATGTCACGCCGGTGGCGGCCCAGGACTACAGCCGGTGGGCGCAGGAGTACACCGATGAGCAGAATGCGTTCATCGACGGTGTGGAGACGGTCGGATCGTTCGGAGAGCTGAACTACGAGGCCATCGCCGCTGCCGAGCCGGACCTGATCGTGGGCGATGCCTACGAGATCGAGGAGGAGGTCTACGAGCAGCTGTCCGCTATCGCGCCGACGGCCATCTACTTCGGTGACAGTCGCGGGGACTGGCAGACGGTCGTCGACGGCCTCGCGGATGCGACCGGTGCGCAGGACGCACTGGCCAATTCGCGCGACGCATATGAGACCACGATCGCCGATCTGCAACGGTCCTATGCCGAGGTGATATTCGACCGCCAGTGGGCCGCGATCACCGCCGGTGACGGCGATGCCGAGTTCGCCGTTCTGTTCCAGACCGGTGAGATCGGAGCGACGCTGAGGGACCTCGGTGTCGCGATCGCTCCGGAGGTTCCGGAGCCGGGCGAGGAACGTGCCGCCTTCGGCTACGGGAACTACTCACTCGAATACGTGGACGAGTATCTCGGCGGGGCCGACATCATCCTGACCCCGGCCAACGCGGACGGAAGCACGTGGCCGCCGCTGGAGGAGGTCTTCGGCAACAGCCTGTTCCAGGCGCTGCCAGCGGCCCAGGCAGGAGACGTCTACGAGGTCCACGCCAATATCCGAAGCTATTCGGATGCCGCAGAGTATCTCGACCGGCTCGAGGACGAGGTGCTTGTGCATGTCGATCCATAGGCGACGCGGCGACGATCCCGCCGGTCTGGGCAGAGGGCAGCTGACACGTTGGCTGCCGGTGCTCGGCCGGCCGCCGCGACAGGCACCCGTCGCCGCACCGCCGACGTCGGGCGAGGGGACGACGGCACGGCGGTTCACGCTCAGGACGATCTTCGCGGCTCGGCAGCTGACGCTCCCCGCCGCCTTCCTGTCCACCGTCCACCAGGTCGGCGAGGCGCTGGTCCCCGTGGTGATGGGGCTGGCGATCGACCGGGGACTGGCGAGTGGAGACATGAGGCAGACCGGGTTCTGGCTGCTCGTGCTCGGCCTGGACTTCCTGATGCTGTCACTGGGGTTCCGCTTCGCCGCTCTGCTCTCCACCCGGGCCGTGCAGCTGACGCAGCACCGGCTGCGCTCGATGCTGTCGGCAGCTGCACTGCATCCGCGGCATCGGACGATCGGACAGGCCGACGGAGCCGTCCTGTCGACGGCGACCAACGACGTCTCGGGGCTGTCCTTGGCCGTGACGATCGGAGTGTTCCCCATCGGCAGCCTGGTGGGGATCGGTTTCATCGCCGTGACGCTGTTCGTGATCTACTGGCCGCTCGGCGTGGCCGTCGCGATCGGCGCGCCCGTGGCCGTGGCGGCGATGGGAGCGATGAGCGGCCCATTCGCCCGCAGCAGGCACCGCTCGCAGACGCTGCTCGCGGCGGCGGTGGGGCAGGCCACCGATCTGGTGGCCGGCTACCGGGTGATCAAGGGCGTCGGTGCCGAACACGAGGCGACCAGGCGGTATCGGAGCTCCAGCCGTGCGGCTCTCTCCGGCGCGCACCGCAGCGTCGGCGCGCTGGGCAGGTATCTTGCCGGAAGCAACGGGGTCAGCGGTGCCTTCGTCGCCGCAGTCGCGGGCCTGGCCGGGTGGTTCGCCGTCGACGGACGGATCAGCGTCGGCGAGCTGATCGCCGTCGTCGGCCTCGCCCAGGTGCTGCTGCCGCCGCTGAACATGCTGACCTCGGACACGGTCACCTGGTGGGCCACCGCCGTCGCCTCTGGCGGCCGGATCCTCGACCTCCTGGCGGATTCGGTCCGCCCCGCGCCTCCGAACGAGCTGGGCGCCGACGCGGCCGCCCCGTCCGCGCTGCCGCCGGTCGAGCTCCGCCTCGACGACGATGAGCAGATCCGGGTGGAGCCGGGTGAACTCGTGGGCGTCCACGCCGACGATCGAGTGGCGGCGCGCATCGTCGCGACCCTGCTCGACCCGGAGGCCGGGGAGACGCGCGTGCTCATCGACGGCATCGCCGCAGGGCAGCTCGACCGGTCCGTCTACCGATCGCGGGTGACGGTGGCACCGCACGAGGCCGTGCTGTTCAGCGGCACGATCGCGGAGAACCTCGACGTGCCCGGCGCCCCGCCGGGACTCAGACGGGCCGCGTTGACGGCCGCGGCGTGCGACGACTTCTCCACAGTCGCACAGGGCGGCCGGGAACGCCAGGTCGGCCAGAACGGCGACCGTCTCTCCGGCGGGCAGCGCCAGCGTGTGGCCCTGGCGCGAGCGCTCGCCGTCGACGCGCCGGTACTGGTGCTGCACGACCCCACGACATCGGTGGACGCGGTGACCGAGACGGCCATCGCCGACCGCCTGCGCGAGATCCGGAACGGACGGTCGACGCTCCTCATCGCGTCGTCACCGGCCCTGCTCAGCAGATGCGATCGCGTCGTCGACCTGCGCCGCGCGACGGCGGGTGTGCCGTGAACGCGTCGATCCTGCCGATCGCCGGGGCTCGGGAGATCTGGACAGAGCTGCGACGGGCGAGCCATGGGCACCGGCTCGTGCTCGCCGCTGCCATCGGCCTCGGCCTGCTCTCGGCCGCACTGGGGCTGCTCTTCCCCGCGATGCTCGGCGCCCTCGTCGACCTCATCGAGGCAGGTGCCGCAGGTTTCGGCACAGTCGCCATGATCACCGTCGCGGCGGTCGGCGCCGCCGTCGCCGGTGCCGTAGGAATCGCACTGACGATCGTGCTGGCCGCCCGTGCCTACCAGGCCATCCTGGCCGACCTGCGCGAACGGCTCGTCGCCCGGGCGATGACGCTGCCGCAGGGCGTCGTGGAGCGGGCCGGCACCGGCGACCTCCTCGCCCGCGCCAGCGACGACGTCGCCCAGGTGGCCGACGCCGCGCCTCGGGTGGTCCCGGCGCTGACGAGCGCGGGGTTCACGATCATCGTCACCCTCGGCGGGATGACCGCCCTCGACTGGCGCTACGGAGCGGCGCTTGCGGTCACGCTGCCGGTCTACGTCCTCACCCTGCGCTGGTATCTCTCCACCGCACCGCCCGTCTACCAGACCGAGCGCGCCGCGATGGGCGAGCGTGCCCAGCACATTCTGGAATCGCTGCGCGGACGCGACACCGTGCTCGGTTTCGGGCTGAGCGAACGCCGTCACGACACGGTGATCGGGGCCTCCTGGGCCGTCGTCGGCCACAGCCTGCGAGCCCGCACGGTGCAGAACATGTTCTTCGGGCGCCTCAACCTCGCCGAGTACCTCGGCATGGCGGGCATCCTCGCCGCCGGTTACCTGCTGATCAGCGCCGGACACTCGACCATCGGCGCGGCCACAACCGCCATGCTGTTCTTCCTGCGGCTGTTCGGCCCCATCAACCAGCTGCTGATGGTCGTCGACGTGCTGCAGTCGGCGCTCGCGTCACTGGGCCGTATCGTCGGGGTGATCACCATGACCGGCCCCGGACACGGTGATCACCCCGACGAGCGGACCGAGCAGACTCCGGCGGTGACGGAGGCGAAGGTCCGGCTGCGCGAGGTGACCTTCGCCTACGCCGACGAGCGGGTGCTCCACGGCGTCGACCTCTCGATCGGGACAAGGGAGCGAGTAGCGGTCGTCGGCGCATCCGGCGCGGGGAAGACGACCCTCGCCAGGGTGCTGGCGGGCATCCACGCTCCGACGAGCGGATCCGTCTTGCGTCCCGGGAACACCGCCATGATCGCCCAGGAGTCTCACGTGTTCGCGGGCACGCTGCGGGAGAACCTCACTCTCGCGGCTCCGCAGGCCGGAGACGACGACATCCGGGCAGCGCTGGAGGCCACCGGTGCAGCCGGTCTGCTCGATCTGCTGCCAGATGGCCTCGACAGCACTCTGGGCGCTGCCGGAGACGAGCTGACCTCGGCACAGGCCCAGCAGCTCGCCCTGGCCCGGATCATTCTGACCGACCCGGAGATGGTCATCTTGGACGAGGCGACCGCCGAGGCGGGGTCGGCCGACGCCGGCGTCCTCGACCGTGCCGCCGAACGAGTGCTGGAGGGGCGGACCGGGCTGGTGATCGCGCACCGGCTGTCCCAGGCCGCCGCCTGCGACCGGATCATCGTGATGGAGCAGGGCCGGATCGCCGAGGTCGGCACCCATGCCGACCTCCTCGCCGCGGACGGCGTCTACGCGCGACTGTGGCGAGCGTCGGAGCCCGGACGGCAGGCCGTCACGGGCAGGTGAATACGTGCCGACCGTGCAGCGCAAGGCACCGAACGCCCGTCTTGAGGAGACCTCCCGGTCGCCGGCGGCCATATGGGGCTCTTCTCGAACGAGGGTGTAGTCCGTTGAGCGCGTCGCTGTCCGTGTAGGAGTCGAGGTCTCCCTGAAGATGGAAGTTCCTACACTGCCCACCCGGAAGACCTCGACATGTCCCACCCTACTTTTGATGCGCCCTGCCTGACCACGTTCTGCCGCCTCGACGAGCTCGGTCTCCAAGCCGTCGGACAACACCTGGAACCCGACCGAGCGATGCTCCAATGCCGAGTCGTTGAACCAGACCAGTGGTGCCAGCACTGCGGATGTGAGGGGACGCCACGGGACACGGTGGTGCGCAGGCTCGCGCACGAACCCTTCGGACACCGACCCACGACG
>NZ_AUGQ01000035.1 GCF_000422745.1 Microbacterium gubbeenense DSM 15944
CAGAACAGCCCACACCTCATCCGAGATCTCCTGACGCGTCACACCATCGAGACTCGCCGATCCTGAGCCTGAACCTCTTGATCAACACGCCCTAGTGCCGGACCGGTAATCGCGATGTCACTGAGCAGGGGCTTATTCAGTCTGTCAGCGCAGCGGCTGCTTCGAGCGCGACCGTGAGGAGCCGCAGCTGCACTGGCTCATAGTCTTCGAGCCAGGCGTTGGTCGCACGGCTGCCGTGGGTGGCGAGTAGCGCGCCGTACCGCGCGCCGAGCGCGTGTGCGACAGCAAAGACGGTCTCGCATTCCATGTCCATTGCGTCCGCGCCGAGGCGGGCAACGGCTTCAAGGCGCTCGACCGCGACTGCTTCGAAGCCGGGTAGGGGTCGGCCCTCGCCGAGGTAGTAAGAGTCGCACGACAGTACGGAGATGGGAACGACGTGCTCGTCGTGTGCGGTTGCTGCTCGCGCGATCGCTGCGGCCACGGCCGGGTCCGCAGCGATAGGCGTATTCGAGGGGTTGTAGAACTTCGCTGCCCCGCCTTCGCGAAAGGCGCGTGTCACCGTGGTGATTGTGCCGGGCGCGATCTCGGGGTTGGTCGTTCCCATCCCGCCCACCCTGATAAAGGTGTGCACGCCGAGTCGCCGCAACTCGACGACGGCGATCTCGGTTGAGGGGCCACCAATGCCTGTCGAGCAGATCGCCACCGGAGTCGGGCCGTAGCGGCCGATGCCGAGCGTGAACTCGCGCCGGGTGCCGAGCACCTCGAAGTCGTCGAGTAGAGCTGCTGCCATCGCCACGCGTGCCGGATCGCCCGGCAGCAAGCACACCCCGGGCAGAGGTGAGCCGTCGGAGGGAATGTGCGGGGGGCGCCCATCCAACCAGGGGTCGGCGGCGGAACGACCCTGAGACATTGACTTCCTCCTAGTGAAAGCGACTACACAGCTCGTTGGTATTCGACTGATTACTACTGATCAGCGTACGTCACACTCCCTAACACTGTGGGGATGACAAAGCACGAGATAGCGGCGTAATGTCGCCGAAACAACTCCGGTGCAGACTTGCTTCATCCTGATCACCGGGTCGACGATGCCCCGAAAGACAGACGGAAACACCGAAACCGCGTTTCCGCTCAGTGGAACCAAGGAAGTCATGACAACTTTGCTCGACATCGATAAGGTCACGAAGACATACCGTCGCCGTGGGAACTCCGACGTGACGGCGCTCAGCGACGTGAGCCTCGCAATCGATGACCAGGAGATCGTCGCGCTGATCGGCCCGAGCGGATGCGGTAAGTCGACCCTCCTGCGAATGATCGCCGGCCTCGACAACGACTATGTCGGTGCGCTGCGGTGGTCGGAGGCCCCGAGGCCCGGCAAGGACATCGGGTTCGTGTTTCAGGAGGCCACGCTCCTGCCGTGGCGTGACGTCAGCCGCAATGTGTCGCTCGGTCTTGAGCGTCAGCGAATGGACAAGGCGGCCGTGTCGGCGCGCGTCAGTGAGCTGCTCGACATGGTGGGCCTGGGCGACTTCGCGCAGTCGTACCCCTCGCAGCTTTCCGGGGGTATGAAGCAGCGCGTGGGCATCTTGCGCGCGCTCGCTTACGACCCCCGCGTCCTCCTCATGGACGAGCCGTTCGGCGCCCTCGACGCCATCACGCGCGACAAGCTGCAGGACGACCTGCTGGCAATCTGGGAGCGTACGCACAAGACGATCGTGCTCGTGACTCACAGCGTCGAAGAGGCCGCCTACCTTGCCGACCGGGTCGTCGTGATGAGCCCGCGCCCGGGCCGAATCAAGTCGATCCACACCGTGCCCTTCTCGCGCGAACGTTCGAGCGAGACGCGCCAACTCCCCGAGTTCGCGCAGTTCACCGGAATGCTCCGCGAGGAACTCGGATGACCTCGGCGGAGTTGACGGAGGTCTCGCGGCTGCGCGTCAGCTCGGGTCCTCTCTTGCTGCTGGCCCGCGGCGCGGCCTATGTCGCGGTAATCGTCGCGATCTGGTGGGTGTATGTCACCGTCGCCGATGTTCCGCCCTACCTCCTGCCGAGCCCGGGCGCCGTCGCCGCAGCGATCGGCGATCTCGCGGCCAGCGGCGAGCTGTGGGTACATCTCGGCTATACCGTGCGCAACATCGTCCTCGGCTTCGTTGGCGGTGTCGTGATCGGATGCGCGCTTGGCTATCTGCTGTGGCGGTCGCGCTGGGTGCGCGACATCGCGAACCCCTACATCGTCGTACTTCAAGCGGCCCCGAAGATCGCGATCGCCCCGTTGCTCGTGCTGTGGTTCGGTCTGGGACTGGAGTCGCAACTCGTCCTCATCTTGACGCTGACGTTCTTCCCGATGATGATCTCGATGCAGCTCGGGCTCTCATCGACACCTCCCGCCTTCGGGGACCTAGGCCGCGTGCTCGGGTTCGGCCGTGCGCGCCATCTGTTCCAGCTGCAGCTGCCCAACGCCACCCCCGAACTGTTCGCCGGAGCGAAGATCGCGATCGTCGACGCCATGACTGGCGCCTTCCTCGCGGAGTTCATCTCCGCACAGGAGGGACTTGGTTACCTCATGGTGCTCGGAAACACCTCGTACAACAGCTCGCTTCTGATCGCCGCGGTCATCGTCACGATCGCGACCGGCCTCGCCGGCTTCGGCATCATCTCGCTCGCGGAGCGCCGCATCCTGCGCTGGCGAGCCTCCTAACCTGCACCACCCCTCCACAACACCCGATAAGGACACGCATGTCACGCAAAATCACAGCCGCGATCATCGCGACCAGCGCTACCGCGGCGCTTCTGTTGACCGGATGCAGTCCCGCAGAGGTCGCTGCCGAAAATGGCAGCAGCGCGGACACGGGAGAAACCACCCGTGTCACGTTGCAGATCGACGGCGCAGCCGTCCCCTACTACGCACCGCTGTACGAAGCGGTCGAGCAGGGGTACTTCGCCGAAGAGGGGATCGAGGTGGAGTTCACCTACGCCGAGGGCTCCGCAATCCTGCAGAACGTCGCCGCTGGCAACGTGCAGTTCGGCTTCCCCAACGGCGACTCGGTGATCACCGCCAAGGCCAATGGCGTGGACGTCGATGTCGTGCACACGACGTACCAGCAGGGTATCGGGGCGATCCTCTTCAACGAGGACACGGCCGGGATCTCCTCCCCTGCCGACCTCGCCGGCAAGCGAATCGCCGTGACTGATCTTGGAAGCCCGAACTACATCCAGCTGCAGGCGATCCTGGAATCGGCGAATCTAACCGTCGATGACGCGGAAATCTCGACAATCGGCTCCGGCGCGATCGTGCAGGCGCTGCAGAATGGCGAAGTCGACGCCATCGCGTTCTCGCGCATCCGTTACTACGCGCTGCAGGCCGCCGGCTTCCCCGCCGGTCAGATCCTCAGCGACGAATACCTTCCTTCCTTCGGCAACGTGCTCGTGACAAGCCCCGCGCTGCGCGAGGAGAACCCCGAGGTTGTTAGCGGCTTCGTCGCCGCCCTCGACCGAGGTCTCGAGTACGTCATCGCGAACCCGGCAGATTCGATCGCTGAAGTTATCCCCGCCTACGCCGACACCTTCTCTGGCCAGGAGGACGCGGTCACCAACGTGATCGAGAACGTCTTCGTCCCAGACCTCTGGACCTCGGCCGACACGGAGGCTAACGGTCTCGGCTACGGTGACCTCGAGCGCTGGCAGACCGCGATCGACAACCAGGCGGAATACGGCATCATCCCCGAGTCGTTCGACGCGGCCGACCTGGTGGTGGAGCCCGGTGACCTCTGACACGGCCACCGCGTCGCGGGTGAGGTCGCTCCTGGTGGGAGCGGCCTCACTCGCCGCGGGTCTGTTCGGTTGGTGGGCTCTCGCAGAGTTCGGCGGCTTGCCTTCCTACGTGCTTCCCTCGCCGGGCGAGGTCATCGCCCGCGCGCAGTCGCTCCTCGCGAGCGGTTCCTTGCAGCTGAACACCGCGCAGACACTCGCCGAGGTGTTGCAGGGCGCGCTCATCGGCGCAGTCGTAGGGGCGGTCCTCGCGATGCTCTTCTATCGCGTGCCACTGATCCGCCGCGTGCTGCTCCCGATTGTCGTGGTGCTGCAGGTAACCCCGAAGATCTCGATCGCGCCGCTGCTCATCCTGTGGATCGGCCTGGGTATCGGTTCGAAGATCACTCTCGTTGCCCTCGTGGTGTTCTACCCGGTGCTCATCACGATGCTCGCGCGCCTCGACGCGCTTCCGTCGTCAATGATTGATCTCGCCCGCATCCTGCACATGGGTCCTCTGCGGCGCGCGGTACGCATCGAACTACCGTTCACGCTGCCGGCGTTCGCTTCGGGTCTCGGTATCGGCCTCCTTGCCGGTGTGACCGCGGCTGTGATCGGCGAGTTCATCGGTGCGACGGCGGGTCTGGGTTACCTGGAAAAGCAGGGTCAGGACAACGACGACGTCGCGCTCGTGATCGTCGCACTGATCGTTCTTTCACTCATCGGTTGGGCGCTGTTCCAGGCGGTGCGCGTGAGCGAACGCCTCCTGACCCGGAGGTACGCGTGAGCACGCCCACCCTCGCCCATCCCTATTCCGCGGACGCTTCGCACATCGATCTAAGCGTGCGCATCGGATCGCTCGCGCTACCTAATCCGGTGATGCCGGCCTCGGGATGCTTCGGGCCGGAACTTGCGCCCTTATTGGCGTGTGACGAGCTGGGTGCGGTCGTCACCAAGACGGTGTTCGCCGGTGCACGCGGTGGCAATACCGCGCACCGTCTGGGTGAGATTCCTGCGGGCATGATCAACAGTGTCGGGATTCCGAGCCACGGACCCCGCGGATACCTCGAGCGGCTGCATCCGGCGTACCGCGCCCTCGGGGCACCTGTGATCGTCAGTGTTGGCGGTCATCGCGAGGGAGAGTACGCGCCAATCGTGGCTGCGCTCGGGGATGCCGCCGACGCGTACGAGTTGAACGTATCGTGTCCCAATCTGGACGCGGACGGCCGTGACATCGGCTCCGATCCCGCTGCGATTGCGGTTGTCGTTCGCCAGACGCGTGAGGTCACCGACCGGCCCCTCATCGTGAAACTCCCACCGATGGTCGCCTCGATTGCGGAGTGCGCCGCGGCCGCCGCCGACGCCGGCGCCGACGCGGTCTGCGTGTCGAACTCGATTCCGGTGCTGCCCCTCGACGAGCGCACCCGCCGCCCGATCCTCGGCAACGTCGTCGGTGGGCTCACGGGCCCCTCGATCAAGCCGATCGTGCAACGACTCGTGTGGCAGGCCGCGCGCGCCGTGGACATCCCCGTGATCGCCTGCGGCGGTATCGTGACCGCCGACGACGTGCTCGATTATCTGAGTCTCGGTGCTCGGGCCGTGCAAGTGGGCACCGCCACATTCTCGCGACCCTCCACGATGGTCGACATCGTTGCGGACTTGCGGTCTCGCCTCGCGGTACAGGGCGGGCGACGGCTCGACGACCTTCTGAAGGCGGCAGCATGAGTGAGGACACACGACCCGGCGCGACGATCATGCTGACTGGGGTCTCGCGGACGCTGCGCGTGCTGAGCCACCTCGCCGACGCCCCCTCGGGCCTGTCGATGAAGACGATCCACGAAGAGCTCAGCATCCCCTTCGCCACGGTCCATCGCCTTCTCGCCGCGCTTGAAACTGAGGGCTGGGTCGTGCGCTCGTCCACCACCAAGCGTTACCGCCTCGGGCCGGAGGCTACCCGCCTCGGCCGTGACGACCGACGATCCGAGGCGATCGTCACTCCCCACGACGCATTGCGCGTCGCGTCGCAGGAGACTGGCGAGACGGTGTTTCTCACGAGGATCTACGACACCCGCGTGATCTGCGTCTCCCTCGTCGAGGGACGCCACGCCCTCCGGCTCTTCGTGCGCGCGGGCCAGGAGATGCCGCTGCACGCCGCCGCCTCGGCGCGCGCGATTCTCGCCTACCAAGACTCGATGTTCGTCGAGCACCTCCTCACCTCCGCACCGCGCGATGCGTATACCCCGGGCACAATCCGTGAAGTGAATCGCGTCATTGACCATCTCGCCCGCGTGCGGCAGTTCGGTTTCGACGTGTGTGACAACGAACTCGACAACGATGTGTGGGCCGTCGCCGCCCCCGTGCACGAGGCCGACGGTCGCGTGGGCCTCGCCGTGACGACCGCGGCCGCCGCCGGGCGGATGGCCTCCGACGCCACTCGGGTGAAGGCCGCACGGTCGGTCATCGCCGCCGCCCGCGTTCTCTCGGAGGAGAACGGGTACGCCGCACCGGACGACACCCCCCTGTCGTCCGACGACCTGCTCGCGCAGATGGGAAGACTTCGATGACCAAGACCTTGCTTAACGACACGCAATGGCTTCAAGAACTGCGCGCAGACCTCCTCGCCGACGGCGGTGCCGAGGTCGTCGCGGCCACCCCAGCCTGGATGCGCCGCCCATCGTCGCTCCGCCGTGTCGCCAGCGAGCTCGCCCGCTCCCTCCCCGCCCACTTCGACCGCATCGTCGCGATCGGCGCGGGCGCCGACACGCTCGGTGCCGCAGTATCACTCGCCACCGGCGTGCCGTTCGGCAACGACGCGGACGCCGTCGTTCCGGGCGAGGATGTTGTCGTCGTCGCCGCCGAAGCCGCCGATGCGAGGGCCTACCAGAACGGATCCGTGACCGTCGTCGGCCGCAGCGCCGTCTGGGCGAACGCCCCCGACACCGACGCCCTCTTCACAACCCCCTCGGGCAGCCCCGCCCGCCAACGAAAGGAGTCGACGTGACTCACATCGCTGACGACATCCGCAGGATCACGTCCGGACCCGTTCGTAGTCGACTGCGCCCCGAGATCTCACCCTCCGCGACCCGGTCGATCGCCGGCAAGATCGCGCGCGCGGTGCTCGAGCTCAACGGCGGCATCGGCGCGGTCGCGTGCTGGACGAATCCCGAAAACCTTATCGTCGCCTTCGCGGTGGCCGAGGCCCTCGACACGCCCGCCGTACAGCTGTCCGAGGACGAGGGCCTGCTGTACTTCAGCTGGGAGCTGCCGACCGCACGCATCGTGCTCGTGGCCGCGGCGGGTGAGTCGGCACAGCAGATCGATGTCGCCGCGCAGATGCTGGCAGGCGCCGGTCACGAGTGCGTCGCTGTCGTCGAGCTGGCACCGGCGGACGGCGACCAGGACGGCACGCTAACCGTGCGCACCCTGCCGGGCACGCAGCGATGACCTCGGTCGACCTCGAAAGCAGGATCGCGGCCAACGCAGCGCGGCTCAGCGCCGATCTTGAAGCGTTCGCGGCAATCAGCGAGCCTGGCGACGGGGTGACGCGCCTGGCGTACACCGCGCTGGAGCGTCGAGCGCACGACGTGTTCGCGGAGCGCATGCGCACCCTCGGATGCGTCGTGCACACGGATGCCGCAGGCAACACGATTGCCGACCTCCCCGCCACCGAGGACAACGGCCCGCAGAGTGTCGTCGGTACCGGTTCCCACCTCGACAGCGTCGCGCAGGGCGGTCGCTTCGACGGGATCGCGGGCGTGGTCGCGGGCATGGAGGCGGCCTACCTCGCCGCGCTCTCGCCCGTGCCGCGCCGCCGCCGCTGGCGCTTTGTCGCGTTTGCCGCAGAGGAGGGCGCCCGCTTCGGGCAGGCCTGTAACGGTTCGCGCATGGTTGCGGGGCTCACGACCTTGCCGGATACCCGTCGCCTGCGCGACACCGAAGGCGTCTCGATGTACGACGCGATGAGCGAAGTCGGGCTCCGGCCCGACGATCTCGCCGCTGACGAGTGGGATGCCGCGCAGTGGCATGCGTTCGTCGAGCTGCACGTCGAGCAGGGCGCTGTGCTAGAAGACGCTGGCGTGCCGATCGGCATCGTCGACTCGATTTCGGGGAGCACGCGTCTGCATGTCGCCGTCAACGGCACCGCCTCCCACACCGGTGCGACGCCCATGCACAAGCGCCGTGATGCGCTCGTGACCGCAGCATCCTGCGTCCTCGCCGGCGACCGCATCGCGAAGGACTCCGCGCATCACGGCACGCGGGTCACGGTCGGGCGCCTCGAAGTCTCGCCGGGCGCGATGACCACGATTCCCGGCCGCGTCGAGTTTGTCGTTGACGTGCGCGACATAGACAGTGACCGTCAGCGCACGACCGTCGAGCAGCTTGCCGCTGCCTACCGCGATGCAGCCGACGCCGACGGTACCGCAATCATCGTCGACGTCATCGCCGACACCTCTCCCGTTGTGCTCCCTGCCGTCGTGAAAGACCACCTCGCCGCCGCCGCCGAGCAGCACGGTCTCGGCTATCGCCTCCTTTCCAGCGGCGCAAGCCACGACGCGCAGCAGGTGAACAAGATCACGCCCACCGGCATGATCTTCGTGCCGAGCGCGGGCGGACTCAGCCACGTTCCGAACGAGCACACCGACGCCGACGACCTCGCCTGCGGTGTCGACGTGCTTCTCGCCGCGCTGTACCGACTGGATGCCGACGAATGATCCCCGCCGCCCTGTCTGACCGTCTGCGCGTGCAGTCGGGAGAATCGCTTCGCCCGGAGCCCACCTCCCAGGACGTGCGAGTGCTTGCGCACGAGGCTGTCAGCGAGACGTACCGACGGCTCGTGCTGCATGCCCCCGACATCGCCCGGCGCGCAACGGCCGGGCAGTTCGTCATGGTGACTGTTCCCAGTGCCAGTCGCGTGCTGCTACCGCGACCGATGGCCATCCATCGCCGCCGGGGCGATGTGGGCACCATCGAGGTCATCTACGGCGTTGTCGGCCGCGGCACTCGTTCGCTTGCCGAGGTCGCGACCGGTTCCGAGCTTCTCGTGACCGGTCCGCTCGGGCGCGGCTACGAGATTCCAGACGCCGACGGGCCGGTGCTCCTGATCGGGCGTGGCATCGGCATCTGCGCGTTCATGACAGTGGCAGAGGATGCTGTCGCCCGTGGCATCGAGACGACGGCGGTGCTCAGCGCCCGCACGGCCTCGCGGGTCATTGGCGAGGCCGACTGCCGGGAACTCGGTATCCAGGGTGTTGCCGTCACCGATGTGGATGGCACCAGCGACACGAAGGTGCTCCAGGACTGGCTGGAGGCCGACTTCGGCGCACGACCGCCGCGGGCAATCTTTGTGTGCGGTTCGTCGCGCCTCGCTCTCCTCGCCGCTCGCCTCGGCGATCGTTGGGGCTGCGACGTGCAGGTCTCGCTGGAAGCGCATATGGCCTGCGGTATCGGCTACTGCCACGGTTGCGCCGCGCCGACGCGCACCGACCCCGCCGCCGAGGGTCCGCTCGTGTGCGTCGACGGCCCCGTGTTCGACGTCATCGGGTCGGGGACGTGATCGCCGAAGGTGTGCGGCTCGCCGGCGCACCCGACCGCATCGTCGACATCGAGGTGGCGGACGGGCGGATCGCGCACATCCGACCCTCCGCACGCACCGAGAGCTCGCGTGTGGCGCTGCCGGCCTTCGTAGATCTGCACACGCACCTGCGCGAACCGGGCGGCGAGGAGGCGGAAGATGTTGCCTCCGGAGCCCGTTCCGCGGCAGCGGGAGGTTTCGCTGACGTCTTCGCGATGCCGAACACCACGCCGGCAACCGACACCGTCGAGCGGGTAGCGCACCTCCGCACGCTCGCCGGGGGCGTGTCCGCCCGCGTACACCCGATCGCAGCGGCTACCCTCGGGCGGCTCGGCGGCGAACTCGTCGACGTCGAGGCGCTTCGCGCGGCCGGTGTGCGCGTCTTCTCCGACGACGGCTCGTGCCTCGACGACGCGAAGCTCGTGGCCGATCTCCTCAGTTACCTCGCGAAGTTCGGTGGTGTGTTCGCTCAGCACGCGCAGAGCAGCCAGCTCGCGGCATCCGGTGTCGCCAACGCTCGCGTGGCGACAGGCCTCGGCGTCGCGCCGTGGCCCCTCGCGGCCGAAGAAAACGTGATCGCGCGCGACATCGCGCTCGCGGAGCGCACGGGCGGGCATCTGCACGTCTGCCACGTCTCGACCGCAGGCTCGGTCGCGATCCTCCGCGCTGCCAAACGCCGCGGCGCACCCGTCACCGCTGAGGTCACACCCCACCACCTCGCGCTGACCGACGACCTCCTCACCACCGACAGCGGCGAGTTCAAAGTGAACCCGCCGCTACGGTCGCAGTCTGATGTTGATGCGCTCCGCCATGCTCTCCGCGACGGCACGATCGACGTCGTTGCCACCGATCATGCGCCGCATCCCGCAGCGCGAAAAACACTCTCCCTCACCGACGCAGCCTTCGGGTTCACGGCGCTGGAGACGGCTCTCGCAATGACCGCTGAGGTGTTCGAAGACGCCAACAAACGTGTGGATTGGGCGAGCGTCGCGCGTGTACTCGCGCACCGCCCTGCCGCGATCGGGGGTATCAAGGCGGAGGCTGGCCGCCCAATCCGGGTGGGAGAACCCGCCACATTGACGATCGTCCGCTACGGCGAAAATTTCACAATCGACGGCGCCCGACACGTCAGTCGCTCCGCGAATACGCCTTTCCAGGGACGTCAGACGCGATACATGATCGAGAAGACTCTCATCGACGGCGCTGTCACCTACAGTCGCGACTGAGGAGCGCATGCGCACACCTTGGGTTTCCACCTCCGGATGAAACCGGATCTCTACTTGCGGTCGCAGAGACTTGGGCCGCCGAACTAGGCCGTGTGGATTAAGTCGGTCTTGATCCAGATCAGCGTGGCGGCGAGGGCTATCGCGGCGCGGTAGGAGCGGGCTGTCTTGTCTGAGCGCA
>NZ_AUGQ01000036.1 GCF_000422745.1 Microbacterium gubbeenense DSM 15944
ACGGCACGCCATCCGTTCGCTCACCCGCAGTGTCCTGATCAGGTGAGCCACGGCGGCGCGGCGCCTGCCCGGGCCTAGAAGTTTCCCTCAGCCAGCTCCTTGAGCGCTGCCTTCTCCAGCTCCGCTTCGGCGAGCAACCGCTTGAGCGTCGCGTTCTGCTTCTCGAGCTCCTTCAGGCGCTTCGCGTCGTCGGCCTTGAGCCCGCCGTAATGGTTCCGCCACCGGTAGTACGTCTGCTCGGACACTCCGAGCTCCCGGCACACCGCCGCGACATCCCGCCCGTCGGCGAGCATCCTGTCGGCCTGGCCGAGCTTGCGGACGACCTGTTCCGGGGTGTGACGCTTCCTGCTGTTCGACATGATCTGACCAGTCTCCCTGCCCACAACCGCGGGCGACAGGACGACTCTCAGAACCACCGGACCTACAAAACGGGGTCAGCCCAATGCGTCGTTTGCCGATCGAGTCAACGATGTGCTCGCGCTTGATGTGATGTCCCATCTGCGCGGGTGCTGCCATGACGGTGAACAGCATCGACCCCATCGGCGTGGACGTGTCGACGTCACCGCCTCCAAGGTTCAGCACGCGCAATCCTGCGCCTCGCGCGCGGAGCTCGTCAGCGAAGGCGAGCATGTTCTGTGTCGATCAGCCCAACCGATCCAGTGTGATGGTGACGAGAGTGTCGCCGGTTTCGATTGTTTCGATTGCACGATCGAACTCGGGGCGAGATGCACGGGCACCGGAGACTCCGTGATCGGTGCACAGATCATCTCGGCGGACGCTCGCAGCCAGAAGGTCTGCTTCTCGTCGATCCGTTGACTGCTGACGGGTGGACGCTCGTGCGTAGCCGATCAGCTTTGTCATTTCGGGGTCCTCCGGGTGTCTCGCAACTAAGGACGTGTATCCACTTCTCGTCAATCACTTGCGAGACATAGTTGTGAGAATCGCTTTGCCTCAGAAACATGCGACGTAGAAAGTCGGTACTCAACCCTTCATAAGACGTCTCTGAACTCTAGGGATGCGAGACACGTGCGCCGCGCGTATGCGGTTATCCTCATCACGGCAGAGCGACCCGGCGATGGTGCGGGCGACCGAGCCCGGGAGACTCTAGGCGAGCGTCCGCTCGGTAGGGGCAGGCGTCACAAGAGCTAGCTCATGTTGCACTCAAACGGTGACGTCGTCCGCTGAAGGTAATTCCTGGCATTCACAACACGAACGGTCTCGAGCGTGCTGTCCGCGCCCACCCCAACCGTCGATCACGCACATGTGATCAGGGCGGTTCAGTACCGACCTCGGAATATGAACGGCAGGGTGCAATAGCCGGACCAAGCACGTCAGACAATCATCAACCAGCAGCGAATTCACGGACGGGCGTTTGCCTCACCCAAGCTTGGACGAGGCAAACGTTGCGATGTGGGCGCTCGGTTATGAGGAAGTGCGGCGCGGGGACCGTATGGGCGGCCTCCTTCCAGCCGATAGGATCGCGGCGCGATGCCTGAATCACCTTCCTAGCGCTCATCGGCATCACGTCGGGCGGGCGAATGGTCATATTCGAAGGAGAGAGATGGTGCCTACCTGGGCTCCAACTACGAAGAAGGTCTACAACACCGGATGGGGGCGCTCCCGTCAGGGGTCGGCGGTCACCGGAATCTGGGTCCATCACCAGGCGAATGGTGGTGGCGGCGACATGGTCGCGTACATGGTCGGCGCGAACGAGCGTGACAGCCACCCGACCTACGCGACCGATAAACGGGGCGACGTCTTCGGCATCGTCCATCCGGACCTTGCACCGTCGTCCACGTTCTACGTGAATGACCAGGGGGCGGTCACGGTCGAGATCGCCAACGTTAGTGGTGCTCCCGGTTGGGAGGTCCCCGAGGCGATCGTTGAGATGCTGGCGCAGGTCATCGCGCACCACGCACAGGAGTCGCCGCGCGTCAATCACGTCGAGCGGAACAAGCCGGGCACGACGCAGAGTGGGTTCTGGGTTGGTTGGCATTCGCAGGTATATGCCACGGCTTGCCCTGGCCCCGACGTTTTGGACGACAAGCTTGACCGGATCATCGCGCGCGCAAATGCGGTACTCGGCGGCGCAGCGCATGCGCCGGAGCCTGTGCCCGCGCCGATGCCGATTCCGGGGCCTGCCTCGGGCGGCTCGGCCGCGCCCGCGTTCCCGCTGCCGAGCGGTTGGTACTTTGGCCCCGAGGACGGCCCGGCCGTGTCCGTGTCCGGCCACCACGGGAACAAGTACGGCACCGCGGCGCAGTTGCGCAAGCACCTGTGGCGGTGGCAGCAGCGCATGGAAGACCGAGGATGGTTGTTCTCGGTACACGGGTCCGACGGGCTCTATGGAGACGAAACGCGCGAGAACGCGAACGCGTTCCAACGTGAGAAGGGCCTCGTGGTCGATGGGCTGATTGGCCCGGCAACGTGGCGGGCCGCCTGGGAGGAACCCGTCACCTGAGCGTGCTCGCTGCGCCGGCGTTGGCGTCGGAACTGCCCCCTGTGCACGTCCTTGACGAGGCACGGTCGTGCTTCGCGACGCTGCTCGCCTCCGTCGCGACGGTCACTTGCAGTGAAGGCTCAAACGAAGCGTGACTGCGCTGAGTGGTCCGCACTGTGCAGCCCGAGGAAGCTCTGAACGCCATTGCAGTGCGGTTCTGTATCGACGCGACCACCTTTGCCTTCTACAACCGCACTCGAGGGCGGGACCTGCAGGCCGGTGCCGTCCTCGTACTACGGTCGGCTCCCAACGAGCCCTGGACCTGGGACTTCTAACAACCGCCCGCCCTCTCGGGCGCAACCGGAAACTGACTCGCCCCGGCGTGTCCGGAGACTGGATTCCTTGGAAGGATCAGTCTCATGGCACGACCCAGCAAATACCCCGCCGAGCTGCGTGAGCGCGCGGTCCGGATGGTCGCGGAGGTCCGCGACGATCATCCGAGCGAGCTCGCCGCGATCCGGCATGTCGCCGGGCTTCTCGGCATCGGCTCCCCGGAGACGCTGCGGACCTGGATCCGGCGGCGCGAGATCGACGCGGGCGAGCGTCCTGGGGTGACGACCGAGCAGGCCGAGGAGAACAAGCGCCTCAAGCGCGAGAACGCCGAGTTGCGGCGGGCGAACGAGATCCTGAAGGCCGCGTCGGCTTTCTTCGCGGCCGAGCTCGACCGGCCACAGAAGCGATCGTGAGGTTCATCACCGATCACAAGGACCGAGCTGATGGAGGTCTGCGGTGGGGTGTCGAGTCGATCTGTGCCGTGCTCGCCTCGCATGGTGTCGGGATCGCCCCATCGACCTACTACGACGCGAGAGATCGCGGCCTGTCGGCGCGTGAACAGCGTGACGAGAGGTGGAAGGACATCATCTTCACCACCTGGGAGAAGCAGCGTCGTCGCCTCGGGGCGCGCAAGCTCTGGCTCCGGCTGCGCCGAGACGGCCACTCCATTGCCCGCGTCACCGT
The DNA here is from genome assembly GCF_000422745.1 of Microbacterium gubbeenense DSM 15944. Taxonomy (GTDB): domain Bacteria; phylum Actinomycetota; class Actinomycetes; order Actinomycetales; family Microbacteriaceae; genus Microbacterium; species Microbacterium gubbeenense. The sequence continues at coordinate 3,458 of NZ_AUGQ01000036.1, forward strand.
CGAGCGCCTCATGCGCGAGCTCGGGATCAGCGGTGTGATTCGTGGCGGCGGCAAGAAGCCTGCCGATACCGGTGAGCGGCAGACGCGGCCGGCGGACCTCGTCGACCGGCACTTCCGTCGGTTCCGCACCGATCAGCTGTGGGTGGCGGATTTCACGTATGTGTGGACGTGGACGGGCTGGGTGTATGTCGCGTTCGTGTTCGACGCGTACTCACGCCGCGTCCTCGGATGGCGGGCCGCGACATCGATGGCGACGCCGCTGGTGTTGGACTGTCTCGAGATGGCACTGTTCACGCGCCGCCGCGAGGGCGCCACCGGGTTCGCGGGGCTGACGCATCACACGGATGCCGGGTCGGTCTACACGTCGATCGCGTTCACCGAGCGCCTCGCCGACGAACATATCGACCCGTCAGTCGGCAGCGTCGGTGACGCGTATGACAACTCCCTCGCGGAGTCCCAGATCGGGCTCTACAAGTCCGAGCTGATCCATCTCGAGGGGCCGTGGCGGGACGTCGCGCATGTCGAGGCCGCGACCGCGGAGTGGGTGTCGTGGTTCAACACGGAGCGGATGCACGGCTCGCTCGACGACCTCACCCCGAGCGAGGTCGAGCAGATCGACTACGCTCGCCACCAGTCGTTGGAAACAGCGGCCTGACACCAGTCAATAACTCTCCGGACACGCCGGGGCGAGTCAAACTGTGTCCCACAGGATCTCAGAAGCGCTTGGTTACTGGGTGAAAATAGTTGCAAGTTGCGTCCCGCTGGTCGAACTCTCATATATGGTGACTGCCGACGATCGGCGTGACTTTAACGACCAAGGTCGTCACGTGGCGGGGGCTGGTGAACGGACAGATGATTCCTGTTCTGTGGTGCTGGTGATCAGTTATTGTTGGCGAACTGATGGTTACTCGTCTTTAAGGACAACTATGAATCGCAACCGCCTTGCCGCGTCGGCCGCGATCTTCGCGGGCCTCATCCTCACCCTCGCTGGATGCGCGACTCCGAGCGAACAGTCTGCAGGAGCGGAAACCGCCGGGTCTGAGGTGCCAACTGCTACTCCGACCGCCGAGGTGGAGACGCTGAGCGAGGAACAGTCGGCTGAAGCGCGCGGGCTCTGCGAAGAAGAAGCCGACCGGATGAACCCCGCCGGCGCTATCGTCCACTGGTCCGAGGATGACAGCGCCCCACACCGGTCCGAGGGCGGGTGGGTTCTGACGGCTAACGCCACCCTTACGGACCAATCCGGAGCTGAGCATTCAGATGCGAAGATAGAGTGCTACCTCGCCGCCACCGACGCTGGGTTCGTGGTGGATGAATTCATGGGATCGTACTGAGGAAATGACCCCGCGTCATTATCACGACGCAGCCTGGGCAACAGCGAAGCTGCCCCTCCGCCGGCAAATCCGGAGGAGGGGCAGCTTCGCTGTTGCCCAATGCAAACGGGCCAGGCGGGCCCGCCGAGAGGCAGTCAGCCGGTGTAGTGGAGGTTCGCATGCCAGTCGACGTAGAACGCTTCCACGAAGAAGGGGCCTTGGTATGCCCACACCTTCGTTTCTAGAGCGAATGCCCGCTTGTATGTGAAGGTGCCAAGGTTGACCTTCGTCGACGTCTGGCCCCACTTCTTCTTGCAAGTCTTCCAACCCGAAACCGCGTTCCCGCTGGTGTTAACCAGCCGGACTTGGAAAGTTGCCTCATCAAATTTGAACTGCGGGCCTACCTTCACACTCCAGAAGACGATGTCCGTAGGGCGGAACGAGACGGTCCCAACCATGGTGCGTTGAGTCGACCATTTCTTTGCATCGTTATTCTGCTGTGACGCTGAGAGTTGGAAGGTAGGCATTCATGCTCCTTTGCTAGTGCCGGCGCTCGTTGATTCTCCCTCGGCCTGTTCACCGAAGCTCCCAGGACGCGGGGTCAGAATACCGCAGGTTCGTGCCGGTGATGACGCGGCGAAGTTCGCCGGTTGAGTTTTCGTACCGGGAGCACAGCGCGCTCCGCGAGCCGCGCCCGACGAGGAGACCGATCCCGCCGATGTAGCCGCACACGTCGCATCCGAGCCGGCTGCGGCCGTGCGTAAGAAGCGCGGGCCATGCAACGTTGAGAAGGTCGGCAAGAAGCCCGCGACTTGCCGGCTCCCGCCAGACGTGCATGTCCTTATCGACCAAGCCCGCACCGCAGCCGTTCTGGATGGCGACCGCCTCACCAAAGACGAGGTCACATTCAGGAGGCACGCGCCCGTTCGGGCAACATGCCGGCGTGGGTAGATCTATTGCTTCTCGCAGCAGGCCATCCCCGATCACGCGGCGCGGATGCTGACCTCCTGCCATCCGTTCGGTGAGCTCGTCGTGAGCTCGTCGCGTCTGCTGCTGGTCAAAAACGCGTGAGGCGCGCGCAGACACGCTTGCCAACCCGGGGCTATGTACCGTGACGCGGGCGTTGCTAGTGGGCGCTCGGCGGATCGAGGCGCACCGCTATGGCGGTTGAGAATAGTTGGGAGCTGGCGTCCCGACGGCAGCAGGTCCAGTATCGAACTATGAAAAAGTTCCCCGCCAACGTTGCGCTTGCTGCGGTGGCCGTCGTCATGCTCGCCGGATGCACCGCTACTCCGGCACCGGAGACAGTCGCCACTGCAACTACAGAACCGGCGCCAGAGACGGCTACCCCGGCACCTCCCACCACCCCAGCAACCGCGGAACCCAGCCCGGAACCAACACCGGCCGAGCCGGACTGCGTATCCGCGCCCACCGGCAGGATCAACATGCCGTCCTACGCGTACAACACCGAGCCGGTCACCGTTCCCGAGCTGGCAGGTGAGATATCTGACACGGGGCCGCGCGAGTTCGCGAGCGGCGATCCCACGCTGAACAGCGACGGGCAGATCGTCTCCTACACGACGCAGCCCGGCGACGCTATGCAAGCCATCGCCGCACGGTTCTGCATCGACTCGTACTCGTTCGCATCGTATAACCACACCACCGGGTATGACATTCAGCCCGGCGACGTGCTTGTGCTCCGCCCGGCTCCCGACGCACCCTGGTCGTGGGAGAACTAGAACACTCGCGCAGGTCTAACGCAACCCGATAAGCAAAGGCCCGCTGCGAACCGGCTGGAGACCGTTTCTAAGATCTATTGCTCACAGGTGATCCAACTACCAAGCCCTTCAGATGAGCGGCACAAGTTAACAGATAAGGAAATCGCATGGTTACGCACTTCGGCCTCCACGCGGGTCAGTCAGCAGAGGTGGACGGAAACGACCCCCGAGTAACTTGGAACACGCTACGGAACTTCGGTAGCGGCAACGTGAAAGTCAACATCACTGACATCTCACTGTCTGTGAAGAATCCTGCATCCGGATACCCGGAGACGTACACTTTCCATCACATGACCTACGAGATGGGTCTGTACAAGCGCGGAGGTTCAAACCCTGGGCTCGTCGCCACGACAACGCTGACCAAGTACTGGGGACAGGACACCGGATTCGTCACCATCAAGGCGATCCCGGCTGGCACATACAGTCTTGTGACCCGACCTCTTCGTAGATGGGAGGCCTCATCTGGAAACTCAAACCCTCTGCCGGGGTTGGGTTGGTGCGCTGCCGAGTTCGACCTCTACCACCACTGAGTTGCACAGGAGTCGTCGCGAAGCATGACAGTGCCGCGTTGAGGACATGAACAGAGGCCGCGCTGACGCCGGGAGCGCGCTCAGGTCACGGGTTCCTCCCAGGCGGCTCGCCACGTTGCCGGGACGATCAGCCCATCGGCCGCGAGGTCCTTCTCTCGTTGGAACGCGTTCGAATTACTACCGAGTTGGACGATTTCTCCATCGTCCCCCCCGATCTGATATTTCATCTCGTAGCATGTGCGTGCACGCGCTTCTACTAATCGAGGGGGACGAGATGGACGAGATGGTTCTGGCCACGCAACGGTGGTTGAACGGCACCTATTCTGGGCGCACCGGGTACAACGATGTTGCAGAAGACGGGCAGCCGGGGTGGGGCACTATCTTCGGCCTGACCCGAGCGCTACAGATCGAGTTCGGCATCACGAACACGGCGGACAGTTTCGGTCCGACGTCTCGTGCCAGGTTCACCGCCGAATATCCGAGTGGAGTCCAACAGCAGGATGATGACGACGAAGCGGAGTCGAACGTCTACTCCATCATCCAGGGCGCGCTGTGGTGCAAGGGATACTCAACCGGATCGAACATCACCCAGCACTTCTACGGAGGCACCGGCGCCGCCGTCATTGAACTCAAAACAGACATCGGTCTCGGTGCCGGTGCCACTTCGACCGTCGACATCGACATCATGGACCTGCTGTTGTCGATGAAGCAGTTCAAACTACTCATTCTTCAGGGCGGCAAGCCGCAGCTCCGCTCGGTGCAGCAGGAGATCAACCGCACGTATCGGCCCTACACCGGCATCATCCCTGCCGACGGGATATATAGCCGCGAGATGAACACCGCACTGATCCAGATTCTGCAGGCCATTGAGGGGTTCACTCCGGCTGAGGCGACAGGAAACTTCGGCGATGGCACCCGGTCGCGACTGATCACCGTCACACCGGGAAACGCGGCGGCCAACCCGGACTGGGTGTGGCTCGCGACGATAGCGCTGACCTGCTACGACTACGGCGACACGGTGAGCCGTACCTGGCACGCCGGGCTCACGGAGCAGGTGCGGAGCTTCCAGCGAGACTACGCACTGCCGGTCACCGGCACCGTGGACCCGACGACGTGGATGAGCCTGTTGACGTCGAAGGGCGACCCTGACCGTGCCGCTATCGCCTGCGATACACGGTTCGAGATCACCGACGAGCTTCTCGGTCACCTGCAAGCAGACGGGTTCGAGATCGTCGGACGCTATCTCACAGAGCCGGGCCAGGAGGAGACAGACCCGGAGGACTACTTCAAGGCGATCCGCCCCGGCGAGCTCGAGCGCATCATCGCCGGCGGGATGAAGTTCTTCCCCATCTACCAGTACCAGTCCACAAGCCTGGGCCACTTCACACCGGAAGAGGGCGTGGCGCACGCACGGGACGCAACCGCGGCAGCGCTGCGACTCCGGATCCCGCCCACACACATCTACTTCGCCGTGGACTTCGATGCAACCGATCCGCAGGTCACCTCGCACATCATCCCGTACTTCCGGGCCGTGCACGAGCAGCTCGGAAGCGGCTACCGCGTTGGGATCTACGGAGCGCGCAACATCTGCACCCGCGTCATTGAAGCCGGGTACGCGAGCAGCGCGTTCGTCTCCGATATGTCCACGGGGTTCTCCGGCAACCTCGGTTTCCCCCTGCCGGATGCATGGAATTACGACCAGTTCCACGAGGTCCATGGCTATGCCGGTGGCGGATGGGACCTCGACAAGGTCGCTGCGTCCGGACGGCATCCCGCCGTCGACCGGCTCCTTCCGGGGTCCCCACCGGAGACGAGCGACCCGCTCGTAGAGTGGGTGTCGAACACCGAAGACGCATGGACGCAGGAGGCTGCGGATCTTCCCGTCTTAGTCGGCGCGTACGCCAGCTTCGGCTACGAATTCATCCTCGAATGGATGCGCCGACCGACATACTGGGGGAGCCCGCTTTGGATGGCATACACTCCGGAGCTTGCTATTCCCGCCGAGTTGGGTTCCGCTCGACGTTATTGCCACAACCTCTGCGACACGCAGCCCCCGATCAAAGGAACGATCGTCGAACGCGACATCGAACACTTCGCCGCTACGGCTCTCGGATACTTGAACTGGGGCACTGACGGCGCGCAAAACGCATGCAACTTCGGAGACCTCGGCGGGTGGGCCCTCGACATGCTGCAGCTCTGGGGCACGTACTCTCGCGAAGCGGGATCGTCACCTCTGGAATTCTGGATGGATAGCAATCTCGGCGCCTTAGGAGCCGACACCGGGTTCGACTACGATGATTTCTTCGCGGACGCCGAGGCGTACCTCACGATCACGAGCATGGACCGAATCGGCTCCGGTAACAGCGCGAAGCGCCTCTCTACCGCGCTCGAGGATGTTTACTCCGTGACCGCCGCGGCTCGCATTTCCCGCTTCTACCAGGAGCGTTTCAGCAGCGACGCGAAGAACGTTGAAGAGGCGTTTGTAGCCTTGTCGCAGGGCTTAGTGTTCGGCGAAGCGAACGTCCCGATCCCGGAGTTTCTCCTCCTCGAGGCGGCAGATGCGGAGGGCATGCCGACAGAGGCGGAGGCAAGGATCATGGGGCGCGTTTACGCGAATAAGCTCGCCTACCCGCTTACAGATTGACCCAGGCGGACCCGGTAGCGTGGATTGGCAGGAGCCGCGCTACCGGGCGTATGGCCCGTGAGCTGGGAGGAGGTCGCCGTTGGTGGGTCTGAGAGCAATGTTTCCCCAGCGGCGGTTCTTGCTCGCCGCACTGATGACTGTCGCCGCCGGGTGGGCCGTGGTCGTGCTGGCACTTCTGCTGTTCATCAGCACCTTAGAACGGCAGGGCATCAACAGAACCGTACCGACGGTGCTCGGACCGTTCTTTATCCAGCCCCGCGACTGGTTGATCGGTGGCTTCTTCCTCGCGCTCGCCTGTTTCGTCGCGGCGATTGTGCTGAAGTCT
>NZ_AUGQ01000037.1 GCF_000422745.1 Microbacterium gubbeenense DSM 15944
GATCGCGTTGTTCGCGGTGTGCCACGACACTCCGAGACCGGCCGCAGCCCGAGAGATGGTCAGGTGATCGACAATGATGGCACCCAGCGCCCAATCGAGTCCACCACGCGAGATCTTCGCCCTCGCGGGCGCAGCCTGCGTGGTGTCCTGCCGCCAGGTGCGTCGACAATACGCGCATCGGTAGCGGCGCACTCGCACCAACAGCGTCGTCGGCCGGTGCCCGAACGGCTCGTGCGCCAATCTGCGGGTCAGAGTATCGCGCGGCACTCCCTCGGTTCCGCACTTGCGACACCACGGGTCCGGTTCGACCACCCGGCACTCGATCACCGCCCGCGCTGGTTCCAGTCGCTGCCCGACAGCTTGCAAACCGAGCTCATCGAGACGGCAGAACGTGGTCAGATCGGGCGTGGCGAAGGTAGCGTTGAACATGTCGAGGTCTTTCGGACGGTGAGTGTGAGAACTTCCATCCTGGAAGACCTCGACCTCTATCCGCCGAACGCCGCGCGCACCCCGACTACACCGCTAATTACGAAGAGCCATCAAACCTGGGACGCTTCATCTCGACTTCGACAATGGATCCGAGTTCATCAATCACGACGTGATCGACTGGGCCGCGGGACGGAAGATCTTCTTCACCCGCTCGCGCCCCTACAAGAAGAACGATCAGGCCACGATCGAGTCGAAGAACAACCACCTCGTCCGCCGACACGCGTTCCATTGGCGCTACGACGATCCGGACACGCTGATGGTCCTGAATCTCCTTTGGCCGGTGGTGAACGACCGGATGAACTTCCTCACCCCGACGAAGAAGCCGATCGGCTGGAAGACCGGCCCGACCGGGCGCCGCACGCGCGTCTACGACGCGCCGCGGACACCGTTCGAGCGGCTCCGGGCCGCCGGGGTCCTGTCCCCGGCGCAGGAGGCCGAGCTGACCACTTACCGCGACGGGCTCAACCCTGCCGAGCTGATGCGGAGGATCGTGTCGTTGCAGGACCGGCTCACCGCGAGCGCGAAGCGCCCCACGCTCGACCTCGAGGCCTCCCTCACCGTTCCGCTTCCTGATACCGCTCGGGGCGTCAAGGCCCGCCGGAGGGCCTGAACGGCTTCGCGGGCATTCTCAGTTGAGGCACCGTCCCCGGATTCGCGGGCAACTTGACATGAGGCACCTCGTAGTTGACGTTCCGCAGATACTCATCTTCGCGTGGTATCGTGAAGCCACCATTTTTCCGCGCTTTATCGCAGAGCCCGATTGGCGTAATATTCTCACTCGAACCACGATCTGCGGGATACTTCATTCAGGGGTTACTGATGCCAACCTTATTCACGCCAAGCCCGTCTGAGCCCGATGAGCTCGACAGGGTAATTATTCATCAGTTCGATGCAGCCCGACCTTCGCCAGGCGGGATCGATACGTGTATCCGTGGGATTTTGAAATATGCGTCGAATAGCCAACGTATCGCAGTGATCGGCGTGGACACCGGCGTCGGTCCCGCATGGAGGAAGTTAGGGCAGTGGGAGAAGTACGAGACTGCAGGTGCTTCGTTCTATTTTCTCCCGGTAGTGAGTCTTGATCCCGCTGATCAGAATCGGAAAATTCCGCACGCATTGCGTCTGATTGGCGGGCTCTTGAAGCATCGCCGTCGTGTTCCGTCAGCAGCTTTTGTCCAGGCACACCGAGCCGACACAGCGTTAGCAATTTCGATGCTATTGAAAGGCCGACTGACCTACTTCATCCACACACAAGAATCCGGGTTGACGGGTAAGACGTCCGACTCAGTGTGGCGACGTGCGGCGATTCTTCACGCTGCAATTGAAAAGCGGGTTGCTCGGCGCGCTGAGCGAATTGCTGTTTTCAACCCGGATTATGCGAAGATCGTTGCGCGGTGGAACAGGAATACACGCGGTTTTCCCACTTGGTACGACCCTGAGCTGATTTCCGCTGAAGCAGATCGGGTTGCTAAAAAAGTGCTTTGGGTGGGGCGCGTGGAAGTTCCAAAGGACCCGCTTCTTGCTGTATCGGTGTTCGAGGAGCTCACTGCCCGCGATCCGGAGTGGACGATGGACATCGTTGGTTCTGGCACGCTGTTGGAGCAAACACGCGCGCACGCTGAAGTAGTAGGGCCAGCTCTGCGCGTTCACGGACGCACTGCTCCGGAGGAAGTAGCAACGCTAATGGCCCGCAGCGATGTCTTCTTGATGACGTCCCACCCGGGCTACGAAGGATTTCCCCGGGTGCTAGTGGAGGCTATGGCAAGTGGTTGTCGGCCTGTTGTGACTGACGGATCGGACACCGGCTCACTCGTCGATGAGGCTGTAACCGGTTACGTGACGGGACGCGATTCGAAGCATATTGCATTACGTGTAATTGAATCTTCCGCGATTGACCGGGGCCTTGTCCGCGCCGTTGTCCACAGTTTTTCCGCACCCGCGGTAATAGAAGACATTTACGCCGATTTGTCGACATGGAAAACCGCGTAACGGGAGAATCATGAAAGCTATTGTTACTGGTGCGGCTGGATTTGTAGGTAGTACGCTCGCGCGCCGCTTACTGAACCTCGGCCATGAAGTGGTTGGTGTCGACGCACTGACGGACTATTACACCCCTAGCCTGAAGGTGAGTAACCTTGCGCGCCTCAAAGACGCAAAATTCACGTCTATTAGCGGGGATCTGAATGATCTGCCCTTAAAACACCTAATCGATGGTGCTGACTGGGTTTTCCATCAGGCGGGGCAGCCTGGCGTGCGCAAGTCCTGGGGCGAGGATTTTGGCGTTTACTCGAAAGCCAATATCGATGCCACTCAACGACTTTTGGAGGCGAGCCGGCAGTCCTCTACGTTGAAAAAGTTCGTGTATGCGTCGTCATCCTCTGTATACGGGGACGCCGAGCGCTATCCGACCCTCGAAACCGACCGGCCCCAACCACGCAGCCCGTACGGTGTTACCAAGCTCGCAGCAGAAAATCTGTGTACGCTGTACGCATCCAACTTTGGCGTCCCCACGGTTTCACTCCGGTACTTCACGGTATACGGACCCCGGCAGCGGCCGGATATGGCCTTTACTCGTTTTGTGCGGGCGGCAGTCCTGGAGGAGCCTATCAATATCTTCGGTTCCGGGGAGCAGGTGAGGGACTTCACCTTCATCGGTGACATCGTTGAAGCGAACATCGCTGCAGCCATCGAAGAGACAGAGCCTGGTGAGATCTTCAACGTGGCGGGTGGGACGAGCATTTCAGTCAATGGGGTGTTGACTCTCCTCGAAGCACTCAATGGTCGTCCCCTAGACGTCCGATATGGCGAGAAGGTTGCTGGAGATGTGCTTCAAACAGGCGGAAGTACGAGTCGCATCTTCGAAATGTTGGGCTGGAGGGCGCAGACCGCTCTCGAGGACGGGCTGGCAATGCAGTTAGCGTGGGCGCGGGATACCTTCGGGCGACGAGGGGACAGTAATGCGTAGACCGAACCCGAGCGGCTGGGAGCGCATATCGTCGCACTCCGATTATCGCCGTTTTTTGCGTCAAGACTTGCGTGCGCACGGGCTTCGAAAGTGGCGACCGTGGTCGCGGCTACGCCACCCCGAGTTGCATTTTCAAAGAGTGCTTCGATTGGTAGAGTTTCTGAAGTATTCTGACCGACTAATTGCGGCTCCATTTTACGGATTAATGCGAGTTCGGCTGGCGAGATTGAGTGTGCGAACAGGAATATCCATACCGCCTGGCGTTTTTGGGCCGGGCCTCTCAGTCGCACACCACGGCAGCATAGTCGTGAACGATAACGCCAAAGTCGGGGCTTGGTGCAGAATTCACTGTGGAACGAACATCGGAATCAGTCGCGGAGAAGCTCCTTACATTGGATCCTTCGCGTATATTGCTCCCGGTGCTGTTGTTTATGGAGGAGTCTCTCTTGGGAGTAGGGTTGCTGTTGGCGCGAATTCTGTGGTTTCCAGAGATGCACCCGAAGGCGTGACTCTGGCCGGCGCGCCGGCGAAGGTGGTCAGCAATGATGGCTCGAATCGAGTGATGCCCGAGTGGTTTCCGGAACAAGATAATGGTTGATAAAAGCTCTTTTCTTCCGGGGAAACATATCGCCATCTTGGTCCCGAGCCTTGCCGGGGGCGGCGCCGAATTCGTAGCGCGCACGTGGGCGGCCGGGCTTGTCGAGCGCGGCGCTAGGGTGACGTTGTTGCTCACCCACTCTGAGACCGAGGAAGATGTCCCGCTCGGGGCTGAAGTCGTTGAGATACCGAGTGTTGGATTCATCTCACGGCTTCGACGTCTTCGGCGGGTTATCCAACAACTACGTCCAGCCGCCGTGATCTCCTTGATGCCACACTGGAACGTATTAGCGTTGGCGGCTACCCGCGGTATTGGAGACGTCAAGGTACTGATTAGTGGACGCAACGCCGAATCTGTTCTTGTCGGATCCGTGTCCGCGACCTTCCGACTAGAGATTTTTTTGGCAAGATTGTTATACCGCCGGACTGACGGTTACATCGCAATATCTCACCCAGTTGCCGCTGAAGCGATCACTAAGTATCGGATTGATCCGCAGCGCGTGTGGGTCGTACCCAACCCCGCTACTGCTAAGATCAGTCCTTCGCTCGCATTGGAACGGCGATCGGGTCGTGCGTCTCGGAAGCCGGGTAATCGGGTCATCCTCACCGTGCCTGCGAGGATCGTGGAGCAAAAGCGCCCGGTTATCGCCGTACGGGTAGCGAAGATTCTCGCAGGCCGTGGGCTTGACGTTGAAGTCCACTATTTTGGTGACGGAAACTTGCGCGAACTCGTTCAAGCGGAAGCCGATCGAGCGGCGGTGCCGGTGCGGTTCCACGGGTGGGTGAACGAATGGTTTCTCGAGTGTGATAAGGATTCTGTCGTATTGCTCCCCTCGGTGGCAGAGGGGTTCGGAAACGTGCTGGTGGAAGCCGCTGCTGTCGGTGTGCCATCAGTGGCTACTTCACAAGCCCTAGGGCTGGCCGACGCGGTGGTTGCTGGCGTAACGGGCGAGCTCACGATCGATGCCGACGTGGAGGGATTTGCCGACGCGGTCGAACGGGCAATGGCTTTACCTCCCATTGCAGAAGAGGGGTGGCTTGAGCGATTCTCGCCCGGCACCAGCACTGATCTTCTCGTTGAGAGCATCCAGCGCGTACTGACGCGTTCCTCCCGGCAAGAAGAATGACAGGAAGATACGCGCGACGTATTGCGCCTTTAATTGCGGTTGCATCAATGCTTCCGGGGTTGCTCCTTCCGTTTGCCGTTACGTTGCAGATGACGGTCAGAGACGGGGACATTTACCTGCTCGCAATGTCAATTTCACTGACTCTGACCAGTGTTGTTGGAAACGCGATCGAGCTCAATACTGTGGCGGAGGTCGGACGTCTCATTGGCCGCGATGCGAGGCCGTCTCGAGGATCGCTACGTAAATATCAATCCAAGGTGCTAAAATTCGCATTGCCCGTCACTCTATCCGTGGGAATGGTGTTGGCTATCATCTACGGCGTTGGTGTCGGCGATGCTGTATTTTTCGGCCAGGTTGTTTGCGTCGTGATGATCGCGCCGCTGCTCTCTGGTTACACGTCGGTCCGGTCTGGTGTCCTCATTGCCGAAGGATACGCGACTTGGGCAATCGGATTTCAATCGCTTCGAAGCCTGGTTCCTCTCGTAGGAATTGTTCTCTTTCCTCACTTGAGCGCGTTGTTCCTGGCCGTATTTTTTGTTCTTGGGGAGATCTTCCGAGCGGTGGCAATCACACTACGTTTGCGTGTCGTCCCTGTGCGGCCCGAGGTCAATGTCAATTTGCCGGTGACAGGCCTATGGTGGCAAGCGCTTTCTTCCGGGATTTCACAGGGTTCACGCGTGGTCGATCGGTCCTTCCTGGCCCCGGTCGTGGGCGGGATATCTAATTATGAACTTGCGGATAAAGCCTTCTTCGCCGTTGTTCAGTTCCTTACTCTGGGCGTCTTGACTCCACGTGTAGCGACATGGGCCGGGCTACCGTCCATGAAGGTGTGCGACGGGAAAAAAATGTTGCGTCGGGATCTCACCCTTTTGCTAGGCGGCGCTTCAGCGTTGGGCGGATTAGAGATCGTCGCTCTCCTTTTTATTAGTCGTAGTGCTTGGATGCCCGCAGAGTGGGCCACCGGCGCACAATGGGCCATAATATTGGCGTTTGCCCTACCGTTTAATATTGGTGTCGTTGCGTCTGGGCGGCTACTAATTATCGCGCGTCGCCAAAAGTGGTTACTTTGGACGTCGACTACGACGCTGGCAGCCAATGCTGTATTGGATTATTTCTTCTTTCAGATCTGGGGCGGCCTGGGAATTCCAGTAGCAACCCTCTTTTCGCAGGCTCTGTCATTTCTGCTGTACGGACTGCTTGTCGCTCGAGCGCTGCCGCCGGTGATGGGTGCCGAGCGTTCTGCTCCATAAAGCTCCTGTGAACCTCCTTAGCCTCGATCTTGGGCGTGAGGAACGAATCGGTGACAACTGATCGTTAGTGCCGGGAGGCGCTGACGGGGAGGATGTCATCATGCCCGGTCCCTATCCCAGAGAGTTCCGCGAAGACGTTGTCGCGGTCGCTCGCAGCCGCGAGAGCGGCGTCACCATCAAACAGATCGCCACCGACTTCGGCATCAGTGAAGCAACCCTGCAGAACTGGCTCCGCCAGGCCGATATCGAAGACGGCAATCGACCTGGTCAGACCGCGGCGGACGCGGCCGAGGCTCGGGAGCTGAAGAAGCGGATCCGGCTGCTGGAGCAGGAGAACGAGGTCCTCCGCCGTGCGGCGGCGTATCTGTCGCAGGCGAACCTGCGCCTTGGTGGCTCCCCAAAATGACGTACCCGCTCGTTGCTGAGCTCGCCGAAGCGGGGATTCCCGTGACGGTGTCGTGTCGGGTCCTCAAGCTCGCAAGACAGCCCTACTACCGGTGGCGCAACGTCCCTGTCCGGGACGCGGACGTGCTCCGCGCGTATCGGATCAACGCGCTGCATGACGCGCATCACGACGACCCGACGTTCGGGTATCGATACCTTGCCGACGAAGCCCGTCGGGCGGGGTGGCGGATGAGCCGGCGGACGGCGTGGAAGCTGTGCTCGCAGGCCGGGATCCTCTCGTCCGCGCAGCGCCGGCGACGTGGGAAGGGCAAGAAGGCCGGCCCACCCGTGTTCGACGACCACGTGCAACGCGTCTTCCGGGCCGATGCCCCGAACCGGGTCTGGCTCACCGACATCACCGAGCACCGCACGACGACCGAAGGCAAGCTTTACTGCTGCGCGATCAAGGATGTCTTCTCCAACCGCATCGTCGGCTACTCGATCAGCGACCGGATGACCGCGAAGCTCGCCGTCGATGCCGTCCGCAACGCCGTCTCTCGTCGCGGTGAGGTCGCCGGGTGCATCCTGCACGCTGACCGGGGCAGCCAGGCCGTATTCAACCGGTCGTCGCAACACCGACAGCGAGAGGTGTTCGATGGGTTACAGCAACATGCAAAAGCGCGTGCGCGCGTATCGCGGGCAGATCGTCTCGCCGGGCAGGCCGACGGTCGCGTGGCGCGAGGACCGTGTCCGATTCTGGGCCGCGATCGGCGAGGGGAAGAAAACGCGAGAGTCCGGTGCCGCTGCGGGCGTGTCAGAGCCAGTCGCTCATCGCTGGTTCCGGAATGCTGGCGGCGTGAATCC
>NZ_AUGQ01000038.1 GCF_000422745.1 Microbacterium gubbeenense DSM 15944
GAGCGCATGTGCGCGGCTGTCCTTGTCGGGCTCGGGGTAGAGGGTGCGGATGTAGGTGCGGAACTCCGTTTCGGTGAAGGACGTGTCGAGCATCTCCTGCGCAAGGGCGGAGAATTCCTTTGCGTAGCGGACGGCTCCGTCGAGGATCTCTTCTGCTTCGATCATCCGTCCGGCAGCGTGACGTGTGTGTCGAACGGAGAATGTGTGCGGGAGGTTCGGGATGAGTGCCGTCATGCCGTTGGAGCACACGAGGCGCCGACCGATGAGGGCTGCGGTGACGTCTCCTCGACCATCGTGATTCGCGCGGATGGAGAGGGAGAACTTGACGAGATCGCCCTGTCCGATCGTGACGTGTCCGTCGGGGATTGAGAAGTCCATGAACACGCGTCGACCGCCGTCGAGCTGACCGGCTTCTGTGGGGCGCGCACCTCGAGCGAGGAAATGCTCGCCCAAGGCGAAGACCTCGTCGTTCTGGAGCGGGTTGTAACGGTTCCCCACGACACCGAGCGTGAGGCTGTTGTCTGCGCGCGTGACCAGTCGCATGCCAGGAATCGACGTCGAGGTCATGCCCTCGTCGGTCATGACCGTGAGGTGGTCGGCAGGCAGCACTTTCAGGCCCCAGTTGAGGTTTGCCATTTCGGTGGCTTCACCGATGGTGCTGGCGTTGGAGACGTCCGTGCCGAGGTGCTTTCCCGGGCGGACGACTGTGGTCGAGATGTTTGTCATGAGTTTCCTTCGCTAGTTTCTATTCGATCTGACAACATTCACTTTAATGACACCTCCCCCTTCTCGCAACCCCCGAGTTCAAGAAGTCGCTTCGGATGCAGCGGCATGCCGATGAGGCGCGATCGCGATGGCTTGCGTCTCGACCGGAAGCGCTCTACGGTGAATGATGTCAGATCGATTAACAGCAGGCGTCGAACCTCTCTCGTCCGCGAAGCGCACATCAGAGGGCATATCCAGTAGACGCCACCATCTGGGAGGAAGCATGTCTCGAAAGCTCACTCTGGCCACGGCCACGGGAGTCGCACTTATGTCTATCGGCGCTTTGGCTGCCTGCGTGCCGCTCGATGAGCTCAGCGCCTCGCTCGACTATGACAGCGCAGCAGAAGAAGTCCTGCTGCCCTCCGGGGCATCGGCCGTCCCTGCTCCGGTCTCCTCTGACGAGGCGGCGCAGTTGCTAGCCGGCGTCCCCAACGGCGAGCCCGGCAATGTGCATTACGAACGGGATCTATTCGGCTCTGGTTGGCGTGACACCAACCAGAGCGGGTGCGACGCCCGCAACGAGACCCTCGCGCGCGACCTCACCGACGTCACGTTCGAACCCGGCACCGATGAATGCGTTGTCCTCACCGGTCACCTCAATGACCCATACACCGGAACGTCGATCATGTTCGAGCGCGGACAGGACACGAGCTCTCTCGTCCAGATCGATCACGTTGTACCCCTGTCCTGGGCGTTCCAGCAGGGGGCATCTAGCTGGGCAGAGGAACAGCGCGTGCAGTTCGCAAACGACCCGCTGAATCTCCTCGCCGTTGACGGCTCTTCGAACATGTCGAAGGGTGACTCTGGTCCGTCAGAATGGCTGCCCGAAGCGGCGGGCTCCCACTGCGGGTACGCCAGCCGTTTCGTCGTCATCCTCGCGGAGCATGACCTCCCCGTGCCCAGCGCAGACCGCACAGCCCTTACGGACATCCTCGATTCCTGCACTGGCGAGGGGGCGGATTCATGAGCGCTTCATCCTGGGCTCGTATTCGCCCTGGCGACACAGCCACCATCCGGAATCGTTTCATCGCCGTATCTCGGAGCGTGACAGTGATGTCCCTCCTCCCGGCACCAGCCCTGGGTTTCATCGACGACGACGGGCAGACGTTCACCCACGACGGATATGAGCTCGCGATCGGGACGCCCCCCGCCGTGGAAGACTCCGCTCGAGATCTCGTTCGAGCGCTTGCCGACACCAGCAGTTTGCGCCGAACGTCATGACTGAGATCACTGCCCCTCGTGCGCTTGAGGCCCAGCTCCGCGCGTTGGCCGGCATGTTCAATCGCGAGGCGGCCGAATGGAACCGTCCGGGAATGCAGCGCACCAGGTGGCTCTGTGCGCAGGCAAGCGCTGTGCTCGAGGAGAGGGCCAGCATGGTGTGCGACGAATATGACGCATTCTCCGCGGGCATCTGGATTGATCAGGCCCGCGAGTTGATCATCAACATCCATGCCAAGCGCGGTCGCCTTGCACGTCTCCAGCGGCCTGTGGCCAAGCAGGAACCAGTTCGCCATGCTGCCTAACGCTCCCGTTGCAGCCCACGACTCGAGCAAACTCAACGAGGCCCTATTGGTGGCTGCTGTTGAAGCTGATCGTCTAGCTATGCGCGCGGCCGAGCTCAATCGGATTCCATTGAGCGCCCAACTGTTTTACCGCGCAGATCAGCTCCGCGTCGCGTCCGAGCGCCTTGACCTGTACCCGAGCTCTCCTGCCGCAATCGCGGCGCTCGAGTCAGCGCAACGGACGTTCCAACTCACACGTTCAGAGCTCGCTCTCCCGCCGCTCTGAGCCCGAGATCTCCCACCTGATAAACTCACCCCAGACGCCCGGTTGTTGAGTGGAGCCGATCACCTCGCTGTGATCTCTTCCTTCGCTGTTATTGATCTGACAATCTATAACTCCGACCGGGCGTCACTTATGTCTCCAGGGGTCTAACCGATTACCGCCTTTCTGTGGCGCACCCCAGCTCGTTACATCTGGCTCATGCGGCAGCACCTTCACTCCTGACCGCGCACGCGCAGGACGCCGAGTCGTACTCGACAGGGAGCATCGCGACTCTTCCTGCGGCGAGCGCTCCTTCGGCGTGGTGGCCCATCGCTTCGTCTGGTTGTGCGGGTTCTAGCCGGGCGAGCGGGTGATGGTGCTCTCCTGGTGGCGGCGCTGTTGACATTGCTGCGTTTCCTCGTATCGTGGATGTTGTCAGATCGATTAGCAGTGAGGAAATGCCATGTCATTCCTGATTTCGCACACGCTCGAGTCGGGCACTCTCCTTGAGGGGGCCGAGGCCAACGACGGCAGCCGCAGGGTCTTGATCCGTTACGGGTGGAGTTGGAGCCGCGCCATCAGAGTTTGGTATCTGCCCTACTCGCGCACCAAGTTGTCGCGCCGTTCCACGATCGATGCGACAACTCTTCACTTGCGAGCTCGCGGCTTCCAGGTTGAGATCGACATCGACGATGCCAGCATGCCTCTGCCGGCTCCCTCAAGCGTCGCGGGGCGTTCAACCCTCCGGGAGCCCTCCCCTGTGCCACCCTCGCGGCGGTGACGGTTGCGGGGTGCCCTCTGGGCATTAGGGGCTATTTGATGAAACGTCGTCGACGTGAGCGGGCTACGGCGAGCGCGATGGTGATGACGAGGATTCCGCCGAGAACGAGGAGGGGGATGATGCCGATGCCTGTGCCGTCGTGGCCGGTTGGGATGATGACGTCGGTTCCTTCGGCGAGGATGTGCCATTCGAGGAGGATGGGGCGGATCGTGTCGATGAGGCCTCCGAAGGAGACGACCCCGGCGCTGAGTAGGAATGCTGCGCCGAAGAGCACGAATAGTCTGTCGGTTTCTTCTTCGTTCATGTCGGGGTGCTTTCACTCTGTGACGGTGATCGTTTCGGCTTCGGGGATGCTCATCGTTGCTTGGTCGCCGTTGTCGTCTGTGTAGGTGATGGTGAGGCAGTCGTCGGCGTCGTAGTCGATTGAGACGTCGTCTACGGTGGCGTCGACTGCTAGTCCGTCGATGTCGATGAGGATGCGTGTTCCTGGTTCGAGCTCGCCGGCGGGGCATTCGTATGTCTCGGGGACAGCGGTGAGGACGCGGATAGTTTCGTGATGCGCCTCAGCCGGGGCGCGGTTCTCGGACGTTGCTTCACTATTGGGCTCTGGCGTGGGGACGAGTGTCAGGATGGGGCGCTCGTGGGGTTCGTGTTGGTCGTCGTCGGGGAGCTCGATACCGAGGCTGTGGAGGATGTTGCGGTCGTGGATGGGGAGCCCTGCGGAGATCTTCGGCGTCCAGTAGATCTGGGCGTGCTCGGGGTTGACTCCCATGCCGACCGATACCCAGGCGCGGCCAGGTTTGCTTTCGAGGCCGCTCGTGGCGATCGTGCTGCCGAACGTCATGAGCGATGTGGATGGCTCGAGGTTTCGCAGCGCGATGCGCACGGCGAACTGTCCGCGGCTGGAGGTAGTCAGCCATGTGCTGGCTGCCTGCTGCGAGGCGAGGATGACATGGACGCGCGCTTCTCGGCCGAGGCGGAGAATCGAGCCGAGTGCGTTCATTGCGGGGTGTGTGGAGCCGGTCGGTGCCTTCTCGAGGTCGAAACGCTCTTTCCAGTCTTCTTTTCCTTCTCCTGATTTCCACCAGGACGTGAGGATCTCGTTCATCTCTTCGCCTTCGTCGATGACGAGGACGATGGGATCGAGCGTTTCGCGTAGGTGCGGGCCGTGCTCCTCGAGATAGGCATATCGGGCATCCATCTTGTCTTTGACGGTGAGGATGTAGTCGACGATGGCTTCTTCTCTTGTGGCGGAGCGTCGCGCACCGGGTATGCGGTCGAGGTTGAACAGGCCTAGGCGTTTCGGGTCGATGGGCCAGATCTCTATGCCGCCGTTCTGGCTCTCTGCTCGAGCGGGGCGGTCCACGGGGAGCGCGGTGAGGATTGACAGCAGCAGGACGGTTTTTCCTCCACCGGTACCGCCGACGATGAGCACGTGCGGTAGTGGAGCGTCGAGGTCCCAGATGCAGGGTGTTCCGTCTCGGAACTGACCGAAGGCGACTTTCATCGGTGCGTTCTTGCTTCGCGGAGGGTGGTCGATCGCATCTGGCAGTGGAGTGATGGGCGTCACGCTCGCGGTGGCGTTGGACATGTCGAGGCGGAGCGTCAGCGTCTCGTCGTTGAAGGCGTCGCGGAGAGCCGTCAGTAGCCGGCGCTGTGTGGAGATTCGGCCGACGCGTTCGGTCGCGCTTGTAGGCCAGGTGAAGACGATCTCTTTGATCGCTTTCGTCTCTACGTCGCGCTGCATCGTGCGTGGTGAGACGCCGGGGAGAATCCCGGAGAGCACGTCACTGATGCGCACGATCTCGGGGTCTGGCTTCTCCGGGATCGAGGTGTCTCGTTGAAGAGTGACCATGCACCGACGAGGGTCGTGCTTGGCGACCTTGTACCTCTCCCCCATGCGTAGGGAGAACTTCTCCGAGATCTTCTGGATCCCGCGGTGCGCATCGAGATCTTCGGTCGGAGGAGCATATGCGATACGAACGCGTCCAGGGACGCCGATCCACCCGGACCACTTACTAGCGCGGACGAGCTCGCGCGTGGGGCGGTTCGGGGCGAGCAGCGGCAAGATCGCGTCGATGGCGATGTCGAGCTGTCGGAGCCGACACCACGAACGTGCTCCGAAGGTGACCATCAGCGCAGCCAGCAATATTGCTACGCCCCAGAGCAGGGCGATTTGGTCGGTAAAGTGCCACGCCATGTTAAGGCCATGGGTGATCGCTGCAAGAGCGAGGAGAGAGGCAGCCGGCAGAATCCCTGGGACAGGACGTTTGTCCAGGGTCCCGACGACATCGACGCGAGGCGCAGTCGCATCTGTGTTCTTGGTGACGCGGGTGGTGGTCATTGTGTCCCCTTGGTTCTTCTGGATGCTCAACGGGGTATGCCTGCGACAGACGACTCCACGGACAATCACGACGGGGATTCGTTGCATAAGACTTGACATGCGCGATAGGATTAGCCGCGACGGCGTTGCTCGCAAGGTCGGAGCGGCTAACCCTCCTGCACATCACAATAATTCCTAGGATTCGTAGAGTTCCTTCGAATCCTTGGTTCCCTTGTTTCTCTAGCCGTCCTAGAGTTCCTTGCCGTCCTAGGATTCCTATGGAATCGCGGCGCTGCGCTCTCTCAGCTCCTCGCCGTACGGGCACCGTTCCTACTTCGGAGCGTGCCGGCGCCCTGCCAGGCCCTCACCTCGCCCCTACTCGAAACCGGCCCCGGTAGGCCAACAGCAGCGCGATCTCACTACGAGAACACATCGCAGCAGAAGGAGCGCGGGGGCTATCGCTGAACGCTGAGATTGCCCTGTTCGGCCTGGCCGCTTGAGCGCCGAAGGCGTCTAGAAACCTGCACCCGTTCTCCGGCGGCTGCGGCGCTAGTGGTGTCGCCACCTACGGAGTAATGAATGGGGTCGCCGAGCATGAGGGGGACGTCGAAGAGCACCATGAACTCGCGAGGGTTGATGAAGTTGGCCCAGGTTGGATCTCCACCGATATCAGCGACAGTCTTGAGCTTGGCGACGTCGGGGTTGGTGTTCATCGTGGTGTCAATGCGGTAGTCGAGGTGGCAACCGAACGACATCCCCTTGTCGGCTCCTGCGTTTCCGATCACCCCGATTTGGGTGCCTGCGGCGACTTCATCTCCCACGCTGACGAGGTGGTCATCGAGATACATGTGGAGGTAGGAGATCACGAAGCCGTCTTCGTGCTGAATGCTCATCCAGAGCTCGTCGGAGCGCGTCACGGTTCCATCCATCGCCGCGAACACCGGCCGGTCGCACGTAGTCGCTGGCCCGCCTGGATACGACAGATCAACGGCTGCGTGCCATCTCGAAGCGTTCCCGCCGATGTTACGAGGCCCAAAGTCGCCGCCAGAGGACACGACGAATCCCGGTTCGATCGGGAGGACGACATCACCGTTCTGGGCCGCGCCGCTGGAGCAGCTACCGGATTCCTCCCCGAGGACAGTGACGATCTTGGTGGCGCCTGATTCCCACTTGGCGTAGCGCTCCGGGTGGCGTGAGAACTGTACTTTCTGAGCCGCCTCCCCCTTGGGCATCGCTCGCCATCCTTCGATGTCGAGCAACCCCCTGGGGCTCCCCTCATTCGGTCCCTTGGAACCGCCATAGAACGCAGCAGCGGCGTAGCGCTCATTCATGAGGTCTTCCACGGCTCCCCAGCTCATCGACGGCCGCTGCTGAAAAGCGTTCACGGAGTCTTCATCGCTGCCTTCGCCATCGTTGGGGAACTCAGAGGACTCGGGGACCGTATCGTTCGCGAGGTTGCGGAGAGTGGACTCCTGGAGCGCAACCATCAACGCGACGATGATCCCGTCGTCCGGGACCGCTGTCGCTCGCCCCACATTGATGATCTCCGCTGCGACCTCGAGTTGACGAACGCTGAGCGTGACGACGTTCGACTCGTCACCCTCGACGGTAATCTTGAGCTCTTCCTCTGCGGGGCGGACCACGCACCCGCCTGGCTCTCCTCCGCCGGTCCCGTCGGGGGCTCCGAAGATCGCCACAACAGTGAGATAGATCAGAGCAAGAAATCCGATGACTGGGATCATCGCGAAACTGATCAGGCCGATGACGAGGGCTCGGATCTTCATCGGTTACCTCCGCGCGAGGAGGAGCAACTTCCGGATGGCTTCATCGTGCTGCGGACGGAGGAGCGCCGCTGGCGCAAGTCCCGTCATGTCAACGGGCGTCGCTTTGTGCTCGATCGTCCCCTTGTCCGTGAACGTGATGAACGACGAATCCACGAACGGTGTCGCAGACGGCGGGTTCGACTCGATGGTGCTCTGCCGGGTTGGTGCAGCGTCCGCAGCCGGCGCAGCGTCCGCAGC
>NZ_AUGQ01000039.1 GCF_000422745.1 Microbacterium gubbeenense DSM 15944
GATGGGCAGTGTGAGAACTTCCATCCTGGAAGACCTCGACGCCTATCCGGCCAACGCCACGCGAACCCCGACTACACCCTCAACTGCGAAGAGCCCACAATGCCGGACGCCGCTCGATCAAAGCGATGAATGCCCACCGTTCTCCCGGGAGCCACGGATACTCGACGGCGGCGAAAAACGCGCCGCGCTCCGTGGCCGTCTCAACGAACCGTGTACCGGTGTCAAATTTCGCCCTGAAATGCTGCGCGTCGGTCTGCCCTGCGGGTCGGTGATACGAGATCCATCCCATAGTGATCTTCTCCTTCTGTTCGATCTGACAACATTCACGTTATGAGGAACCCCTGACAAAGTTGTAGCGCCCGCCGCGATCCGCGTTGAAGGCGCGGGTCGTGGCGGGCGCTACGCAGCTCAGCTCGAGGCGCGTGAGGTGACGCTCGCTATCGTCTCGACGGCGTCGATCCAAGCCTTCTCGGGGGTGTCGCCGTTATTGTCTGCGCCACCGGTGAGGACGACGGGGCCGACCAGGGCGCTGGTCTCTTTTCCGGTACTGCATTAGATCCGGCCGACGACGCATGTTATTCCGGCATCCCCGTGTGGGCGCCGGAATGGTGCGAGCGGATATCTGTCTACTGCGAAGCGTTCCACCGGTACTCACGTTAATAGTTGAGCGATCCTGATGGTGGTTCACAAGTTCCAATATGTGGGTAGACGATTGATTCGACGACTTGTACCCTGAATGTAGCCTGTGCACTGCTGGGGAGTTTGATGTAAGTTCACTGTACATTTCGAAGGAAGGGTAGTAATGAGTCACCAGTTCAATCGTTCCGCTCATGCGGGGCGTATCTCCGGAGCGGCGATTATTTCCGCCATTACAATCTCAGCGCTTTCGTTCGCTCCTGCGCAGGCAGCAACTGGAGACCCAGGGGCCGACATCGAAAGGGTTATCGACACTTCACCTGCCATTGAGATGGCTGACAGTGCCGTAGCTCAGCGCGCCGCAGTTGAGGGCAATACTGTTACCGTCAGCGGCGTCGACTCGGCTATCACAGTGGAACTGCCAGTCTCAGAGAAGAATGAGGTCGTGGACGACGGGCTTATATCGCTGTCTAGCGGCTCTTCTTACAGCGTCGTGCCGGTCGCTGTCGAAGACGGCTCCGTTGCTATTCACTCCGTCATGAACGATCCTTCCGCGCCCAGGACGTATGACTATTTGATCGATCTCCCAGCCGGATCGGAACTCGAGGTTCAGGGTGGCGATGGCTCTGTCGTCGCATATGGGCCTGATGGCACACCTGTGGCTTACGCTGCTTCCCCCTGGGCGGTCGATGCGCGTGGCAATGAGGTGCAGACGCACTACACCGTGGATGGACATGTTCTCACTCAGCATGTTGACGTCACGGCGTCGACGAGCTTCCCTGTGGTGGCCGATCCTTGGATCGGAATTGATCTGGTGAGTTATTACGATTTCGATTGGATCTCGGGTGACGGGTGGAAATTGAATGTTGGTCCGACTACGTGGGCGCGTGGCGTCACGGGGTCGCCGTCGTTTGCTCTGATCGGTGCGGCTGGCTGGGATGAGGTGCGAAACCTCATGACATCCACAGAACGATCGCGTCTGAATGATTCGGGTCGTGACCAGTACATCTGCCACATGGGGTTCGCTGGGATCGACCCCGAGTGGAACATGGAGCTCTGGAAGCCAGACAAATCTCTTACGGGTTGGATCTCGAGTCAGTGCAACTGATTAACTGACAGACGGGCGATAGTCATATTCTTGTTGACAAGAATATGACTATCGCCTAACGTGTACCGCATGAAGGGCATTACACCGCTACAGTTTGCGCTGCTGACGTCACTAGCTGATAAACCATCACACGGATATGCTCTGGTCTCCGCAATCGAGCCAGTGCTTGGTCGCCGCCCAGGTGTGGCCACGGTCTATGCCGCACTCGAACAGCTCGTGAACAGCGGGCGGATCGTCCAGTCCAACGACGAAGTCGTTGACGGCCGCCTCCGGCGGCACTTCGCGATCACCCAGGCCGGAGAATCGGTGCTGGCAGCAGAAGCAAACGAGATGGCGCGTAAAGCGCAGCATGCGCTGTATAACCTGCGACGGCTGTCTCCTGTGGTGGTGGCGACATGAGCGACCGGGCTGTGTCGAGGGTGCTGAAGGCATATCCACGATCGTGGCGTGAGCTCCACGGCGATGCGTTGGTCGGCATGCTCGAGGAATCCGCGATCGACCGACCGGATCAGAAGCAACAGGAGTATCGACACGCAATACGACTAGGAGTAGCCATGAGGACGAAACAGCTTCTGCCTTATGTGTTGGCCGTTGGGGGTCTGGGCTCGGCGGCTGTCGCGCTCACGCTCATCGTCACAGCGTTTACCTCCCAGAATGCGCCCGTGATCCAGGTGCTGATGTTTGGGCTGTCACCGCTTCTGAGCTTCGTCGCTGTCATCACTGCCCTGCGCCCGGCCAAGGACCTGTGGGGTGTGGCGTCCCTTGGAAGCGCCGGAATCATCGCTGCCTGTGCGGCTCATATGAGCTGGTACACGTTGATCGACGCTGAGTCTCCGACAGGTGCAACATTCGCGTGGCCACTCCTGATTACCACGGCAGTCCTCTTGATCGCCGGTGCCGGTGCTCTGTTTCTTTGGCGCTCGCTCGCACAGAAAGTTTCGCAGAAGGTAGCAATCGCGATGAGTATTCTTGTCGGTATGGTGTCCGGGGGCGTTATCGTTCCCGTCCTCGCCACTCCTGGGGCGGCACCGACCATCGCAATCGCTGTTCTCGTTGTAATCGCAGTCCTGCATCGCCGCGAGATCAGGGCCATGAGACAACGTGCTCCTTTGGAAACGTAGCGGCACAATAGCGAAACACGAAGTAGCTGAACCGTCCCCGGTTTTCTGCCGCTGCGATAACTGGTTGGCGATCATCGCAACCTCGTAATCACCGACCACTCGGAAGCCTCGGCCTGACGGCCGGGGTTTCTGTCGCTACGAGCTGGCAACACCGCACCGGAGGGATCGCCAGCTTGGACCGGCCCGCGAGATCGATAGTAGCTTGACGCTGTCGTTGTACGATCGGCAAGAATGGCGGGAGGGGCGTCGATGAGTGAGTTGGCCGGAAGGCGGCCGTCGGGTCCGATCGCACGCCACACAAAGTTGCGCTCGCATGGCCTGGTCCGCTGGGCGCTAGGGGGCGTGGCATTCCTCGTGTCAGCGCTTCTCGTTGCTGCCATCGGAGTGGCCGCGTATGCATACGACGATTACTTCGGGGCGTTGCAGGACAACTCCGTTGCGATCGGCGACCAGGACATGAACCCGCCCGACGTCGAGGTGTTGTCGGACCGCGCCTACAACCTCCTCATTGCGGGCGTAGACAAGTGCGAGGTCGACTGGGTGGACCAGTTCGCGGGTCGGTGCTCAATGGAAGAGGCCCTCGCCCAGAAGGACACGTACGCGAGCCAGCTCAACGATGTGAACATGGTCGTGCATATCTCACCAGAGCCTCGAAGCGTCACCGTGATCAGCATCCCGCGCGACATGATGACGTCGCGCCCTGAATGCTCTGACATCGATGGAAACCTGACCGCGCCGGCTACTGCTGCGCAGTTCAACGAAGCGTATAGTCTTGGCGGCCTCGACTGTGTCGCTCGTACCGCCACCGAACTCACTGGGCTCGAGATCGATCATGCCGCGCTCATGACCTGGGGCGGCGTGATTGATATCACGAATGCGATCGGCGGCGTGACCGTTTGCGTCGAGCAGGACATCCCGTTCGATGATCAGACAAACTTCGAGCTGTCCGCAGGCGAGCACGATCTCGTCGGTATGCAGGCACTGCAGTTTCTGCGCACGCGTTACACGCTCCCCGGCGGTGGTTCTGACCTCAACCGCATCGGCAACCAACAGCTCTATATGGGAGCGCTCGTTCGGAAGATGGTCAGCGAGGAGACGTTCGGCGACGTCGGCAGGCTGCTGAAGCTCGCGAACGCGATCACGGAGAATGCCACCCTCTCCACGGGCCTTACTGACAACCCGATGACGCTTGTATCGCTCGCGAGCGCGCTACGGGGAATCCCGCTTGAGGACTACGCGTTCATCCAGTTCCCCGCGATGGACTATGCCCCCGACCCGAATCGCGTCGCTCCGATTCCGGAAGCGTGGGATCTGATTTATCAGGCGCTCGAGCGAAACCAGCCGCTTGACCTCGGTGACGACGTTGAGCCAACAGAGACGCCTGGGCCCGTTGAGACGCCTTCGCCAACGGAAACCCCGGATCCGGAAAAGATCCCGCTACCCGAGTACCTCCGAGGCTCGAACGCCGACCAGGGCGGAGCCGCTTGCGCGCCCGATGCCGGACTGTTCTAACGGCGATTCGAACGCCGCTACCCGGTGGCTGCCGTGTGGCGCGCTCAGATTGCGTGAAGCCGGTCGAGTCTTAGGGGCTTCAGCTGGGGAGGTGGCTCGACTATGTAGCCGTGCGCCCGCAACTCCTCGGCCGCGGCCTCCGGATGGTCCGATACGGCGGCTCGCAACTGCATTTCGCGGAAGTCCGCGCGCCCTTCCGCGATTGCTGAGGGCGCGGTGTCTTCGCGGACGTCGATGCCAAACTCTAAGCGGAGCATGTCGAGCACATCTTCTAGGCACGGCCGGAAGCGGTGCCCGCCCACCGGGAAGTGGACGGCCCGGAGCTGTAGCTGCTTTCCCGCCTGGGCGGCCTTCCGGTAGTGTTTCCCGCGCTTCTTGCGGCCCGCGTCCATCAGCTCGGTGACGATGGCGTCGTTCTCGAAGTGAAAGTTGTAGTGCGCGGCGGGGGCGTTCGCCTGGGCCGTTCGCACGTAGTCAACCGTGAATAGGGGCCGGGGTTCGTCATAGGCGCGCACGAGAAACGTGGACCCATACACCGTTGCGCGCAGCGAGTTCGGGCTTATAACGAGCTTGATATCGATCTGGAGCTGCAGTCGGGGCACCTCGTCGATGGTCATGACGATGCCACCTTTGTGGGCCGACGCGACGGTCATCAGGACTCGTCCGTCCTTGGTGCGCGTTGCCTCTGAGGTGAATCCAAGGTTGCCCGACGGGAGGATCCGCGCGAGCCGTTCCATCAGCGCGAGCGCGAACCTGTTCGCTTCCTCCCGAAGCGCGTCCTCCATAGTTGCCTCAGGCGGCCGCGAGGAAGTTGATTCGCTCCATCTCTCGCAAGACCTCGAGATCCTCGATCGAGAGCCTGTAGTCGTATGCGAGATTGCGCAGTTCGCGGAGCGTTCGCCCGCCAGCTTCGGCGCGAAGCGTGGCCTTCCGGGCCTCGATGTCCTCGTCCGACAGGATGCGTACGTTAACGGTTCCCGTAGTCATACCGACAGGTTGCCACAGACCACTGACATTCGAACACATTGAGTGGCATCGGCCACAGCTCTATCTGCTCTCCTCGCGGGAAACGCTACCTGACCGTGGCGATCGTCTCTTCACTCCGATGTGGCACGGCTGCTGTCACGGAACCGTGGAGTCGACGCCCGCCCGCGCAACGTGCAACCCCCGTAGGTGGCGGGTATATGGGTGGGCGCTGTTGGTGCGCCCTCCTGGTGTCGTGGTTAGTGCTGCTGTTCGGTGTTTTCGAGTTCGAGCTCGAGGTTGAAGGTGTGGGGGTGTTTTTCGAGTTCTTCGAGGATGCGGGTGCGGGTGAGGCGGTTTTCTGCGGTTCGTTCGGCTTCTTCGGGGGTGGTGGCGTCGGTGGTGGTGTTGATGGTGAGTGTGATGGTGGCGTAGTGGGTGGTGGTCCATTCGCGGATGCGCGGGGGTGCGCCGAGTTTTTCGAGGACGCGGTCGTAGTCGGTGCAGAGGTTGAGGGTGTCGGCGATGTGGCCTGCGCGGTTGAGGATGTGGGTGAGGCGGGGGTCGTTGCTGTTGTGGATGGGTTCGTTGAGGGCGTGGTGGAGCTGCTGCTCGAGCTCGGTGATGCGCTGGTGGGCGGTGGCGAG
>NZ_AUGQ01000040.1 GCF_000422745.1 Microbacterium gubbeenense DSM 15944
TGCTGGCTATTCTGGTTGCACTGCTGGCTATTTTGGTTGCAGGGGGGTGCACTAATTGCCTGATCCGAGGCCACTTTTTCTAGGCCCCAAGTATTCTTTACAAGTATCCTCTACAAGTCTCTTGTTCTTACGTTCTTAACTAAACGTCACTACGCGCGCGCGCGCGTGCGCGCGCGAGGCTGCCGCGGGCGGCAAGCCGCCCTTGCCCTTGAAAGATGCCTACCGCGCCCCTTGAATCCAAGACGTTGGAACTAAGCGTTCAGACAGACCTCACGGGCTCGCTCGAGGCAAGTAGATACTCGCTTCGAGCGCAACAGTGATGAGGGGGTACCTGCTTATGAATCAAGCTTGAGGAGGCACTCAGCGCAGCGGAACGTGTCCTCGTTGTACAGCGAAGGTTCCCAGGTCGGGTAGCACAGGCCGGCATAACCGCGGACACCGTCACAAAGACTGACCGTATCTACGAAGTAGTGCATTTGCGGATCTCCAGCACGCCAGAACCCCCACCCATGTGGATGCTTCGTTTTTTCTGCGTCCTCGCCAGGCTTACGTCGCTGCAACAAGGTCACCATGCCGTCCAGTGATGTGATCGACGCCATACTCGCTTCGGTTGCATAAGCGTCAACACGCCAATCACCATCACGTAGGTAGGGTTCGCCCTTCACGCGAAACTCCAGCGTGAACCAATCGGTGAGGTTGACCGCGACCAGATCCCAAGGCTCAACCGTCGCCAACGGGATCTGCACTCCACGCTCCTGAGCAATCACCATCCCAGGTTAGGGGACACCATCATGTCGTCACTGGAGCTCACACAGCCCACTTGAACACGTCTCGACGGCGACGGTTGAGCAGAGCGACTATTTTCCCGTGCTCCCGAGCGTGACGAACGTCACCTTCCAACAGGCGCGACCAAAGTCACCACACGATTCCAAGCGGTGACTTTGGTCGCGCCTGCATGTGGCTAGGGGGGTGCGTGACCGCTAGGAAGAGTCCGCCGCTTGCAGTCGGATCATGTTGCAGATGCTTGCTGAGCTTCGCTGTGGCCACCATGAGGAAGATCGAGCAGCAGTTATGAAGTTCGAGGTCGGGCCTAATCAGGATCACGACCGCGACCAAAGTCACCGGGGCAACTCGACGTCAAGTGGTGACTTTGGTCGCGCCAGTCGCGAACACTCACTGAAGAAAATTCGAACTCGAACGTGCTCGCGCTCGTAGCTTAACCCCCGTAAGGTGGATGTTGTCAGATCTACCAGAGGAAGGCTTGAGGATGGTCGAAGAGGGTAAGCGCAAGACCGGCATCATGTTCGGATCGCGCATGTCGACAATCTGGGTCGACGCGCAGACAGGTCAGGGCGTCACCAGTGATGGTGCTGCTGTCCGCCCCGTCATCCGAGGGCAGCGCAAGAACCCCAACCTCACCGATCTCCTCGACACCGCAGCAAACTATGGCGCTCGCCGCATCATGCTTACCGGTCGCGCGCCGGAACCAACGCCAGGAACCCGGCACTGGCTGCTGGTGAAAACTCCGGGCTGGGCGAACACGGGCAGTCACACGCAGCAGCCGATCGCCGGACGGTTCGAGCACGAGAAGACGAAGTTCAAGACCGAGGTGCGTACTGCTGCCGAGTGGTTCGGCGATCTCGACTTGTCTCCCAAACAGGCACGGGAGGCCTGGGATCTCACGCAAAGCTTCATCCAGCGCATCGACGAGCGGCAGCACCTGCTGATGACGCCGTCACGGACAGGGCTGAGCCTGTGGTGGCTATCACTTCCTCGCGACACTCAGGCTCGCACGCGAGGACCGAAGGGCGATGGCGGGGGGAGTCTGCGGATCCCGCCGGCTATCCCCGACGACATCGACGCGGATCTCAGTAACGTGCGAGGGCAGCACCATATCGAGCACCTCGTCGCAGGCGAGTATGCAGCGAAACACGAGGACTGCGTCCCGATGGTAGATCCGGCGAAGACGCCGAGGATTGATCGATTCACGTACGTCGATGGTCGCTTCATGTACGCCTCGCTCGGTCGCGAGCTCGGCGTCGGGCCAGGGATCAGGCTCAACCGTGCAGAAGCCTGGGAGCTGTTGCAAGACAAGGATGGACAGTACGCACGAGCGGTGTTCGAGATTCGCTTCACCGTTCCGGAGAACTGGAATCACATCGGCATCTTCGGAGTGAAGCACGAAAACGTGCGCGACGGATGGTTCTACCCGAATCGCCCCGGCGCCACACACGTGACATGGGCGGATGCCGCAGAAGTATTCGTCGGGCTCCAGTTCGGGTGGATCATCGATCCCCTCCAGGGCATCGTCTTCAACCGCAAAGATCGCCCGATGGATGTATACATGAAACGCATCGATGACCTGCGCTCCGCCGCCGGCGGAGACGAGTCCATCCCGCGAATGCTCCGCCACGCGATCGTGGGGGCCCTGCGCAACATCCTGATTCAGTCCATTGGCGCACTCGCATCACGGGGCACGACGAGAACCGTCGTCGTCGACAGCGCATTCGATGTTCCGCAGGAGGCGCAGGGCACCGTCAACCCGTTCGGATCGCGAATCACCTACCAGGAAGGTGGTGATCGGCAGCATCGGGAGAACTATCACCCCGAGCTCGCCATTCAGGTCTGGGGGCGAGGTCGAGCACGACTCCTCAACAGCCCCAGCGGGTTTGGGAACCACACCGCCGGAGCTCTGCATCTCCCACCCGAGACACTCCTCGGAGTCAACGGTGACGCGATCTACACCACCTCGATCCCGTCGTGGGCGATCCCCGAAACCCACGGTGGCGGCGACGACGGGCGCACCGGCCGACTCCGACTCAAAGGGGTCGTCGAAGGCAACTTCCTCACCCCCGACACGATCGCTCGCCGAGATCGACTGCGGAAGGCGTGCGAGAAAGCCGGCCCGTCGCTGGCCTGGAAACCCAGAGAGGCCTGACCATGGCAGACACTCCATCCGCGCTCGAGCTCGTCCAAACCCTCCGGCGTCGCGGCCTCAGCAACAGCGAGATCGCCGGCGAGCTCGACCGTCACCCTCGCATGGTGCACAAGATCCTCCGGGGCGAAACCAGCGGCAAGGCCTACCAGCAGGCACTCAGCGAGCTCGCCTCCACAGGACACGTAACTCATCGACCTCCCCGCCGACGAAACAAGGCCGGGAACATCGTCCCCGTGCGCAGCCGACGAGGAGCTCGCACCAAGACCGTCGTGCCTACCGACACCGCTGGCCGCTACGCAACAGAACGCCAGGGAGGTCGCTACGCAGCAGATACGACCTACCTCGGCGAAGGCGGGCGAATCCACCAGTTCAACATCCCCAAGGGAAAAGACACCAAGGGGCGACGCGTCGCCACCGACGCCATCCTCGACAAGGTCCGCTCCGCAGCGCGCGGCCAATCCAAAGACACCCAGAAGCGCGTCCGCATGCAGCTCACGTTCTCCAACGGTCGTGTCATGGAAGTCAAGGATTACAACGCCAGCAGCCTCCTCGACCGAATCAACACCCTCGGTGACCACGACGCCCTTGAATGGCTCGCGGACCAAGCATCAACCCGATACGGCAACCTCAACACCGCTCGCCAGACGATCACTGGAGTGACGATGACGGTCTACAACAGCCAACGCACTGACGC
This sequence comes from Microbacterium gubbeenense DSM 15944, assembly GCF_000422745.1. Classification (GTDB taxonomy): domain Bacteria; phylum Actinomycetota; class Actinomycetes; order Actinomycetales; family Microbacteriaceae; genus Microbacterium; species Microbacterium gubbeenense. The sequence goes on from NZ_AUGQ01000040.1 coordinate 3,633, forward strand.
ATCATCGCGCGCGTACAAGCCGAGAGGCGCATAGGGATGAGTCCCACGAAGAAAACCAACGACGACGCAGCGAACGCCCGGCGTAAATCAGAAAACCTCAGAAGCCCCTCAGAGGCGACAGAATCACCTAGACGGGCAACCGACGCGAAGAAGGCGGCTTCGGCCGCGCACGATGCCACTGTGGCCTCTCGGGGTGCCACGAAGAAGCCCTCTGCGGCCAAGAAGCGCACCCCAGCGACTAAAGCCCCGCCGGCGAAGAAGAGAACGCCGGCGAAAGCTGCTCCCGCCTCGACCGAGGCAGATCAAACGCCGCGAGAGGCCGAAACTGCACCCGCCGAAGCGCAAGTCGCGTACACGCCCACAGGCCAAGCAGTGCCGATTGAGCAGCGGAAACACTTCCGCCTCCCGATCGACGTCGTCCGGATTCTCAACGCGGCCGTCGTCGAAGCGGCCATCAAGGGAGACCGGATCACTGAGTCACAGATCGTCACCCAGGCCGTACGCACCTGGGGCAAGCGGCGCGGATTCGACGGCACAGCACCCCAGCAGAACCTCGGAGCACCGAAATGACCTCCAAAAAGGATCCCCTGGCAGGACTCGTCGGATACGACTACATCGCAGAACAACTCGGCGTCCTTGATGCGACCGCCCGCACCTATGGCGGCGGCCCGAAACGCGTCGACGGATTCCCTCACCCCGTGAAGACCCCACCCGGCGTGCGCGTAACCCTGTTCGATAAGAACGAAGCCGACAACTTCATCGCCGAGCGCCTCAAAGTCTCCCGCCGCAAGCCACGCCCCGAAGGAAACCGCCGGCGACCACGACCCAGCAAACGCGCCGAGCTTGACCTCGTCGGATACGCCTACATCGCAGAACAACTCGGCGTCGTCGTCCAAACCGTGCGCAACATGCGCGCCAGCGGCCAAAACCACCGACAACGCGTCGACTACTTCCCAGAGCCCAGCATCCAGAACGAACGAGCGCGCTCGCCGCTGTGGACACGTGCGGTAGCGGATGCATTCATCGCGCGCCGACGGGAGGAGCTCGCGCAGCTCTCGAATAGCGCGGGGGCATCACAAGCGAAGAAATGAACCGACTGTCGTGAGTCGGTGAGCGGTGATGTTCACTCGGCACGGATGCTGAGCGCTTGCCACCCTTCCGGGATGCTCGTGGCGAGGTCTGATCGGCCCTCGATGGTCATCTCTCGTGTGCCGGTCCTGCGTGCCCGCCCACGATTCTGGGATGGCCAGATGTCGTTAATAGCGAACTCATCCGGGATGCGTGCGTTGAGAGCTGCGTACAGCTCGTCGAGAGAGTCCGTTTCCTCTACTTGAATATCGACGGTTTCGGTGGGGTGGAGGGTCACGATGAAAGGCACCCGCTCAGGCTACGCGGGCACCGTCATGCGAGGTCCGTCGTCGGTCGACTTGAACGGCAGCACTCTATGAAAATCGAGCGCATCCATCTGTGCCTGCGAGGCGTTCACGGCCTCGTCTACGAGGTTTTCATCGCCGGTGACATTCGGGTCCATCCATTGCTCCCACAAGCTCTCAGGTAGCCCGACGGGGTTCCTGTCGTGGATCTCGGCGAGGTTGCCGATGGTCGGCATCGTGAGGATCGTGGCGGTGAGGGTCCATCTCGCCGGGTCATCCTCAGCAAGGCTCTTGTCCTGCCACCACGAATACAGTCCGGCGAAGCCGAGGATCCCGTTGTTCGGGTGAAGCCACCACGGCGTCTTCGCGCCTTTCTCGCCTGTCCACTCGTAGTACCCAGTGGCCGGCACGATGCACCGGTGTGACTTTAGTGGGCCCTTCCAAGTCGCTTTCGACGTGATGCCCTCTGAGCGGGCATTGAATGTCGGGAACTTCGTTTTGAGAGTGTCGGACCAGGGCGGCATGAGCGACCAGCGGGCGGTCTCTACGCGGAGCTCGTCGGTCTTCACGGAGTCGAGGATGACCGCGATGTCTTGGGTCGGCTTAATGTTCCAACGCTCTGCCCAGTCGGGGGACCAATCATTATGGTTCCGCCCCGTGGACGTTACAAATTCCGTGATCGAGGAATTCACGTTATCGGCGGAGAGAAGTATTCGCAGGGGTACTATTCGCGAAGTTCTGCCGACTGATGTCACGGCGCAGACAGATGTGCGTTCACACCCGCCGAAGACTTTGCGACAGGCTGCATCGGCGCGTCCAGAGTTCGGCAGGAGGCTTCGACGGGCCTTGACCCTCGATCGTGGACACGGTGTCGGTTCGGTTATGCCGCTTCCGCGAGGGTAGCGGATGCGGCGGCTTCGTAGGTGTTCGGGCTGATGTTGCCGATCGCGGAGTGGCGTCGGCGGG
>NZ_AUGQ01000041.1 GCF_000422745.1 Microbacterium gubbeenense DSM 15944
CGGCAGAAACAGACTGACAATCGTACGCATCACCGACGGACCCGACGGACGGGTCGATGCCCTCGTCGATGAGCCGGTCGGTGAACGAAATCGATGTGTAGACCGACCCGGCATCGGTGTGATGCGTGAGTCCGGCGAAGCCGGTGGCGCCTTCGCGCCGCCGAGTCCAGAGCGCCATCTCGAGGCAGTCCAGCACCAACGGGGTCGTCATGCTCGTCGCGGCCCGCCAGCCGAGGATGCGACGGGAGTGCGCGTCGAACACGAACGCGACGTACACCCACCCCGACCACGTCCACACGTAGGTGAAGTCGGCCACCCAGAGCTGATTCGTGCGGAACCGGGCGAAGTGCCGGTCGACGAGGTCGGCCGGCCTGCTTTCCCTCGGATCCGCGTCGACCGGGTTCTTGCGCCGCCCACGGACGACACCAGCGATCCCGAGCTCCCGCATGAGCCGCTCGACCGTGCAGCGGGCGATGTCATGCCCCTCACGTCGCAACCGCAACCAGAGCTTTCGAGCGCCGAGCAGCCGCCGTTGCTTGCGCCACGTGGCCAGGATGATCGGCTTCCACCGCTCGTCCGACACCTCCCGCGCCGACGGCTCCCGGCTCCGGGTGTCGTAGTAGCTCGATGGGGCGACCTTGCAACCGTGCTGGGTGAGCACGGCACAGATCGACTCGACACCCCACCGGAGCCCACCATCGGTGCGATCCTTGTGCTCGTCGATGAAGGCGACTATCGCAGGTGTGGCCGGTCGAGTTCGGCCGCGAAGAAAGCCGAGGCCGCCTTCAATATCTCGTTCGCACGCCGCAACTCAGCGTTCTCGCGCTTCAGCTTCTTGATCTCTGCCTGCGCGTCGCTCGCGACACCGGGCCGCTGCCCGCCATCGACCTGGACCCGGCGAATCCAGGTGCGGATCGTTTCGGGCGATCCGATCCCCAGCATGCCCGCGACCGCGGTGATCGCCGCGTACTCGCTCGGATACTCGGACCGCACCTCGGCGACCATACGGACAGCGCGCTCACGAAGCTCGCGCGGGTATTTGCTGGGACGTGCCATGAGACAGATCCTTCCAAGGAATTCTGCCTCCGGACACACCGGGGCGACTCAAGACAAGGCCGCCGAGAAGGAGCGGCAGGACATCGAGAAGGGCCGAGAGATCCGACAGAATGCCGACCCCGACGACACAGCCAAGGACGCGACCACCCCCGGTCCTGCCAGAGAACACTGACGGACGGCCTCGCTCGGGGCGCTCACGCCGCAGCTACTGGGACAGCTCCCCGGCGAAACGGTCGAGGAGTACTTCCAGCGATACTTCGAATTCTTCGTCGGAATGGTCCTCGCTCAGAAGAGCCCGTAGCCGACGGACCTCCGGAGCGTCATCCAAGCCGATGCTCCCGTCACGCTCGGGTATATCCGCGTTTCCTTCGTCGAGCGGTTCTTCCACCGGGCCGGTCTCAGCTCCCCGAACCGCGGATTCCAGCAAGAGTTGACCGAGTAGGAAGCTGCTAAAGGCACGGTACGCATCCACCGCTTGAGCGTCGGTGAACCCATGCCCCAGCAGGGTGCTGAGGAACGTGTTCACCACCTCGACGCTACGAAGCGGCGGGCGCAGCCAAGGGGCCGCGGGATGCCGGGTCGCCACTAACGGAAATGCCTGAGGATGATCGATCGCGATCTGACGCACCTTATGGGCGACATCCTGCAGAAAGCCTTGCCAATGCTCGGCGAACTCCTCATCCAGGTTCGATGTCAACTGTCCGAGGAGCAGAGCGATCACACCCTCAAGCAGATCCTCACGCCCGTGCACGTACCGGTAAAGAGACATCGCCTCCACACCCAACTCCTGAGCGAGCGAACGCATCGAGAGCCCCTGCGCACCAGAGCGATCAATCTGGCCAAGAGCAGTCTCGATAATGAGTTCGCGGCTCAGGCGGCCGGCCGCTGACCCTCTGGACTCCCGGCTAGATTCTCTCGACATGACGCGTCATCCCTCCCACCGGTCAAAGCACGCACCCTATCCGCGAGTGCAGCAGGACCGACCGATGTATGCCCACGGTAGCCCCGCTTACGTTGTAAGCAGGGCTACCGACCCTCGGCGCTGTCCAAGACTCCCGAGCGACTCCGACCACTAGACGGGTTGAGCTTGATTGGCGGACAGGAGAGAAGGCTTCGGTCGTAGGCGATAGTCGGCAGCGTCAATCGTCCCCGTCGGCGGCTTCGTCTTCTTCTGGGTTGAAGTGCGAAGGCGAGTCGGACAGGCGATGTTAGGAACTTCGCCACGCCTCAGCGTCAAGACGGTCTCACGACGCCGCGACTCAAGTCGGACACTAGCGGTCGACTGCTGCGCATGATCAGGTACCGGCGGGCGTATCACGACGCCCGCGCCGAGGGGTGGGTGGTGAACCACAAGAAGATCCAACGCCTGTGGCGTGACGAAGGGCTCCGGGTCCCGCAGCGGCGTCGACGCAAGCGCGTCGGGTCCTCGACCGTCGACGCGCCGACGGCGGACGCGCCGAACGTGGTGTGGGCGGTGGACTTTCAGTTCGACGCCGACGAGCACGGCCGACCGATCAAGATCTGCTCGATCGTCGACGAACACACCCGGGAGTGCATCGGCGGCCTCGTGGAGTGCTCGATTACCGCCGACCGACTCACCGCCCACCTCGAGGACCTCGTCGCCGCCCGGGGCGCCCCGGCGGTGCTCAGGTCGGACAACGGGCCGGAGTTCATCAGCGAGGCGATGGCCGACTGGGCCGGCACCCGCACCGGCCTGTCCTACATCCCTCCGGGCTCGCCGTGGCGCAACGGGTACGTCGAGTCGTTCAACAGCCGGATCCGCGACGAGTGCCTCAACATCAACAGCTTCTACTCGCTGCTGCACGCGCAGGTCATCATCGGCGACTGGAAGGACGAGTACAACCACCACCGCCGGCACTCCTCGCTCGGCTACCTACCCCCAGCCGAGTACGCTCGACAGTGCACCCATCAAATGGAAACCGACGACTCACAGAACGTCCGGACCGAATGAAGGGGGCGGCTCACGATCACAGGCGCCCGGGGCGCAGACGTCACCATGCCACTCCCGCTGCACCTCGACTGCATGGCGTCCTTGACGGCGACCGGCCCGCGGGGATCGCAAGCAGCTCGGAGCCTGGCGGCTGCCTCCGGAGCAACCGCGCTGCCAGTCCCATCGGACGGCGATGCCCGGCGACGCGCTACGGAAGGTGCCTGCGCCAGCTCAGAGCGACGATGCTGAAACTGATGAGCGCAAGAACCGCGCCGATGACGAACATGACCGTGTACGGGAGCCACGCACCCACTAGCGCAAGAACGGCCGGGATGAAGAATCCGATGTAGGTCAGCGAGTAGTACACGGCCGTGAGCCCCGCGAGATCGTCGGGGCCGGCGATACGCTGGATCTCGCGGAGACCACCAACGAGCAAGAGTCCATACGCAGCCCCGAGCGCGGCAGCGGCGACGACGACCCACGCCAACGAGTCGAGACCGACCGCGACGGCCGCCAGCACCATCCCCACGACGGTGACTGCGAGCGCCAAGCCGACACCGCGGGCCGAGCCGGGGTCATCGAAGCGGCCCGCAATCCGCTGCGCGCCGACGCCGCATCCTAGTGCGATCACACACAGGAGCCCGCTCATCGCGATCTCCAAGCCCGGAGCCTTCGACATCATCAGGCCAGGCAGTATCGCGTAGGCACTGGCCGCTGTGCCGAAGACCCAGGGCGCCATGGGCACGACGACGAAAAGGAAGCGACGATGCACAGCGGACGGAATCTTCAAGTCCTCGAGTAACGGCCGACCGTCATCACTTGTCCGCCTACTCTCCGGCACCCGCCACAGCAGCGAGAATGATGCGATGGCTAGCACGATGTGCACGAAGTATGGGCTCTGCTGCGGTGCGGGCCCGAATTGCGCGAGCGCCGCAGCAACCCCCGCGCCCAGGGCAAAGCCCGCTGTGAGGGCGAGCGCCGCGCGCCCTGCGCCGCTCCCTTCCCGGGCTCCGGTGTCGAACGGCGCCTGCGACAGCTCCTTCACCCAGGCAGTCCCCACCGCCATAACCAACCCCAGCGCCACACCCGAGAGAACTCGCCCGGCGAACAACACGGTCGGCGATGAAGCGCCCAGCGCGAGCAGAACGCTCCCAGCGACAGCGACGAGCGGAGCAGGAAGGAAGAACGGCCGGCGTCCGAATCGGTCGGAGAGAGGGCCTCCGAGGATCAGAGCGGGCACGATACCGAGAACGTACGCACCGAGCAGAACGTCGAGCACGAGAGGCGTCATCTCGTCCTCCTGTCGGTACATCACCAGCAGGGGGGTGAATTCGTTACCACCCCACGCGACCGCGAAGAGCGCCGCGCACACGGCCATCCAGGGGCGGATGCGGTGCCGAGGACCCGCATCCGGGATCGGGAGGGAGTCCGTGATACTCATGGCAACAGCTCCCGATGTGTACGTCGGATGTGAGATTCGAGCGCGATTCGGAATGCGTCGCTATGCGCACCATCGATCAGCCGCGCGAGCTCGGTGTGGTCGTCGAGGACCTCCTCGAGGCGGTCCGCGCGCTTCCACAGCGATCGCGCCGTCATCCGCCTCTGCCGATCGCTCAACGACGCGAAAAAGTCCGATAGCAGACGGTTTCCGCCGGCATCGACGACCGCAGCGTGAAAGTCCGCGTCCAGGACCGCGAAGCCGTGAAGGTCTTCCCGCGCAGCGGCATCACGCTGCCCCCCGAGGATCGTCTGCAGTCGCTCGACAAGTTCGGAACGCAGCCGGGCATCGCCCGAGACCCGGGAGACGGCATCCGACTCGAGGAGAACGCGCGCCCGCACGATCTCCTCGCGTTCGTGTGGCCTCACCTCAACGACGAACGCACCGCGCTTGGGGTACAAACGCAACCACCCCTCGCCCTGCAGTCGCAGGAACGCCTCACGCACCGGAGTGCGACTCATACCAAGCTCGTTGGCCACCATCCCCTCGCTGATCATGCTTCCCCCAAGTAACGCGCCATCCAAGATCTGGGCACGCAAATGGTGGTAGGCAACCTCGGACGCGGATGCATGGCTAGCGGCACCAGATTCGGTCACGCTTGCCCCCCCTTGTTTCTGAATACAACATAGATACTAGTCGCATACTCTACAAAAGACAACAAGAGAATGGCGGGGTGTTTTTACGGCGCGGCCTGAGCCAGCCTGGGCACAGGTTGTGGGAGTGGACCTGCCGAAAAAGATGGCGGTCTCAACCGGTAAACGCACCACCCGCCTACTCTGTCAGGTCTTCGTGCCGTAGGTGCCATGTCTGCGGTAGCGAGACCCAGCGATGCCGCCCCCGTATCCTCGAGGGATGAACATGAGTCGTGGTCGCGCAGTTGGGAGTGCTTTCTCCGCGAAGGAGAAGACGGTGCTGGATCTTCTGTGCAGCGGGGATCACCCGTACCGTGAACTGGCTCGCGAGCAGCTCCGCGTCGCGTCGTGGGGTGGGTACCAGCTCGACGAGTGCGACTGCTTCCTTATCTCGGTTCCCAAGTTGCCGAAGGCAGCCCGGATCAGGCACGGT
>NZ_AUGQ01000042.1 GCF_000422745.1 Microbacterium gubbeenense DSM 15944
CCCGCCCTCGACGACCGGATCGGCCACGGACTACCTGTGGCGTCAGGTCCTCGCACGGCCGATGTTCCTGCGCATCCTCAAGGACTTCGCACTCTACGAGCCGAGCACGTCGGGGAAGAAGAACGACGGACGGCTGATCTTCCCGCGCTTCCACCAGCTGAGGGCCGTCGAGCGCGTCGTCGCTGACATCGAGAACCAGGGCCCCGGGGGCCGGTATCTCGTGTGGCATTCGGCAGGGTCGGGCAAGACCAAGACCATCGCCTGGCTCAGCCATCGGCTGATCCGGCACATGGGCTCCGACGCGACGTCGACCTTCGACTCGGTGATCGTCGTGACCGACCGCACGGTGCTCGACGAAAACGTGCGCGAGGACATGAACCTCGTCCAGTCCTCGACGGGGCTCGTGGTGAACATCGGCACGGATTCGGGAGCGAAGTCCGCGCAGGTCAAGGACGCCCTGCTGGACGGCGGGCACATCATCACCTGCACGCTGCAGACCTTCCCGCACGTCATGAAACTCATCGAGGACACCGACGCGCTGCGCGGCAGGCACTGGGCGATCGTCGCCGATGAGGCGCACTCCTCCCAGACGGGTTCGTCCGCCCGCGCCCTGAAGGGGCTCCTCGCCGACGTGGAGCTGGACGACGAAGAGATCAGCGCCGACGACCTGCTGGCGGCCACCGACTCGGCGATCGCCGCCAGCGCGAACATCACCTTCATCGCGCTCACCGCGACGCCGAAGGGCAAGACGCTGCGGCTGTTCGGCACGAAGGTCGACGGCGAGGACCGGTGGGAGGCCTTCGACAACTACACGATGGCTCAGGCCATCGAGGAGGGCTTCATCCTCGACGTCCTCACCAACTACTCGACCTACGACATGTTCCTCCGCGTGAAGAACGAGCTCGAGGAGGAGGACGAGACCGAGGTCGAGACGGGCCGCGCGGTCAAGGACATCGTGCGCTTCACCCGACTCCATCCCACGGCGATCGCGCAGAAGGTGCAGGTCGTCGTCGAGCACTTCCGGCGCAACGTCGCCCATATGCTCGACGGGCAGGCTCGCGCCATGGTGGTCACCTCCGGCCGCAAGGACGCCGTGATGTGGTCGGAGAAGATGAACGCCTACATCGCCGATCGCGGGTACCAGGGGCTCGAGACCCTGGTCGCCTTCTCCGGCACCGTGCGCAACGAGGCCGGCCAGGAGGTCACCGAGGTCGGCATGAACGAGCGCAGCGACGTGGCGCGCGCCTTCCGCGAGGAGGACGAGGCGAGGGTCCTGATCGTCGCCAACAAGTTCCAGACCGGATTCGACGAGCCGAGGCTGATGGCGATGTACGTCGACAAGGTGCTCACCGACATCGCCACGGTGCAGACGCTGTCGCGGCTGAACCGGATCTATCCCGGAAAGTCCGCGCCGATGGTCGTGGACTTCATGAACACGCCCGAGCAGATCCAGAAGGACTTCGCCCGCTACTACACCGACGCGCACGTCGCCGGCGAAGTGGACGCCAACGCGCTGATCGAGCTCGCCGATCGCCTCGACGCGGCCGGCCTGTACACGGATGCTCAGCTGCGCGCGGTCGCCGAGGCCTACACGGAGAACCAGGGCGGCGAGGCGATCCAGCGTGCGCTGGGTCCGATCAAGCACGCGTGGATGTCCCAGCTGCGCCAGGCGGGGCTCACCAAGGACAAGGAGCGCTACGAGGAGCTCAAGCAGTTCCGCTCCGACGCGATCAGCTATCGCAACGCCTGGCAGTTCCTCTCCCAGATCGTCGACTACCAGGACGAGGAGCTGCGCCTGCGCGCTGTGCTCATGACCCTGCTCAGCCGGAACCTGCACCTCTCCCCCGAGGCCTACGACGACAGCTACATGGAGGGCGTGCAGCTCGGCGGCATCAAGCTCGTCCCGGAGAAGGTCGGCGAGAACTACGCCGTCGATCCGTCGGCCGAGCGCCCGACCATCGACCTTCCGGACTTCGCCAGCGAGCCCCGCGGCGAGACCGCGAAGCCGAAGGGACCGCTCGACGAGGCGATCGAGAAGGTCAACGAGATGTTCAGCGCCAAAGGCGTCGACGCGAGCCCGACGAGCATCGAGGGTTTCATCACGGCCTACTGGGGTTACCTCGACGCGGATGACGAGGCCGTCGCGATGGCCAAGAGCAACACTGTCGAGCAGCTCAAGGGCTCGACCAAGTTCTCCGACGCCGTCGACTACGCCATGTACCAGGCGTTCCAGGCCTCGGACGAGATCAAGAAGGCCCTCGCCGACGCCGACGTCCTCCGCCAGCTCGCGGCGATCAGCGCTGAGACGCTCCACGCCCAGCACCACAACAGCGGCGACGACGATGCCTGAGAGCAGCGCGTCGATGCACGAGATCGCCGGACGGGTCCGCACGGCCCGCCTGGCTGCCGGGCTGACGCAGCATGAGCTCGCTGAACGTGCCGGCCTCTCGCGCCCGTCCGTGGCGCGCGTGGAGGCGGGCGAAGACGTGAGCACAGCGACCCTGGCCAAAGTCGCGGATGCTCTTGGTCTCGTGCTGCGAGTCACGAACGACGTGCGAGATCAGGAGGGGTCGTGAGCGAGAAAGGCAGCACTACAGCGAGCGAGCTCTCCCCCGTCGTGGTCGATCGCCATGTCCATCGAGAGAAGCTGCTCGAGCTGTTGGAGATCGCCGCCGAGCATCCGGAGCTCGACTTCAAGAAGACGACCGACCTCGGCAAGAACTCGAAGAAGAGCAATCTCGACTTCGTGAAGGACGCGCTCGCGATGTCGAACTCAACGCGCGGTGGGTACCTGGTCTTCGGAGCGGACGACAAGGGCCAGCCCGCCCACGACTGCGCCCCGGTCAATCCAGCGCACTTCGACTCAGCGATGCTGGCAGAGAAGGTCTCGGCGTATGTCACCGGGCACGTGGAGATCACGTCGCAGGTCCACACGATCGACGACCGCGACCATGCACTCGTGTACATCGCTCCCCCGTCCGACGGGGTCCCGCACATGACCACCAAGGAGGGGCGCGACGGCAACAGGGTGATCGTCCCGAAGGGTGTGATCTTCACCCGGCAGGGTACGAAGAACGTCATCGCCGACTCAGCCGATCTCAGGCGTCTCCTCGGCCCGTTCCGCGACCGCGCGATCGCCGAGGGACGCGCGCACGTCGACGAGCTCATCCGCACTCTCACACACACCCTGTCCGGCACTGCAGGGGGTGTTCCCATCCTCCTCGACGCCGACATGCCGAGTTTCACTGAGGCTCTGCACAGCAATCTCGGTTCGGGCAACGTGAAGCGGATCGAAAGGTTCCTACGCGCAGCGCGCCGAGACATCAGGTTCACCCCCGGCGAGGACGCTCGGTCTCGTCGGTTGCACGTGCTTGACAAGCTTGCGCTGATCGCCAGCGAGATGGTCGCCGCACCGGATGACCCGTTGTTCTCCTTGACGTTGGAGATCCTCGAGAGGTCCTACAACTCAACGGGCTTCACGGATATCTATTCGTCACAGATCTCCAATCCGAGCGACGTCAGCAAGGTGCGGCACTTCATCGACGTGCTGACGCGCATCTATCTCATCGGCGCTGCTGCTGTCAGAGAGAACAGCCCGGCCGCGGTACGGATGGTCGCGATGGTCCCGTCACTCACCGAGAACGAGACGTTTCCCTCGTGGATCCGACACGGCATCGTCTACGCCTCGCGGGCCAATCTCCTGCCGGACACGCATGCAGCCGGTGGCGGAACGCTCATCGCACTCGCACGTCAGCTCGCGCACGATGTACCGGAGCTTGCTGCCGGCGTCGTGCAGTCCTCGGATCAGGGTGGGCTCGATCCGCTCCTGAATGATCTGGCGACCTTCGATGTGATGTGGTGCATCGCCGCTGTCGCCGCGAGCGAAGAAGGAGATGCGATCAGGGTGATGTATCCGAGCTTCGCGAGCGTCGAGGAGAAGTACGGCTACGCGATTCTGAAGCAGATCGCCACCGACGCCGCGATGCGCCGTAGCCTGGCACCAAGCGCTGACGATAGTGATTTCGCGCGCGGACTCGACGAGGTCTTGAGGCTCGCATCGTCCGAGTCGTTCAAGTACAGCACCTTCTGGTCGAGGGCGCAGAACATGCCGGCTGTCCGAGATTTCGTTGCGCAACATCGTCAAAATTCATACTGACCAGCCCGCAGAGCTGGAGACAGAGAGGTGAATCGCTCTGGGTTTTGTTCCGTTCTTCAAGCAAGGATGGAATCGATGAATCAGAAGTACTCGCCCGAGATGCGTGAGCGCGCGCTGCGGATGCTGGACGAAGCACGCGCGAGCGGCGATCACCCGAACCTGATGTCCGCGGTGCGGCATGTGGCCGGCCTGCTCGGCATGAGCGCCGAGACCCTGCGCGTGTGGCATCGCCGCCGCGAGATCGACACCGGCCAGCGCCCCGGCGTGACCACCGACGTCGCCGAGGAGAACAAGCGTCTCCAGCGTGAGGTCGCCGAGCTGAAGAAGGCGAACGAGATCCTGCGTGCTGCGAGCGTGTTTTTCGCGAAGGAGCTCGACCGCCCCTGACGAGCATGATCCGCTTCATCGATGAGCATCGGAATCAGTTCGGGGTCGAGCTCCTCTGCCGTGTCGTTCGGGACGCGGTGCCGGGGTTCCTCACCTCCCGCGGGTATCGCGCCGCGAAAGCGCGCGTGCCCTCCGCGAGGCAGTTGAAGGACGAGCTGCTCGTCCCAGAGATCGAGCGGCTGCATGCCGAGAACTACGGCGTCTACGGGGTGCGGAAGATGCATGCCCTCCTCAGGCGCGAGGGCTGGGACATCGGCCGCGACCAGACCGCGAGGCTGATGAAGCTCGCCGGCGTCGCCGGCGTGAAGCGATCGAAGAAGGTCTTCACCACGAAGTCGGATCCTGAGAGTGCGACGCCTGCCGACCTCGTGAACAGGGACTTCACCGCTCCCGCGCCGAACAGGTTGTGGGTGGCGGACATCACGTATGTCGCCACGTGGGCGGGGTTCGCGTATGTCGCGTTCGTGATCGACGTGTTCTCCCGAATGATCGTCGGCTGGAACGTCGCGTCGACGCTGCGCGCCGAGGTGCTGCCGCTGCAGGCGCTGAACATGGCCGCCTTCAACGCGACCGGGTCATTCGATGAGCTCGTCCATCACGCCGACCACGGATCGAACTACCTCTCGATCGTCTACACCGACAGGATCACCGAACTCGGCGCGAAGCCCTCGACAGGAACAGTCGGCGACAGCTACGACTGTCAGTCTGTTTCTGCCGCATCCCGCAAGGATGGGGTAGTCCTGGCCGGAGCGTTCTGACTCTTGTTTATGATTGGCCCGCAGGGTGCCTTTGCGTTGATCTGTCGATCCTCCGGCCGGGCGCGCAGTACGGCTGCCGCCGGA
>NZ_AUGQ01000043.1 GCF_000422745.1 Microbacterium gubbeenense DSM 15944
CGGGCTGTCTTGTCTGAGCGCATCGCGATGCCGCGCCATTGCTTGAGTTTGTTGAAGCAGCGCTCGACGACGTTGCGTCCCTTGTAGCGCTCCTGCTGGGCTTCCCCGAAGTCGATGGGCCGGCCAGGCTTCCTGCGGCGGTGCGCGATCTGGTCGTCGCGTTCCGGGATCGTCGCGGCGATCTTCCGCTCCCGCAGCCACGCCCTGTTCTTCTTCGACGGGTAGCCCTTGTCGGCGAGCACCCGATCCGGGCGCCGCCTCGGACGGCCGACAGCTCGAGGGACGTGGGTCTGCTCGAGTGTGGCGGTCATCATCGTGGTGTCGTTGATGTTCGCGCCGGTGATCACCCAGCTCAGCGGACGTCCACGCCCGTCGCAGACGAGATGCACCTTGCTCGTCAACCCGCCACGGGAGCGGCCGATCCCGTGATCAGGCGGCTCTTCCCGCGGATTCTTGTGATTCGACACAGCCCCCTGTGTCGCGGCTGAGGGTCGCGCCGTGCTGGTGCACGCGCGCGATCGTCGAGTCGATCGACACCACCCAGTCGAGCTTGCCCGCCGCGTCCGACTGCTTCTGCACCTCGGCGAGCAGCTTCTCCCAGGTGCCGTCCTCGGCCCAGCGCGCGAACCGCTTGTAGATCGAGTTCCACTTCCCGAACCGCTCCGGCACATCCCGCCAGGGCGCCCCCGTGCGGTACTTCCAGGCCATGCCCTCGACCGCGAGACGATGATCCGTCCACGGCCGCGACCTGCCGACCGGCACCGGCATCAGCGGCTCCAGAACAGCCCACACCTCATCCGAGATCTCCTGACGCGTCACACCATCGAGACTCGCCGATCCTGAGCCTGAACCTCTTGATCAACACGCCCTAGCGGCCTGTCGCCTCATCGAGGGCGTCGGTCAAGTCGCTGAGCTGGGTGAGCTCGAGTAGTGGTTTCGCGGTGCCTGGACGCATGCGAGCACTCGAATGCCGTGGTCATCATCCCGGTCGACAGTGACGCGGACGAGCCCGTATGGATTGGCGGTGCCAACGTCGACGAGACGACGGCGGATGTCGTCACGTGGCTCAGTGACGACACGAACCCTGCACGTCGGCCGGCGCTCGTCGACATCCGGCAGTTCTCGCCGACCCGACTAAACCGACACGAGCTGGAAGAAGAGGTCGAGCGGGGGCGGTGACGCGTCGCATGCAGGCCGACACAGCTGGCGCGAGTACATGCGCACGAGGAATCGAACTGCTTGCGCTTCACCGGTCCGGGCACTTTCGAATCTGCCGCGAGTCAGCGCACGAGGCGGGCGATCGCCTGAGACGCTTCCCGGACCTTCTCTTCGGCGATGTCGCTGCCGGCGCGAGCTGCATCTGCCACACAGTGGCGCAGGTGGTCTTCGAGGAGCCCGACGGCAACGCTCTGCAGGGCGCTGGTCAGTGCGGAGATCTGAGTGAGGATGTCAATGCAGTACTTCTCGTCCTCGACCATGCGGTGGATGCCGCGTGATTGTCCTTCGATGCGCTTGAGGCGAGCAAGGTAGCGGGCTTTGTCCGTGATGTACCCGTGCTCTGTGTGGTTGCAGGACGTTGTAGGGACGGTGGTATCAGCCATCTGGATCTCCGGCGGTTGTGGTCAGCGGTTCAGGATGACGCGGGTCGTGGTGTCGGGGCGGAGGTCGAGTCGGCGCAGCAGTTGTGCGTTGAGGGCGACGACGATGGTGGATAGTGACATGAGGATCGCTCCGACCGACATCGGGAGCACGAATCCGATGGGGGCGAGGACGCCGGCGGCGAGAGGGACGGAGATGATGTTGTATCCGGCAGCCCACCAGAGATTCTGCTTCATCTTCCGGTAAGAAGCCCGTGACAGTTCGATCACGGAGAGCACCGAGCGGGGATCGTCGCTTGCGAGGATGACACCAGCAGAGGCGATCGCGACATCTGTGCCCGCACCGATCGCCAGCCCAACGTCGGCCTGCGCGAGGGCAGGGGCGTCGTTGACGCCGTCGCCGACCATTGCGACCTTACGGCCCTCGTTCTGGAGTTGTTGGACCTTGGCGGCCTTGTCCTCCGGGCGTACTCCGGCGAAGACGCGGTCGATGCCGAGGTCTTGGGCGACGGCCTGCGCCACGGCTTCCGCGTCGCCGGTAATCATCACCACTTGCACGTCGAGTGCGTGGAGGGCGTCGACGGCTTCCCGGGATTCCGAGCGCACCTCGTCGGCGAGTTTCAACGCGCCGACGACGCGGCCGTCCTGGATGACGTGGAGGATGATCGCGCCATCCGTCCGCCACTGATCGGCGACCGGGAGCTCGTCGGCGTTCTCCTCGGTGAGCAGGTGCGGTCCACCGACTCGGATGATCTTCCCGTCGACGGTCGCTGTGACGCCCACAGCGGGTGAGGAAGTGAAGTCGCCGTTGCGCGGGATGGTGAGCTGCTTGTCGGCGGCTGCGCGCACGATGGCCTTCGCGAGCGGGTGCTCACTATCAGTTTCTGCGGCGGCGGCCAGTGCGAGGATCTGGTCGGGGTCGGTGCCGTCGACGACGGAAATCTCGGAGACGACGGGCTCGCCCTTGGTGAGGGTGCCGGTCTTGTCGAACAGGACCGTGTCGATGGTGCGCATGCTTTCGAGCGCGAGCCGGTCTTTGACGAGAACGCCGCCCCGGGCGGCGCGTTCGGTGGCGATTGAGACGACCAGCGGGATGGCCAGGCCCAGCGCGTGCGGGCAGGCGATGACGAGGACGGTGATGGTGCGGATGACAGCCGCGTCAGGCAAGCCGACCAACGTCCAGACGATCGCGGTGATCGCCGCAGCACCCAGGGCGAACCAGAACAGCCATCCGGCGGCGGTGTCCGCGAGCCGCTGTGCGCGGGACGAGGAGCTTTGCGCTTGGGTGACGAGACGTTGGATGCCGGCGAGGGTCGTGTCGTCGCCGGTCGCGGTGATCTCGACGCGAAGCCCGGAATCGGTGGCAACGGTGCCGGCTGTGACGTGGTCGCCGCTGCCGCGTTCCACGGTGCGGGACTCGCCCGTGACCATGGACTCGTCCATCGAGGCCCGTCCGTCGACGATGCGCCCGTCGGCGGGGACGCTGCCACCCGGCCGTACGATGACGACGTCGCCGACGACGAGATCGGTCGGTGAGACCGTGACGACCTGGTCATTCTCGACGCGCTCTGCCTCATCGGGGAGAAGAGCGGCGAGTGAGTCCAGGGCGGAAGTCGTCTGGGCGAGGGAGCGCATCTCGATCCAGTGCCCGAGAAGCATGATGACGATGAGGAGGGCGAGCTCCCACCAGAAGTCGAGTTCGTGATGGAGCACGCCGAGCGTCGCGCCCCAGGAGGCGGCGAACGCGACGGTGATCGCGAGGCCAATGAGCAGCATCATGCCGGGCTTGCGAGCGCGGAGCTCGCTGACTGCACCGACGAGGAACGGCTTTCCACCCCACGCGTACATGACAGTGCCCAGCACCGGGGATACCCAGGACAGACCCGGAATATCGGGGAGGGTGTAGCCGAGGATCATCGAGAACATGCCCGACAACGCGACCGTGGGGACGGCGAGGACGAGCATAATCCAGAACAGGCGACGGAACTGCCCGACGTGGTCGCCATGGCCTGCATGACCGCCGTGTCCAGCGTGGGTGTTGTGACCGGAGGGCGCGTTGTCGCTTCCGTGGTCTCTGTGACTGTGCGCGGCCGCGTCTGACTGCGGTGCATGCGGCATTGCTTGATGTCCCGCGTGCGCATCGTGGTCAGTTTCGGTCGTCACTGCGGGGGTCGACGCCGCGTGGTCGTGGTGGGCGTGGGGGTGCTCCGCGCCGTCGTTACGCGAGTGGCTCATGGGCCTATCCTCCTCGGAATTGAGAACCGTGGGGCTGACTTGTCTGGCGTGCCCCGCACCGTGAAACGGTGTCAGGCAGCAGCGGTGGCGTACTTAGCCGGGTCGGCGTCGAACGCGGGCCCGCATCCAGCGCAGCAGAAGTAGTACCGGGTGCCGTCGTAATCGCGGTACAGGCCAGCAGCTTCTGCATCCGCCTTGATGACGGTGCTGCCTACCATCACAGGACATTCGGCGAGATCTTCCGCGGGCGGGGTGAGGAGATCCTTGCGTCCTTCGGCGTCGACGGAACCGTGGCTGTTGCGGCTGCAGCAGGATCCAGTGGAGTCTGACATGTTTTGTTCCTCTTTCTCTCAAACACCGGAGTGCGGCGTCGGTATGCCTAACGATATACCCCCTGTGGGTATTCCGCACTAGGATATACATGGCGGCGCTGAAGGATCAGGGCGGGCGGCGCATAGATCGTGGTGTTAGCATCCTGCACGGAATGGAGGAGGCCGAGTATGCACGTCGCAGTTCGTGGCGCACGTCCGCAGTTGTCGTTGCGCGCGTTGTTGATGCTCGGCGGGGCCACGCTGATGGTTATCGTCGGCTTGCTGGCGATGCACACCTTCACCTCCGAACCTGCGGGACACGGATCCGTCGGACTCACCCACTCCGCAGCCGGGGAGGAGCACGCCACCGTAGCGGCGTCAACCGTCGCGAGCGAGTCCACCGCGTGTGAGGGTGCGTGTCATGTGAACACCGGACATGGGCAGGGTCACAACGAGATGCTGATTGCGTGCGTGCTGGCGTTGCTTGCCGGTCTGCTTCTCCTCCTCCCTCCGATATTGATTCAGCGTCACCGGCTGCCCCCTCACCGTGCTGTAAGCCTGGTGAGGTGGGAAGCGATCGGGATTCTTCCCCGGGCACCCTCGCTGACGTTCCTTTCGATAAGTCGCACCTGAGTAGTCGCCGCCGACCCTGATGGGTCGGATTCCTGGCGCCGTCTGGCGCCATCATTTGCGAACCCTCACACGACGTATCGAAGGAACAACCATGAATAAGAAGATTCCCGTTGCTGTCAGTACGGGTGTACTGACCCTTGCACTGGTTCTCACCGGCTGCGCTGACAACAGCACGGCACCGTCCAGCGAATCCACCTCCCCGTCTCAGCCTGGATCCACCGATTGAGGGTGAGTTGGGGTCGGCGCGTTAAACGGAGAATGCCTGTCTGATCAGGGATAATTGTTCTTACCACAGAGGCAATTGAACCTGAAAAGAGAGGCATCTCGCAGATGCAAGTTTCTCACGCCGCACGGTCTGCTGTCGCATCGTTCGATGATCCGAATATCGTGTCGGCTGCGGGCCTGGTCCCGATCGCCCGTCTCGCGGAGAAGGCGGGTCTTCGGCGCCTTGCCGATCGGTGGTTGAGTGTTCCGACTGACAAGGGCGCGAACGCCGGGTC
>NZ_AUGQ01000044.1 GCF_000422745.1 Microbacterium gubbeenense DSM 15944
AGATCACGGTGGCGGTAGCCGTTGCGCTGGGTGGCCCGGTCAGGAGAGGGCTGTCCGTACTCGGCTCCTGCGACCGCGTCGGCTTCGGCAGACAGGAGCGAATTGATGATCGTCTGCAGCAGCTGCCGCATCAGATCGGGTGACGCGTCGCCGAGCGCTTCACGCAGGACGGTGGCAGAGTCGACAATGTGAGGAGCGGTCATCGTGTGTCTTCCGTTCGAGAGGCTGTAGGAGGTTTCCTCGAAGGATCACACGGTGACCGCGTCTACGTCAGAGACGAGGCAGGCCACCGCGCGTTACACCACTATGCGGGACTCCACTCCGCGCGGCGGACGTGAAGTATCGCCTGGTTGTCTTCGTGCCAGAACAGCAGCTTTTCCCAGACGAGGGGGTCGACCTTGATCGACCCCCTCGGTAGGTCGCGGTCTACCCCTGGGGAGTCAGGACGCGAACCGCGTGCGCGTACGTAGCCGAGCGGTGCGAGGCGGGCGACGAGTTCATGCTCTGCGGGGAGAGGTGAGATGCGCAGTTGCAGGTCGACGAACGGCTTCGCGGCCAGGCCCGGCACAGAAGTCGAACCGATGTGATCCAGTGTCGCGGCCTCAGCGCCGTCAAGTCCACCCACCGCGTCCCGGACGCCTGACAGGAGCCGCGATGCGCGCTGTGCCCACTCTGCCTGATGCTCAACTAACGCGGCAGGGTTCGTTTCGTCGCTCATACCGTCGAAACTACAGGCCACGAATTTCACCGGGAAGGAACGACCGGACGGGATGCGCGACACATGGTCTGAGCAAGCGGTTCTTCTACGCGGCGAGTGTCTCGTGACCTCGGTGTCTCGTATCCCATGCGTTACGAGACACCAAGGTTGTGAGACACGTCGGCGCTCTGTGCGAGTGTCCGTCGCGGAGTCGCGCAGCACTTCACTCTTGAGGCGCTGCGCCTGCTCGGTACAGTTGACAATATGAGCAACTCAATCACTCTGGTGTCCCGGGTTCGCTTGTCATTTTGGGTGCGCTTCATGCTTGGCGGCGGATTCGCCGCAATCGCGATCGTGGCAACTGTCGGGACGGTGAACAATCTTCCGATAGAGCCCCTTGTCGGTGTCATCGTCTCTCTCGCCGTCGTTGCATCCGTGGTCCTCGCCATGACTGCTGCTGTTGCCGCATGCGTCGTTACCGTTGACCAGCGTGGCGTGACTCTCGCGTTCTGGGTGCTCTATCGCACGAGGATTGTCGCCTCTGAGATCGCGGAGCTTCGCGCAGACACCTGGAACTCGTGGGACTTCGGAGGTTACGGGATCAAGGGCGACCGACCCAGCGGCAAGCGAGGGTTGCTGCTCAACGCAACAGTTGATGGAACCGGCAATGGCGACGTCGGCATCCTTCTGCGCGCGACCGACGGGCGAACCTTCCGCGTGGAGGTTCCCGACCCCCACGAGTTCGTCCGACATGCTGACGATTTGCTCGCCAGAGAACGCATCTGATCGCTCCGAAACCCGCTCACGCCTGATCCCGGAATCGGATCTGTCTCATAACCCTAGGGTTACAAGACGTCTCACGATGAGCCGAGTACCAACCTTTTACTTCGCGAATTTCCGAGGCTCAGCAATTCTCACAACTATGTCTCGCAAGTGATTGACTAGAAGCGATTACACACCCTTAGTTGCGAGACACCTGGAGAGCCCTGAAATGACAAAGCTGATCGGCTACGCACGAGTGTCCACCCGTCAGCAATCGACGGATCGCCAAGAAGCGGACCTCCTCGCTGCGGGCGTCCGCCGAGATGATCTGTACACCGATCACGGAGTCTCCGGTGCCCGTTCCTCTCGCCCCCAGTTCGATCGTGCGATCGAAGCAATCGAGACCGGCGACACTCTCGTCATCACCACACTGGATCGGTTGGGCCGATCGACACAGAACATGCTCGCCTTCGCTGACGAGCTCCGCGCGCGAGGCGCAGGATTGCGCGTACTGAACCTTGGAGGCGGCGACGTCGACACGTCCACGCCGATGGGGTCTATGTTGTTCACCGTCATGGCCGCACTCGCGCAAATGGAACACCAAATCAAACGCGAGCGCATCGTTGATTCGATCAGCAAACGACGCATCGCTGGCAAGAATCTCGGCGGACGCCGACAGCGAATCACGGACAGCCAGATCCGCAACGCTCTTCACCTCGTACAGAGCGGCCAGCCAACAGCACAGGTCGCCCGCGACCTCGGAATGTCCCGCGCAACCTTCTACCGCCGCTCACGAACACTCACCGACTAACACTCGGCCGCCGGATCGCGCGCTCACGCAACGCTGCCAACACAGGTCACGCACCACAAAGCTTCGGTTGGCGCACAAGGGATCAGAGCGACACCCGTGCTTCGGCCTGCACATCAGGAAGCAGCTCAACAGAGTGGTGAAGTTGCAGTGCTATTCGGATGTCGAGGACTGAAAGACGGGTACTGTCCCTGTTTGTGAGCGGCTGGCTAGAATAACCGCCAGAATGCCGAGACCTAGGGTCGACGTCAGGAATGCCAGGGTTCCGAGTGCAGCGACGAGACCAGCCATCTCCATGACGAAGGTCGGTGAAGCAGCACCGATCAGTTGCGGCAAAATCCACATCACACTCTGGACGCCGAGTACCCAGAGCGGCGCCCAGTTCCACGGAGCTGGTACGACGCCAGCACGAGCAACTTGCATTGCCGCAATTAGCCCGAATACCAGCGGCAGCACCACCGACAGGTATCCCCAAAACCGCCAGGCGTCAGCCTGCTCAAGATTGTCGGAGCCAGCGAACAGGTTGACGAGAGTGGAAGTCACGGGCCACAACGCCACAGCAGCGGAGGCTGCGAGCCCCAGCGGTTTGCGCCCGACGACGCTGCCCTCGCGGCTCAAGCCGAAGGCGAGGAGAAGGATAGCGCCTGCCCACAGCACATCAGCTATGACTGTAAGGACAGTACTCGTCCCGGGTGCCCCTAAAACCGCGCCACGGATGACGCCCACAACACCGCAAGCGATAAGTCCGATGCCGCCGACCAACCATAAGAGTCTGCGTCCGTGCATGACCCCACGCTATCGGTGTCAGCCGGTACTGCTGCACCGAAACGCGGGAATATTGGCCAGCCACTGATCCCCAAGGAGTGAGGAGAACGGAGAGGAAGACTCTCCTCTCCGTTCTCCGTCGTATTGCGGTGATCGACTATGAGAACATTCCTGCTGCGCCCGAGGGCGCCGACGTTGACATCATCTTAACGCCCTTATTTGAAGCGACATTTCCCCATTTAATGGCTCCGCCTCCGCTAGAACCGCTCCCGCCGCAGCCAATTGAGTCGTAGTACTCATCCCACACATTGCCGCCGCCAGGCAGGTGCCGAGCCTTGTAGCCGCGTCCCTGCAGGCACGCTGCGCCAATGGAATTGGAGTCCACCGTCCAGCTGTAGCCCACGGTGGTTGCAGCATCCAGTCCGATGAAGGCGCACCCGTTCACGGAGTTGTACCAAGTTCCCGTGCCTGGTGCCACCCAGCTGCGCCAACAGCTTGCGAGGGCCGCTCTGTCGGTACTGGAGACCACCGATAGCTCCGTGACCTCACCGTCAATATCGACGATTGAGGCGTCGTCCACTGACGCCGGCTGACCGTTGACATCGAGCACAACCACGGGAGCCTCCGCGTCGAAGTCAGGCATCACAGCAATGTCTGATGGCGCGCCGTCGATCAAGATACGGTCAGAGGTCGGTTCGACGGACGTATAAACAATTTCGTCATCCTGAGGCGGCGTCGTCGCGGACCACGCCTCGGCGCTCACGCCGGTCGGTGCAGGTTGGGCGCTACTTCCTTCCACTGCGGTTGTGGTGTCGGGCGCCTGAGCTCCTTCGTTCGGGGCTGACTCCGTCGCGCCCGCGGGTGCGGCCGTGAGTCCCAGGCCGACTGTGGCAGCCATGATCACGAGGCCCGCCTGGCGCAGTCTCTTCGAAAACATCGTTGTCTCTCCATTCGTCCCCAGGCCGCGAGAAAGTGAATGTGGTAGATGTGTTTTGCCTGGGAATGCCTGACGATACACCTGAGAGGTAGCCGTGTAAATATTCTGACGTATTGGTATTCCACGTTGTTCACGTAACCGACGGGCCGCATCTACGACACGGAGGACGGATCCGGCCGGATCCCGTGGTCGATCAAAGACCGGTGGGGCTCCTGCATCATCGAAGCGATTACAGCGCGTCGTGATCCCGAAGGCCGATGATGGGCAATGCTGCGTTAACCACGTCGCCAACCCGCGTACGCTCCGCCGTGTCTGCGGTGGGCATGTGCAAATCAAACTTGACGTGATCGTAGACCTCCCGCGTGAGGTCATAGAGGAACTGCGCCCGCTCGGCCTCGGTCGTTGGCTGCGCATTGAGCGCGGGCCTGATCGAGGCGAGAGCGGCGGCAAGGCGGGGGTTCTGGTCGTGAGCGGTCATGGGGTTGTCCTTCCGTTCGTCGTCTGTTGCCAGTCACAATGCGCGCACTTGTCGAGGTCGTGCAGCACATGATGACACCACGGGCAGACATCGCCCGCGATGTCGTCGTCTCCGGTCATGATCTATCCGTCCCCGGCCGGTTGGGCCGGCCTATACGAAAGCGGCCGCGATGGCGGTGGCCAGGAAGTACGCTCCCCCAACAAGCACGATGGAGTGGCCGAGCGTCGAAAGGTTATCCCGCCGCCGCTCGTTGCGTTCTACGCTTTCCGCCCCACTGCCCTCGGCGCTGTCCTCTTTCTGCCACCGCGGAATGAAATCAGCGACCGCGAGAAAGATGAGTCCCAGCAACGTCGCAGTTGCGGCCACGGCGTTGTAAACGGGCGCGAATCCGGCTCTTCGCGGTTCGTGGTGAATGACCCTGCTGTGGCGGGTATTCACGCTACGGTTCTCGCGGCGCTGGTGAGCAGGATACGCGTCCGGTAGTTCTCCGCGTTGCGGAATCCGCGGCCGGTGCGTTTGATGTTCTTGATGCCGGTGTTGCCCGCTTCGACCTTCGCGGTGGTTGCGCCGGTGACGATGAGGACCTCGATGGCGTCCCACCAGGTCACGACGGTGTCGTAGAGCTTCGTGGCCTCGGGCATGTTCGCGATCTGGACGAAGTAGCCCATCCGCATCCGCTCCTGCCAGGCCTGGGCGAGAGTGTCGGTG
>NZ_AUGQ01000045.1 GCF_000422745.1 Microbacterium gubbeenense DSM 15944
AAGCAGACCGGCGCAGGCGAGTCGCGATAGCGCGCGCGGAATCACCGGCCGCGAGTCCGCGGGAGATTTCCTCTCGTTCAGTGAGCGACAGTCTCAGCGGTGCCCGTGAACGCGCTGCCGGGCGGATCCCGCCGGTCACTGCCAGGAGCCGACGCACCGCCTCACGGTTGCAGCACACAGCCCGGGCGATAACCCGGACCGGCTCGCCCCCGCGCCATCGTTCCCATACCGCGTCCTGCTGTTCGAGACTCAACACCATGCCCGGGCCTCCTCGCCGATCTATCCGCATGCTTCCACCACTGGGTGGTGCGTTGACCGGTTGAGACCGCCATCGTTTGCGGCGCGGTGAGTGAAGGCACACCAGATCGAATGCCAGAAACGTGCGCCGTAAGCGGGTTTCGGTAGGCGTATTCGGTGGGGTGTGAGCCGGATGTACTTACACCCAGTCCCCAGAGATGTGGCCTGGGGTGAAGCCGTTCCAATAGGTCATCAGTCACTGTATAGTTCAGTGTGTGCTGACTATTTCCTCACGCCTCGATGTCATGAACCGGCTCGGCCGGGCCATGGCCGATCCCACGCGTTCCCGAATCCTAATGTCTCTGCTCGGTGGACCGAGCTACCCGGCTGTGCTCTCTCGTGAGCTGGAGCTGACGCGTTCGAACGTGTCGAACCATCTCACCTGCCTGCGTGACTGCGGGATTGTCGTTGCCGAGCCGGAGGGTCGCCAGACCCGTTACGAGATCGCCGACCCGCATCTTGCGGCTGCGCTCGTCGCGCTCGTGGACGTGACGCTGGCGGTCGATGAGCACGCGCCGTGCGTGGACTCTGCGTGCACGGTGGCTGGCTGCTGTGGGACGGGGGCGGACGCGTGAGCGCGGCGTGTGGCTGCGAGCACGAGCCTGCCCAGCCTGCCACTGCGGCGGAGGATGAGACCGAAGAGGTGGAGCGGCCCTGGTGGAGGGACCGTGGGGTCATGGTGCCGGTCTTCTCCGGTGTCGCATTCCTGGCCGGTCTGATCCTTGAATGGTCCGGCCTCGAGATCCCGGCGCTGGTGTTGTTCTGGGCCGGTCTGCTCCTGGGCGCGTCGACGTTCACGCCCGGCGCGATCCGGAAACTGTTCAAGGGCAAGCTCGGTATCGGGCTGCTGATGACGATCAGCGCGATCGGTGCGGTCATCCTCGGCTACGTGGAGGAGGCTGCAGCTCTGGCGTTCTTGTACTCGATTGCTGAGGCGCTCGAGGACAAGGCGATGGACCGTGCCCGGGGCGGGCTGAGGGCGCTGCTGAAGCTCGTGCCGGAGACAGCGACCGTGCTGCAGGGCGGTGTCTCTGCGCAGGTGCCGGCGAGAGAGTTGACGGTCGGCCAGGTCATGGTGGTCCGCCCGGGTGAGCGGATCGCGACCGACGGGATCGTTCGTTCTGGTCGCTCCAGCCTGGACACCTCGGCGATCACCGGGGAGTCGATCCCGGTCGAGGTCGAGCCCGGCGATGCGGTGTCGGCCGGTGCGATCAACAGCGCCGGCGTGCTGGAGGTCGAGGCGACTGCTGCGGGCACCGATAACTCGCTCACGACGATCGTGGAGCTGGTGGAGAAGGCGCAGACCGAGAAGGGCGAGCGTGCGCGTCTCGCGGACAGGATCGCCCGCCCGCTCGTACCCGGCGTTCTGATCCTCGCAGCGCTCGTTGCGATCATCGGGTCGCTGCTGGGCGATCCAGAGGTGTGGATCACCCGCGCGCTTGTCGTGCTGGTCGCCGCTTCTCCGTGTGCGCTGGCGATCTCGGTGCCGCTGACGGTCGTCGCCGCGATCGGCGCAGCAAGCAAGTTCGGCGTGATCATCAAGTCCGGCGCCGTTTTCGAGCGCTTCGGCACGGTCCGCCACGTCGCGGTCGACAAGACCGGCACCCTCACCCGCAACGAACCTGCGGTCACCGCGGTGCTCACTGCGAACGGCGTGACCGAGACGCAGGCGCTGGCCTGGGCGGCCGCACTGGAGCAGCACAGCACGCATCCCCTTGCCTCTGCGATCACCGCCGCGGCCCCGGGCACACCGGCAGCTGCAGATGTGACCGAGCAGGCCGGGCACGGCATCGACGGCACTGTCGGCGGATCGAGAATCACCGTCGGCAGTCCTCGCTGGCTGGACGCGGGCGACCTCGGGCAGCAGGTCGCGGAGTTGGAGGAGCAGGGCATGACCGTCGTGATCGTCCACCGCGACGGAACCCCCGTCGCCGCGATCGGCGTCCGCGACGAACTGCGCCCTGAAGTCCCCGAGGTAGTCCGGACGCTCACCAACCAAGGCGTCGGCGTGACGATGCTCACCGGAGACAACGCCCGCACCGCTCGTGCACTGGCCGCGCAGGCCGGGATCAGCGACGTGCGCGCGGAACTGCGTCCCGAGGATAAGGCAACCGCGATCGGCGAGCTGTCAAAGGCGGGGCCGGTCGCGATGATCGGCGACGGAATCAACGACGCACCGGCCCTCGCTGGCGCAGACATCGGTATCGCGATGGGCGCCACCGGCTCCGACGCGGCAATCGAATCCGCCGACGTGGCCTTCACCGGCCATGATCTGCGCCTCATCTCGCGAGCGTTCGATCACGCCCGCCGCGGTCGACGGATCATCAACCAGAACATCATCCTGTCGCTGCTGATCATCACTGCACTGCTCCCGCTCGCGCTCTTCGGCGTCCTGGGGCTCGCGGCCGTCGTCCTGGTCCACGAGGTCGCGGAGGTCATCGTGATCCTCAACGGTCTGCGCGCCGCACGCACCCGCACGCCACGACTGGAAAGCTGATGCTCGCAACTATCGGTTCAGCGATCGGCCTGTTCGCGGCAACCAACATCGACGACATTGTCGTGCTCACCGTGCTGTTCCTGGCTTCCAGTCGAGGGAAGCCCCGGCCGTGGCAGATCGTCGCGGGCCAGTATCTCGGGTTCATCACCCTCGTCGTGATCAGCGTGATCGCCGCTCTCGGTCTCACCATCGTTCCGGACGAATGGGTCGGTTTCCTGGGTCTGATCCCGCTCGGCATCGGCATCTGGACGCTCATTCGCGGCCTGCGCCGTAACGGCGATGACGATGATGATGATGACTCCAAGATCACCGCGGTCGGACTATGGGGCGTCGCAGGGATCACGATCGCCAACGGGGCCGACAACATCTCCCTCTACACGCCGATCTTTCGCACCAGCGCCCCCAGCGACGTCGCGATCATGATCGTCGTGTTCCTGATCCTCGTCGCGGTCTGGTGCGCGGCCGGTCGGCTGATCGGTACCAACAAGGCTGTTACCGAGGGGCTGGAGCGCGTCGAGCACTGGCTCGTACCGGCCGTGTTCATCGGCCTTGGCCTGTTCATCCTGATCGAATCTGGGGTCATGGTCCGTCTGATCGAGGTGCTTGCATGACCTCCTCCCAGTCAGAGGCTCATCCGCCCGCTGCGCGCAAGCTGTCGTCGGCGCGGCGGCGGCAGCTCACTGGTGGAGCGCTCTTGATCGCCGTGGTCGTCGTGCTGATTGATCAGGGAACGAAGGTGTGGGCCGAAGCGACCCTCACCGAGCGTGAGCGCATCCCGCTGATCGGTGACCTGCTGGGTTTGCAGCTCGCCTATAACCCCGGAGCGGCATTCTCCTTCGGGGAAGGCTTCACCTGGGTGTTCGCGCTGCTCGCTGTCGCCGCCACGGTCACAGGGATTGTGTTCGCGTTCCGAGTGCAACGCGTGGGATGGGCGATCGTCATCGGCGCGCTCGGCGGCGCTGCCGCCTCACACGCAGGCGACCGCCTTTTCCGCGACCCCGGATTCGCCCGGGGTCACGTCGTGGACTTCCTCGCCTACGGAAACTGGTTCATCGGCAACATCGCCGACATCGTAATCTTCGCCGCAGCGATCACCGGAGCAGTTTTCATGATCCGCGCCGGGGATGAGAGCACCGAGTGAGATCCGTTGTGCGGTGGTGGGACACCCATCAACTCGCCCTCTACATCGGCGCGATCGCCGTGGGCAGCCGTTGAGTGAGTTCACGCTTAGGCAGGCGGGCGGTCGCGATGTAGGCGCAGAGCCACCCACCAGCCGCATCGTCGACAGATGAAAGCGCGATCGTCTCCGAGTGCGTGCAGCTTCTTGCGTGGCAGATGTCGCCCGCAGCACGTGCACGCAACGTCCTCGTCAGTCGCCATGAGCGGAGAGCGCCTCTCGAATCTGTTCAACCGTTGGCATCCCGGCCAGCCCAGCAGGGGTGCTGTAAATACGGCAGGCGAGGTCATTGCTTCGCCCCGACCCCGGAAAGAGATCGTTGCCATCCAGGGTGATCGTGGGGGAGCCCGCGAACGAGACTGCGCCCGCGTCCTCCTCCGTCCGGATGAGTCGGTAGTGAACCTCCGATTCGTCGTGGCCTGTTTCTCGTAGCGCCTCAGAAACACGACGGCCAGCCTCAACCCAGCTGGGGCAACCGGCGATATAAAGCAGCTCAATCTCCACGACTCAATCATCCTCGACTTCGCTGTTGATGTCGTGCCCGGGCTACCACCGAAAACGATGGCGGTCTCAACCGGTAAACGCACCACCCGCCTACTCTGTCAGGTCTTCGTGCCGTAGGTGCCATGTCTGCGGTAGCGAGACCCAGCGATGCCGCCCCCGTATCCTCGAGGGATGAACATGAGTCGTGGTCGCGCAGTTGGGAGTGCTTTCTCCGCGAAGGAGAAGACGGTGCTGGATCTTCTGTGCAGCGGGGATCACCCGTACCGTGAACTGGCTCGCGAGCAGCTCCGCGTCGCGTCGTGGGGTGGGTACCAGCTCGACGAGTGCGACTGCTTCCTTATCTCGGTTCCCAAGTTGCCGAAGGCAGCCCGGATCAGGCACGGTGGCGGACCGTTCTCTACCT
>NZ_AUGQ01000046.1 GCF_000422745.1 Microbacterium gubbeenense DSM 15944
TACCCACCAGAAGATGGTCGCCAACGACGTCTTCCGCGCCGTCCATGACACCATCGCCCATTCCGAAGGCCACCAGTTCGGCCCCTACGGAGAAAAACGCGCATGGTGGACCCACCGCTCCAGCCTCCCCAGCCAAGCCCGCCTCGCGCTCTGGAACGAAACCCGAGCTCAGAACGCCTGGACGAACGCCGGCCCCCACATGACCACAACCGACAAAGACAACACCCCACGCGTCATCCGTAAAGACGAACCCGGATGGATCCCGCAAGCCGACCGCCCCTACGCAGAGCAGAAATGCGTCCTCCCCGACGACCCCGATGCCTTCATCTGAAACCCCTCCCCGCAGACAGCACAGAGACCACCGCCGCCAATGATGGGAACAAGCCACGCGATCACCGGCGCCGCCGCCTGGATCGCCATCACCGCCACAGCACTGCCCGCAACAGGAATCCACCCACTCGCAGCAACCGAAGTCGTCGCCGGCACCATCATCTGCGCCGGCGCAGCTTTACTTCCCGATGCGGACCACCCTTCCTCAACCATCGCCCACTCACTGCCCGGAGGCTCGATCGCAGCGGGAGCGATCAGCGCGCTCGCCGGGGGACATCGCAAAGGAATGCACTCCCTCCTCGCTGTCCTCGCGCTCTTCTTCCTGACTCCACAGCTCGCAAAGCTCACGATCGACATCGATATGTGGCCGCACCAGCTCCTGTTCGGCCTCGCTATCGCGATCGCCGCATGCACGGCATTCGCTCTCAAATCCCTCCGCATCGTGAGCTCCTGGGCGAGCGCATGGATCTTCGCCGCGGCCGTGGCCATCGCCGTGCACTTCATCCCCAGCGTTTTCGAGGTCCTCCCGCTCTGCCTCGCAATTGGATACTTGACCCACATTGCAGGCGACATGCTCACGAGCGGTGGAGTCCCCCTTTTCTGGCCGCTTACGCTCAAGCCCCCGAAATCGATCAGCAGGAACAAGCTCATCAGCATGGTGTGGCGCCCCAACGGCGCGCTCGCGCTCCCAATTCTTGGAGACACTGGATCCTGGCGAGAGTGGGCGCTCGCTACCCTCGCCGCCATCTACGTCGCCTGGGGCATACTCGCTACCCTCACAGCTGACCTCGCGATATAGGAGCTCAGCAGCGGGCTAGCCTGAGCTATTCATAGTTGCTTCACGGGAATATGTGTTCTAGTGCAATAAGCGCATGACATATTCTCGTGCGTAGTTATGTTCTAGTGGGGGCAGTGTGCGTGCGATGGATCCGCGGGCCTTGGCGTTTGGGGAGTCAGTGGTTCTCGCTGTCGCTCCCGAGGCCGTCGCTGCGGGGTTCCCGAGCCCTTCACAGGGATACGCCACTGATGAGCTCGACCTCAATGAGCGGTTGATCCGTGATCGAGTGTCAACGTTCGTCTGGCGTGCGGCGGGTCACTCGATGACGGATGCGGGGATTCACGATCAGGATCTGTTGCTGGTCGACCGGGGGATTAATCCTGTGCCGGGGCGGATCGTTGTAGCCGTGGTTGACGGTGAGTACACCGTCAAGCGCCTCGATCTGGTCGGCGAGCACCTGGTGCTGCGTGCGGAGGCGGCCGGCTACCGAGACATCATCCCGGGCGAGCTGAGCGAAACGAGCATCTGGGGAGTGGTCACATGGGTTCTGCATCAACCGTGACCGCTGCCGGCTCGGGGGAGGTGATCGCGCTGGTGGATTGCGTGTCGTTCTACGCCAACGCCGAGCGCGTGTTCGATCCGTCGATCGCGTCGCGGCCCACGATAGTTCTGAGCAATAACGATGGCTGCGTTGTCGCGGCCGATCCGTTGGCGAAGTCGATGGATCCCGACATCATGGGTAAGCCGTGGTTCAAGATCGAGGCGTGGTGCCGTGCTGCGGGCGTGGCCGCGCGTTCGTCGAATTACGAATTGTATGGATCTCTCTCCGGGCGCGTGGCCGAGATCCTGGGCCGGTTCTCGGCTTGGCAAGAAATTTATTCTGTCGATGAGTCCTTTATCCGGCTGAGGGGGACGCCGGCCGAAGTCGAGGCGATCGGGCAGGAGATCCGCGGCACGGTGATGCGGCTGACGGGGATCCCGGTTCGTGTGTCGATCGCGTCGACGAAGACTCTCGCGAAGGTCGCAGCGTTGGGCATCAAGAAGGTGCCGGCGATGAACGGCGTGTTGGATCTGCGCCGGTACTCACCCGCGCAGCTCGATCGGATCCTTGATTCGATCCCGGTCACGGATCTTTGGGGCGTGGCCGGTCGGACGGGGAAGAAGCTCGCGGCAATCGGAATCCATACCGCGCGCGATCTGCGCGAAGCGGACGCGGCCTGGATCCGTAAGCGGTTCTCGGTCGTGATGCAGCGCACGGTTCTTGAGCTGCGCGGTACGCGTTGCATTGAGATCGAGACGCAACCGGCGGCCGCGAAGGATCAACTCATCTACTCGCGATCGTTCTCAAGCAAGATCACCTCGGACGATGAGCTCGCGCAGGTCATCAGCCTGTATGCGCAGCGCGTGAGCGCCCGTTTGCGGGCTCAAAAATCGCGGGCTGGGTATCTCACCGCCTGGGCGGCGACAGGCTGGGCAGACGAGCGATCTGTGGCGCACACGGCACACGTCAACGTGCCTCTGGCGACGCCGAGTGATGACCCGATCGTGCTCACGAAGGCCGCGAGCAAGCTCCTCGCGACAAGCTTTCCCGTCGACGGCATTCGATACGCTCGCGCGGGCGTGGTTCTCACGGATCTACGCGACGTTGACGGGGCAGTGCCTCTGGCGCTGTTCCGTGAGGAGTTCGAGGGCAGGGGCGTCGGTCGCGCGCTGGATCAGATTACGCGCAAACTCGGCCGCGATGCCGTCGGGGTCGGGCTCGGGGGTCTCAGGGCGCCGCCGGGCTGGGAAATGAAACGAGCCATGTTGTCAAAGCGCACGATGACTCACTGGGACGAGCTGCCGGTGGCTGCTGCGTGAGGTGGTGAGGAGCCCGGCTGCTCGCTGCGCGATTACGTGGCGCTCTCGTCGGGCGGGTCGACGGCGACCGACTCCTCACGGCGCAGGTGAGCGAGGCCGCGCGACTTGCTTGTGACGATGGTCTGATCAGCTTCGACTCCCCAGGCGTCGGGCACCCAATCGTCGGCGAGCTCGCGCGGCTCGTGTGCCCAGACCGCGGCGTGAGCTTCACGCCATGCCGCGGCCGAACCCCACACCGGTACCGGCTGCACGCAATGATGACCCTCGCGCCAGTGACGCGCAACGGTAGTCTTCGGCACGCTCCGGGCTGCGGCCGTCTCACGTACGGACACCGGCCTAATCGAGGCGATGCACGGACGTTCGGATACGAAGCGACACTCAGTTCCGACGGACGGTTTCGGCTGGGTGATGCTCGTGATGGAGTGGTGCGGATCGGGCCTCGCGTTCAGCTACGCTCCGAGGGCAACGGCTTTGGCGGCCTCGGGATTCATGAGCTCAACCCTGGGCAAGATGCTGAGTCTACTCATGTGGCGTTCCACCAGGGCAGTCAACGGGTGCGGCCGTCCGTCACTCTCCGCCTCGATAACGCTTCTACCGAGCCCAGCGAGCAGGTCCGCGAGTTGCACCCTCTCCTCCCGTTTGGAATCGACAAGGGTCACGCCCGCGAGCTTTACGCCTTTTCCGACGCGATGGGGCGCGGCTATCTCGGGCTCTGCGAGATACCTGCGCATCGTAGCAACGCGTTCAGGCGTCAGCTCTTTTGCGGTGTCGTGCAGTATCTCGACCGATCGACCCGACTGCTCGGCCCAATAGGCGACGGCGGCACCTACGGCTGGGATCAGCGGATCGAGCGTCCGCAGCCGATGGTCTATGCCCTGTCCGAGTTGTAGGCGGGAGAGCAGCTGAAGATGCTTGATGCCTGCATGGATCAGGTCGAGAAATATGTTGGCCGACGCGTCCTGGAGCGACAACGAATCGAGAACTCGCGCTTCGAGTGTTGCGAGTGAAGCGTGCGCGTCTGATGCTGATTTTGCCCGAAGGAAGTCCTGGTACGCGACCAACAGTGCGTTCCACCGCTGGCCGTAGAAAGCCGGAGCGGTGAAGAACAGGACGTTCGCACCGCAGAGCGCGGAGCCGTCTGCGTACATGTCATAGCCGTTGGCACTGGCGAGTTCCTCGATCGTCGTGTCGAACAGCTTCGTTACGAGAAAGTACCGCTTGTTGGTGAGGTGTAGAGAGACGGAGTCTTCCAGATCGCGATGCTCCAGGAGCCACCGTGCCGTGCCCTCGTTCTTCGGGTGGAGTAGCGTTTTTGACTTGAGCTCGGCACTCGCACTTCGGGTTCGTGCTCGAACCTCTGCCATGATTTCTACAGCCCTTGCGCTGCTGACAGTTACGCTCGCGTGCGCGAAGACAGGGGAGCTGCCCGCGAGGAGGTTTTCCCCGTCATTCCCTGATTCATCGCATGCGACAACGAGGGGCTGCGCTAATCCGCTTGATTGTGCCTTCTCTGTCACTCGTTCATCGTGCCACCAAGTGCAGTCGCCCGCGTCTAGGCCGTGGTGAGGGGCCGGCGTGGTGTGCGCGTGCGTGTACTCACGGATTCTGTTCGATCTGACATCATTCACTGTAGGTGAGGGGTTTACGGTTCGCAACCCCTAGGGGTGGGTGGTTGGTGGCAGGTGGGGGACTAGTTGGGGGCT
>NZ_AUGQ01000047.1 GCF_000422745.1 Microbacterium gubbeenense DSM 15944
TCGTGGGGCGGTCGAGTTCCTTGGCGAAAAACACACTCGCCGCCTTGAGGATCTCGTTGGCGCGCCTCAACTCGGCGACCTCGCGACGCAGCCGCGCGTTTTCCTCGGCAACGTCGCTGGACACCCCGGGCCGCTGGCCCGCGTCGACCTCGCGGCGGCGATGCCACACCCGCAACGTCTCCGCGCTCATGCCCAGCAGGCCAGCGACATGTCGAACGGCGGTCATCAGGTTCGGATGATCCGGCTTTGCCTCATCGAGCATCCGCAGCGCACGCTCACGCATCTCGGGCGAGTACTTCTGATTCATCGTGTTCCATCCTTGCTTGAAGAACGGAACGAAAACCAGGCCGATTCAGTCGCGGTAACGCGACGCCATCCTTGGGTTGATCGCGAACACCTCGTAGCCGGCCGCGACCAGCGACGCGACCCAGGCTCCCCGGTCGGTTTCGATCCCGACGACCACCGGCGGCCAGGCGGCTGGATCACCGTCTGGTTCGCCCAGGTGATGGGCGATCAGCTCGTGCAGTTGCGTGATCCCTGCCAGTCCTTCCGGCAGGCGTTTGCGGGCCAGGACCTTGCCGTCCTCGTCGATGATCTCGACGTCGTGGTGGTCCTCGGCCCAGTCGTCCCCGACGAACAACATGGTGTGTCTCCCCGTTCTCGACTATCCGCTCCGACAGCAGCAGTGAGGGAACTCCCAGCGATCTCATGGCCACAGTGCTCACCCAAACCCGCGGGGGCACGACATCCCAGTAGCGGTCACTGTCCCCTCACGATGGGCGGGCACACGGTCTGCCGCCAGGCCTTCCATGGCCAGATGAGAAACGCGAGTGCTGACCCGCCCATCGCTACCGGAACCAAGCCTGACACTCGACCGACAGGCCCGGTAGAACCCATGAGTTGAGGACGTTCTGATCGCGGGTAGCCCGCCCGTTCCGCTCTAGCCTCTGCGGACGAGGATGAACCCGTCCCATCCCTTTACGCCGACAGTTTGGAGCACAGTGGCGGTCAGGTCGGGATTAGCGGCGATGGCATCGACGACAGCACGGACGCCTCGAACCGAGCCATCTTGCGATGCATACCCCTACACGGTACACCTATTCGAACCACGATCCGGCAGGGTCTATTCCCGGGGCGGGTCGGTCAGCCTCCAAGACATGCGGTGCCTGCGTCGGCGGCGGGGCCGGACGCCGGGCCCGCCGCCCCCGTCGAAGCAGAACGCCCTCCGACCCATCGGGTCGGAGGGCGTACTCGTGCCTGAGCGGTCAGGCCAATGGCTCCAGGGTGCCGAGCACCTCGTTGAAGGCCTCGGTGCTGGACGGGTGGGTCCAGATCCCGTCGCGCAGGTCGGAGACCTTGGCGCCCAGCCGGATGGCCAGGGCGACCATGTTGACCAGCTCCTGGGAGTCGATGGAGAAGATCGTCGCGCCGAGGATCTCTTGGCTGTCGGCGTCGACGAACAGCTTGAACAGGCCGTGGGTCTCGCCGACGATCTTCGGCCGGGGCATGGCGGCGATCTTCGCCACCTCCTTCTTCGCCATCAGGACGTTGCGGCCGGACTTGCGGGCCTGGGTCTCGTCCATGCCCACCATCGACAGCGGCGGGGTGATGAAGGTGGTGTTCGGCACCGCCACGCGGTCGCTGCGGCGGCGCGTGCCCTGGCCCATCACCGCGTCCCACACGATGCGGTTGTCGTCCAGCGAGACGTAGGTGAACTGCGGGCCGCCGTTGACGTCGCCCACCGCGTACACACCGGGGACGCTGGTCTGCAGCTGGTCGTCCACGACGACGAAGCCCCGCTCGTCCACCTCGATGCCGGCGGCCTCCAGGCCCAGCTCGCCGGTGACCGGCACGCGTCCGGCGGCCACCAGCACGGCCTCGGCCGCGAAATCGCCCTTGGTGGTGTGCACCACGGCGTGTGTGCCGTCGTCGTCCAGCGACGTGGGCCGGACGCCCTGCTCGATGGTGACGCCCATGTCGAGCAGGGTCTGCCTCACGGCCTCGGCCACGTCCCGGTCGACGCGGGGAAGGAGCTCCTCGCCGCGGTCGAGGATGGTGACCTTGGAACCGAAGTGGGTGAACATGCTAGCGAACTCCAGCCCAATGAAGCCGCCGCCCACGATCACCAGCCGTTCGGGCAGCGGGTCGATGTGCTGGATGGTGGTCGAGTCGAACACCCGCGGTGAGTCGAAGCCGGGCAGGTCGACGCGGCGCGAGGTCGCACCGGTGCCGATCACCACGGTCTCGCCGGTGAGCTCCACCTGGCCCTCGGCGGTGTCGACGACGACCGTCCGCGGGCCGGTGAACCGGGCGGTGCCGTCCACCAGGGTGACGCCCGGCTTCTCCAGCATCTGGTGGTTCGCGGCGTTGAGCGTGCCGATCAGCGCGTCGCGGCCGGCGACGGCGGTGCGGAAGAACTCCTGCGGGTCGTCGGAGTCGCGACGCTCCTCGGCCGAGACGACGAGGTCCTTGGTCGGCACGCAGCCGATGTTGATGCAGGTGCCGCCGTACATCTCGGGCGAGCGCTCCACCAGCGCCACGGTCTTGCCGGCGGCCGCGAAGCGCCCCGCCAGGGTCTTGCCTGCCTTGCCCCAGCCGATCACCAGCAGGTCAACGTCCATCATAATTCTCCTTCGCGTAGGCACGCTCTCGCTCGCAACGCTCGCAATCCACGAGGTGCGGGATTTGCCGGTGGGCATCCTTCCAGCGGCGCCGCTGAGATGGAAAGCCAACTGCTGACATCGCTCTGCTGGTCGGAGCCACGGCAGGTTCAACCGGTCGTCGCAACACCGGCTTCTTCCAAAGATCGTAGTTGCTCTTCGAAGACCGAGCAATAGTCAAGACCTGTGGATCGGCGTGTCATGCGGCTTGAGCGTCACCTCCTGATTCGTGGGTGGAGGTCTGCTCGTCGTGGCCGTCTGGTCGTTCGACGAGGATGCCGTTCTTGAACGTTGCGCCGGCGCGGACGAGGGCGACGAGGTGGGGCGCGTTCACGGCGCGCCACCTCGTCTGGGTGGACTCGATGAGCTTGAAGGCCATCGCGATTCCGGCGGCTCGGGAGCCGGGTCCCTTCGTGACGCGCTGGCGCAGCCGGACGGTCGCGAACGTGGACTCGATCGGGTTGGTCGTGCGTAGGTGAACCCAGTGCTCGGCGGGGTAGTTGTAGAACTCCAGGAGGACGTCGAGGTCGTCGGCGATCTTCGCGGCGGCCTTGGGCCACTTGGTGCCGTAGTCAGCGACGAACGCCTCCGCAGCACGCTCGGCGTGGTCGCGGTTCTCGGCGTTCCAGATCTCGGCCAGCGCGGCCTTCGCGCCCGGCTGCGCGGACTTCGGCAAGGCGTTGAGGACGT
This sequence comes from Microbacterium gubbeenense DSM 15944, assembly GCF_000422745.1. Taxonomy (GTDB): domain Bacteria; phylum Actinomycetota; class Actinomycetes; order Actinomycetales; family Microbacteriaceae; genus Microbacterium; species Microbacterium gubbeenense. Next base: position 3,351 of record NZ_AUGQ01000047.1, read on the forward strand.
TGGCGATCTTGTGGAACCAGCACCGCTGCTCGCGGGTCTGGGGCCAGACCTCGCGCAGCGCGGCCCAGAACCCGAGCGCCCCGTCGCCGACCGCGAGGACCGGAGCCCGCATCCCGCGGCGCTTGCAGCTGCGGAGCAGGTCGAGCCAGGACTCGGTGGACTCTCGGTGCCCGTCGTCGAGCGCGACCAGCTCCTTCGTGCCGTCAGCACGGACACCGACGATAACCAGCAGACACACCTTGTCCTGCTCCAGGCGGACCTTGAGGTGGATCCCGTCGACCCAGCAGTAGACGAAGTCGGTGCCGGCCAGGGACCGCTGGTTGAACGCCCTGGCTTCGTCTTGCCAGTCCCTTGGCCAGCCGTGTGATCACCGACGCCGACAGGCCGTGGCTGGTGCCGAGGAACTGCTCCAGTGCGGGGGTGAAGTCGCTGCTGGACAGGCCGTGCAGGTACAGCAGCGGCAGCACCTGCGCAACCCGCGGCGCCTTGACCGGGATCGCGCCCGCCGCGGTGGTCACCTCCCGCGGCTCGTGGAAGCCGTTGCGGACCACCAGGCGACGACCCGCCTCGTCGAGCTCGTCGGTGAACTGCTCGACGTAGGCCGCGACCTCGGCCTGCAACGCCGCCGCCAGCATCTGCCGAGCGCCGTCGCCGACGATCTCATCGAGCAGCGACCCACCGGCTGCATGGTTGGACGCCTCGACGTCTTGGACTACCTTCAACATGAGCGCACCTTCCCGAACCAGCGCGCCAACGCCGGTCCTGATCAGAGTTCTGTGACTACAAGATCTTCCTCGGGAAGGTGCGCTCCGTCGCGCTCACCCGCCGAGGGCCAGCCACAGGTTCTGATCATTGCTCGTCGGCGAACAGGGTGTCCAGTCGGTCCTTCTGCTTGTCGTTGAGCAGGTCGGCGCCGGTGGACAGGGTCCGGCGGGCGGCATAGAGCGGGTCGCCCTTGCGGCCGCGGTGCCCACAGATGGCCTGCTGAACTCGCCGTCGGCACTCATCGAGCGCCTCGCCAGCGAGGCGCGTGACGTGGAAGGGATCTAG
>NZ_AUGQ01000048.1 GCF_000422745.1 Microbacterium gubbeenense DSM 15944
CGCTCGGGTTCCGCAACCTGCACAGCTACATCGCGCGATCGCTGCTCGAATCCGGAGGATTCAGATCCGCGCTACACCCTGAATTGCGATGAGCCGCATTGTGGGACAACTTCGCCTACAAGGACATGGATGAAACGGTTGGCCCGAATGTTCTTGCTCCGCGGCGGATCCTCGAGGCACTCACGCCCACTGAGAGCGCGCACGCTATCAAGTGGCGCGCTGCGTCATGGGTGCGCGTCGCGCAGATCGAACGCGTTGCGCGTGCGGGCGCTGGCGCCACCGTCCGGTTGTCACACCCGCTGAACTACGGCCTCAAGCGCCAGGTGCAGGAGTTCATCCTCACGTACCGTTACAACGGCCGAGGCAGGCGAACATCCGTCGCGTGTGCGCACGTCGACGGCGTCACATACCGCCTGCCGCAGGACTGGGAGACCATCGTCGACACGATCACGCCCGCGACCGTCGACGCGTAACCCGCACCGGGTGATGGGATGACCGCCCACCACCCGGTGCCGTCATGCTCGCGCGGCCCTCACGACACCTAAATCCTAGTAATCCTAGAATTTCTATTCTTTCCTCCTCTAGGGGTTGCAGTTTGTAAAGTCGTGCCGTTATGCTGGATGTTGTCAGATCGATTATCAAGCAGAGGGAGATACTCATGACCGCCACCACACGCCCCACCGGAGCGATCGGCTACGTCCTCAGCTCGGAGGTGCTTCTCGCTAAGGGTCGCGACGCTTATGTGCGCACATATCCGACCGCCGACCCGAGCCACCTCCGCCCTGGCCCGCTTCCGCAGGTGATCATCGCCGTCGACCGCGGCACACCCGCGATCGTCAACAGTGAGGGCGTCGGGGCCATCGCCACCGAGGGAGACGTCATAGAGGTGTACTTCTCGACCGGGCACACATTCTTCCCGCTCGAGCTAACCCTCAGCGAGGTCGCCGACGCCGTGAGCGAGGAGACGATCGACATCGCCGACTCGATCCGCTCATTCGGCGACCGCCTCAACGCCAACCATCACCGCTGGCACCGCCGCTACGACCAGAACCACCGCCCGTAGCAAGCGAGGGGTGCCGGAGCTCCGGCATCCCCCCACCCCGGCAAGCACACACCGCATGCGACTTGCATTTCGTGAACCCTATGCAGGGTCGTGACTGTTGTCAGATCGATTACAAGGAGAAGGAATCATGCTGCACCTCACCCACCGCACCAAGACACACACCCCGCTGCCGAACACCGTCGCGCTCATCATCAACCCGGCTACCGGAGACATCGTCGACGAAGCATTCAACCGCGACACCGCCGTCAGCATGATCCTCCACGACGGCATGACCGCCGTCGCCGTCGCCGACGACGGCACCCATTGGTCCATCGCCCGCCAGCAGAGCATCTACGACCTCGAGCGTGACCTCTACCTCGACTGCTGGACCTAATCCATCCCGGTGGGTGCCCTCGAGGCACCCACCCCAGAAAGGGACACCATGACCACGACACTCGGTCTCACCCGCGCCGCTACTCGCGCTGCCGACCTCTTCGCCGGACTCAACCGCGACCAGGTACTCAATCACCTCAACATCGAAGAAGCCGACATCATCGCCAACCTCTTCGAGGCCCTCGGCCACCAGGACATCGCAACACACGTGCGCATCGAAACCTGGCACGCCGAAGACACCACCGACCGCGACCCGCTCCCCTGGGTCACCCCCAACGGCACCCGCCACAACAACAACGCAGACCCCTCCGACAACGACACCTTCCAGCCGCGCCCCTTCACCGAGTGGTGCACAACCCCATGACACCGCGGCGAGCGCGACCAGACACGATCACGCTCACCGCATTGCGTCACTCACCGCCGCCGGGGCCTCCGGGTCCTGCGTGAGGCATGGTAGCCGCCAGGAAGGCTTTGGGTGCTTCGGTTGGTAATGGGGGTGAGGTTAGCTGGCGAGACCTGCGGGCGCGAAGGTCACTGTGATGGTCTCAGCGGCTTCCTCGCCCGATGCAACACTTGCCGCCCTGCTTCCGCAGGTGGCACGTTCGGTCTCGCCGAACTTCGTGACGTTTGGGGATCCGTGGAGCACGTATCCCGGAGGAGGCGTGATTGTTGCGAAACCGACTCCCGCGAAGTCAGCCGGAGCATAGTTGCATGACGTGGACGCGCTCGACTTCAGCGTCTTTACACCCGTTTTCACCTTTGGGATACCAACCCACCTTTGGTATGGGTCAACACGGGCCAACTCAGTAGCAGATCGAATCCTTGAGACCGGCGCGGTGCACGCGACTTTAGAAACGACGTTGACTGTTCCGCTCACGTGTGTGGACCCATGAGGATGGTCCGTCGTCACCGTGCACGAAATGGTGCTCGCCAGTGTCGCCCCTGCTTCTTCATTGCTGGTCGGACTACTCGGCTCAATGGTGAGAGTCGTCAGCTCACCTTCTACGACTTGAGTGGTCCCCGAACCGTTGGATTCCACAGACAAGGAATCGGCCCCCGCGGCAGGCGCAGCGATACCGAATGAACCCACCGCAGCCAAGATCAAAGCTGCCCCAAACGCACGAATTTTCATTTCCGTCCCCCGACAGGTGAAGTAGAGTCTCCGAGCATGGAAGCACGGTCTGTGGAACATAGCAGCAGCATCATCCGCATCGATGCACCTACGTACCGCGTGGAGTTCTGGGAGCAGCCTCGTCCGGACTACGCGTGGAACCTCGACGCCTGGCTCCTGACCGAATGCACGTCGGCAAATGAAGCACTCTCCTGGGCAGAGACCCACGCAAACGGTCGCCGCTACGTCGTCCTGGCCTCGGACACAGCGGAACCATCAGGCGAGGACGCGACCGAAATGGTCCTCTTCGGCACTGACCCCACACAGGCGAACCGCAAGGACTGAGATCGAACCAGTCCGGGTGCCCTCCAATGCTCTACGACACATAAGCTCGCCAGGATTCACCGCTCTGTGAACTCCAGGCGAGCAGGCGGTTGCACCCCGCACGGCTTCTAGTCATCCTCTACAACGAGCAACGTAGCGAGCCAAGACGCCGCGGCGAGCGCGACCAGACATTGGTCGCGCTCGCCGCATTACATGGGGTTGCATTTTGTAAAGCATGTGACGTACTGTGGATGTTGTCAGATCGATTACAGCTCCGGAGGACAACATGACCACCACCGATACCCCGAACTTCATCGAGGAACTCCACCTCGCCGCCCACGTAGACGAGACCCTCGACTCTTCCCACCTCCTCCTCAATGGCGGACCCTGGTGCGAATGCTGTGGCGAGCGCTTCGACGGCCTCTACACACCCACCTTCCCCCACACCGGCAACTGCACCTTCCCGGACCCCGACACCGGCACCACCGTCATCGGCAACACCCTCACCAACCCCTCAGACCTCGGCCAGCGCGACTTCACCGTCCGCTCCACCACCACCGGCCAGGACTACCTCATCAGCCCCCACGACATCCGATTCACCATCACTCCCTAACCCCACCCGCGGCGAGCGCGACCAGAACCACCATCGCGCTCGCCGCGTCCGCGAAGGCCCCGACTGAGGGCATAGGTGAGTAGGACCGGAAAGGAAGCAGCATGTCTGAGCGCGATGACCGCCCCGAATGGGCAACGGTGTGCCACTGGATCGATGCCGGACGCCCGGACCTCTCACCCGAGGGCGAATGGCTTCCCATCGACGGGGAGGCCGAGCAGCCGAGCTCGAAACCGCTTCACGGTTCCTGCTCGAGCTGACTCGATGAAAGACCGCGCTCGCCGCAGTGACGGTCGGACTGGGGGCTCCCCCGCGACCATCAGGCCCTAACGACCGCATGCGCGAGGACGGCGCGATTACCTCCGCCCAAGGTGTTGCATTTTGTAAACCCCCTTGCTAAACTGAATGATGTCAGATCGATTAGCAGTAAGGGAATCATGCACAAAGACACCAAGAAGCTCCTCCACCAGCTCAAAGCCCAGGGCTTCACAACACGCCTCACCAACGCCGGACACACCGTCATCTACCGTGACGGCAAACGCATCACCACCATCAGCGGATCCGCCTCCGACCCCCGCTCCCTCACCAACGCAATCGCACAAGCCAAACGCGCAGGATTCTGTCCCGCGTCAAGTAGTTGGCAGGATTTCTTCGATTTCGAAGTTGGGGATGGTGGGGTGCGCGTGGCCGGCGTAGACGTCGGCGGGTCGGTTC
>NZ_AUGQ01000049.1 GCF_000422745.1 Microbacterium gubbeenense DSM 15944
GGCCGGTTGACGCCCATCGAGTTCGAGACCATCATGAACAACGACCTGGCCCTCGCGGCCTAACTAGAACTGTCACCCGTTCCTACAGCAGACCCGTGCGCCACGCAATCGCGTTGCTCATGAACGATCTTGGCCGCGCGTGGACGATGGATGTTCTCGCCGACGAGGCCGCGATCTCTCGATCGCAACTCTCCCGACTCTTCCCCCGCCACGTCGGCACAAGCCCCGCAGCGTTCCTTCGCAACGAACGTTCACGACGCATGGCCGACCTTCTACGCTCCAGCAGCGACACCGTCGAAACCATCGCACGTCGCGTCGGATGGACCGACCCCAGTCACGCCTCACGCGCCTTCCGTCAGGTACACGGTCTGTCCCCGCAGCAGTATCGGCAAATCTACCGACCATAGACGACTGCCCGATACCAGTGACCGCCAACTGGGTCCTACCTCACAGGTACGCCGACCACGCCATCGTGCGCGCGAACCTGCGAGGGAAGGAACCACCATCATGAGCATCGACCCGGGCGAAGCATCAGCATCGACGTCCACGAACGCTGCGGATCCTCGGCGCAAGATAAGCCCGCCGAGCGCCCTGTCTCTCGGCATCATCGTCTGGATTGATGACCCGGAGGTCGAGCCGACCGTGATCGCAGGCCGGAACCCGGTCGTGTTGGCACGGGTGGTGGCGGTCACGATCCACGAGATGCTCGAAGACTCTGAGGCATATGCCGGGGCGACGGAGTTCCTACAGTCGAATCCGCCGCCGCAGGATTGGGTGCTGCCCGAGGACGTGGATGCGTGGTTGGAGGCGCTGCGGGAGGCGACGCCGTACCCGGCGTACTCGTTCCACCACGTGCCCATGACGGGTGGCGCGGACGGGACGAACCACACCGTCGTCAACCGCTATCTGTGGCATGCGCTGCAGGAACGCGAGGATGCTCTCACCCCTGACTCGTCGCCGAGCTCCGTCGCCGGCCAATCGTCAGGGCGTCACCTCGCACGCTGACCCGGTGGCGGGGTTGACGTTTCGGCGCATGTTTTTGATGTTTCGACGCGTCATTGCCGGGATGCCTCGCCCTTGACGCGGTTCTGTGCGTACCTCTGGAACAGCACCACCTGTGACACCTGAGCGATCGGGTGCAGTGGCGTGTCCTGTCTATCCGAGTGTGATTGGAGTCTTTCATCATGTCCGACATCACGATCCCGCCATTGGGGTCTTCGCCTGAGCCGACGCGCCCACATCGGGTGGTGATCGCTTTCGATGTCCTCGCCCGCACCCAGACCGAGGCGCAGCACATGGTTGATGAAGTGCTGATCGAGGAACTCGCCGGTCCTCCCGACCAGCTCCGCACAGACGGCGACCGGGTATTCGGTGAAGACTTCGGCGACGACGTCCCGCACATCCGCTCCTGGATACCCGCGCCCGAGGTTTCGTCCGCCGTGCGCGTGGTGCCGTCTCCGGGGTGGGAGGCGTTCGAGGGGTCGGGGATCCCGGAGATCGTGGCGGAGATGTTTCCTCCCGAACCGGCCGCCGGTGACTTCCGTCTTCCGGACGGCACCCCTGACCGGGACGGTTTCGAGGACGCACATGAGCAGTGGCGGGATGAGTGTCTCTCGCTCGCCGTGCAGGCTTCGCGCCTCCCGAACACGCTGGAGAGGTTGAAGCGGGCGGAGCGGGTCCGGGACGGTCTGATGGATCTGCTGGAGCGGGAGCAGTTGCCGGTGGAGCCGGTGAAGGAGGACTATCTCGTCACGGTCGCCCCGTCGTTCGAGGGTGAGTACGAGGACATGCGATTCCGATCCGACCACGCCCAGTGGCAGTCCGAGTTCACCACGACGGCGCTCCGCCGCGAACACGCCCTACAGGGACTCGTAGCGGAGGGTGGCCCGCGGACGGCGTTCCTTCCCGAGCGGTTCCATCGTGAGTGGGTGCCGTCAGACCTGATCGCCCTGCAGACCCTGCGGGTGCTCGTGGAACAGGAGACGGCCGGGGAAGACAAACCGTTGCTGGACCGGCGGGAGCGGGAAGAGTTGTCGGCGATGTTATTCGCTGCCGATCCGGATGTCAGCGTTCCTGATCCAGATGATCCGGTGGGGATGCCGATCTATGAGGGGCCTGCCTCGGAGGCGCATGCGTGGATCGTTCCCGGGGTCTACGACGCGACCGGGCTCGACGGAGAAGGCCGGTTCCGGCTCGTCGTCGGCCGCGCCCCGATCGGGGATGGGGTGACAGCGTCGGCGGCGTTCCCACCCGCCGAGCACGACAGCGCCGTGGTGAACGAGATCGCCCGCATCCTGGAGCAGGACACCGAACAGCACAACCCCGCGACAGTCCTTGACCGGATCAACGCTGCGGTCCTCGGCACCGGGCGGACGGCTGCCACACCCTCGGACATTCACCCTCCTGAGCAGGCGCTGACGAGCCTAGAGCGCGGGGCGCTGCTGAGCGAGCTCCTCGCCGAACGGGAACAGCACCTGGACACGGATCCGGACGGCCCCGAGCGACCCACGCCAGGCCGTGATCCCCGCCGGAACCTATAGCAGAAGGGCGTCTCGGAATGGCGGTGTTGGGGGTGGGTGTGTTTGACGATTTGGCGCATGTTCTTGACGAAACGGCGCATCCTGCCGGGAAACGGTCGCTGAACCGCCGCAGGTTTGATGCCGCTTCCTTTCGAGTTGGAAGGATGGCGTCATGCCGAAGAAAATCGATCCCGCCGTCAAGGAGCGGGCTGTCCGCCTGGTGCGCGAGCACCGGTCGGAGTACCCATCGAACGCGCAGGCCGTCGCGGCCGTCGCCCGCCAGGAAAGCGTCGGCGCGGAATCGCTGCGCCGGTGGGTGATCCAAGCCGACATCGACGCGGGCGAGCGCGACGGACAGACCAGCGAAGAGGCCGCGGAGATCAAACGACTCAAGGCCGAGAACAAGCGACTTCGAGAAGACGTCGCGATCCTGAGAGCGGCGACGACTTTCTTCGCGGGGGAACTCGACCCCCGCAACCGTTGATGAGGGGCTTCATCGACCAGATGCGAGCCGAGGGACACGCAGTCGAGTCGATCATCCGCGTCCTGCGCGAGCAGGGCGTGAAGATCGCTGCGCGCACCTATCGCTCCTGGCAGACCCGCCTCGTCGCGACACGGACCGTCACTGACGCGATGGTGCACGACGCCGTCCGCGAAGTCGCATGGGCCGACGTCACCGATCCGGTCACCGGCGAGGTGCGTCGAAAGCTGACACCGGAAGGCATGTATGGGCGGCGGAAGATGACCGCGCTGATCCGCCGGACCGCTCTCCCCGACGCGTCGTGGGGCGCGGTCGACCGAGCCATGCGAGCGCTCGGCCTGTCCGGCATCACGCGCGCAAAAGCCGTGCGCACGACGATCCCGGCGAAGGACGGAGTGCGCGCCGGCGACCTGTTGAACCGCGACTTCACCGCGCCGCGTCCGGATCACACGTGGGTGATGGACTTCACGTATGTCCGCACGTGGGCCGGGTTCGTGTATGTCGCGTTCATCCTCGACGTGTTCTCGCAACGCATCGTCGCCTGGCACGCGGCATCGACCAAGCACGCCGAGCTCGTGATGATCCCGCTGCGGATGGCGCTCTGGGAACGCGACCGACAAGGCCACCCCGTCGGCCGGCACCAACTGCGCGCGCAT
>NZ_AUGQ01000050.1 GCF_000422745.1 Microbacterium gubbeenense DSM 15944
CCGGGCATGATGACATCCTTCCCGCCAGCGCCTCCCGGCACTAACGATCAGTTGTCACCGATCCGTTCCTCACGCCCTAACGCCGAAAAGACGAGCTCGTCGAGGCTCGCCGTGCCTCTGAGACTCACCGAACAAACCACCTCAGTGACGCAGCGTCAATATAGAAATGCCAGATCAACGTCACAATCGGTGCACGAGGATGCATCTAATGTCGATACTTCTCACTTGGTCATCGAGAGCGAAGCGGCCGCACATGTCGTCAGCGTAGAGCTTGCCCGGCAGAGACGCTAGGAGGTCGCGTTTCGGCGCTGTTTCAGAGTGTGCGCCCCATCGATGTCTCCTTAGTGAGGCGTACAAGTCGGTCGGCACGACGTCGACCGTCCATTCCAAATATCTGGGAAACGGATCGGAAATATCATTGCACACGATTCGCGAAGCATGTGAGGATGCTGAATGTACGAACAGACGGCAATATGCCGATAGAGCAAACAGGATAGAGGTCGTTCAATCATGAAGCACTTGAAGAACCGCAATGCCGCAGCTCGTCTTGCCATCGGAGCGGTGGCCGGAAGCCTGATTGCTGGGCTCTCGTTTGTGCCCGCATCCGCTGTAGAAGATAGCGAGCCGCTCACAGTGGAGCAACTGGCTGCGCAGGTCGTTGCCGCATCGCCGGATTCCGCCGAAGCCGTCGTGGGCGAGGCGACTCTGGCGGGCGTGAGTGTTAAAGCCGACTCGACGACAACAACGATTCCGCTTGACGGGAGCGACCCCATAGCCGTGTCAGCGCTCGTTGACGGCGTGCAGCTTGACACCACGATCTCCCTCCCTTCGAACCTGCGCGTGGGGAACGGTGAGGTTGCATCCGACGGCACTGTGGTCTACCAAAGCGCCGACGACTCTGGGGCCGTCGCTGTGCAGGGCCTCGAAGAGGGACAGACGCGAATCCAAACCATCATTCCGGATAGCGGTGCGCAACACGAGTTCGGTTACGCAATGGATGGGTTCCAGCCGGCTGTCGCTGATGATGGAAGCGTGTCCTTCGTAGCGCAGGGCGGAGAAGGGGCTGTGGTACCAGTCGAGGCCGCATGGGCGACCGATGCGAACGGCGCTGCCGTCGAGACATACTACGAAGTGCGCGGCGACGAGCTGTTCCAGGTGGTTGTCCCAACCGCAAGCACCGCGTATCCGATCGTCGCCGATCCTACGTGGGGGTGGCGGAACGCAGCATGGGGGCTGACTCTCAGCCGGTCTGAAACCGCAGGAATTAAGGACTATGCGGCTGCTGCTGGCATGTGCGCTACCATCGCGAAAGCCGCTCCTGCGTTTGCGGTTGCGTGCGGAGTTTGGTCGTCCTACCTGCAGGTTCAGGCGGCGACTGCGAACAACCAGAGTCCGAAGGGCTGCCTCCACGTTGTGATCGCTCCTCTGCCGGGGGCGATTTCGCACACGCACTGCTAACCGGGCTGGAGTGAACGCGGCGAACCGTGAAAGGATGTGGACATGCTGAGTCAGCTCATTGAAAACGAGGTCGGTGTCTACGTTGTATCGCTCGCCATTGCCGTTGGTGTGGGGCTCATGCTGGACTTGTCGTCCCGCAGGGCTTGGATCGGATCACTCCTCGTCACCGGCGCGTTCGTTGTGCTCGGGTTGACGGTTTTCTCAGGAGCGGTCTGGGCGGTACCCATCTACGTCGTTGTGTTCGTCGTCGCTGCGTTGCTGTCCGAGACGCATCGGCTTGCCGATAGCCCGCTTCTCGCTGGAGAGCCGTACTGGAAGAGAGTTGCTCTCACCGCGTCACACGGAAGAGCCGTGCGTGAGGCGGCCAAGCGGGCCGATGCGTTACCGCGGAATACCATCGTAGACGGGGCTCATTAGCCTCTGCCTACTACAGGGCGGTCGCCTCTGGTGATGACCACCCCGCTGCAGAGATGCCGCCGTGCCTGTACTAATACAGGTACGGCGGCATTTTCGTGTCGGTGCTCCGGCCTACGTTCCGACCATTGCGGCCGAATCCCGGTCTACATCCTCTTCGCCGCGGTCATGGTCCCCGTCGGCATGCTCGCCGGGGCAGCTGCACGGTTGGATGTTCCAGCGAAGCGGACCGTCGTGTTCAGCGGCGCGACGCGGAACTCCCTAGTAGTGCTGCCGCTGGTCCTGGCGCTCCCCGCCACTTTCGACCTCGCACCGCTCGTCGTCGTCACCCAAACGCTCATCGAGCTCGTCATCATGGTCATCTTCGTACGACTCATCCCGCGGCTGCTCCCGGAGAAGACTCCTCGACTCACAGCTGCGTAGTCAGGACCACTCACGCCAACAGCCGTGAGCGACCTGGCTGTTGCATCCAGTGATTAATGCTCAGACGGTCATCAAGAGCGAAGCGGCCGCACATGCCGACAGCGTAGGTCGATGTCAGAGGCGACACCAGGGCTAATCACTTGCATGTTGGTAGGACCGCTATCGGGGGAGCCACGTGCAGCCCCCCTTGTGAGAGTCCGATCACCGAAAATCGGTGATGCTCGGGTCGTCGATCGGTTTCCTTGTGAGCGGCCACTCGACACGGTAACCGCATTCGCGGCACTCGTCACCGCCACGTAGAGGATGCATCACAATGGCGCAGTGCGGGCAGGCAGGCTGTCGCGCGTACTCGAGGTCGAGATCCGACATGGTGCACATCATATGGTGACGCAGGTCAGGCTCTAATCTTCGGCAACCCGCTGAGCTGTGGCGACGTCCTTGAGGTGCTGCGTCCACCAGCCCGATGACTCGTCCCGGTTGAATCCCTGTGCCATGATCGCGGTTCCGCAGCAGCATTCGAGCACCACGACCCCGCTTTCGCGGCGATCGGCGAGGCGGATGTGTGTTGCTGACCGCAGGGCCGGCACGCCGGTCTCGAGCTCCTCGAGCAAAGCGGTCACCTGCGGCACCGAGACGCCGGCTGCCCATCGAGCACGCATCCACTCAGGTTGCGGTGAGTGCAGCTGCTTCTGCTGCGCGGTGGTGAGGGCAGTGCTGCTCCACTCGAGGTAGCTGATAGATGGGTCAGGCACAGGCCGGCCTCATCCGCTTCGTGTTGTCCATGCGTCAAGTGTCTCTGCTTGTTCCTGATCTGCGTCAGCACAGGGCACGCTCGGCGACAGGAGCCTGCTCGAAGCCGGAGGATTCAGACCCCGACTGCACCCTCGTTCGTGAAGAGCCGGTGATCCGAGCGTCTCACCCTCTGCCTCGATCATTTTTTAGGCATGCTCCGGTGAAAAGACTCCATTCCGAGAGTCTGTGCGACGCCCTCAGCCCTCCGCGCTTGACCCCACACCTGCACGCCATGTGCGAATGCACAGAGCCCGAAACAAGGTGATGAGTGACATCAAGATAGCTCCCACTGCGACAACTCCCGCGGGGAAACCTATCGCCGAGTAATCGTAGACACCCGCCTCTAATGTCGCTATAAAAATATTGCAGGCAAGCGCGGTCACACCCGAAAGAATCCAAGCAGCAGTAAACGTTGCAACATGCATAAAGATCGTGCGAGATTCAGTGCGGCGGAGCAAAAGCAGTGCCATTAACCCGAGCGGCCATGAGGCCACGGACAAGAATATGAGCAGAAAAACCGCAGCGATCCCGAATGG
>NZ_AUGQ01000051.1 GCF_000422745.1 Microbacterium gubbeenense DSM 15944
GCAGCGTCCGCAGCCGGCGCAGCGTCCGCAGCCGGCGCAGCTTCCGCCGCTGGAGCAGCTTCCGCCGCTGGAGCAGCCGGCCTGGGAGGAATGGGGTGCGCTGCGGGGACCATCGTCTGGCCAACAGATTCAGAATCAACAGAGTTCACCAACGAAGTGCCCGGCACCGAACTCTCGGCAGCCGGCGCCACAGACTTGGAGGAACCCGGCTTAGGTGCCTTGTCGGCGGTGTTATCTGACGTGGGGGCGTCGGTCGCCGGTTTCGCACTCTTGTTGGAGATCCCCGAGACAACGCCCTTGGCGATGTCCGATCCTGCGGCGAGCGCTGCCCCGGGAGCGCCTCCGCGCGCGAATCCAACCGCGGCCTTTGCACCCGTGCGCAAGATCGAGGATCCGCTCGCTCCGATAGCGGATGCCATGCCGGTTGCTGCTGCGACACGCATCGGAGATGGTGCTCCCTTTTTCCTAGATGCACCGATCTGACTGAGTTGGTCCGCCATCGTGCGGCCGGCCTTCTTGGCTTGGCTTCGGAGTCGGATGAGAAACACCAGCGTCACGATGATGAGCAGATTGATGAAGATCGCTCGAGCGACAGGGAACTGTCCGTATCCAATTGCGTTCGTGAAGATCAGCTCGAACATCCTGTCGATGTAGCGGGTCATCTCGACGATGATCCTCAAGCTCACTGCAAGCGCGAGACATAGCAGGACGATGCTGGCGATGCCGGTGATGATGTCCATCGCCACGCGGAAGAACCCACGCCTCATGTACGGGAGGATGGCGAGGTGCGCGAGGATGGGCGCTTTTACTCCTGCGAGAAGTGTCCCGAACACCGTCATGAAGAACAGCAGCGCAAGTACCGCGGGGATAGCGAACACAGCCGTGCTCGAGGTGAGGATGACTCCCACCGACACGACTTGTCCGAAGTTCGGGTTCTCGTTGTAATCCTTCGCGGATTCGTCGCACTTGTTGACCTCGTCGCGCACGTGGTCCTGATCGACGAGCGGGGGCTTGTCGAGCATGGCGGCGTTGAAGACGTCGACGCATTCTCCGTCGAGGATCTTGCCGAAAGAGATCGACTGCGCGGGATCGCGAATGAGGAGGTCCACGAGGGGTGCGGTGACGACGCCAGACAGATTGGTGGCGTCTACGTCAATTTGGTCGATGTTGTCGTACGTGACCATTGCGGTCAGTTGTGTGCCGACGCTCTGGGCCTTGTCGAGGAGTCCCCCGTCTCCGTAGATCGATTTCACCGGGTTGGTGAAGAGCATGATCGCCAGGACTGTGACGGCGAGGGCAATTCCTACCTCGGCGAGGCCTGTCCCGAGTCTTCCTCCGAGGATCAAGAATCCGGCGATGATGCCGGTGATCATCAGCGCAATCGGGATCCAGTCGAACCGGCCCAGGAACTGTTCGATCAGTGTGGCGATCCCCTCGAACGGCAGGGCGATGAGGTCGACCCAGTCGAACGTCAGGATGAAGTCGAACAGCCACAGCCCCCAGGACATGACGAAGAGGTGCATCATCCAGAGGGGGTCAGTGATGGCGCCGAGGATCGACTTATCAACGGCAGTCCATCCTCCGCGATCCAACGGCAGCACCGCGTAGTTGCCGACAGCGAGACCAGCGCCATCGGTCGCGCTCCAGCCAGGTGGCAAGAACGTGGTGTCCCCTGTGGCTGCGGAAGCGAGCGCGGTATTGCCGAAGTTGATGGCGTACACCTGGTACATGAGGATGATCGCCGTGATTCCTACCCACCGGTGCCTGCTCATCACGTACCGGATCGCCAAGCCGCTGCGCGAAAGTGCATGCCAGGTGCGTTCGTAGAAACCGACGACGAAGGTCATGCTGCCTTCTTTCCCAACAGAGGTGTCGAGAGGATCGCTGCGCGGCGTTCGGGGTTCTCGGGAAGCGTCTTGGCGATCTTGCCGATAAGTCCGACGCGGTCGGACATCAGTGCTTCGCCATGACGTCCATCGGGGACTTTTCCGTCGGCATCCAGGGGCGAGAGCTCCGTAGTGACGACCTCCACCAGTTGCTCGTCCGCTTCCGGAGTCTCTTCGCCCGGTTCTACGGCGTCTTCGCCGGTGAGGAACAGCACGGCGCGCTTCGCGAGGGCCCGGTTACGCTGTCGCATGACGTAGCGCTCGGGGATGAGACCACGCATAACCGCGTCTCCGAAGTGTTCCGGGTCATGGCTGGCGAGACCGACATAGGCGCCGTGTTTGCGGCCGTCCTGGATAAGGAGCCGAAGGTCGCGCACGCCCTCCGGGCTGCTGGTGACGAAATAGGCCTCATCAATGTAGGCACCGGCGATGTCGTTGGGATCTTCAAAGCACAATGAGCGCATCAACGAAGTCAGCATCGCGTAGATCGCGCGCCCCACGATCTTCTCCGGCGGCATCTCGTTGAACAAGTGAGGAGTGGACAGCTCTCGTTCGTCCGGGAGAGTCAGCCCACGAGTAAGGAACACGATGGCACGTGCCGACGTGTCCAATGGGGGCAAGGTGTCGTTGAAGAGAACCTCGCCCAGTTCGGACTGTGACACGCTACGGATCAGCCCGGAAAGCTCTTCGGCCACGTCTCCTTTCAGGGTCGCGAGATGCTCGTCCATGTCTCGCAAGCTCGCGATCCGGTGTTCCTCGAGGTAGGCCGGCTGCAAGAGCGAGGCGAGCTTCGTTCCTCGAGGGTCGCGCATCGATACACCCAACATCGTCGCGAAGAGGGATTGGACCATCCGGGCTGCACGAGCGGGCTTGAAGATCCGCAGCGGGTCCAGAGAGATTGTCGGCCCGAGCAGATCCACGATCTGCTTCTTGTCCGGCCTCATCGCAGCGGCGAACTCTGCGTACTCACGCCGCTCTGTGCGGTCGATCGCCAGAACGCGGCCGCCACGGTCCAACATCGCTCCCATGTCGGCCTTCATCAACACGCTCTTACCGGCACCGAGCTCCGCGACCGCTGCGAAGCAAGCCGACAGGTTCGCTTCCAGTGTTGCCACGCGGTCAACCAACACTGGTGCGCGTCGTCCGCACGAGATGTTCGTTCCCATCCGCGCCCCGGTGGCGTCACCGAGACGGAACCCGACGATCGGGACGCCCGTGGAAAACTCGCGCCCCGTAGTGATCTGAGCGAACTCCCAGACCTTCGACCTGGCCGGCACCCCCGGCCATGCTGCCCACCAGAGTTCTTCCTGACCGCCAAGCGGCGCCTCGAGGTGAAACTCGTACTGTTTGAAGGAGTCGCGGAGCGCTTGCGCTCGACGCATGGCCAATTGCGGGTCATCAGCACTGGTCACGAACAGGGTGGTCGCTTCCACCTCCACTTCTTTATCTGACCGATTCAATGCCGCATGGAAGTCAGCGAGGTCTTGCGCACGTTGACCGAGTTCGCTGGCGCCGCCCGTGATCTGATTAGCCCCATCTTGCTGATCGAACTGATCACGCAGCTCGTTCTCCGCGCGTTTGTTTCGCCGGCGTACGTCTGCGGCGGGGG
>NZ_AUGQ01000052.1 GCF_000422745.1 Microbacterium gubbeenense DSM 15944
TCGAGACTCAACACCATGCCCGGGCCTCCTCGCCGATCTATCCGCATGCTTCCACCACTGGGTGGTGCGTTGACCGGTTGAGACCGCCATCGTTTCCGGCAGGCTCTCGGAGCACAAGCCATGATCGATCGACTATCGCTACCAATCGTCATCCGTCGTCCGAGCACTGGCGGTCGGCTGCCCGTTCGAAGTCTGGAACGGGTCGGTCTTGCGCGTCCTCGGCCGTCAGCGCGAGGCCGTTGCTTTCGATGTCGGCGATGAGCCAGTCCATTTCGAGGATCTCCCGGCGCTGCGCTTCGCTGATTTCAACCGCAAGTTCGCAGACGCGGACATCCTGCAGCTGTGCTCGCTCGGATCGGGTGATCGCGAGCGAGTGATGCGGAATCATTGCGCGCATGTACGCGGTGTCGTCGACGGTGATCTGGCTGCGGTCGAGGGCGATGCCTCCTCCGAGGAGGAGAACGCTGACGATGATGACCGCAATGTTCGCTTTCCTGTGCTTGTACATGTTGAGCATCCAGGCCAGCATGACCAGCCCCATGGCGCCGCCCATAGTGAGCGCCATGAAGACGCGGCTTTCGCTGAAGCGTATGTGCCCCCATTCCCACACTCCAGCGAACATCGTCCAATACATCACGACCATGCCGGTGAGAATCATCGCCGCGAATCGCAAGTACATCGTCAGCGATCCGTGCTTTTTCGCCCCTGCTTGTCGTCCATTTGTTTCGTGCGCGTCCTTCGACATATTCCTCACCTGTCGTCTCGGTTCGTTGCGCGGTAGCGCGATTGATGACGACGTGTGGGGTAAGAGCGCTCGCTAGTCTGCTTCGGCCTGGTCAACGGGCATCACTGGATTGATGCGGGTAGCGAAGAACTGCACGACGCCGTCGAGGTGGCTATTCAGAGGGTTGCGAGGAGCGCGGCGCAGGCATCTTCGCATCGCCGGCAGGCCGCAGCACACACCGTGCAGTGTTCGTGCATCGTGTGCTTCTCGCACTCGTCGGCGCAGCTCGCGCATGCCGTGCGGCACGCTTCGAGGGTTGCGCGGGTGAGGTTGGCGTCGTACCCGGTGTGCCTGGACAGGATGCGTCCGGTGGTTTCGCAGAGGTCGGCGCAGTCCACGTTCGTGCGGATGCACTTCGTCAGCTCGGCAACCATTTCCTCGCTCAGGCACGCGTCGGCGCATGCGGTGCATGATTGCGCGCACTCAACGCACGCCTCGATACACTCCACCAGCACCTTCCGGTCAGCCTGGCCAAGGTCCTTCGGGTAGGTGCGGAGCATTTCCGCCGCGACAGTCATAGTGGCTCCTCTCGTCATTGTGGAGTCTTTAAACTACGACCGCACCTCGCTCCCGGGGACCCCGTTGAATACCCCGGGAGGGCATGGTAGTTCAGCGGCAGATCATCGTCGCAGCGATTACTGTGCGGTGACGATTATTCCGTTTCTGCAGCGTGACTGGGTGGAGCTCGAAGGATCAGAGCCAGGGCGACAATGACCATGATTACGGCGATGTCAAAGCTGGCGATCGTGTACGTCCACCAAGCGACGTCGGTCGATTGGGCATCACTGATCAGATGCGCGAGCGCGAGGGCTGGACCGCAGATCAAGAGCATATATCCAAGACGCACGAGCCTTCGATGCGTCCGCTCCGCGGGACTGCGAGGCGAAGGCGCGCCGGGTGAGGACGAGTGCACGGCCGTCAGATGGTGCATCGAGTCGAAGGGGGATCTGGAGCCGGTGGGGGTCATCAGAAGATCGCTCCAATGGCGAGAAAACTAGCAGCGGCGAGGAGAGCAACGGCGACCGTCGCCACGATGACGAACAACACGAGGTTCCGAAAGGGGTTCTTGGGCGCTTTCACGAGGAATCCTTGGGCACAGGTCTTTGCGCCCGCGTTATTGGGCGGGACTCAGCACAGTGGTGCTGTCCGGTGAGACTTCAACGATGCCCCGGTCATCGACGAGGATGACGCGGTCGTCGATGACCGTGAGGGCTTGAACGGCGCCTTGGAGGGATTCGAGCTGATGCCAGGTTCCATTTTCATCCTCTGTCCACAGGACGCCATCGGTGCCTGCGCCGAGAAGAGTGCCATCGGTGCGAGCCTCCAGCGCGTAGAGCACAGGTGTTCCGTCGACTGGAGTGAATGTGTTACCGCCGTCGCTGCTGAAGAGAACGCCTTCTTCGGCTGCAGCGTACAAACCGGATTCGGTGACCGCGAGATCAGCGGCGCCGAGGGACGCACGCTCCGTCCAGTTGTTTCCCTCGTCTGTGCTGGTGAGCAGGTTCACTTGGCTAGAGGGGACGCCGTAGAGGGTGCCGTCCGGGGCCGCGGTGAGGATGTGGAAGTCGGTGGTTCCGTTGAGAGCAATAGGCGACCAAGTGTTCCCGTAGTCGTCGCTGCGGATGATGCCGAGGTTGGGCGATCCGAGTTCGGCCGGGGTCTTTTCGCCGGGATGCCCGGAGGCGAACAGCGCGTCTCCCGAGACCGTGAATCCCATGGCGTCGAAGGCGTGACCGCCGATCGGGCCGGAGATATCCCCATCTGGTGTGAGAGTGAAGATTCCGTTGTGCGTGGCCACCAGCAGATCATCGCCCCGGGGATCTTGGGCGATGCCGTGGATGTGGTCGATGCGGGGAGCTGAGTCCGGGTTGCCGAGCGGTGTCGCGGTGCATCCGGTGGCGACAGCCGCCAGGACGGTCACAGTGACGGTTGCGAGAAGGAGTGAGCGTTTCATGATGGTTTCCGTGAGTGGCCTCAAGCGGGCCTGGCTTCACGACGCGCAACAAGAGCACGCCGACGTCTGACTGCTGCCGCAATGGGGCAGCACGGATGACAGGTCCGGGCGGGACGATCGGATACCGGCCCGCCCGGAGGATTCCTACAGCTGGCCGAGGAGTTCCTGCATCGTGGCGATCTCCGCCGTCTGGTCGTCGATCACCTGTTGCGCGAGCTCGAGGACGTCCGGGTTCTGCGCATCATCAAGCGCCGTCTGCGCCATGTCGACGGCACCTTCGTGGTGCACGATCATCTGCTCCAGGAACAGGCTGTTCGCCTCGACAGCATCCGCGCTCTCCAACATGGTCATGTCCTCTTCGGACATCATGCTGTCGTCACCGCCCATCGAACCGTGATCCATGCCTCCCATGGAGTCGGGGTCGTACTCCACACCCCAGTCTTCGAGCCATCCGAGCATCTTGTCGATCTCGGGGCCCTGCGCCGCCTTGATCTGCTCGGCAAGTTCCACCACGCGTGCGTCGGCACCGTCTTTAGCTAGCAGCATGTCGGCCATCTCGATCGCCTGCTCGTGATGAGGGATCATCATCGTGACGAACATCTCGTCAGCCTCGTTCGCTGCCGAAGTCGACGACGACTGAGCCTCGATCCACCGATGAGCCTGGGGTGGGCTCAGCTGGCATGATCAGCGGGCGGTGATGTCTCGAGGGCAGGTGTGAGTTCCGGGCATTGCAT
>NZ_AUGQ01000053.1 GCF_000422745.1 Microbacterium gubbeenense DSM 15944
GGAACTTCCATCCTCGGGAGGCCTCGACCTCTCTCACGGGACCGCCACGCGCACGTCCTCCCGGACGGGCACTACACGCTCAAATGCGAAGAGCCGTCATACTTCACGCTTCGGCCACGCGCCTTGCCGACGGGGTACTTCGCACGCGTCTTCTCGAGCTTCGTCCGCACGATCTCGGCCGGATCGGCGCCGAGGCGGTCGGCGAGGAGAAGGCAATAGGTCAGCACGTCTGCGAGCTCGTCACGGACAGCCTGTTCGTCAGCCGGCTCACCCCACTGGAACTCCTCGAGCAGTTCGCCTGCCTCGATCGAAATCGACTTCGCAAGGTTCTCCGGCGAGTGGAACTGTGCCCAATCGCGCTCGGCGACGAACTCACGGAGCTCGCGTTGGACGTCAATCGGCGACATGCTCGCCAGGATATCCCTACCAGTCGTGCATTTCCGACAGTGTCTTACGAAGTCGGGATGACCTCTTCCGCAGCGACGACCGTGTCGTAGCCGCCGTAGTGACGAAGGCCCTGGTGCGAGTCGATCCCGGTGTACTGCAGGGACGCGTCCTCATATCGGCGAAACGCGAAGATCGCTTGGTTCATATGGCTCGCGTTGAAGACGCCCAACGACACGAGCAGGTCGAAGTCGTCGACCGTCAGACCCGTCACTGTGCGGAACAGGTCCGGTTCGAGCTTGCGGATCACATCGTTCAGCGTGTGCTCGCGATAGTCAGTGAGGTACATGAACGCCGGGATCCGGGTGGCGAACTTAATCAACTTCTCCTGGATCTGTTTGCGTTTCGACTTGTATTCCTTCTCCTCGGCGGTCAGCTCCCGCTTCGCGGCTTTGTCGAGGTCGTCCCCCTTCTCCTTCTTGACCTTCTGAACGGCTTCACTCTTGTTGACGACAGTCTCGAACACGCTGTCGCCCAGCGCGCGGAAGCCCTCGATATTCATGACGGCCGCCATCGCCTCTGGGTTCGCCATGATCTTTTTGAGGGTCAGGTTGTCGACGTTAACGAGCGTCGCGGATTCCCATCGCCTTGCCAACAACGTCGCCGAGGTTCCAGCCATCGCGATGTCGAGAATCTGACCGGCGTCGACGAGCGTCATGTGCGAGCCGTCGTAGGCGAGCACCGGCAAGAAGCTCACGAGCTCCTCGACTGCACGTTCCGGATTCGGCGACTCAGGTGCGAGCCCCTGGCCATACTCGCTGATCTGACGCAACGCACGAGTCGGTGCGAAGTCGAACACAAAGCACGCCGGCTTCAGTATCTCCTCGGCGTGCGGATTATCTCCGTTGGGGTTGCGAATAGTCCACGGAGACTGCACCCGGAACGCGGCCTGAAAGTACGTCTCAGGCGCCTTCAAGTTTCGCAGCATAAGAATCGACGACCATTGCGGAACAGTGACACCGGTCGTCAGCTTTCCGACCGTCAGCGTAATGCTCTTCGTGTCGTGGCCGCTGCCAATCGCCTTGCGTACTGGAGGAAGTGCGTCGAGCCCGACTCCCGTTCCCGGGCCAGAGACGTTGACAACCGTGTAACCCTGCCAGAACACGTTCTGACGTTCGGCAAGCAAGTTCTCCATTGCCGAGCACGACGACTTGCGCGGCAGCATCCAGATCGAATGCTGCAAGTATGGCAGGAGACGCGTATCCGAATACGGCAGCGGCGGGCGCGTGCCAGATTTCATCGCGTCGACCTGAGTGGGGAGGTGGGCGCCACGCAGGATGTCGAGCCACTTCTGCACGTCGTCTTTGTGCACGAACTCGGCATCCACTCCCTCGCCACTCGCCTCGAAGAAAGTGTTGAGATCGAACTCATCAAACTCGCCTTTGCTCGCTACGGCGAGAAGCTCGTCGGGCATCTGATAGGTGAGCAGCCGCATCTCGGGTAGCGCCGCGTATGGGTTGGGTTCGTTCGGTCGTTCCATCGCGAACGTAGCCTTCGCGCGCTGCTCATCCGTATAGGTCCAGTTGAAGATCTGCTCCTCGATGAAGCGCCCTTCCTTCAACACCTTGAACGGAGTCCCCGACAGGTAGAGGTAGGAGCGCGCCCGGACCGGCACGAATGCGTCGGGATCGTCTCCGAACTCCTCTGCCTGCTCGGCGAATGCGTCCTGATCTTTATCGGTCCTCGCCTCGGACCTGATGGTCTGATCGTCTTCGCCTTCGAATAGCTCCTTCGCGGCATCGCGCCATGCCCCGAAGTGGTACTCGTCGAACACCACGAGGTCCCACGTCATGTCAGTGAGCCACCTGTGCTTCGCCTTGAAGTTGCCGGCTACGTCGCGCCCGAGGAGGTCCTGGAAAGAGCCGAAGAACACGAGCGGTCGCGACGAATCCATGCTTGCAGGATCGCCGCCCGTCGCCCGGGACAGATACTGCCACTCCTCGAAATCGACGTGTGACATCAGGTCGGAACGCCAAGCGTCTTCGACCGCGGGCTTGAATGTGATGACCAGGACACGCCTCGCTTTCAGCTTCTTGGCGAGCTGGTATGTGGCAAAGGTCTTTCCAAAGCGCATCTTCGCGTTCCACAGGAACTCGGGCACAGAATCCGCGTCATCGGCCCAGATCGAGTGGTAATACTCGTACGCCTTCTCAACCGCGTCGCGCTGTTCCTCGCGCATTGTGAAGGTCGCGTGGTGCGTACCTCCCGGCTGCTTTCTGTGGCGTAGTTCCGTGATCGCAGCCCTTACGTCCTCCACGGAGCAACGCATCCACTCAAGCTGCGTGTTGTCGAATCCCTTCTGCTTGAGCCGTTCGCGGACCTCGTGGTCGCGGATTACGCCGCCATCTTCAAGGTCCGCAGGCTCATCGATGACGATTCGATAATTCTCGATCGCGGCCGTCTTCAACTGCTGTGCAACGCGCACCTTCACCTGCTTCGTCGTCTGACCGACTTTCAACAGGCCCTCGTGGGGCCCGTCATTAATCGCATATGCGTAGATACGGGGACGCGCCTCGGGCTTGGTAGGAAGTAGACCAGCCCTGTGGATCGAGATCGAATCTTCATCAGTCATGAGCGGCAACCTGCGACTCCACAAACTCAATCTCGGTCGCACTCAACCCATACCTCTCGTAGAGAGCTTCATCAGTCCATTCGCGATCCAATGGGACCGCCGGCACGAACGAGTAGACATCACGGTTCGCGTGCTGCGTAATCTTGCGCAACGAGACCAAAAAACGGACGAACCGCGTACGCAGGTAGGAATCCAAACGATTCGCCGTCAACTCGTCGCTGAAAGCACCCGCGAGTATATAGGCTCATCGTATTTGAGCGTGTAGCAGTGGCCTGAATCCGCCAGTCTCGAGCAAACTCCTGGCGATGTAGTTGGTCAGGTTCCGGAAGCCCAGC
>NZ_AUGQ01000054.1 GCF_000422745.1 Microbacterium gubbeenense DSM 15944
AGCTATGTGAGGCGCTAGAAGGCGCTGCAACCTCGTCGAAAGAGAGCCGTGATGAGCGACATCGCCCGGGACGCGAACAGTGCCGATTGGAATGCCTTCCTCCCTGACGCAGCCGAAGCGCTCAGCGCTCGCGACACCTTCGAGAGCGCATCCGCCGTGGCACTCGAAACGCCCTACAACTCCCGGGCCCAGAACCGACTGCGCTCAGCGCTACAAACCCTCCAAGCAGCGACCCCCGCCGCCCGCCGCATCGCGTACTCGTCTGGAGAAGAGTGATGGGACTGTTCCGCCGCAACGACACCGAAACCGACACCGATAAGCCGCGATCGCCGAAGAGGGCACGTGGAGCGGAGAAGAACGCTCAGCGTGCGGAGAAGGCTGCCCAGGGGCATCCCTGGACCCATGGCGGCGAGATGGGCTCCAAGGCGATCGGTGTGCTTCTGATCGGCGGCATCCTCTGCGGGTACGTAGGAGTTGGCGTCGGGTGGCTTGCTCTGAACAGGCCCTCCGGCGCTGTTGCCCAAGTGCAGACGGAGGAGAGGACATCGGTGCAGAGGCTTGCCGGGGGATACGCCGCCGGATTCGTCTCGGAGTGGTTGCGAGCGACCAGCGAGGACCCAGGCGAGCTCGGCACCTACGTGGACCTCTCCGGGGTGGGTGGTTACCTCTCGGCGAAGCCCTGGGAGTACCGCGATCTCGAAGTGGTCTCCTCAGACATCGTCGACGAGAAGTTCGTGAACGTGCTGCTGTCGGCAAATGTGAAAGAGACGACGACAGACGAAGGCGACAACGAACTGACGTCATGGCCCCGCCGGTACTGGCAGGTACCGATCTCGACACACGAATCCGGCCCGAAGGCTATGGGCTTCCCCACGCCCGTCGCTGCACCAAGCTCCGGCATCGGTGAGGACCTCGCGTACAGCGAGACCCTCGCGCTTTCCTCTGAGGGGGGAGAGACAGTAAGCAACTTTCTCGCCGCGTACCTCACAGGCGAAGGCGACATCACCCGATTCACGTCGCCGGATGCGACGTTCACGGCGATCGACCCTGCGCCCTACTCGCGCGTCGACATCATCAAGCTCGGCTCCGACCTGCCCGCGGACGAGCAGACGGACGAAGGCAGCGAGCTCCGGGTGCGTGCAGTGATCGCCGCTCAGAACGCGGACGAGCGCATGGCGACTGCGTCCTACGCGCTCACGATGACCATGCGCGCCGACCGATGGGAAGTCCTCGCGATCGACGACGCACCGCTGGTGTACATCGACAGTGACGACGAGCTCGGAGATCTAGCGCCTTCACCGACACCTGAACCTTCAACAACCCCTGCACGCCCGACAACCCCTGCAACGAACTAGGAGAAATCTCATGAATAGGGACGGCATTTTCGAGAAATGGAACCTTCTCGAGGGAAACCTCGTCGACATGATTGGAGGTGTCGCCGTTGTGCTCTCACTGGTTGCGTTCTTCTGGATCGCCGGGAAGAAGAACTTTAGCGTCAGCGCCATCATCATCGGCGCCGTGATCGGTGCAGCCATCCTCGTGATGGCTGCTGCTGGCGGACTGAGCGGGATCGCGAGCGTCATCGTGCAGACCTTCCAGAACCTGTAAGCACACAGCGGATCACAGCCATGGATGACGAAGCACGCCCGTCGGAGACAGCACGGTTCTACACCCGTGCTCGGAAGTTTCCCAAGCTCATCGGCCGGCTGCATGACGGTACGCGGATCCCCGGTGGCCCGTACACCGTGACTCAGCTCGTCGTCCTGATCGTGCTGACAACAGGAGCGCTTCTCACCCGTGGAATTTGGGGGAGCACCATCCTCGTGGATTTGGTGATCTCCCTCGCGATCGGTGTCGGAGGGGCGTTCGCAATCGGCATCCTCCCCGCACAGCAACGAAACCTTCTCAGCGTCGCAGGAGGGGTCCTCCGTGCGATCCGTAGCCCAGCCCATGGGCGATACCACGGCATGAACGTGCGGATCGCTCCGCCCCGTCACGCCCGAGGTAAAACCGCAATCAACCCCATCGTCGAACCGATCGAGGCAGAAGCTCAGACGGTCGCCGAGGAGACCACGAACAAGAGATTGCGTCGACGCGTCAAACCCGCATCGCCAGCCACACCAGCAGTCACAGCCTCTGTTACGGCCACCGGAGTCGAACGACTACTCGCTCAGACCAGGAAGTAAGGACGACGCCAGATGAAGATCCCCGCAACCGCGATGGACCACAACCTGATGTGGACGCGCACTGGTCAAGTCTGGGCCACGTGGCGCCTCAACCCGCCTGTCATCAATGGCAAGCCGATCCTGTACAACTACGCAACCTCCACGGTGAAACACGGCATCCGCGACCAGCACCAGGCGCTCCTCCAGGAGCTCCGCGGGGAAGCCCTCATCCTCGGGCTCGCGGCCGACCTTGATCCCATCGGAATCATCAACAGGATGCTCGCCGGCGTCGACATCAACGAAAGCCCCGAGTGGGCAGACGAAGTCGCACGTACCCTCCAAGCACTCCGCGAAGTACCTCTCGGAGAGCGCGCGTACTGGCTTGCCGTGCCGCTGCGGGGGAGCGTGAAGGAGCAGGCGCGATGGTGGGTGCAGTCGCAGGAGGCGGATCTGCGCGACCGGATGGGCCTGCCCAAGTGGCGACCATCGAACTCGGCGGTACAGACGGCGTTGGTCACAGCTCGCGCGATCGAGGAGAAGATTCCCAAGTCGTTCCGACCGTCGCCGGCGTCGGCCGTTGAGCAGATCTGGATCGCGACGCATCTGCAACAGCGCGGATTGGCCGCTGATGATGCTCCACTGCCAGATGCCAGTGATCAGGAGTCTGCGGGCACTAAACGCCAGGACCCGCTGGAAGCGGTTGTTCGTCCGCGCCCTGCATATGTCCCTGCCCCCTGGACGGACGAGGGCGGGCAATCTGATGTCACTAAGGGACAGACGTTTGCGCCGTTCCGTCGCCGGTATTTGAAGGTGCACTGCCCGTGGAACACGGAGGAGGAGGCCTCGTACCAAGTAGTGCAGGCTCTGGTCGGGGGGCCGCGCGGCGGATGGGAATTCCCCGGGATCGAGTGGATCTCTTTCGTCGAGCAGATGCCGTTCGACGTCGACTGGGTC
>NZ_AUGQ01000055.1 GCF_000422745.1 Microbacterium gubbeenense DSM 15944
CCAGCCAGTAAGGCAAATGGAATGAAACACAGGAGTGACAAGCAGGGCAAGAGGAGCGCTGTCCAGGAATTCAATTTCCCCGTGTCGCTATGCATTGTTCAAGTTGTTCGCAAAATTGGTCCAGTTGAGCACGGCCCCAGCTTCATAAACAGACCGCGGTACACCAAGGGGGTTCGAGTTGACGATGTATGCACTGACATACAAGCGAGAGAATGTTTCCGCAACGGGTGCACCAGGCTCCCAAAGCGGTGCGATGGTGAAGGAGATTGACGATCCGAGGCCGTCAACGTGTCCTTGATCGGCCATGAAGCTCCACTCCAACTGTTGGAGCCGCGGTGAACCATCGTCGCGCCATGTGGAGGGACCCATAATGCAGCTAAAATCAGCCGAAAATGGCGGAATTGTGGTAACGGTGAGAGGCAGGCTTTCTAGATAAAACGGAAAGTGTGCGGGAGCGCCATTAACCGGGAAGTAACAGTTGAAACAGTCCTGCAGGTTATACCGATTCTGAGCCACCGTCTTGTTAAGGATTTCCCATTGGTACGCATACGACCACGCGGCTTGCGCGACGACCGGGTACGCGTTAGCGCTGACGGATGCGGTATCGATGCGCTGGATTAGGGTTCCGTCATCCCACTCATAGGTGGCCGCAACATCGTTTCCCTGGGAATCCCGCACCCATGGAGTCACGATGTTGCCTAGGTGTTCATTGTTCGGCCCTATAATCGTGAGGCCATGTTGAGTGGACTCGGCGGAAGAGCCTTCTGGTACGTCAATATTGTACTCATATGACGTTGATGCACTCGCGCTACCGAGAACTGTTAGAAAACGCGCACCCGAGACGGTTTCGCTCAAGTAGAACGCAGAATCAGGTGAGTCTGTTGACCATACCGATTCGGTATCGCTAGTCGCAACTTCCCGTTCAGCAAATGGGACATCGATTGTGGTGTCAGGGGTACGTGAAAAATCTGAGCTAGGATTCACCTCATTGGCGCGAAGCTGTACACTCAGCCCTGAGTTTGCCATCCGACGAGAAGTTTCTGAGCCGATATTGATTCGCTCATACCGGTCCTCGGCGCCCTTTTGCTCTTCAATTTCGGGGGCGACTTCAGCGAGAACCGCATCGGCGTCATATATATCTAATGGTTGCGAATCTGCATTGCCCGGAGCGCTCAATCCCAAGTTCATAACCAGGATTGCGCCGATGCCTATTCCGGAAATGCTTCGAAAGTTCACTAGTGTTTCTCGTTTCAGTTCTCGCGAGTCATCTGGTGTTGACCATGATGGTGTAGCGATCAACCGATGTCAACCCACCTACGGCATTGTTTATATTTGGCTCATATGCGACGAGCCAGACAACTACACGCTCGATCGTGAAGAGCCAGTTCATGCTTTAATCCTTTCTGCGATCTCTGATATTGATTAAGCGGCGGAGGAAGCATCTTCCGTCCGCCCAGGGGTAGGGCTGCGCACGCGGGGCTGGGTTACTTGCTGCGGTCTGGGTATCCACGCTCGTATGCCTCGTTTTCTTCGATACGCCGCTGCTCTTGGGCGTCCGCCAACCGATTCTCCATGATGTTGGAGAGATGCATGAATATGACCCAGATGCCGATTGCTACGGCGATGAGCTTGGGTGCGCCGCCGATGACCGGTATGTAGTTGGCCATGTTGAATGTTGCGTGCCCCAGAATGATTGCGACGATCGCTCCCGTGCGCTTGTAGAGCAGCACGATGAGGCATGCCCATACGGAGAATCCGAATGCTCCCCACCCGTAGTACAGGTGGAACGGAACGCGAACGGCGGCAGCGGCGAGGAGGACGATGGTCCAGCCGTGCCCGGTCGCGCGCAGTGCGACGACGACGAGTGCGAGCAGCGCGAGCTCTTCGGCGGGGCCTGCCATGCCGGCATTGATGATGGTCAGCGCTGCGAGTAGCGGATCCGATAGTTCCTCGTCGTCGAAGGTGTGACCGGTGAGCTGGAACAGCCGGCTCATGAGTGATGCGGCTATGAAGCCGAGCAGTACGGCGATGTACGACACAGGGAATGTCTTGATGCTGGTGCGCCAGGTCGCTGCCGCTGGCCGCGCGTGTGCGTACTGGCGGAATGCCCAGATAAGCGCTGCGGCCACGAGAACGATGGCAAGTTGCTGAATCAGAGCGAGGATCGCTCCGTTGGAGTTCCCAGCGGGGCGCTGTGCGGGGACTGTTGTCCACTCGAGCAGGATCTCCAGCGCGTTGTAGGTGGCTCGCCCTCACCCGAGCAGATACACGCCCAGGATCGCGGCCCATGCTGCGGCTCGCGCGCGCGCCGTCGGCCGCGGCGGTGCGATTCCCGTCCGATCGATCGAGAACTCATCACGGATTGTCCGCCACAGGTTCTTCACGCTTCCTCGTTTCGCTTGGCGCGTCGATTGATCAAGATCGACCAGACCACAAACGGCACGGGGAGCACGATCGCGGTGATCGCGAAGAAGCCGACATCCGCACCCGTTACTGGTGCGTCCGGGTGGATCGCGAGAATCGCGAACAGGATTGCGGTGACGAAAAACAGAGCGATCGCCAAGGGCGACACAGGGAGCTTTCCAATGTGCGGCGCTATCCGGTGCCTGACCTGCACGATCAGCGTCCAGATGACGCACGTCGCGATCAGGAGTCCGGAGCACTGTGCGATCAAAAAGCCGTCCACGCCAGAAAACAAGTCGGCGAAATATGTGAACGGGTCTGAACGATTCGCGAGGGTGTCAATTCCTTCGTGCACGAGGTTCTCTTTCTGCCTTGCCGTCATGCTCCATGTTGGCCTGCGGCGAGCGCGATCGTTGTTCGCCTGGGTTAGGGGGTTTTGGGGCGTTCGGTGAGGCGGGCAGTGATGGCGTGGCGGGGG
>NZ_AUGQ01000056.1 GCF_000422745.1 Microbacterium gubbeenense DSM 15944
ATCGTCGGGGGACGACTCATGATGATTCAGACCTTTCGATAGGGGGCGCTGCCTCAGCAACTAACTACCCCTGCCACATAGTCTGACGCGCGACAGAGCCTCCGAACCTACCGGAGTCCGAAAGTACCGCGGTCCGAAACTATCTGATGCGCATCTTCTACAATGAGGATGCGCGTATGCACATGCATACGCACACGCACACGCACACTCCTTGGACGCCGTAGCGAGCTTCCGGGCAGACGGTCGCAGACGTCGTCCCCCTGGCTCGTTTCCCCGCCCATCAAAAAATGAACGACCGCGGACTAGCTCGGATCAAGGCGACATCCCCTCAGCATCATGACGCGCTTGTGATGCAACTGAATATAGGAAGCTTAGAGATGACGCAACCAGGACAGACCACCACGACTTCGCACGAAGCGATCGATGCGTTCAAGAGAATCGTCGGCGACGAACATGTACTGACCTCTGAGCGTGCCACGATGCCATTCAGCAAAGGCTATCGATTCGGCGGAGGACCAGTCTTCGCCGTGGTGCGCCCCGGCACGCTGGTCGAGATGTGGCGGGCGCTGCAGGTATCCGTCGACAACAACCTCATCGTCATCCCGCAGGCATCGAACACGGGCCTGACTGGTGGATCCGGCCCCGGCTTCCAAGACTACGATCGCCCCATTGTGATCATCTCGACTCACCGCATCGATGAGGTGCACCTCATCAACGACGCGCGCGAGGCGATCTCGCTCGCGGGCACCCCGCTGACACACCTGACCGACGCGCTCGCCAAGCACCAGCGCGAGCCGCACTCGGTGATCGGGTCGACATCAATCGGCGCCTCGGTCATCGGCGGCATCGCGAACAACTCGGGCGGCAGCCAGATTCGCAAGGGTCCGGCATTCACGCGCGAAGCGATCTTCGCCCGCGTCAACGACGACGGCAAGGTCGAGCTGGTCAATCACCTGGGCATCTCGCTCGGAGACGACCCTGAGGTCGCACTCGACCGTCTACAGCGCGGCGAGTGGTCTCCCGAGGATGTCACCCCAGCTCCCGAAGACTCGAACGAGACCGAGTACGCCGAGCACTTGCGCAAGATCGTGCCTTCGCCTGCTCGCTACAATGCGAACCCCGAGTACCTGTTCGAGGCTTCCGGCTCGGCCGGCAAGCTGATGGTGTTCGCGGTGCGCACCCGCACCTTCCCTCGCGAAGTGCACCCGACCGTGTTTTACATCGGCACGAACAACACGCACGAGCTCGAAGAGATCCGTCGGTTGTTCCTCGAAGCCGACATGCCGCTGCCTATCTCTGGTGAGTACATGGGCCGCAGTGCCTTCGACTTGGCCGAGAAGTACGGCAAAGACACCTTCGTCTTCCTGAAGTTCATGAGTCCAGCGCTGCAGACGCGCATGTTCTCGTTCAAGACGTGGGCCAACGGCTTGTTCTCGAAGATTCCCGGCATTGGTCCGACCTTCGCCGACACGGTATCGCAAGCCATGTTCAGCGTGCTGCCCAACCAGCTGCCCAAGCGCATGATGGAGTACCGCAACCGTTTCGAGCATCACCTGCTGCTCACCGTCAGCGAGTCGCAGAAGGCCGCGAGCGAGAAGATGCTCAAGGAGTTCTTCGCAGAGCCCGAGCACACTGGTGAGTTCTTCATCTGCACGTCTGATGAAGAAAAGAGCGCGTCGCTCAACCGGTTCGGCGCGGCCAGTGCCGCCACTCGCTACGCCGCGTTGAAGCGCCGGCACATCGCAGGGCTCATCCCCATCGATGTGGCCCTGCGTCGCGACGATTGGAACTGGCTCGAGGTGCTGCCGGAGGAGATCGACGACCAGCTTGAGGTCAAGGCGTATTACGGGCACTTCTTCTGCCATGTGATGCACCAGGACTATGTCGCCAAGCAGGGCGTGGATCCCGAGGCGCTGCACGACCGCATCCAGCACCTGCTGGAGGAGCGCGGCGCGAAGCTGCCCGCCGAGCACAACTACGGTCGCATCTACAAGCTGCCGAAGTCCATGGAAGAGCACTTCAAGGAGCTCGATCCGACGAATACGTTCAACGCCGGTATCGGCGGCACGTCGCCGCACAAGGACTGGGCCTAAGTCCCCAAGGTAGCGCGACGCCGTGAGAGCCTGAGCGATGTCTTATCCATCTCGGGTGGACCTAGGGCTCGACTCCCTAGGTCCACCGGGACGGATGAGTCGAGACATCGGTCAGAGGCTGGGCAGGCCATAGAATCGCGTGGCGGCGAGGGCCGCGCCCGGTCCGAGAACGGGTCATCGCCTCACGCCGTCAGCTGACCCGCGACGGCCGGCACACCGGCGAAATCCGGCTCATCCGAATCCAGGGTGTAGTCGGGGTCTGAACCCGCCGGTCTCGAGCAGGGATCTGGCGATGTAGTTGGTCAGGTTGCGGAACCCCAGCGCCGAGCCGCGCAGGTGCTCGAGCCTGCCGTTGATCGCCTCGGTGGGCCCGTTGGAGGTGCTGGGCCGGTCGAAGTAGGCCAGGACGTCGGCGGCGCGCTTCTTCAGCGTCCTGCCGAGCTTGGTGATCTCGACCAGGGCCTTGGGGACGCCGGTGCTGATCGAGTCGATGAGCCGGGCCATCAGCTCGCGGCCGTGGCGCCGGTTCTCGTGGCGGTAGGCGGCGATCATGCGCTGGTAGACGCTCCAGGTGACCTCGACCTCGACGTGGGCGTCGTCGGCGAACAGGGTGTCCAGTCGGTCCTTCTGCTTGTCGTTGAGCAGGTCGGCGCCGGTGGACAGGGTCCGGCGGGCGGCATAGAGCGGGTC
>NZ_AUGQ01000057.1 GCF_000422745.1 Microbacterium gubbeenense DSM 15944
CCCTCGGCTTCCGAAACCTGACGAACTATGTCGCCAGATCACTCCTCGAGAGCGGCGGATTCAGACCCCAGCTACACCCTGGATTGCGATGAGCCGCCAAAGGGCCGCCTCACCGCGGCTATTTGTGCGTCATTCGGCTTCAACAGCGCGGCGCCCACGAAGAATAGCGCTGCCACCAGCGGCCCCATCATGGACTCGGCAAGCAACGACGTAGCGCTCCAGACAGCCAGGAGCACTGTTGCAGGCCGCCCCCAACTATTGCCCATCACGACAAGGAGCAATACAAATGCAATCAGGCCGACAAGTCCGAGTTGATAAGCAAGCACGCCGACGCCGCTCTCCGACCCGCTGGCAAGCCAAGTAGCGAAATCCAGCTCGCTCAACTCATCTGCGAAGTTACGCTGGAAGTTGCCTCCCACTCCGAGCCCGTTACCGAAGATGCGATTCAATCCTCCTTGGATACCGTAGACGAGGCCCGCCAGATGTATGGCGGTACTGTCGCCACCGATCAAACCCATCGGCTCTCGCCAGAGATTAAATATGCCTTCGAACCCCTTGTCGAGTCCGAGGTACGTCAAAATCATGGCTAGACTGATAATCCAGGTGCCAACAATTACGAAGGCGCTATTCCCGCGCACGGGGACCAAAATGGCAATAAGATAAGCAAGAACGGCGATAGCCACCATAAGCAAGCTTGCCTTCGTGGCCGCGGAAATTAATACAAAACCTCCGACGAGGATACTAGCGGAAAGTAAAACGAGGGCGCGTCGCGACTTCTCAGACGACGTAACGAACAGCAAAATCGCGCCGACGACAGCACCGCCCGCGACATACCCGCTGGTGACGGGCTCGACCATGAGCCCGCCGATTCGCTCGAAACGAATACCGAAGAAGTTGGTCCATGTGGAGAGGGACTCCAGTGATGCCTGGTTGTCGGCATTAAGAGTGTGACGCCATCGTGCGGTTCCAACGATGTGCTCCGCCAAAGAGCCAATCGCGAGCAGCAGAAGTGTTGCCGAAACAATAAAACGGAAATAGTTCCGCCTCAACCTCTGGCTGAACGCGGTCGTGGAAGAAATTACAACAAGTGAAATAAGGAAGGGAACAACGAAGTTGCGCGCGTATGCAATCGCCTCAGGTGTGATATCTCGAATCGAAATTACAATAGTCAAAAAGTACAGAAGTATAGCGCAGGCAAGAAAACGTTGAGACTGAAGATACTGGACTATGCGTGGGATCGCGATAATCGTCGCGACGACAATTGCGACTGTTTTAGACTCGGTGACCGCCAGGGAAGGTGAACTGTCGAAGAACGACGAAACAAAGCCGGTCCACCATGCTTGGGTGAGGACGAGGAACATCCAATAGGTTAAAAATAAGAAGGGGCTTACCATCATTAGCCCCGCGCTGAGAGCGATGACTATCAGGATGGAAGTAACATCACCGAAAACCGCTCCAAGCTCGTTTACGACGATCGGCACAGTGTAACTGGCCGCACTCAGGATAAAACAGATTATCGCGTGCCTGGCATAGCCCGTTCGACCTTCGGATAGGAGAAAGGCGCGATCGATCCTCGCAAGAACAAATGAGAACTTAGGCATGACCACCCTCGTTAAAGTCTTTAATTCGTGACCAATTCTTTCTCGCGTGCGATCGCCGAGCAAGGGAATGACCAACCGAGCGGCACGCCAGGAGAAGGAAGCGAGGCCCCCTGATAAGGTACCTGTGCGCGAGGCGCCGTGGCTCGTGGGCTAAGCGAAACAGCCATTCGAGCCCCAGTCGCTGCATGAAAACGGGCGCACGAGTCATGACGCCAGCACTAAAGTCCGCGGCTGCACCTGCTCCGATATAGACGGCCGGCGGAAGCTGAGAATGCCAGCTTCCGAACCACAGCTCTTGTTTAGGCGAGCCCAAGCACAAGAAAACAATGTCGGGTGCGATTTTCTTCAAGGCTTCCACGACAGGTTGTGATGCTGAATCGTCAGGCGCCGAGATCATCGGGAATGGGACAGAGCATAAATCCGCCCCAAATTTGTCTGCCAGATTGTTCGTAGCGAGTTGAGATACCTCCGTGCTTCCTCCAGTAACACCGATCCGCCACCCGCGCTCTTTCCCCACGGAGGCGCATGCGGGCAATAAGTCCGCGCCCGTATTACGGCTTACCTCTGTAGCGCCTAAGACCTTTCCCAACCAGCTAATCGGGGTTCCATCAATCACGACCAGATCGGCGCTTTCGAAAACTGCGCGAAAATTCCAGTCATGCTCGAGGTTCAGCGCCTGATCGACGTTCAAAGTGATTACGAGTGCCGGACGCGACTGGGAGGAAAGCTCTTGCAACTTATCGAGCAAGAGCTGCATGTTAGCCCCGAAGAGCGGCTTTCCCATGAAAGCGAGTTGCCCGTCGATGAGATGGAAGATCGGTCCTTCGACTGGCTGTCGATACTGTCTGGTCATGCACTCCCCAATAGCCGTAGTGGGCCAGGGAGCATGCCGGTCGTCCGGTGCTACCCTCGCGACCACAGCTTATCCTCGATCCACCGATGAGCCTGGGGTGGGCTCAGCTGGCATGATCAGCGGGCGGTGATGTCTCGAGGGCAGGTGTGAGTTCCGGGCATTGCAT
>NZ_AUGQ01000058.1 GCF_000422745.1 Microbacterium gubbeenense DSM 15944
GTGTTCGTTGCGTGGCAGTGCGCGCAGCAACTGCGATCCGCCTACCACGCGAAGGATCTCGCCGAGGGCCGCCGAATCGCGGAGCGAGTCGCCGAGACATTCCACACCTGCCCGATCCCGGAGATCGCCCGCCTCGGTCGCACCCTGCGCCGGTGGCGGTGAGCGTTCCTCGCGTATTTCGCGACCGGGCGCGCGAACAACGGCGGCACCGAGGCGATCAACGGAATCATCGAGCTGCACCGGCGCCTCGCCCGCGGCTATCGCAACCGGCACAACTACCGCCTCCGCATGCTCCTCGCCGCCGGCAGCCTCACCCCATGACCCCCACCGAATGTCCGAAGAGCCACTTTGCACCGGGCTGAGATGCAACTAGTATCTATCTTGTTCATCAGCACGGGGACGGGGTCATGGAGCATCAGGAGACGGAGGCATCCGCCGCGGATGCCGCGTACGCGAAGGTCAAGGAGCGGATCCTCGACGGCGATCTCGCCGGCGGGACGATGGTCAGCGAAGGAACGATCGCCGACGAACTCGGGATGAGCCGCACCCCCGTCCGCGAGGCGTTCCTGCGCTTGCAGGTCGAGGGGTGGATGCGGCTGTACCCCAAGCGCGGTGCGCTGATCCGCGATGTGACGCCGGGAGAGCTCGACGACGTCGTCGAGGCGCGCATCCTCATCGAGACCGATGCCGTGCGGCGGCTCGCCCGTGACTCCGAACGGGTGCAGGACGTCGTCGACGAGCTCTCCGACATTCTCGACGAGCAACGCCGCGCGTACGAGGCATCCGACCTCGCGCGGCTCGCCGAGGCAGACACGGCCTTCCACGCCCGGATCGTCGCGGCCGGCGGGAACGCCCTGCTCGCAGAGTTCTTCGCGACGCTGCGCGATCGGCAGAGGCGGATGCTCGCGTGGTCGCTCTGGCGACGCGACGACCGAGCCGAGCAGGTGCTCGACGATCACGGATTGCTCGTCCGCCTCATCGGCGATGGCGAGACCGCGGCGTTCGAGGTGGCACTCGGCCGTCACATCAAGAAGACCCACCGGGAGCTGCTGTCATGAGTGAGATGTCCTCCGAGGGAGCCGCCGCCGGAGAGCGGATCGCGATCGTCCCCTGGATGCGCGTGAGCGCTGCCCTGTTCGCTGTCGCGTGGGGTGGAAACGAGTTCACACCGCTGCTCGTGATGTACCGCCAGATCGACCAGATGAG
Source organism: Microbacterium gubbeenense DSM 15944 (assembly GCF_000422745.1). GTDB lineage: Bacteria > Actinomycetota > Actinomycetes > Actinomycetales > Microbacteriaceae > Microbacterium > Microbacterium gubbeenense. The sequence continues at coordinate 1,207 of NZ_AUGQ01000058.1, forward strand.
CGCCTTCAGCGTGAATGTACTGCTCGGGGCATATGTCCTGGGCATCGTGCCCGCGCTCCTTCTCGGCGGCCCGCTGTCCGACCGGTACGGCCGCCGACCGCTGTTCGTCCCCGCCCCGATCATCGCGATTGCGGGCAGCACGCTCCTCGCCGTCGGGGCTTCCTCGATGCCGCTCCTGTTCGCCGGGCGGGTGCTGTCGGGTATCGCGCTGGGGCTCGTGATGGCAGTCGGCACGAGCTGGGTGAAAGAGCTCTCCGAGCCTCCGTTCACGACCCGCGCCGTCGACGGCCGTGGCGCCTCACGTGCTGCACTCGCACTGACGTCCGGGTTCGCGCTGGGCGCCGGATTCGCTGCGGCGCTCGGGCAGTTCGGCCCGATCCCCACCGCGTCGCCCTACCTCCTGCACATCGCTCTCACCCTCGTCGCGCTCGTGCTGCTGTGGGCGGCGCCGGAGAGCCGGCCGCGCCGAGACACCTCTGGGCCGCTCCTCGCCGACCTGCGCATCCCCACCGCGATGCACCGCCGGTTCCTCCTCGTCGTCGTCCCGATGGCGCCGTGGGTCTTCGGCACCGCCGCAAGCGCGTACGCGATCCTGCCGGGCCTCATGATGTCGCAGGCGCCGGGACTGCAGATCGGTGTGTCGGGTCTGCTGTGCGTCGTCGCGCTCGGATGCGGTGTCGCGGTGCAGCGGTTCGCCGCGAAGGTCGACACCCCGCTGTCGGCCCGCGGCATCGGGATCGCGCTGACGGTCACCGTTCCCGCCATGATCCTGGCCGCCGTCGCGGTGAGCCTCAACTCGCTCGCCTGGGCGTTCGTGGCCGCCGCGGCACTCGGCGCGGCCTACGGCATGCTGCTCGTCGGGGGACTGCGCGAGATTCAGCGGATCGCCGGTCCGCGCGATCTTGCCGGACTCACCGCGGTGTACTACTCACTGACGTATCTCGGGTTCTTCATCCCGGCGATCCTCGCCGCGCTCGGCGCGTGGATCCCGTACACGACGATGTTCCTCGCCGGCGCGGTCCTGGCGGCGGTCAGCGTCGGGATCGTCGCGCTCAGCTGGCGCCGGCACCTGCCGGCGGCCTGATGAGGAACCGGCCGGGCGCGGCGTCCTCGCGAAGACTTCGCAAAAAAAGGGGGCGCGGGAAGGACATGTCCTCCCCGCGCCCCCTTCGGATGCATCAGTTGTAGAGCATTCCGCCGTCCACGAGCAGCACCTGGCCGGTCACGTAGTCGGCCTTCTCGCTTGCGAGGAACGACACGACGTTCGCGACGTCTTCGGGCGTCTCGATGCGGCCGAGGGCGATGCTCTCGACGTTCTCCTTGAGGTTCTGGCCCCGCGGCTTGCCGTT
>NZ_AUGQ01000059.1 GCF_000422745.1 Microbacterium gubbeenense DSM 15944
GACGGTGAGTGTGAGAACTTCCATCCTGGAAGACCTCGACCTCTATCCGCCGAACGCCGCGCGCACCCCGACTACACCGCTAATTACGAAGAGCCCGTTTATCGTTGGTTCCCGCACCTCGTCCGCGCCTTACGATCTCGCCGAGCATTACGCGACCGTCGGCAACATCACGATCGACGGGGAGACCGTCGACACGACCCGGAAGATGGGCAAGGGCGCGCAGGCGCGCGTGAGGCGGGTGGTCTGGCAGTACTCCCACAAGCGGAAACGACGCGACAACATCACGTTGAATAAGCAGATCGAACGGGCCGAGCAGATCGCCGCTGGCACGAGACCGGCGAAGAAGGACCGGTTCGTCACCCTCGGTGAGAAACCGACCGTGAACCAGGCGCGGATCGACAAAGCCCGAGAGTACATCGGGTTGAAGGGATACGTCACCAACCTCGCGATTGCGAAGGTCCCCGCCGCTGAGGTCGTGGCCGCTTATCACGACCTGTTCCAGGTCGAGGCGTCGTTCCGGATGGCGAAGACCGACCTCCGCGCGAGACCGATGTTCGCGTCGACCGCGGAATCGATCAGCGCGCACCTCACGATCGTGTTCTCAGCTCTCGCGATCAGCCGACACCTCTACGCGAGCAGCGGCGTGACCATCCGGCGGATCGTTCGGGCGCTTCGGCCGCTCCGCGACGTGACGATCAGCATCGACGGCCACCAGCTCACCGCGACCACCCCACCCGAAGGCGAAGCCGCCGACATCGTCGCCGCGCTCCAGCCGAGCCCGGGGCACTAGCCTGACACGATCCAGGACCGAGTGGGGCGGAGTTGTGCGACCTGTTCCGTCCGTTTGGGTTACGCCCTGTCCCGCTTGCTCCGGGAAGGTGCTCGGAAGAGCAAGGAGAGCGGCATCTTGTCGGAGCCCAACGCAAGGATGATGCCGACGGAAAGCGCGACGACGTAGCACACCGGGATGACCCATACTCCGAGGCGGTCGGCCAGCGGGTCGGCGACGAGACGCATGACCGGAAAGTGAACCACGTAGAACACGATCGATTTGCGTCCCACCCATTGGATGAATCGGACCACCGCGCTTTCGCCCACGGTGTCTGTTACTCGTGATGCGAGATTCGCGGTGGCCGCGATGAGCACGAGAACCGCCGGAATCGCGATGTCACGCGACTGGAAGTAGTGCTGCCCGATCTGGTGGGTTTTCCACAGCGACACTGCAGTGAATGCGGCGACAGCGATCCACCCGAGCGCGACGGGCCAGCCTCGCGCTTGGGTGACGCGCCCCATCAGCGGGCGTGCATAGTGTCCTGCGAAGAAGAACAGCGCGTAGTAATCGAGGTCCTGAATCTCGTAGGACACGGTGATCCGCGTAGCCAAGAGGATCGCAGGCAACGTCACCCACCACGGAAGCTTCGCAACGAGGGGCCCGGTCAGGTAGAACAGGATCAGGTAGGCGAGGAACCAAATGTAGCTGGGGGTGGCGAGGGCGAGGAAGTCGTCATGGTGAGCAGCGAGGAACCCGGGCCAGGTGAGAATGTGCAGCCCGCCCCACACCACGTACGGCCAGAGTAGTGACCGCGCTTTGCCGGCGTAATAGGTCCCGAGCGGCTTCGAAAGCGACCTGTGCAGGAGCATCCCCGACATGAACATGAGCGTCGGCATACGCCACGGGAGGAACACCTCGTTGAAGAGGAAGAGCCACTCGGGCATCCTGACCCCGTAGTAGTAGAACGGGATGCTTGACGAATGCCAGCACAGGAGAAGAAGGATCGCTGATCCGCGGAGGGTGTCCATCCACTTGAAACGCACCGACCCATCATCGACGAAGGGTGCTAGCGCTCCAAATCGGCGTCGTCTGCTGCGAACGTATACTGAACCACATGGGCATCGTTTCCAGAATCATGGTGGCACTCAGCGAGCGCGCCATGCGGTGTGGGCTGCTTCGTTGATTTCGGACAGTGGAGTTGATGGTGTCTCTTACGCTGCCAATGCTGGCTGCTGGTAACTGTAGTGGACCTCGTCGGGCCGCTGGTATCCGAGTGCGGAGTGTCTGCGGCGACTGTTGTAGAACCCCTCAACGTAAGCGATGACGTCGCGCCTGGCGCGCTCTTTCGTCGCGTAAACGGTGCGGTAGACACGTTCGTTCTTCAACGCGGAGAAGAACGATTCGGCCATCGCGTTGATGCTCCTATAGTTGTCAACTCGTGATTTCGCCGGTTCTCGGGTCGGTTTTGACGAGGTGGTAGACCTCGCGAATGACGTAGCGTTTGA
>NZ_AUGQ01000060.1 GCF_000422745.1 Microbacterium gubbeenense DSM 15944
GCGCGAGGTGCTGCCGTTCGCCGAAGGCGCGACCTGGGACGTGTCGAAGGCCAAGGAAGGCAACGAGATCCCGTTCACGCGGATATTCTACGTGCCCGAGGAGCCACGGCCGCTCGAGGAGATCGACGCCGACGTCGCGCGACTGATGGGCGAGCTCAGCGAGATGTTCGAGGCGGTGCACCGGGATGCGTGAGACCGCGCCTTTCTGGTCATTGGCAACGCTCGTGACGGATAACGACAACCCGGCTGAGTTCCAGGTCTCCCTCGAAGACATGATCCCCGACAGTGGGAAGCTCGTTCAGGGCGAACTGTCTCAATACGACGCGAAGGGCACACCGTTCTCTGTAGGCGATGTACTCTTCGGTAAGTTGCGCCCCTATCTCGCCAAGTACTGGCTCGCTGACCGTGACGGGACTGCGGGCGGCGACATCCATGTGTATCGACCGGCAGATGACGTCGAGCCACGCTTCCTGAACTACGTGGTAGGAAGCCGCGGATTCATTCGGTACACGGAAGCCGCATCAAAGGGCGTCAAGATGCCTCGTGTCGAGTGGATGGGCCTCCGGGAGTTCACCGTGCACCGGCCGAATGCCATCGTCCAGACTCGCATCGCCGACTACCTCGACCGCGAGACGGGCGAGATCGACGCAATGCTGGGAAAGCTAGATGAATTGACTGAGCTACTCCAGGTGCGGCGCGATGCCGCCGTGATGAAAGCGATCGACAGTCATTTCAAAGGGGCGACCGTTCCGCTTGCGTTCGCATCGGATGCCAAGAACTTCTTTGATGGAGACTGGGTCGAGAGTAGGGATCAGGATCCGAGCGGCGAGATCCGGCTTCTTCAGCTCGCGGATATTGGAGTTGGGAAGTTCCTGGACAAATCCAACCGCCGAGTGAACCAGGAGGCATTCGAACGTCTTGCGTGCCGCGAAGTCTTCCCCGGGGACGTGCTTATCGCTCGCATGCCAGATCCTCTCGGTCGCGCGTGTGTTTTGCCAACTGGCCTCGGGCGCTCGATCACCGTGGTCGACGTAGCTGTAGTGCGCGCCGATCAAGCCAAGACGATCCCGGCGTATCTCGCATATGTCCTCAACAGCCGCCGATTTCGAACCTTGATCGAGAGCCTTCAAGGTGGTTCGACTCGCCAGCGCATCTCACGATCACGATTGGGGCAACAGCGCATTCCGGCGGTTGATCTCGATACGCAACGCGCAACTGTTGACCACCTCGACGAGGTCACCGGCAAGATCGACCAGATGCTCGCGAAGGCCGCCGAGCTGAAGGCTCTGCTCCTCGAGCGTCGTTCGGCGCTCATCACCGATGTCGTCACCGGACGGAAGGAGGTCGCATGAGCGACCCGCAGCTGCTCGAGAAGGAGTTCGAGGACACCCTCTGCGACGGGCTCGCCGCACGCGGCTGGCTGTACGAGGACGGCGGCGCTCCGGCCGCGGTGGGATGGGACATCGCCCGCGCCATGGTGCCCGGCGACGTCCTGCACTGGCTGGCCACGCAGTACCCCGACGAGTACGAGAAGGCCGTGCCGTCGGACCTCGTGGGCGGCGCGCTGGAACAGGCCCAGACGAAGCTCCTCGAGCACATCATCAAGGAGCTGAGGAAGCCCACGCGGATGGACCCGATCTCGGGTCATCCGGTCGGCGGGCTGCTCGGCGTGCTCCGGAAGGGCTTCAGCTATGCGCAGGTGGGACGGCCGTCGGCACGGTTCGGCCCGCTGGTCGCGTTCCCTCCGGCGAACCCGAACCTGACCAGCGTCGTCGAGCAGTCGGACGCGGTGCGGCTGCGCGTGCTGCGTCAGGTGCGCTTCGACACGGAGACGACCGAGACGATCGACGTCGTCCTGTGCGCCAACGGCCTGCCGGTGGTCACGCTCGAGCTGAAGACCGACAACGCCCAGACGGTCAACGACGCCGTCAGGCAGTACAAGAACGACCGCGTACCCGGTCCCACGCGTGCGCTGCTCGAGCCGGGACGAGCGCTCGTGCACTTCGCCGTCTCGAACGACCTAGCCTACATGACCACCAAGCTCGACGGCGCGGAGACGCGCTTCCTGCCCTTCAACCAGGGCCATGACGGCCACGAGGGCA
>NZ_AUGQ01000061.1 GCF_000422745.1 Microbacterium gubbeenense DSM 15944
CCCTCGGCTTCCGAAACCTGACGAACTATGTCGCCAGATCACTCCTCGAGAGCGGCGGATTCAGACCCCAGCTACACCCTGGATTGCGATGAGCCAAGAAACCCCAGGTCAGCGACCTACGCCAGTCGAAACCCGCTCAACGTGAGCCAAGTCGGGCTACGATCCGCACCCGGGTCACGCCGGGCACGTCGTGAAGCACGCGGCGGCGGCGCCCGCGGCCCACCGCGACGACCCCGCACGACGGGCACCCGACAGGCGCCGCGGGGCTCGAGATCGTGACGGTTAGCAGCTCGTTGCGGCGGTCGACGTCCTCGACATGGACGCTGTCCAGGCCGAGCAGTAGGTCGCAGCGGGCGCACGGAGAGGAAGCAGAGCGCGCGGAAGCGCACCCCGAAGTAGGGTGAAGCACGTCGAGGTCCTCGCGGTCGATCAGAGAGTTAGCGCTTCTGATCCTCGGGGACCTCGACCCCTACTCGCCGGACCTCACCCGGCGCGCCTCACCCCCCACCGCATGTCCGAAGAGCCCCTAAACCGAACCTGTCACCAGTTCGTTCCTCACGCCCCGTGCGATTAATCAGCAACACCGCGCTCGTCGATTTCGGACGCTGGACGCTCGTGTACTTGCAAGCCCGCCTACCGGTTGCCCTCGACGTCGTAAGTCAGAGTGAGTCATTTAGAGGGGGAACGAAAACGACGTTCGATGCGCTTGCGTAGCCGCAGGGCGGGCTTTTCGACCGCCATGTATAGCACGACACCTGCTCCGACGCCTATCGCGACCATGGCCGGAATGCGCGCGAACGCGGGCCAGTCATGAAGGTGAGGCGAAAGCCAGCTCATCAGAATGAGGTGTACTAAATAGATCGAATAGCTTGCAAGCCCTATAATTTCAACTAGCATCCACTGTGACATGCGCAACATAAATCGCGCTGTGGCGCCGAACGGTTGCACGAGTCCGAACAGAATGACTCCGCATGTTGAGGCGCTTTGAAGCGTATACCTCAACGTGTCCCGAAAAAATTCTTCTCTGATGATCAATGAAGCGACAAATATGAGGACCGATGCGTATACAACTGCGGGATTGCCGAACACGCGAGAGAAAACATTAGTGGGCGAGCCCTGCTGAACCCACCAAAAGTATCCGGCTGCCGCCAGCATTCCGAGAGCAATGCCGTCGAAGCGCGTGTCAGATCCATAGTAAATCCGATCCGAATCTCCCGCGAAAAGTATTCGCGCAACGTTTCCGTATGCGACTAAAACCACGGACGTTACGACCACAAGTTTGATCCAGTGCTTACTGCGGTGCATGAAAATCCATACCAACGCGAAAACGATGTAGAATTGCTCCTCAATCGAGAGGCTCCACACGACGCCGCTACCGGGGAGCGCATGTGCTTCGCCGCCGATGATCGTCCAGTTGTAGATGAAAAAAACCTGTGACAATAATGGCCATACTGCTTCTGGATGAGCAAAGACTCGAACTATTGAAGGAATGAGAATCACTATCAAAAAGGGCGGAGCGATCTTAAAAAAACGACGCCAGTAAAATCCCTTCCAGCTGAATCCCGCAGTCTTTTCGCGCTCTTTCAGCAACAGCAGCGTTATTATGAAGCCCGAAATAGAAAAGAATACGGTAACACCACTGCCACCCGGAATATATTCTCCGAGGCCAGCGTGAGCCACCACTACTACCAAGACGGCGAAGCATCGCAATGCATCGACATGCGCGAAGCGATTAGCCGAGTTCAGCGGCATAGCCGTCATTATAGTTCCCCCTAGCCGCGCGCTGTACCGAGTGACCGACGCACATGAATGGCCACAGTCTACCCGCAAGGCGCGGTCCCTTTCGGACGTGGCAATGCTGACAGCAGTGGGTTCGCAGGCTGCCTTCGCCGGTACCACGGTTCTGTCGCTGAACCCGCGCCATGGCAATTGGAGTGCTTGGTGGCGGGTCATCAGCCTGTCCCGATAAGCCTGGATCCACCGATTGAGGGTGAGTTGGGGGCGGCGCGTTAAACGGAGAATGCCTGTCTGATCAGGGATAATTGTTCTTACCACAGAGGCAA
>NZ_AUGQ01000062.1 GCF_000422745.1 Microbacterium gubbeenense DSM 15944
CACGCACCACCCGACACCCAATCCGAGGCGTCGTCGATGCGCCTCGCGGGATGCGATCGGCGTGCTCACTGCTACGTCGTCCGACAGCAACTCGTCCGGTCGAGTATGCACCGAGCGGCGGTCCGCGCCCGTGTTCTCGCGCCCGGTCTGTGAGAATCGGTACATGCCACGCATCCCGTCGCCCGCTGCCGCTCACGTCGGTGCCCGCATCCAGGCACTGCGCAAGGAACGCGGCCTGTCCCAGGATCAGCTCGCGGCGGCCACCGGCATCAACTCCGCGAACATCCGTTCGTATGAGTCTGGGCGCGCACTCGCGGCACTGCCGTCGCTCGTGCGTCTGGGCGAAGCTCTCGACGTCGGACCTGAGCAGCTCATCGAGGGCCTCACCACGGAGATGCTCGCTCCGCGAGCGAAGAGCTCGTCGCCGTGATCGGAGTGGCGCGTGATGTCGCGGCCGCGAGCACTACCACGATGTCCGAAGGGAAGGATGGCCTGATGAACCACTTAACCGACGCCGAGGAAGCGAACCGACGATGCCTTTGACTCTCGATCCCATCCTGCGCAGCGCGGGAATCGCTCCCGATAGCGCTCAGGTGATCCGCCACGCGTACGTCAAGGAGCACGAGGACACCGGGAGCAGTGGCATACATGCAGACTCGACGGACGACGAAATCATGGCCTACACCGCCAGCCAGTCCTCGAACACGCGCAAGTTCCCGGCTGACCCGCCTCGCTACTGGATCGTCTTCATCCCGGACGGCGGCGACCGCGCGCGGCTGTGGTCTGTCGTGGAGAACCGGGGTGAGATCTCGAATGACGGTGAGCGCCGGATCTTCGACCTCGAGATCTCAGCGCACCTGGCTGACTTGAGGAACCGGCTTGTCATCGGATGGCGCTCGCCTCGCACCTGGCGGCTCACGGGACCCACAGCCGCCGGCTACCCGGTGCTGGAGATCGCGGATGCACAGCCGATCCCGTTCCCCGGCTTCGATCGCCTCGTCCTCGATCACGAGCAGCTCCAGGCAGTGATGCGTGAACACCGCTACGCAAGCTGGCGCACCGCCCTCTCCTCCGTCGCGGGCATCTACCTGATCACGGACACCAGCGACGGCCGTCAGTACGTTGGCAAGGCCGACGGCGCGGAGAGCATCCGCCAGCGCTGGGGTGCGTATGCGACCAATGGCCACGGTGGCAACGTCGAGCTGCGCAACGTCGATGCCGCGAGCTTCCGTTTCTCGCTGCTGCGCGTGTTCGATCCCGCGACGCCGACGAAGGTGATCGACGAGGCCGAGAGCCACTTCAAGCTCGCGCTGGACTCGCGCAAGCACGGGCTGAACCGGAACTGATCACTGCTACGAGGCTCCGTCGGCGTTCTGACGCTCCTACATGCTCGCCTCCGACTCTGCTGGCATCACTGCCGTGGCGATCTTCTCGGCGATGACCTGCACGGAGTCGCGCGCCGTCTCGAAACCGGCGAGGTCCGGGAGGAAACCGCTGTACTCGGCCACGTCCTTGAACGTCACCTCGTTGAGCACAGGGATGAGGGTGGACTTGCCGAGCAGGACGCCCAGCTCGCGCTCGGTCCAGAAGCGCCCCGTCAGGTACGCCGGTGTGAGGAGCACGACGCCGGAGCGCGCGGCGCGCAGTCCCTTGTCCATCTGGAGCGACTGACTGCGGCCCGGCACGATCGCGACCTCGTCGAACCAGACGCGGACGCCGAGCTCCTCGACCTCCGACTTCAACTCGGTGGCGACCCTCGAGCCGTCGATGCGCGCATAGCTGAGAAACAGGCTCTTCGCGGTTCGTGGTGAATGACCCTGCTGTGGCGGG
>NZ_AUGQ01000063.1 GCF_000422745.1 Microbacterium gubbeenense DSM 15944
CCCGCCACGACGCGCTCCTCTCCCTCTTCCGCCTCGCTCCCACAAACGAGCTCGGGCGGGGTACCGCCTGGAGTGCCTATAACGCGCTCACCGAGTACCTCGACTGGATGGCTCCCGTTCGCGGAGCCGGTGCGGGGGACGATGACGAAGCCGACGCCCTGCTTCGTGCTCGTCGGCAGTTCGACGGCACGACGCAGAAGGTGAAGGATCGCGGGTTCGCTCTCCTCGCCGCATGAGAACAACCGAACGGGCCCGATCGTTTACTTCGACGATCGGGCCCGTTCGTCATCACTCAGCGACAATCTGTCCGTAACGTGGTGTCCCTCATGTCCGTGAACGCCTCCTGCCCAGGCATATCCCGATGACCGCCGCGAGTATGGCGATCCGTCGGACACCTAGGCAGGAAGAACAGGCATGAGTAGCAACTGCACGCAAGCACACAGCACCAGCAACCTCGAGGGGAGGTGACACACATGGCTAAGCGCATCTACCAAATCGGCGAGAAGCTCGTCGACCTCGACGACGGGGACCAAGTCCGCGCACTCACACCAACGGAACTCACCGATCTGCTCGTTCAAGCCGGCGAACGGGAGCCGGATCCGAACCGTTCCCGAATCGAATTGAAGCACGTTCAGCCTCCCGAAGGCACCAAATTCGCGTGGTTCAATCCATCCGGCAAACACGAGCGGACGTAACCGCGCGTGTGCAGAGCGAAGCACGAAGGCGGCAGGCGATGCCCCGCACACACTCCCCGCGGCCGACGCATATCTCGCGCGACGGAACGGGCACAAGCCGCTAGCGAAGGGACACACGCCTTCATCGGAGCGACGCCCTATCAAGAGCGCCAATCCCCGGCAATGATGGCGATGTCGCAGCGCCCGAGCTACTACGACACCGATGAATGGGTCGAATACGACGAATCGATCCGCGCAGCTGCCGAGCGTCACGGCGTCGAGATCCTCTCTGAGGACCACGCCGCAGGAATCTGGCAGGACCAGACCGAACCGGCAGGCGCTTACGAAGTGCGCGCCGACTCCATGGACAACGTGCGTGCTTGGGCGCAAGAGGTTGCCGGCAGATACGACCAAGACTCCGTCATGGTCGGCGAATACAACACCGCAGCCAACGGGCGCGTCTACTCATACGAGGTTGACGGCAAGGACACCCGCGAAGTTCTCGATGCGCTGCATGCAGCCGGCATTCCCGGCGCGCGCGCATACGACGGCAAGCTCGAGATCGCGAACACCGAGGGGGATCTCGCCGACGACCAGCTGCGCACTCTCCAGCATCTCTTCGGCGAAGGGCAAGTCGCACACGCCGACATCGACTTCATCGAGATGAAAGGCGCCCGTGCACCTGGCCCTGACCAGGACGAGCACCTCAAGCGCACCCCGATCAAAGAGATCCAGATGCTCCGGCAGAACTACAGCGACCAACACGGCATCCCGCCCCGCAAGCCGATCCCGCATCTCACAAGCGCCGACGACATCGCCGCCGCCCAGGCATATCAAGCAGGCACCCACCAGCCCAACCACCCGAAGGTGCAGCGCTCCTACAGATCGTTCCGCCAACACATCGGCCAGCAATGGGACACACTCACCGAAGCCGGCTACAGATTCGAACCCTGGAGCGGCACCAACGACCGCGGCGAAGAACAAGAGCAGCCCTACAACAACAGCGCAGAGATGCTGGCCGATCTACGGGGCAACAAACACCTCTACTACTTCCCCACGGAAGTCTCACAGAACACAGAAGGCGCCCTACCCCCAGACCACCCAATGGCCAACCAAATCACCGTCACCGCGCCCGACGGTACC
>NZ_AUGQ01000064.1 GCF_000422745.1 Microbacterium gubbeenense DSM 15944
GTGATCGTCCGGATGCGATTCCACGAGCCCACGCTTGCTTACGTCGCCCGACGCACCGCCGAGGGCAAGAGCAAACGCGACATCATCCGCTGCCTGAAACGCTACGTCATTCGCGAGGTCTACCACCTCGTCAAGACCGACCCGAGAACCGGCGAAATCGCGAGTTGACAACTATAGGAGCATCAACGCCCTCATGGAGACGATCAATGGGCTCTACAAAGCCGAGTGCGTGCGCACAACGATCTTCCACCACGGCCCGTACAAGACCATCGCGGACGTGGAGTTCGCGACCGCCGGCTGGGTCGACTGGTACAACGACCGCAGGCTCCACGGTAGCCTCGGGATGGTCAGCCCCGACGAATACGAGGCTGCCTACTACGCGGCCCTCAGCAGAGAATCGCTCCCCGCATAGAAGCGGCAGAGAACCTGGGACGGTTCATGTTGAGGTCGAAGCGACCTGGGGCATTTACCAGCGCGTCGTCGCGGCCTACCGAGAACCCGATAAGACCAAGGGCAAGACACTGATGAAGGCCGTGATCGACAGTGTCACCAGCGGCGTTCCGGCCGCGCTGATCGAGATCCACCGACTCGGCCGGACCCTGAATCAACGCGCTGCGGACATCCTCGCGTTCTTCGATCGCCCCGGCACCAGCGACGGCCCGACCGAGGCGATCAACGGACGCCTCGAGCACCTCAGAGGCTCCGCTCTCGGCTTCCGGAACCTCGGCCACTACATCGCCAGGAGCCTACTCGAAGCCGGAGGATTCAGACCCCGACTACACCCTCGTTCGTGAAGAGCCGATCAAGCGAGTTTTTATGAACATTTGCGAAGCGAAAACTCAACTTTGAGCTAGTCGGCGATAACTGCAAATGTCGGCGGCCGTTGCCGAGTTGTAGTTCTTCTTGCGGCGACCTCGCGAGACGCCAGACCTCATGGCGCGGCCTATTAGTTGTCAAATTCGGTTACACTTGTCGCATGTTGAAGACAGCTGTTGGTAGAGTTTTTACGCGCTTTCGGCGAATGGCACTGGGCAACGAACGCTTCGCTCGATGTAGCGGGGTGGAGATCGGGACGGGATGTCGAATTCTTTCGAACATCGTCACTACCGAGCCCTGGCTCGTGTCCATCGGCGACAGAGTCACGATCAGTTCAGAGGTTTCATTCGTGACACACGACGGCTCCGGATGGTTATATCGAGATGATCGTGGTCGTCGTTTTCGTTACGCACCAATTCGTATTGGCAATCATGTGTTTATTGGAACGCGGGCTACTATCATGCCGGGCGTGAGCGTTGGGGATAATGTGGTGATCGGAGCAGGATCCCTGGTCACAAAATCGGTACCTAGTGGAACGGTTGTAGCGGGCGTTCCCGCCCGCAAGATCGCTCCATGGGAGGATTACATGGCAAAGGTTGCTGACTGGCCTGCTTCAAACGATAAGAAGGGAAATACATACCGCGAGCAAGTAGACTCAATTGCCGGGAGCTATAGACCTTAAAGGAGCTCATCGCATTCGAGGGTGTAGGTGAGGTCTGAATCCGCCGACTTCGAGGAGCGATCTCGCAACATAGTGGCTCTTCGCGGATGGGGGTGTAGTCGTCGGTTGACGAGCCAGCGGCGTGGCGGTCGCGGGGACGAGGTCGAGGCCTTCCGATGATGGAAG
>NZ_AUGQ01000065.1 GCF_000422745.1 Microbacterium gubbeenense DSM 15944
TCTCGTGATCGTCGTAGGTCATGTAGTCAACGGAGTGCAGGTAACCGTCGACGACCCATAGATCGAGCTGGCCAAGCCCTTCTCCGGCGCGCGAGTGAATCGGCCTGACTTTCGTTCCGTTCTTCAAGCAAGGATGGAACACGATGAACAGGAAGTATTCGCCGGAGATGCGTGAGCGGGCGCTCAGGATGCTCGCGGAGACGCGGCCGTCGCACCCCACGATGATGAGCGCCGTGCGGCATGTGGCCGGAATGTTGGGGATGAGCTCGGAGACGTTGCGGTTGTGGCAACGCCGCTACGAAGTCGACGCCGGCGTCAAGCCCGGGCTCACGACGGACGCGGCTGCGGAGATCAAGCGGCTGCAGAAAGAGAACGCCGAGCTCCGCAAGGCCAATGAGATCCTCAAGGCTGCGAGCGTGTTTTTCGCGAAGGAGCTCGACCGCCCCTGACCGAGATGATCAAGTTCATCAATGAACATCGTGATCATTTCGGGGTCGAGCTCATCTGCCGGGTCCTCAGACCCGCAGTTCAGGGGTTCCTCACCTCCCGCGGCTATCGCGCCGCAGTGCGTCGTGAGCCGTCAGCGCGGCGGCTGAAGGACGAGCTGCTGGTGCCGGAGATCGTCCGGCTGCATGCGGAGAATTACGGCGTCTACGGGCGCCGGAAGATGCATGCCCTGATGCACCGGCAAGGATGGGAGATCGGCCGCGATCAAACCGAACGACTGATGCGCCTCGCCGGCGTGGAGGGCGTGAAGCGGTCGAAGCGAGTGTTCACCACGAAGTCCGACCCGACGGCGGAGAAACCAAAGGATCTCGTGCAACGCCGGTTCACCGCTCCCGGCCCGCGCCGCCTCTGGGTCGCCGACGTGACCTATGTCGCGACCTGGTCCGGGTTCGCCTACGTGGCGTTCGTCACCGATGTCTACTCCCGTCGCATCGTGGGCTGGAATGTCGCACCCACCCTCCGCTCTGACATCCTGCCGTTGCGGGCGCTCGATATGGCCGCGTGGGCGGCAGGTGGTCGCCTCGATGGGCTGATCCATCACGCCGATCATGGGTCGAACTATCTCGCCGTGGTTTACACGGATCGGATCGAGGAACTCGGAGCGAAACCCTCGACCGGGACCGTTGGCGACTCGTTTGACAACGCCCTCGCCGAGGCCGTGAACGGGCTCTACAAAACAGAGCTCATTCGACAGCGCGGTCCCTGGCGGACCGTCGAGCAGGTCGAACTCGCGACCCTCGAATACGTGTGGTGGTGGAACAACTCCCGCCTCCACGGCGAGCTCGACATGCGCACACCCCTCGAGGTTGAGCAGGCATACTACGCTGACCTCGAATCAGCCCAACCGGCCCTCGCCGGACACGGCTCCCGATAGGAACGAAAGTCAGGCCGATTCACGAGACATCCAAGGTAGAGAACGGTCCGCCACCGTGCCTGATCCGGGCTGCCTTCGGCAACTTGGGAACCGAGATAAGGAAGCAGTCGCACTCGT
>NZ_AUGQ01000066.1 GCF_000422745.1 Microbacterium gubbeenense DSM 15944
GGCTCATCGTATTTGAGCGTGTAGCAGTGGCCTGAATCCGCCAGTCTCGAGCAAACTCCTGGCGATGTAGTTGGTCAGGTTCCGGAAGCCCAGCGCGGTGCCGCGGAGATGCTCGAGCCGGCCGTTGATCGCTTCGGTCGGCCCGTTCGAGGTGCCGGGGTGATCGAAGAACGCGAGGATGTCGCCCGCTCGCTTCTTGATCGTGCGTCCGAGTGTGACCAGCTCGGGCAGGTCCTTCGGAACGCCTGCGGCGAGCTGGGAGATGACGCGCTCGAAGATTTTCCTCCCCTTGCCCGGCTTCTTGTGCCGGTAGGCGGCGACGGCGCGCTGGTAGATGTCCCAGGCGATCTCGACGGCGACATGATCGGGATGTGCGTCGAACACGGTCTCGAGCTTCGCGAGCTGGTGCTGCTTGAGCAGCCCGAGCCCGGTGCGCAACAGGCGTCGACACCCGTAGAGCGGATCGCCGGCCCTCCCGCGATGCCCGAGGGTCTCCTGCTGAACGCGTTGCCGGGTCTTGTCCAGCGCGTCGCCGAACAGCTGGACGACATGGAACGGATCCATCACGGTCGTCGCGTCGGGGATCTCTTCACTGGCGGCGGTCTTGTAGCCGGTGAATCCGTCCATCGCGATGACGTCGATCCCATCCCGCCAAGCGTCGGGGCGTTCGGCGAGCCAGGTCTTGAAAGCGTTCTTCGACCGGCCCGTGACCATGTCCAGCAGTCTCGCCGGGCCCGTCTTCTCGCGGACCGGGGTGAGGTCGATGATGACGGTGACGAACTTGTCGCCGAGATGTGTATGGCGCCAGACGTGTTCGTCGACGCCGATCGTGGTGACTTCGTCGAAGCGCGACGGGTCATCGATGAGGAGCCGCTGTCCCTCGGTAAGGATCGCGTCGTTGGCGGTGTGCCAGGACACGTCCAGCGATTCGGCGATGCGGGCGACGGGGAGGTGCTGACACACGAGTGCTTCGAGTGCCCAGCGCAGACCGCCGTGGGTGAGCTTGCCGCGCGTCGGCGCGGCCGTCGTGGTGTCTTCCTGCCAGAACAGTCCGCAGGTCTCGCAGCGGTAGCGACGGACGCGGAGCACGAGCGTGGTGGGGCGGTTCCCGAACGGGACGTGAGCCAGGCGCCGCACCTGTGTCCCGCGCGGGGTCGCTTCCGCGCCGCAGCTGCGGCAGAACGGGTCGCGATCGGTGACGCGGCACTCCAGGGTCGCGCCAGCGTGCATGAGCGTGAGGCCCGTGACGGTGAGGCCGTGGTCGTCGAGGGCGGTGAACACAGTCAGATCGGGGTCGCCGAAGGTAGCGTGGTGCACGTCGAGGTCTTCCGGATGGTGAGCTTAGGAACTTCCATCCTCGGGAGGCCTCGACCTCTCTCACGGGACCGCCACGCGCACGTCCTCCCGGACGGGCACTACACGCTCAAATGCGAAGAGCC
>NZ_AUGQ01000067.1 GCF_000422745.1 Microbacterium gubbeenense DSM 15944
GGTCAAGTCCCGTGGAGTGGTGTAACGCTCGGGTGATCGATCGAGCTGGGGTTGGTCAAGCGGACAGGGCAAGGTCGGGGTCTTCGGTGTCGATCTCCTCTCCGGTGTCGGGGACGAGGCTCAGACGGCAGCGATTCAGGAGCTCGAGCCCGAGGTAGCGTCGTCCTTCAGCCCACTCATCGGTCTGCTCGGCCAGGACCGCGCCGACGAGGCGGACGATGGCGTCCCGGTTCGGAAAGATGCCGACGCTGTCGGTCCGGCGACGGATCTCCCTGTTGAGACGCTCGTTGGGATTATTCGACCAGATCTGCGACCAGACGTCTTTCGGGAAGCCTGTGAACGCGAGGACGTCCGCGCGGGCGGCGTCGAGATGGTCGAATACGTCGGGGAGCTTCTCGGCGACGTAGTCGAGGAGACGGTCGAACTGCGCGTCGACGGCGGCCTTGTCGGGCTGATCGTAGACGGAGTGCAGCATTGCTTTGACCGCGGGCCAGAGGCTCTTCGGTGTGACAGACATGAGGTTCGCCGCGTAGTGGGTGCGGCAACGCTGCCAGACCGCGCCGGGCAGGTTCGCAGCGACCGCCTCGACGAGCCCGGCGTGCGCGTCGCTGGTGACGAGACGAACACCGGTCAGGCCGCGCGCGACGAGATCGGCGAAGAACTGGTTCCAGGCAGGACCGGTCTCCCTGGTCGCAACGCGCAGTCCGAGGACTTCGCGCCTGCCGTCGGCGTTGACGCCGGTGGCGACGAGGACGACCGTGTTCACCACGCGCCCGCCCTCGCGAACCTTCATCGTCAACGCGTCGGCAGCGACGAACGTGAACGGGCCAGCGTCATCGAGACGCCGGTTGCGGAACTGATCGACATGTTCGTCGAGATCGGCAGCCATCCGGGAGACCTGCGACTTCGAGAGGGCATGGATGCCGAGAGTCTTCACAAGCTTGTCCATGCGCCTGGTGGAGACTCCGGCGAGGTAGCAATCGGCGACGACCGTGATCAGTGCCGTCTCGGCGCGTTTGCGGCGTTCGAGAAGCCATTCCGGGAAATACGAGCCTTGCCGGAGCTTCGGGACGGCGACATCGACCGTGCCGACACGAGTGTCGAGATCACGGTGGCGGTAGCCGTTGCGCTGGGTGGCCCGGTCAGGAGAGGGCTGTCCGTACTCGGCTCCTGCGACCGCGTCGGCTTCGGCAGACAGGAGCGAATTGATGATCGTCTGCAGCAGCTGCCGCATCAGATCGGGTGACGCGTCGCCGAGCGCTTCACGCAGGACGGTGGCAGAGTCGACAATGTGAGGAGCGGTCATCGTGTGTCTTCCGTTCGAGAGGCTGTAGGAGGTTTCCTCGAAGGATCACACGGTGACCGCGTCTACGTCAGAGACGAGGCAGGCCACCGCGCGTTACACCACTATGCGGGACTCCACT
>NZ_AUGQ01000068.1 GCF_000422745.1 Microbacterium gubbeenense DSM 15944
GGCTCTTCTCGAACGAGGGTGTAGTCCGTTGAGCGCGTCGCTGTCCGTGTAGGAGTCGAGGTCTCCCTGAAGATGGAAGTTCCTACACTGCCCACCCGGAAGACCTCGACATGTCCCACCCTACTTTTGATGCGCCCTGCCTGACCACGTTCTGCCGCCTCGACGAGCTCGGTCTCCAAGCCGTCGGACAACACCTGGAACCCGACCGAGCGATGCTCCAATGCCGAGTCGTTGAACCAGACCAGTGGTGCCAGCACTGCGGATGTGAGGGGACGCCACGGGACACGGTGGTGCGCAGGCTCGCGCACGAACCCTTCGGACACCGACCCACGACGCTGCTGATCCGCGTGCGTCGTTACAAGTGCTCAGGATGCGGCCGGGTGTGGCGCCAGGACACGACCGCAGCGGCGCCGCCGCGGGCAAAGATCTCCCGCGGCGGTCTGCGATGGGGACTGGAAGGACTCGTGGTGGACCATCTGTCCATCTCCCGCGTCGCGGCAGGACTGGCCGTGTCATGGTCGGCCGCGAACGACGCGATCCTCGCTGAAGGCACACGACAACTGATCGATGACCCCCACCGCTTCGACGGTGTCACCACGATCGGTGTCGACGAGCACGTGTGGCGCCACACGAAGCGTGGCGACAAGTACGTGACCGTGATCATCGATCTGACCCCGGTGCGTGAGAAGACCGGACCTGCCCGGCTGCTGGACATGGTCGAAGGCCGCTCCAAAGCAGTCTTCAAGCGGTGGCTGGCTGCACGCCCGCAGCAGTGGCAGAACGGGATCGAGGTCGTTGCGATGGACGGATTCACTGGGTTCAAGACCGCCGCCGCCGAAGAGCTTCCCGACGCTGCTCCGATCATGGATCCATTCCATGTGATCCGGCTTACCGGGGACGCGCTGGAGAACTGTCGGCGCCGTGTTCAGCGCGATGTGTTCGGTCGTCGGGGTAGGACTGGTGATCCGCTCTACCGGGTCCGCCGGACTCTGCTGACAGGAGCGGGTCTTCTCACCGAGAAGCAGCATGCGCGACTCGAGGAGGTGTTCGCCGACCAGCGCCATGTCGAGGTTGAAGCGACCTGGGGTGTGTATCAGGACATGATCACCGCGTATCGGGAGACGGACCGCGGGCTGGGGAGGTTCTTCCTGCAGCACACGATCGACCGGATCTCCACGGGGGTGCCCGTGCAGCTGGTCGAGGTCCGCAAGCTCGCTCGTACGCTCAAGCAACGAGCCGCTGACGTCCTCGGCTATTTCGATCGGCCCGGGACCAGCAACGGCCCGACGGAGGCGATCAATGGCCGACTCGAGCATCTGCGCGGGATCGCGCTTGGGTTCCGGAACCTGAGGCACTACATCGACAGGAGTCTGCTCGAAGCCGGCGGTTTCAGACCTCGACTACACCCTCGTTCGTGAAGAGCC
>NZ_AUGQ01000069.1 GCF_000422745.1 Microbacterium gubbeenense DSM 15944
TGTCCCGCGTCAAGTAGTTGGCAGGATTTCTTCGATTTCGAAGTTGGGGATGGTGGGGTGCGCGTGGCCGGCGTAGACGTCGGCGGGTCGGTTCCAGGCGATCGCTTCGTGCGGGCGGACGTGGTTGTAGTCGTGCCGGTAGGCGTCGATCTGATCGACGAGGGTCAGGCCGTCGTCGATTTCCTCGCGGAACAGCCACTCGTACTTCATCGTCCCGAAGCCGCGTTCGCGTGACCCGTTCTGACCCGGCGTTCGCACTCTCGTGCGGACGTGGCGGATCTCAGGGTGTGCGGCGATGAACGCTTCGAACGTGAATGAGCGGAACGGGCCGCCGTTGTCAGTGACGATCGTCAGAACCGGGAGCAACTCTCCGGTGGCGTCGTCGACCTGACAGTCGTCGATCAGCGGGTGGCCGATCAGCCGCTCCGCTTCGGCGAGAGCGAGTTCGACCGCGGTGACGGCGTCGTGCTTGTTCGCTGTCGGGGACACGTGCGCGTCGAACTCGTACTTGGCCCAGTAGTCCCGGCACGACGCGATCCGCCACGTCCCGCCGGTCGTGGTCTCGTACTCGGAGAAGTCGAGTTGCCAGACCTGGTTCGGGCCCGTCGGCGTCTTCGCGAACGCCGCCTTGCGGCGCTCGGCGAGCTTGCGGCGCTCCCGCTGGTAGTTCGCCTCCAGGATCAAGCCCTCGTCACGCAGCAGGCGCAGCACGGTCGCCTGCGAGACCCGGTACCCGTCGTGGCGGGTCATCGCCCAGACTTTCCGGTGCCCCCACGCCGGGTGAGCGGTCGCGTGAGCGATCACGACGTCGCGCACGGCGATGCGGGACGGCTGCGGCCATGGGCCCTTCGGCGGCCGATCGGTGCGGGCCTTGGCCTGCCAGCGCCGCCATGTCCGTTCGGGCATGTCGATGAGCTGGCAGAACCTCGCGGTCGACATGCCCGCGTCAGTGCGGATCACCTCGAGGTCCTCGAAGGGCCCAGGCGGCCCTCCGCGCTCTTCTTCCACACCCGGATCTCGACCGCCGCTTCACCGAGGGCCTGGGTGAGCTCGGCGACCTCGTCCTCGAGCTGCTGCTCCCGAGAGGTGGGCTTGGACTTGCCCGCCTCGATACCGGCCTTGCCGCCCTCAAGGAACTGCCGCTTCCAGTTCCCGATGGCCTGCTCGGAGACCTTCTCGCGGCGGGCGGCCTCAGCGATCGAGATCTCGCCCTGCAACACGGACAACACGATGCGGAGCTTCTTCTCCGCGGGGATCGTCGGGGGACGACTCATGATGATTCAGACCTTTCGATAGGGGGCGCTGCCTCAGCAACTAACTACCCCTGCCACATAGTCTGACGCGCGACA
>NZ_AUGQ01000070.1 GCF_000422745.1 Microbacterium gubbeenense DSM 15944
GGCTCATCGTGTTTGAGGGTGTAGTAGCGGCCTGAACCCGCCGGTCTCGAGCAAGCTCCTCGCGATGTAGTGGGTCAGGTTCCTGAAGCCCAGGGCGGTGCCGCGGAGATGCTCGAGCCTGCCGTTGATCGCCTCGGACGGCCCATTGCTCGTGCCGGGATGGTCGAAGAACGCGAGGATGTCGCCCGCGCGCCGCTTGATCGTCCGCCCGAGGGTGATCAACTCGGGCAGATCCTGTGGGATGCCGCCGGCGAGCTGGGCGATGACGCGCGTGAAGATCTTCTTCCCCGTGCCCGGCTTCTTGTGCCGGTAGGCGGCGACGGCGCGCTGGTAGATGTCCCAGGTGACCTCGACGACGACGTGATCGGGATGCGCGTCGAACACCGCCTCGAGTTTCGCGAGCTGGTGTTGCTTCAACAGCCCGAGGCCGGTGCGCAGCAGCCGGCGACACCCGTAGAGCGGGTCGCCGGTTCGGCCGCGATGCCCGAGGGTCTCCTGCTGGACGCGCTGTCTGGTCTTGTCGAGCGCATCGCCGAACAGCTGAACGACATGGAAGGGATCCATCACGGCCGTCGCGTCGGGGATCTCTTCGCCGGCGGCCGTCTTGTAGCCGGTGAAGCCGTCCATCGCGACGACGCCGACGCCGTCGCGCCACTGTTTCGGGCGCCCGGCGAGCCAGGTCTTGAAGGCGTGCTTCGAGCGGCCCGGCACCATGTCGAGCAGCCGGGCGGGGCCGGTCTTCTCGCGGGCCGGGGTGAGGTCGATGATCACGGTCACGTATTTGTCGCCGAGGCGCGTGTGGCGCCAGACGTGCTCGTCGACGCCGATCGTCGTCACCCCGTCGAACCTGCGGGGGTTGTCGATCAGGACGCGCCGGCCCTCGACGAGGACGGCGTCGTTGGCGGCATGCCAGGACACGTCGAGGGACTCCGCGACCCGCGCGACAGGCAGGTGCTGGCAGACGACAGCCTCCAAGGCCCACCGGATCGCGGCGCGAGTGAGTTTCCCCCGCGGCTCGGCCGCCGCCGTGGTGTCCTCGCGCCAGATCGTCCCACAGTCGGAACACGCGAAGCGGCGGACGCGGACGAGGAGCGTCGTCGGCCGCCACCCCAGCGGGACATGCGCCAGCCGGCGGGCCTGTGTCCCGCGGGCGATGCCTTCGGCACCGCAACCGCGACAGAACGGGTCGCGGTCGGTGACGCGGCATTCGAGTACCGCCTTGTCAGGATCGATCTGCTGGCCCGTGACGGTGAGGCCGTGCTCATCGAGGAGGCAGAACGCAGACAGGTCAGGGGTGGCGAAGGTACCGTGGATCATCGTCGAGGTCTTCCTGATGGACAGCGTGAGA
>NZ_AUGQ01000071.1 GCF_000422745.1 Microbacterium gubbeenense DSM 15944
GCTGGGCTTCCGGAACCTGACCAACTACATCGCCAGGAGTTTGCTCGAGACTGGCGGATTCAGGCCACTGCTACACGCTCAAATACGATGAGCCTTCAAAGGTGCCGTTACGGTACCAGCGGAACATGACGTTGTACGTGATCGCCCCCGCGATGCAGTAAGGATTCGCGACCTTGTGGTCAATTCGCGCCTGGGCGTAGGCGCTAGTGGTTGAGACATCGATAATCTTGATTCCATCAGAACTTGCGGTCGCGGAATCAATCAATTTGTAGTTTTCATAAAGCCGGGTAGTGCCAACTTCCTTTACCCATTGAATTTTATATGGCGCCGAATTCTCCCAGTTGATATTCAATGCAACAGACGTCTTCGAGGAGACACCGTCGTATGGGGCACTTCTCGTCGGCATTGTATAACTGCGATTATCTCCTCCGAACATGCGGTCCTTTTTGAACGCTTGACCACACCCCCACGTCGTCGCGAAATCCATACTCACAAACTTATCGGGAATAAACGTTCGATAGATTCCTTGCGACACATGCGGTTGGTACGTCATGGTTGAAAGTTCCTGCGGACCCCCTAGCGCACGCGTCGGTATCGACCGAGAGGCGACGACATCGCCACTGTCATCATACGAAGTGATCTCGTACAAGTACTCTTGGCCTGCCGTAAGTAGTGCGTCGGTGAACTCCGGCGTCTCAGTTTCGGCGATCAGTTCACCATCGCGCGAGACTTCATACACGTCGCCCACGCCATCCCACGCATAGCTAAAAGTGCTATCTGTGACGGCACTAATCGACTGGACATCAAATTCTGCCGGATCTGCCAAAACCGCCTCGGCCTCACCTACCTCTATCGTGGGCTCGTCCAGACGGACTTCCCCGGCCTCAACATCGCCAAAGTCCCTTTCCGGTTCGGCCTTAGATTGCAAACCGACCTCACCCTCGGGCGGATTTAACAATTCCTCAGGAACTGGAAGTGCTGACTGTTTAGTAACCTCGACACGCTCGCCTCCGGGAAGCTCTCCAACTCCCATCTCCTGCGCCGAATCTTCCTGCACCCAGACGATATCAACGCTATCCCCGCTGCTATCCAAGATCTCTTGTGACTCCCACGAAATCGTGACGTCAACATCGTCTGAAGCGCTAACCATCGACGTTCCCAACAATGGGGCTCTTCGCGGATGGGGGTGTAGTCGTCGGTTGACGAGCCAGCGGCGTGGCGGTCGCGGGGACGAGGTCGAGGCCTTCCGATGATGGAAG
>NZ_AUGQ01000072.1 GCF_000422745.1 Microbacterium gubbeenense DSM 15944
CACATAGCTATGCCGCTTGATCCAGGGTTCACGGACATGCAATCTCTCGCGAGTTTTTTGGGCACGTCTCACCAGGCACTGAAACCGTCACGGACCTGGCATTTATTTACTCAGTTTGAGAGCAGCACTGGGTCACTTGAAAGCAGCGCACGGATGACCGTGGAGGTTTCGAGACGGGTAGCTAGAGGGCGTGAGGAGCGTGGGTGTCGTCCTTGTTGACGGCACGAAGGGGCCATACTCATGCGCGTCACCGCTGGTGCTATCGAACGCACTTTTCAGTCCGAGTGGATCCGATCGATCCATGATGTCGAGCACGACTTTCCCGGTCTCGGTACCTTCACTGGTGACGAGATGGTTGATCACCTCGAGGGGATGATTGGCCAGCGCGATAGCAGCTCCACGGATGCTTCCTATGCCGAGCGCGACTTTGCGCATCATCGACTCATCGAGCTCGCCCAGCAGGGCCACCATGCGTCCATGAACGTACTACTGGTTGCCTTCCGCCCGTTGGCGCGTTCTGTGGCGCACCGGCTGGCGCCGACAGCATTCCAGGGGATGCCGATGGAGCATGCGGTCGATGCAGCAACGAGCGCGCTCTGGGAGACGATCATGACCTATCCCCTCTCGCGGGATCGTCATGTCGCCGGCAATCTTCGCGGTGAGCTCCTCAAGCGCGTCAGCCGAGAGTTCGGGGCTCCGCGCAGCCGTGAGGTTCCGGCTGAGGATTCGCTTCTTGACGGCCTTTTGAATGATCAGAGCTCCACCGGAGCGACCGTCGGGCGTACTGCACTTGAGAACCTCACGACTGTTCTCATGTGGGCCGTATCGCATGACGTCATCTCCTGCGCTGAGGTGCGGTTGCTTGTGCAGATCGAACTCGCCGATGATCCTGGTGCTGCACGACAGGACGCCGCTGACGAACTCGAGCTGTCTCGCGACAGCCTCAATCGTCGAGTGCACCGGATCCGCACGAAGCTCATGAAAGCCGTCAGCGGAGACATTCGCTCTTCGGTTCGCGTCTGCCCCCGCCGCAAGTAGGCGCTCACACCCCTGGCATCCCGCGGATGGCCCTCGCGGGATGCCAGGCCCTCCCCCACCTCCGCTGCGTCCGAGGCCTAGCTTCCTAGTCCCCCTAGGATTCCTACCTTCTCTAGTGTTCCTAGTGTTCCTAGTGTTCCTAG
>NZ_AUGQ01000073.1 GCF_000422745.1 Microbacterium gubbeenense DSM 15944
GTGTGGCGCCAGACGTGCTCATCGACACCGATCGTGGTGACCCCCTCGAGCCGGTGAGGGTCATCAATCAGCCGACGCTTGCCCTCGGCGATGATTGAATCGCCCTGGGTTTCGTTCCGTTCTTCAGGCAAGGATGGAGATGATGAATCAGAAGTACTCAGCCGAGATGCGTGATCGTGCGCTGCGGATGCTGGATGAGGCCAAGCCCGACCACTCGAACCTGATGGCCGCGGTCCGGCATGTTGCTGGATTGCTCGGGATGAGTCCCGAGACGTTGCGGGTGTGGCACCGTCGCCGGGAGGTCGACGCTGGCGAGCGCCCGGGCGTGCCGACCGATGTCGCCGAGGAGAACAAGCGCTTGCGGCGGGAGAACGCGGAGCTGCGGAAAGCGAACGAAGTGCTCAAGGCTGCGAGCGTGTTTTTCGCGAAGGAGCTCGACCGCCCCTCGACGAGATGATCCGGTTCATCGACATGCACCGGGATCAGTTCGGGGTCGAGCTCATCTGCCGCGTCCTCAAGGACGCGGTGCGAGGGTTTGTCACCTCCCGCGGATATCGGGCCGCGAAGACCCGTCCTGCCTCGGCGCGGCAGCTGAAAGACGAGTTGCTGGTGCCCGAGGTCGTGCGGCTGCACGCAGAGAACTACGGCGTCTACGGGGTCCGGAAGATGCATGCGCTGCTGCGGCGGCAGGGCTGGGACGTCGGCCGCGATCAGACCGCCCGCCTCATGGGATTGACTGGGGTGCGGGGCGTGGCCAGGTCGAAGAAGGTGTTCACGACGAAGCACGACCCGACGATCCCGCAGCCGCAGGACCTCGTGAAACGGAGCTTCACCGCTCCCGCACCCCGCCGGCTGTGGGTCGCGGACATCACGTATGTCGCGACATGGGCGGGGTTTGCGTATGTCGCGTTCGTGATCGACGTGTTCTCCCGGATGATCGTCGGCTGGAACGTCGCGTCGACGTTGAAGGCCGACGTGCTGCCGCTGCAAGCACTGAACATGGCCGCGTTCACCGCGACCGGTCCGCTCGACGAGCTGATCCATCACGCGGACCACGGGTCGAACTACATGGCGATGGTCTACACCGACCGGGTCGTCGAACTCGGCGCCGTCCCCTCCACCGGAACCGTCGGCGACTCGTTCGACTGTCAGTC
>NZ_AUGQ01000074.1 GCF_000422745.1 Microbacterium gubbeenense DSM 15944
GCCAGTTTCGAAGCCGCGCCATGGCCCGGGAACTGCGCCGGCACGACATGGTCGGTTCGATGGGCCGAGTCGGCGCCGCGGGCGACAACGCAGCTATGGAGAGCTTCTGGTCGCTCCTGCAGACCAACGTCCTCAACCAGCAGCGGTGGACCACCCGGCAGGATCTGCGGCTCGCCATCGTCGTCTGGATCGAGCGGAAGTATCACCGGCAACGAGCCCAGGACTCCCTCGGCGGCTTGACCCCCATCGAGTTCGAGTCCAAGCTGGCCGAGCCGCTCACCCTCGCGGCCTAAACCACACCTGTCACCAGTTCGTTCCTCACGCCCCCCGTCGCTGGTCGCTCACCGGGGGTCGATCACGAAGCGCACTATCGCCTGGGCTATCGGACAGCTACGAGGCGAGCACGCGACCATCGCTGGGCTCGCCCGTCAGCTCGGAACATCGTGGAAGACCGTGTGGCGCGCCGTCGAGCCCGAACTCGTGTGCCTCGCCGCGGACGAATCCCGGTTCGATGGCGTCACGACGCTCGGTGTCGACGAGCATGTCTGGCATCACGTCGATCCACGCAAGCGCGGTCCGAAGGAACTGACGGGGATGGTCGACCTCACCCGCGACGAGCACGGCCGGGTGCGTGCGCGGCTACTGGATCTCGTACCCGGCCGGTCCGGGAAGGCCTACGCGACTTGGCTCGGTGAGCGCGGCGACGCGTTCCGGAAAAACGTGGAGGTGGCGGCGTTGGATCCCTTCGCCGGATACAAGACCGCGATCAACGACAAGCTGGAAGACGCTGTCGCGGTGCTCGACGCGTTCCATGTCGTGAAACTCGGCACCGCCGCGGTCGACGAGGTCCGCCGCAGAGTGCAACACGACACGCTCGGCCACCGCGGACGCAAGGGAGAGCCGCTCTACGGGATCCAGACCATCCTGCGCGCCGGAGCGGAGAACCTCACCGACAAGCAGCGAGTTAGGCTGGCCGCGGCGATCGAGGCAGATCCTGCGCACGACGAGGTGTTCGTTGCGTGGCAGTGCGCGCAGCAACTGCGATCCGCCTACCACGCGAAGGATCTCGCCGAGGGCCGCCGAATCGCGGAGCGAGTCGCCGA
>NZ_AUGQ01000075.1 GCF_000422745.1 Microbacterium gubbeenense DSM 15944
ATGAGCCCGTTGAGGTGCTCATTGCTACCGCGTTGCCACGGACTCTTCGCGTCAGCGAAGTAGACGGGCAGACCGATCTCCTTCGTGAGGAGTTCGTGAGCGGAGAGTTCCTTCCCTCGGTCCCAGGTCAGCGACCGTCTGAGTGAGCCCGGCAACGAGAGAAACGTCGACACCAACGCGTTCTTCATCGTGATCGCGCCATAGCCGGCAAGCGCCGGACCATTCTTCCGGGGCGGGGTCACCCCATAGCCCGCCTGGCGGGGAAGGTGAATCAACATCGCGTATCTCGTCGTGCGTTCGATGAGTGTAGCGACCGCCGAGCGCTTGAGCCCGATGACGAGGTCGCCCTCCCAATGGCCCGCGATCTTACGGTCGGTCACCTCTGCCGGCCGCCTGGCGAGCACGGTCTCATCGGTGACGTGCGCCCAGGCCTGCTGACGGGCGCGGGCTCTGGGAACGCGCTTCGTGCGGCCCCGCCGTAGATGCCAGGACTGTCGTCTCTCGAGCCCTCCGCGTGAAGGGACGTAGAGCGCTTGATAGATCGCCTCGTGCGAGATCCGCATCGACAGATCGTCCGGGAAATCGACCGGTAGTCTCTTCGAGATCTGTCTCGGGCTCCAGGCCGTCACCCAGTCGCGGTCACCGCGGTGGGGTTTGTTCTTCCCATCCCAGACCGGTCCGGCAGGGCCTACCTCCGCGCCGTCGTTATCAAGGACGCGACCGCTGAGCTTGTCATTGACGTAGTCACGTAGCTCGGGGTTGAGCGTGAGTTTCGCCGGCTTGGGGCGACGAGCGCGGCGCTCAGCATGCCATTGTGCTGTGGAGGCCTTGTAATCGAGGCGATAGGTGCGTGTCGAAGCGTTCCTCCGCAGCTCGCGAGACACGGTCGATGCGTCACGACCCAATCGGCGGGCGACCTCCCGAACTGCTGCGCCCTGAGCACGCCAGAGGGCTATGTCCTCACGCTCGCGAGACGAGAGATAACGCCCGGATACCTTGGGCGGGAGTTGAGGATTCACGCCGCCAGCATTCCGGAACCAGCGATGAGCGACTGGCTCTGACACGCCCGCAGC